>CANQUV010000001.1 GCA_947627135.1 uncultured Clostridia bacterium
AAATCCGACTGTTACCTTTTTCACCTGATATCCTCCTCAAGCATCTTAACAATTGTGTTTTTTATAATTTCTCCTGCTGTTTTCGGTGCAGTTTTCCCCGGCAAGGCCAGAGCGTGTATTATATCTATATCAAGGCTTTGTGCCGCAGATTTATCTATTCCTCCGGGTAATGACGCTAGATCTATAAGCAAAGTATTTTTATCTGTATTTTTAAGCAATTCCTCATTAAATATTAATGCAGGTACCGTATTAAACACTATATCAAAGCCTCTTATTTCTTTTAGCTGTCGGGTATTAATTGCGTTATAACCGTTCATAGTGATTTTTGCAAAGTCTGTTGCTTTTCTGGCGCTTACATAAACTTCGGCTTTTAAATCCCTCAACATTTTCGCAAGACATTTACCTATTCTGCCAAAACCGCATATTAAAATTTTGCTGTTTAAAATTGCTCCTTCATAGCTGTTAAGCGCCGTCTGCAAGGCGCCTTCTGCCGTTAAGTAAGCATTTAAAAGTGTAAAATCTTCTCTTTCAAAATAATCATAAGATTTTGCATTATCAAATATTTTGCAAAACTTTACTGCTTTTTCTTTCATAGGACAAAATATTTTTTTATCAAAAATTAAATTTATAAGTTCAGAATCAAATTTAACAGGCTCTTTTGAAAAAGGAGCGTTTATATCTCCTGCCTGATTTACAGGCGGAGGCGGAAATATAACAATATCAGTTTTTGACAGCTCGTCTAAACTATTGCATATTTGCAAATCTCCATAACTTGTTATTTTTGAAAAGCCGAAAAGCTTAACATTATATTTATCTTTTAAAAAGCAGTCGCCTGCAAAAAGAAAACGCTTATCTCCGCCGATTATTCCAACAGTTTTTGTCATATAAAACACCTGTATAAAATTTTAGTTTTTATACAATATACTATGTATTTTTAAAATAAAGGTGTAATTTTAATTTTGGGAATGTTTGTATTATATAAATTATGAATAATAAAAAATCTCCCTCTTACGAGGGAGATGACACTTAAAATATTTTTGTAATTATGTATCAATTCTTATTATATCAGTAAATGATTTATTGCTATATACCATATCTTCTCTTATTTCAAAAACTTTACTTTCCCAAAAAGTATTTCCGTTTTTGTTTCTTTCAAAAACTACTAATGCAATCTTATTTATACATTGGTTTTTAAGAGCAATTAGTGCATTATCAACCAGTTTTAACCGACACATTGATTTCTGTATTTCGAAGCTACTGCTGTATGATATATAAACCCTGCGTCCGTAATTTCACGCAATAATTGATCCTACAATTTTATTACTGTCCTATACAACAAAACAAGGTTCTGAATTTCTTTTTTTAATCTATCTATTCACTCTTTATATATCATAAATATTACTCAGTCACATTCCTTTACAGGAAATCCATAAAGCATACAGATTATAATAATCGTTTATTATCATTTTTTCAGTTGCAATATTTTTCCTATTTAATCATTATTTCATTTTGTTTTGCTGTCAATATTACTTTTTATCTGTTCAAAGGTTACACCGTACTTTTTTGCTATATCTCTTGCATAACTGCTGCCCTGGGGAGGAGAAACATAAACCTTAAATGACCTCTCACCTTTATCTACTCCGGTTACAAGGCTTTCTGCTGTACTTTTATTTTGTTTGTCGTTATTGAGAGTTTCAAGGTCTTTTGCCAAATCGTGCATGTGTGTATTAAAAATTGACCTTACTCCAAGATAACACATTGCTTTTACTACATCTCTAGCTATGAATAACCCTTCTGAAACATTAGTCGTTGCCAGACTTTCATTAAGCAGTAAAAGACTTTTATCTGTTGCAACATCAAAAATCTCCCAAAGTCGTTTGCTTTCTTCGCCAAGTCTGCCTAAATCTACGGTATCGTTTTCATCTGCAGGAAAATGGGTAAATATATTATCGCAGGGGCTGATTTTTAAATTACTACAAGGAGTGTAAATTCCGTTTTGCGCAAGTAAAAAAGCCAAGCCAACAGCTTGAGTAAAGGTGGTTTTTCCGCCTCTGTTAGGACCTGTAAGAATAAAAACCCTGCCGTTATCATCATTAAAATTAATATCATTTGAAACAATATCAAATTCTTCACCATTAACTCTTTTTATTGCAAGCTTAAGATTATATATTTCTTTTGCAGAAAATTTTCTTTCATTTTCCGGCAAAACCTCCGCCTTGCACATTTTTAAACCTTTAGAATGTATTTTATCCACAAGTTCCGCCCAACGAATATAAAAAACTATTTCAGGCATTAAACTTACCAGCGAATATCCGCTTACATTTACATATTTTAAAAGTGTACTTTGAATTTCACGAACTGTTTTTTTCATAATTTCAGTTACTGCTTTTTTCATACTGTCCGACAACGGGTCACCGCCTGTTGCAGAGTCTCCTGAAGAAATAGTAACATAACCTACTGCCGCATTTTGTTCTATTTTGCCAAAGCCTGCGTGCTCCTCTTTAAATTTAGGACTTGCAGGGTGAAACTTTTTAATATCTGTTATATCTGTTCCGTGATGAAGCTCATCTTTTGTATTTACAAAATTCACAAAATGCGTCATTAAACCCGAATTTGAAAATTCCTTATCATTTAAAGATAAAATTCCCGCTGTTTTTGGACGAAGCAAATCATCAAGATTTACTCCAATCGTTACACTTTTAAGTTTTTGTGCTTTTTTAAAGGTCTCGCTAATATCAGCCTTGAGCTGCGGGAATCCGCTTTGACTATATATATTGTCAAGGTAATTTTTAAGATTTTTAAGTCCTTCAGACTGAATGTCTGTTTCTTCAAGACATTTTTTCATTTCTGTTATACACTTAACATAACCGTCTATTTCTCTTAATCTGTTTATAAGCTTCCAAAGTGACGACGCCTCGGAATCTTTTTGAAAGCGCTCCAAATCACGCAGGTTTGCAAGTTCTTTTAAAAGTTCTGCTAAAACATTTCGCAGTTTAGGAAACTTTAAAAAGTCCTCAAAAACATCACCGCGATATTTAACTGTTTGTGTATCTGATGTTATTTGAGACATTATTTTTAAAATAACATTTCTTTCGTATTCATCTTCCGTAAGTGTTTGACAGATAAATTCAAGTGATAGATCATTAATTGTTTCATTTGTAAGATTATTAAATTTTGCCTTTGAATTTTTCGGATTTAAAAGGCTTAAAGTCTCCATAATACACTTCATCTCTTTTATAAATATAGTCTATACTATAAAAATACTATAAAAAATAATTGTTGTCAATAAATCCAAATAAACTTCTTCCACTCTCCTTTAAACAAAAACAGAGCCTTTTAAAAGGCTCTGTTTTTGTAGCTTTATTAGCTGTTTTGTTACTTAACAAGTACATTTAGCTACAAAGTTTTCACAGTCTGTACATTTACATTCTGTGGGATTTACTTCATGTGTACCTACTGTTATGCTGTCAAGTGCACAATAGTTTTGTGAATTATTGTGGTTTTCGCAGCTTGTTACCGTACATTTAATGCTTTTATTTGCGTAAGAATTATCTACCATTTTTATCACCTCTGGAAATTCTGCAAGAATGATTTCCTTGCAAAAATATTCTTTACAAAAAATCGCCTGATATACTGAACATAAATCAAAAATTTTTATAAAATATATTAAGAGGTGAGCTTATGAACATAGTAGGAATTTGTATTATTACTGTTTTTGCAATCTGGGGATTGGCTGAATTTATAAGAAGCTTGGTAATGCTTATTTGCAAAAAAACATCTCCAACGGAATTTTCCGTACTTATTATTCCTGTTAAAGAAAATTGTGAAGATGCAGAATATCTTTTAAGATGTGCCGCTCAACAGGTTAGATTCAGTAAAAAAAACATAATTGACAAAATTGTTTGTGTGTTGGATAAACCTGATGTACAAACAGAAAAAATCTGCACCGCCGTGTGCAAGGAATATCCTTTTATGGAAGTCGCACATTTAAACGAATTAAAATATATTCTTAGAAAAAATTATGAATGGCAATAAAACGGGCGGATAATTCCGCCCGTTGTTTAATTTTTAAGATACTTAATAGTTTTAATATTTAATATATACTTTGCTGCATATCAAATATTTTCTGATTTTAATATACCTGCACAAGCGGAGTCTGTTCTGATTTATCTCCTTTTTCTGTTGCGGCTATGTAGCTTATAGCCTTTGCACAGCCTTTAATTACACAGTCCTGGGGATTTTCCGCTACCAGTACATTTATATTCGTATTCTGAGCAATCAGCTTTGAAAAACCGTAAATATTTGCAAGACCACCTGTAAAAATAATACCGTCTGTGTAAATATCCGACATAAGTTCGGGAGGAGTTTCTTCTAAAACATTTTTTACTATTTCAACCATTCCCATTGAAAGCTCTGTTAAAACTCCCCTTATTTCTTCAGAACTTACATCTACAAACTTCGGAAGTCCTGCTATTGCATCTCTGCCCTTTAATCTGAAAATTCTTTCTTCCGGCAAAGGAATTAACGAACCGATTGCTTTTTTACAGGCTTCTGCCATATTATTGCCTATAATGAGAGAATATTTTTTTCTTGCAAACTTAATAATTTCCTCGTCCATTTTTCTTCCGGCTTTATTGGTTGTTTTTGAAACGGAAACTCCGCCTAATGATACTACCGCCGCATCCGCTCTTCCGCCGCCGAAATTTGCAATCATTTTACCCCTTGGACTCATTACATCTAAACCACAGCCCATAATGGCAGCTTTAGTTGAATCTATTAAAAAAATTTGTCTTACTCCAAGACTTGAAATCGCATTTATTACGGCACGCTTTTCAACCTCTGTTACACCGCTCGGTATTGACGCAACTGCACGTGGTTTTACCATTTTGCCTGTTGAAGTATTTTGCAAACAAATTTTAAGCATATCTTCTAATATTTGCGACTGCGCAATTACACCACTGTCAAGCAGATACATGGCCTCTATTTTAGAGGGAGTTTTTCCAAGCATTTTGTATGCCTTATCGCCTACTGCAAAAATTTCTTCCCTTTCCAAATCTACTGCAGCAACTGTTGCCTCATCTATAACCTTACCTTTATCCGGAATAAAAACTCTTGTTCTTGTGCTGCCTAAATCAATAGCTAAATCCATAATATTTCTCCTTATCCAAGCCTTTATGTAATTATATTATAACTTAATTGTTATTTCAATATTTATTTTAATCTGTCTTACAAAATGCACAACATAACACTTTATTTTTATATTTTGTTAAAATTTTTGAACATTCCTTTAAAGTGCATCCTGTTGTAACAATATCATCTACAAGCAGGATCTTTAAATTTACTATATTTTCATTTTCAATTTTATAAACACCTTTAACATTAAGCTTTCTTAATTCTCTGTTTAAAGAATGCTGCGGTTTGTTATCCTTTATTTTTACAAGACACTCTTTATAAGGTACACTTAAATTTTCAGCAATTTTTCTTGCTATTATTTCAGACTGGTTAAAGCCTCTTTGATTTCTTTGTTTTTTACTTAACGGAACAGCAGTTACATAATCAAATTTATCATTATTATAGTATTCTCTGATTGCTTTAATCATATACAAAGAAAGCACATCTGCATTTTGAATCTTTCCTCTAATTTTCAAGTTTAAAATTGCATTTTTGAAAACGCCGCAATAAGGAAAAGCACTTACACAAAAAGTATTATTAATTATGGTTTTTATGGGTTTATAATCCTTTGCTTTTCTGTTACATTCATCACAACAGACTTTTTCTCTATCAATTATTTTATTGCAAAAAACACACCTTGAGGGATAAAACAAATTTATTATAAAATCAAATATCATGTTCATTTCTGCACCTTATTAAAAATTCTTTCAGTCCGCTGTATCTTTTTGAACGGCGGTTATTATTTACCATAAATTCAACTGTGTTTTTATCTCCTACTAATATTAAAAGCTTTTTTGCTCTTGTTACTGCTGTATAAAGTAAGTTTCTGTAATATAACTGTGGAGCTCCCTTGTGCATAGGAATAATTACCGCCTCAAATTCATTTCCCTGACTTTTATGAACGGTACATGCGTAAGCAAAATCTAAATCTGATATGCTGTCACTGTCATAAACAGCTATCTTATCATCAAAATTTACTTTTACAGTATTGCTCTTTTTGCTGATATTTTCTAAAACGCCTATATCACCGTTAAAAATTCCTGCACCGGTTTCTCCGTTTTCTTTATACCAGTTAATATCGTAATTGTTTTTTATCTGCATTACTTTATCACCTTTGCGAAAAATTTTTCCGTTTACAGTAATTTCTTCTGTATTTTCTGTATTGGGATTTAATGCAGTCTGAAGTTTTTTGTTAAGTTCTGCTGTGCCAAGTTCTCCCTTTTTAGAAGGGGAAAGCACCTGTATATCTTCAAATGGAGAATAACCGTAGGAATTTGGCAATCGCCTTTTACACAAATCTACAATTATACTGCTTATATCATACTGATTATTACTGGGTAAAAAGAAAAAATCTTTATCTTTTTTTGACAGGTCAGGCATTTCTCCGTTGACAATTTTATGAGCATTAGTAACAATTAAGCTTTCCATCGACTGACGAAAAATTTCATTAAGGGCAACAACGGGTATTGTATTTGATAAAACAATATCCTCCAAAACATTACCAGGTCCTACCGACGGAAGCTGGTTTGAATCACCAACAAGAATAAGCCTGCATCCTAAAGGCAGAGCTTTCATCAGACTTTCAAAGAGAAAAACATCTACCATTGATACTTCGTCCACAACAAGTGCGTCACAGTCAAGGAGATTTTTTTCGTTATGCTTAAATGCCATTTCTTCTCCCTTTGTAAAGTTCACCTCTAAAAGTCTGTGTATTGTTTTCGCTTCACATCCTGTAACCTTACTCATACGCTGTGCCGCACGACCAGTTGGAGCTGTTAAATAAACTTTTTTTCCGCAATCTTTTAAGATTCGGATTATTGCATTAAGGGTTGTGGTTTTACCTGTTCCCGGACCTCCCGTAAGTACAAGCATACCCTTTGACAAAGCTTCAATCACAGCTTTTTTCTGCAACTGTGCATACTGTATATTTTCCGTATCTTCTATATGTTTAATTCTTTTATCAATATCAGGAATTCTGTCGGCAGGATATCTGCAAATAAAATTAATTCTTGCCGCTATGAATTTTTCACATCTGTGAACAGAGGGTATAAAGGCAAATTCCTTATTCCCTATTTCATCCTTTACAATAGATGAATCAAAAATCATTTCCTCCAACACAGATAAACAAATCTCTTTGCTTATTCCCAAAAAATCCGCAGTAACTTTAATTAAGGTATCTTTCGGCAGACAAGTATGTCCGTTTATCATATTATGATTTAATACATAAGCAAGTCCTGCACGAATACGATATTCGCTGTCTGCCGGTTTTTCCTGTGAGATTGCAATTCTATCCGCTTTTTCAAAGGAAATATTAAAACCTCCGTTACAGAGAATATACGGGTTTTCTTTAATTTTTTCTATTGCTTCATTACCCATAGCCTTAAAAACTGACAGAGCACAATTAGGTAAAATATCATAACCTGCCAAATACACCAGCAGTTCTCTTACACCTGTATTCATTTTTATTTGTTTGCTTATTTTATTTGCTTTTTCTAAGGTAATGCCTTTCATCATGGCAACCCGCTGCGGCTCGTTTTCAAGAATTTCAATAGTTCTTTCTTTATATTCCTTTACAAGTTTTTGTGCAGTAGCAGAACCTATCCCTTTTATCGCTCCTGATGACAAATATTTTAATATACCGCTTAAACTTTTTGGAATACTCTGCTGGCATGTTACCACTGAAAACTGCATTCCGTATGACGGGTGATTTTTAAAGGTGCCTGTAAGCTTAACTTCTTCTCCTACATTTAGCAAAGGCATAATTCCTACTGCTGTAATTTCTTCATCTCCTGAAAGTTCAATTACCGTATATCCGTTTTCTTCATTTCTGTATATTACAGACTCTACCACTCCTGTACATTCATAAACGGTGTTACTGTCAAGCTCTTTAAACATAAATTACTCCAAATAAAAAATTAATATATTATTGATAAAATTATAATTTTATTATATAATTATAAAAGTGTATAAATTTTACTTTTAAAACTGTTGTTTATTTTTTAAACAATCGGAGGTATAAATTAATGGAATTTGTTGCAAACGAAGGAAAAAATGTGGAAATTACCGTAAACGGCACTACATATATGCGTCACGCTATAAAAACTCATTTTGTAAAACAAGGTGAAGATTATATTGAAATTTTTAAGAAATATGTTTCACCAATTTACGAAGAGGGTGATATTGTTTCTTCCAGTGAAAAAATTATTGCCCTTTGTCAAAACAGAGTTGTTAAAAGAGAAGACCTTAAAGTGGGCTTTTGGGCGAAACTGCTTTCTAAATTTGCATCTCACCCTACAACAGGAGTGGGCGTTGGTGAAACAATTAAAATGCAGTACGCAATTACTAAAGTAGGTTTGCTAAAGGTACTCTGGGCAAGTTTTGCAGGAGGTGTTTGCAAATTATTTGGTAAAAAGGGCGTTTTTTACGAAATTGTGGGACAAGAAGTTTCAGGTCTTGACGGCTTTTATGACCATGTTTGGGAAGAATACAGAGATATCGGTATTGAAAATCCGGAAAATCCTTCGGGAGTTTGCGATGAAATTAAAGAAAAGCTTGGTATGAGCTGTATGATTGTTGATGCAAATGATTTAGGTCAAGAAATTTTAGGCTATTCATCGGATATTAATTTAAGCGAAGAAGAACTTTTAGGACTTATCAGCGACAATCCCTGCGGTCAGGGACATGAAACAACTCCAATTATTTTAATAAGAAAAAAATCATAAACAAAATTTGATAATATTATACATTAATTTGTAAATATATACAATAAAAGATTTTAAAATTTGGCACTTTCAAGTGCCATTTTTTATAATTATATAATTTTTTTATAATCTATGATATAATCACAGTATAGTGAGGATATAATTATGAAAAACAGTATTAAACTTTTTATAATTTCAATTATTTGTTTATTATTTGCAGTTTTTTTAGACGGATGTAAAATCTTATTATGGAACGGCTTTAATGATGAAAATAGTTATGAAAGTCAGAATTTACAATCATCAACTGAAACATCTACCGTAAAATTCAAAGAATCTCCTACAACTGAACCTCCTACTGAAGATCCAAATAAGGTGAAACTTGAGGAAATGTCCATTGAGCAAAAAGCAGGTCAGGTCGTCGTCTGCGGAATTGATGGGTATGAAATTGACGATGAATTTACAAGTCTTGTAAAAGACAAATATGTAGGAGGAGTAATTTTATTTTCAAGAAATATTGAAAGTACAGAACAGCTTACCAAAATTTCTAACAGTATTAAAAATACTGCTTATGATGATTTCCCTCTTTTGATCGGTATGGATGAAGAAGGAGGAAATGTATCAAGGCTTCCTGATGATGTTAAAAGTCTTCCCTCTGCTTACAGTATTGCTCAATGCGGAAATGATAAATATTGTTATGAATCCGGAGAAATTATCGGAAAACAGCTAAGTGCATTCGGGATTTCTACCGGTTTTTCTCCTGATTTAGATATTTGGTCAAATCCTGACAATACTGTTATTGCAGACAGATCCTACGGCAATAATGCCGAAGATGTTAGTAAATATGCGATACAGACCATGAATGGAATTATGTCGCAAAATATAATTACTGTTGGAAAGCATTTTCCCGGACATGGTGATACGCTTGAAGATTCTCACTATTCTTTGCCTGTTGTAACAAAAACTAAAGAAGAACTTGAAAACTTTGAATTTTTGCCTTTTAAAAAAGCAATAGAACAAAACATTCCTGCAATTATGGTAGCACATTTGCTTTGTACAGAAATTGACGCTGATAATCCTTCGAGCCTTTCAAAGACAATTGTTACCGATATTTTAAAAAAAGATCTTAAATTTGATGGAGTCGTACTTACTGACGACCTGACGATGGATGCAATAGATGATAAATATTCAATAGAGCAAGCGGCAGTTATGGCATTAAATGCAGGCTGCGATATGCTTCTGGTATGCCACGAATATAATAATGCCGAAAATGTTATTGACAGCATTATTTCAGCAGTAAAGAACAATGAATTAGATGAAGAAAGACTTGATGACGCTGTTTTACATATTCTAAAAATGAAAAGCAAATACAATATAAATAATGAAAATGTTGAAATTCCCGACATTCAAAAACTTAATAATTTAACTAATGATTTTATAAATAAAATATCTGAATAAAAAACCAGGGCTTCTCAATTAAATTGAGAAGCCTGTTTGTATTAAGTACATATTTTATATTCTTTCCATTAACCATTTACAATTACTTTTAATTACCTTCGCAGGATTACCTGCAATAATTGTATTTTTTTCAGTAAAACTCTTTGTTACAACTGACTGAGCTCCAACTATACAACCTTCAGCTATTTCTACACCCTTTAAAATTGTAACTCCTAAACCAAGCCAAACCTTGTTATTTAAAGTTATATCTTTTTCGTAATTTATTCTCTTTTCTGTGCTTATATCTATAATACTGTGATTATCAGTAGTCCTTATCTCAATATTATCTGAAAACATACACGAATCGCCTGCAATAAACTTTGAACCGTCTACTAAAAATATTCTTGTTTTGTCATAAATAAAGAAATTATTTCCAAGATAAAGCTTGTTATTATCACCTTGTATAATAACATTTAGACCATTTACAAAAGATGACTTTCCAATAAATATACTGTTGTTATTTCCTGAAATAGTAATGCAAGAGTTGTGCAAATCTGTATTACTATCTATTGTAACTTTATTTTCTTCTCCTTCTATATTAATTATATTTTTGTAAATATTTGCATTTTTTGTGGTAATTTTATTACCCCCCCCCGATTTAATTTTCACTCTGTTTTTTCCTATAAAAAAATGAAAAATCGGTAAAAGAAATTTGAGTCTTTTATTCATATACAAAAAATTAATTACTTTCTTTCTCATTTAAATTTCCTCCATTTATTTTACAAACCTAACATATTATTGTAATAAATTATCTAATAATCAATCTAATCTTTTTAAAATATATCATAGAACCGCATTAAAAGTCAATTAATCATTAATTTTTTATTATAACAACAAAAGCGATAAATCTCCGACATTCAAAAACTTAATAATTTAACTAACGATTTTATAAATAAAATATTTGAATAAAACAGGCTTCTCAATTAAATTGAAAAGCCTGTATTGAAGGAAAAACTAATTCTTTTTGCGACAGTTCATTTTCCTGCGAAAAATCTATTTTTAGCCGTTTTGTATCATTATCTGCAAAATATGATACCCAGTCTTTATAATTAAATTTATTCATTTCTGATTCTGTAAAAACAATCATACATATTTTCCTGAAAATTCTCTTTGAAAATTCCGATTTATCTTATGTAATAAATTAAACAATACTAAGCGATAAAATATTTATCTATCGTGCTCAGTAAAATAAAAGCATTTTTCTTCTGTCTCATAAATAGCTATATAAAAATTACTGAAATATATTTTTATTGTAATTCGATAAATTTTTATCATAATTTTAGCCACTGAATTTTCAGTGGCTTTTTCTTTTGATATAAATTTTAAATTTTATACGCCGTCTTCTTCTCCATATAAATATCTTTTTGCAAGGTAAACCATACCTAATACGGCGCCTAATAACAAAATTAACTTTTTCATTTTTCTGTACTCCTTTCGTTTCTTCTTTTTTGAATATAATAAGACACTCTGGTCGTAAGTTTTTCACTGCTGAAATGCTGAATGAATTTTGTAAACTTCATCAGTTTTCCCGGAATAATTATCATTTTCCCTTTCAAAGTTTTTTCAACTGCATATTTTGCTACATATTCACTTGAAAGTCCTCCTATTGCAAAATTAACTTTTGCTACCTTATTGAATTCTGTATTAACAGGTCCGGGACATAACACACTTATTATAACATCACTATTTTCTCTTCTTAATTCTTCATAAACAGCTTCAGTCATTCTTACAACATAGTTTTTGGAGGCATAATAGCTTGAAAAAACAGGTCCTGCCATAAATCCTGCTAAAGAACCTACATTTAAAATACATCCGCTGTTTCTTTTAACCATATCCTTAAGATAAAGTTTAAACAAAATATGCATTGCTTTTATATTTGTATCAATAAGTCTTAGTTCTTCTTCAAGAGGTGTGTCGCAGAATTTTCCGCATACTCCAAATCCTGCGTTGTTTACAAGAAAATCTATATTTTTACTTTTAGTCATTTCATAAAGCTTAAAACAGTTTTCTGTCTTTGAAAGGTCAAGAGATATTACTTCTGCATTTGTTTTAAGTTGTTTTTTTAGTTCCAACAATCTTTCCTCACGACGTGCAACAAGTATTAAATCGTAACCTTTTTCTGAAAGATATCGGGCAATATCTCTTCCGATTCCTGAACTTGCCCCTGTTACCAATGCTATCATATTTACTCCTTTTCACCTACTGCACAAAGCCATGATATATTTTCCTTTGTATATGTCTTAACATTACTAAATCCTGCATTTAACAGGTTTTCTCTTATTTGTGACTCTTTCGGTGCTTTTATTTTTGCAAGCTTTTCAACTTCCGCCCATTTATCAGGCTCATTTTCTTTTTCAAGCATTTCAAATATAAGCAGTATTTTTCCCTTTAATTTTAATGTTCGATAAATTTCTTTTAAGTCGTTTACTTTATCTGGCCAGAAATAATATGTCTCAACTGCTGTTACAAGGTCAAACATATTATCATTATAAGGCAAGTTTGATACACTTCCGTTATCAATCTGCACCTTATTATTTTTTATTTCCTTTTTATTGAGCTTTTTTGATTTTTTTACTGCAACCTCCGAATAATCTATTCCGTAAACCCTTCCCTTGGGTACCATTTCATTTAATCTAAAAACTGTTTTTCCTCCGCCGCATCCAACATCAAGAATAGTAAAATTATCTTTAATTTTAATATGCTCAAGTCCCCAGCCTGTAACTTGGTAATGACCCTTATTCATAGACCTTATCATCATTTTACCCCAAAATCCTTTTGGGTTGCGTGCATTCAACACTAGTTTATAGTATTTCATTTTATCATCTCTTTTATTTTTTAGTTAAATTAAAAAATTAAATAGTAAATACAATATTCCGTAAATAACAGGCTGATGTAAAATGTAAATTATAAGACTGTATTTTCCAATTACATTAAGTACAGGTATTTTTATCATCATTATTTTTTCTGCTTTTGTATTCTTTATTATTCTCCATAGAAAATATCCTGAAAAATATAAAAACAACCACGGAAACAACGGAAAATAATCGCTTGAAGAAAATTTAGGTCCCGGAAATCCAATAAATGCAAATAAACTGTTTGAATATAAAAAATCAGGCAGACTTAAAACGGGAATTCCTAAAATGCCAATAAATTTTTGACTTATACCCTTTGTAACCATAAAAATAAAAATGCTTAATATAAATCCTAAAATTGGGTTTACTTTTTGAAAAAGTTTACTAATCAATACAGTAATTAACATAGCAAAACCCAACAAGTTTAAAATACCAAACCAAATTACTTCATCAGGAATAAAAATGTATGTAAACAACGATATTCCGCAGCCGCAGGCAAAAAAAATTATTCCCCTTTTTAAATTATTTCTGCTGAAATGCCATGAGATTCCGCTTATTAATATAAATGTTATACATATAAACTGCTCCCACATATACGCTGAAAATCCAGAAAACCAACTAATATCTACTTTGAATATTCTTACCAAATCGTATATTAAATGATAAAGTACCATATTGATTATGGCAAATCCTCTGAGCGAATCTATTAAATTGTATCTTATTTTAATTTGTTTCATAAAAATACCTACAATCTATTAGTATTGTAACATATTTTCTGAATATAACAACCTTTAAATTTTAACTTTGTCCTATAAATTGCATATTATATAGTGAAGTTTATATAAACTCACAAATAAAAGGAAGGAGAATATTTTATGGAATTTTATGAAAATGCTGTATTCAAACAGTATGGAATTTCCCCGCTGCCAAGTGATACAGTAGAAGCTATGGCTTATGTTCCATTTCAACCAAATAATGCAACAGTTTATAATCCAATGCAAGGTTTTGAAGCAGGAACAATGTTTCCAAGTCTTGATAAACCATTCTATGGATGCAAATGTGATGGTGATAAAAAATGACTAAAAGACAAATACTTTTAAGAAAAATTTCAACCTACTCATTTGCAATGTTGGATTTGCAAATATTTTTAGATACTCATCCAAATGATGAAAAAACATTGGCAAAAATAAGAAAATACAGAGAAATGCTCATGCCATTAAGAGAGGAATATGAAAATGCATACGGACCGTTGACAAAAAGTGAAGTTACCAACAACTGGGATTGGGTAAACTCTCCATGGCCATGGGAAACGGAGGGTGAAAAATAATGTTTGTATATGAAAAAAAATTACAGTACCCTGTAAATATAAAAAAACCTAATCCGAAGCTTGCTAAAATAATTATAACTCAGTATGGAGGTGCATATATCAAAATGTGATAGTAAATTTACACATAATCTATACAGAAAATACACAGTAAATAAAAACTCCCCTCACCTACCGTTGAAAAGTAGATGAGGGGATAAGCTTTTTACAAGATTATATGAGGTTGTAGATTAAATTCTTATACTGGATTGCGAATATATTCAATTGCTTCTTCGTAATCACTTGCCAAAATATCTTTTTCCGGCTCAATAAGATAACTTCTCGGAAATGGTTTTTTAGGTTCATATGACAAATCGTATGTATATACAATCCAATAATCATTAAAAATATCATACTTTTTAACATAAAGAATTTTTGCAGATATGTTTTTCTCATCAAGTATTTTTTGTGAGTTTTCTGCTGTCATAAATGACTCCTTTTCAATTTAATTTGTTTATGTATCTGTTTCGTCAGATACTTCCGGCAGTCCTGCAACTGATGTCAGGATTGACAGTACACCCGCAAGAGCGGAAGTTGAAGCAACTACAACCCAATCCACCTCGGTTATCATTGCTGATACTCCGATTGTCGCAACTGCTGTCTGTGCAACTGTTTTGATTGCTCTGACCGTTGCTGCTTTTAACCATTCTTTCCAGTTTTTCATTTTACTCACCTCTTTCCAAATCTGATATTCTGTGATTTGCAACTTTTATTTCTTCGTCTATTACAGCGTTATGCTGTTCTATTTGATAAACACGCTCAATTAATGAGTTGTGCTTATCCTGCTTTTTTTCAAGCTGTTCAATTCGATAGTTTGTCAGCTTTGTGTTTAAAAATATTCCTGCAAATGTTCCCAAAGCTGAACCGCATAAGGTAATTAATGATACTATTACTTCTGTTGCCATTTCTATCACCTACGCTAATGTAATTTGAAGCTTATCAATAGCTTGTCCGAATGTTCCTGCATAACCATCTTGACTGTCTGTTTTTTCATCGTCAAACTGATAAGGATAATAGTTACCGTTTAACGGACTTACTCTGTATTTTGCTTTTAAATACCCTTCTGATTTAACTATATCAGATGGTGTATTGTAATAAACTTCAATTGCATCTATTACCGAACCGTTTCCTGCATAACCGTTTACATGGTCATTTGCATCATATCCTGTTACATAAGGCAGCCAATCGCCATTCTTAATGTGAACACGGTATTTTACTGAACCATTTGAAACCTTAATCGCAACATCGGTAATTGATACTCCTTTTAATCCTGCATAATCTTCAAGGTTCTTTACTTTTGGAAGCCATTTGCCCTTTGTTGTTCTTACACAGTAATAAACATCAGGCTTTGCAACAGAAGGTTTTGCAGTATCAGGATTAGAAGTGTTAGGCCCTGTGCTTTCTTTTTTATTAAATACATCATCATTATAAATGATATTCGTGTCTACATTTCCGTTTACTCCGCTGATATTTCCTGTTGAGCTGTTCTGCCATATATCACATTCAAGCTGATTTGTAACATTGTACTGTGCAAGCCAAATGCTGTATAGCTTTTTGAGTTCTGAATAGTCAAGATAGTTATTAAACCAATTAAGGTTTGCATATACTCCTGCTTTATATCCTGCTGACTTTATTGTTTCACAGAATTTTTTGGCTATTGATGTCAAGGTAGATTTACTCATATTAGTTTGTGAGTTATCCTCTAAATCATAATATACAGGAATATCAAAACTCTTGCCCTTTATACATTCAAGACAAGCCTTTGCTTCTCTTTCTGCATCTTCAACGCTGTCGGCATAGCTGTACCAATATGCTCCTATTTTTAGTCCTGCCGCTTTTGCATTTTTATAATGTGTTTCAAATTCCGAATCTTTTTGGCTTGCTTCCCGTCCGTATCCTGCACGAATTATTACAGCATTAATACCGTCTTTCTTGACCTTATTAAAATCAATATTTGACTGAAATGTTGATATATCTATACAATTTACTTTTGACATAATTTATTCCTCGCTTTCTTGTATGTCTTTTTCTGTCGGAGTATCTCCCCATACCGCAAACACCGCATTTGCGTATTCCGGCGGTAATATTTTTGTAATTGTTTCTCTACCGCTTGGATTATTCATATATGAGTTTCGAATGTTTTTTCCCACTTGTGTTTGTTGTCCATTTATTTCAATAAACTGTTGTTTTAAAATAGATACACTGTCTTGTCTTAACATATCAAGCGTTATTTTTTCTGTTATTTCCATAGTCGTTTTACTCCTTTATTTGATTTGATATATTATCGTGTCTTGAATTGTAGTGTCTTTAGAAAACCCATTATAAGCAAATAACATTAATGATGTTGCCGATGCACTACTGCTGAATGTTATATACACATCGTCTTCTGATGCAGATACAATCCGTCTATATAAATTTGAATTTGCTACAAACGGTAGTCCTCTAAAAGCGACATATCTCAAATCACTGTTCGTTGCTTTTGCAACAATTTTAAAATTTAAAACACAATAATTTGCAATTTTCAAATAATCAAAACTTGCACTCGTAAAATTTGATAAATATGTTGTATTTACAGTTAGAGAGCCTGTACCACTCTCGAAGTCAGCTTTATTGCTTAGAAGATTATCAACTTCTTCAAAATTATAATAATAACCTTCGATGTACTCTTTCACAGCCACAGCAGTTGGAAATACATTTGTATCTGTAATTCGATTGTCGAAGCTTTTAACTTTGTTTGTTGATGATTCTTTAGTGTCTATATTTTCTTGCATTTCGCTTTTTGTATTTGCTATTGCTGTATATACTGCTGAACTTCGTACTAAATTTTGACTGCCGCCTGTTACTATATCGTCTACTCCATACAGTTTATTTACTGTTATTGACTTGTCAGCAACTTTTTCGGTTGAAACAGCGTTAGGCTGTATCATATTTTCAGAAATAGAATATGTTGCGTTTTTGCTCACTTTGTTGTCTAATTCTGTTTCTGCTGTTGTTAGTCTTGATTTAATATTTTCTACAGATTCATTATCTGCTTTGCTTAATATTTCTGTTTCTGCTGCTGTTAATCTTTCATCATTTTCAGCTATTCCTTTATCCATTTTGTTCAAATTTTCCGCTGATAAAGGTGTTGCCTTTGACGGACTATCTTCCCAATTCACTTTTTCGTATGACAAATTTATTCAACTTCCTTCCCTAAATATTGAGTACCTTTTGCTTCAAGTGTTATTCTCATTGAATTAATACCGCTTATTGTTTTTGAAAAAACAAATGAATTAAAGCTCTGTAAATCTGCATATCCTGTATTTACCTGAATATAATCGCCTACATTAATCCACCAACGATTTAAAACTTCGATCCTATACGGTCTATAACAATATATTGAATTAAATAAATAACTTTTTTCTTCATTTGGACTTCTAACATAAAACGAACGAGCTAAATTAGAAACATCAGAACACCACTTTGTAATTTCATTTTCCATTTCGTAAATTGAACTGTCTGAATAACTATATACAAAAAAGTTGTCTTTGTTGTAAATCAAATCCAGTCTTGTAATAGGAGCAGTAATATATTCCTCAACTTCTAATGACATATATGCAGATATTGTTTCATCAACAATTTGGTTTTTTATTTTATCGTAAATTTCAAGTTCCTTTATATTTCCGCTCTCATCAATATATCCAAATGCAGATTTTAGTTCAAAAACAGCTCTTGCTAATGACAATATGCTATCTTTTGTTTTTTCGCTTTCTTTCATTAAATTTTCATCATTAAAATATAATTTTGACTTTGCATTAACTCCGTTTGAATTTAAAACAAACTCATTTTCACTATAACCAATTAAAAGAGCGTTTCCAAATTCATTTAATGCAATTTCTTGTGTGCCATGTGTATAGTAATCAGAAATAATATTATAATTTTCTCCATTTGCTTTTCTTTGACTTGCATCATAAAATTTATCATACGCAATAATCTCTTTAATGGTTCTTTGTTGCTTATCTCTTTTTGCGCTTTCAACATAGCCCAAAAACAAAGGATATTCATTTTCTATATTTCCAAATCCGGGATAAAGATTGTTTGATGGAAATATATTATTTGACGGAAATAATTGACTTAAATATTTAATTTTTAAAAACACTACAATTTTTTTATTTTGTAGTGATTGATTAATGTTAAAAACCTTGATTTTCATTTCAGAAGCAATACAACCGCCGAGAGTAAAACTTTGCTCGTCCATTATTGAGTTTTTTAATTCAAAACTTTCTGAGATAATATTTTCACTTCCAATTTCAAAATCATCATCAGGAAAGCGTAATATAACCTCTCGGCTAATTGTATTGTTAAGGTAATTTTCTTTTAATTCTTCGCTTATTTTGTACATCTGAACACCGCCTTTTAATATTCAATCAATTCAATTTCGATTGGTGAATATTCAATATCGTCTGCATCTGCATCAATAACAGTGAAAGTGATGTCAGGAATATAAAAATAACCTGTATAATATGAATTTGTTTCGTCATTCCAATATGTAATAAAACACTTTCTTTGTACTGAATTAATCATAGAACTGTTGATTATATTTTGAAGCTGTATTTTTTCATTAAGATGCAAAATATGAGTAGTAAACGTAATACTTGATTTGAAATTGGATAAGGTATCTCTTTGAAGTTCTCCTAAACTATCACGCTCGGCACTTGTCTCCAACCTTTGATTAGGAATAGAATAATAAGATAAAAGTATATTATTTGGTAAAACTGTATTATTAAATTTAATTAAAAAACCGTTATAATTATTTGCCATTTTTTCACTTCCTTATGCAAAAGCCGATTTTCCATTGTGCCGTTTTTTATATAGTTGATTTTGCTTTATCATTTCATCAAAAAATACTGAACCATTAATTTTTGCAACAAATTCATACATATTACCGCCGTTATTCTGGAAGATTAAGAACATTTCATACATTTTCTTTAAAAGACTTAAAATTGACTTTAATATTTCTGTATCGTATGAGTTGCTTGAATTATCAATCATTCCTTGAAGTTTTGACAAAGGAGATACAATTTCAGGGTCGCCTGTGTTTGCTCCTGCGTTATCACCCACTAATGCCAGTGTGGGAGCTTTTACTATACCGCCTTTTGCAAAACGAGGAAGTGTTACTTTTTCAAGTTTTCCCACATGCCATTCTTGACCGAATAAATTACCAACGCTATTTACAGCCCAATCAACCCCTGAAATCATTTCATTTACTCCACCAATAAAGCCGTTGATAAAGTTTTCCAAATGTTCCATGAGCCAGTTTATGGGTTGTTTTACCACCGACCAAATACCGCTAAATGCATTTTTAAAAACATTTTTTATTGGGTCGATTTTTTCTTTAATTTTGCCTGCAATTTGTTGTATTGGGGATAGTATTTTTTCAACAAGTCTCTTAATTATATTTACAGGTTCTTGTATTTTTTCTAAAAAGCCATTTATTAAACCTTGAACTGTAAATACTCCTCTGTCAAACATTTCTTCTGACGGTGAATGGATTTTCATAACTCTGTCATATTCAGATAAAACCAAACTTGCAAGCCCATTACTATTGGTTACCAATGCACCTTTATACTCGTTTGTGCCGTCTACCAAACCAATAACAGTATTTTTGCCTGTATCTTTAGCGGCCTGTTGTAAATTGTTTAATGTTTTCCATTGAGAATTTTGAACATCTTGAAGATTTATCATTCCTGAGTTATATGCCATCATAACCGCGGCCGCATCTGAATAATCACCGTTCAAAACTTTTTGAACATCTGATAAATCATCACCTGTCATAATAAGTTTGTTCATCTCTGCAACTTGCTCATTATAAGTAGATTTCAAACTATCTAAATCTTTAGAGAAAGATTTATAATTGTTCCACGCTTCTCCCCAAGCCGCATTTGTAACTGCACTTCCATCTCCGCTTTTCAATCTATTCATCAGTGTTTCTGCGGTTTCGTCATCATATCCCTCTTCCTTAAACAACTTTTGAAATTCTGCATAGGATTTATTTACTTTTTCTTGTTTTTCATCCAATTTTTCTTTTGTGGCAGCCAACTTTTTATTAGCTTCAATTTGCTCTTTGCTGTTCTCTGTGCTTAACTCACTAAGTGCACTCATATTAGCGAGCTTTTGATACTCATTAATAGTGTTGTTTATTTCATCTTGAACTATCTTTAAATCCTCTTTTAGCTCATAGCTACCACTATCACTTTTTGTAACATATTTGTCCCAAGTTTCTTTAAAACCGTCAACATTGTTTTCAAAATAAGTGACAATAGTTTGTAACTGTGACTGCTCTTCGGGTGTTAACTCAGCTTTGCTTAACAATTCTTCAAGTTTTTCCTGGTAATCATCAATAAGAGTATTATCCGCATAAATGCCGTCAAGAGTTTCAAGAGTATTTGATAAATTATCCGCTATTGCTTGGGTATTTGTTTCAATATCACTTTTTATTTTAGAAATTTCATCAGAGAATTTAGCAGCTTCTGAATTGCTCCATTCAAGTGCACTATATGTTTGTACAGCAACTACAAGTCCTCCTATTGCACTTGCAATAGCGAGAATAGGATGAGCCGATATTGTGCTTAATAATAAACCAATTGCTGTCTTTACTTTATCAATTCCTGCCGCAATAGCCGAACCGGTTTTAAAAACAACTATAGCCGTTCCAACAGCAGCTATTCCTCCGGCAATAGAGCGCAATGTTTGTGCATTAATTTTTTCAACTACATCTGCGACAAATTTTAGTGCGTTTGATAAAGCTTCAACAAGCTTTGGCACAGCTTTTTCAATAGTCCATTTTGCTAAAGGCAACAGAACTGTTTTATAGGCAAGTTTCAATTTATCACCGCAAACTTTTAGTAACCCTCTAAACGCTCCTGTTAATTTTTCTACTCCACTCATAAGCGGAGACAAATCAAGACTTTCAAGCCATTTAAGACGTATTTCAGACATATCCTTTAAAAAGTCTGTTATATCCTCAACAATGCCGAGAATATTTTCCCAGATTTTTTTACCTGTGTCGTTTTTATCCCAAGCAAGTTTAATTTTTTCTCGCAATGTTTTTGTGGCATTGTTGCAATTCTTTATAATAGTGAGAATATTTGTCCATATTCGTTCACCAACTCCATTATTCCATACCTTACCAAAATCCTCTGCAATGGTATCAATAAGTTCAATAAGACTGTTAGCTTTGTCAATAATAGATTGAATTACAGAATTGCCAAGACCGCCATTATTCCATGCCTTTTTAAATGCATCTGCTATATAACCTATATTATCAATACAATGAGATAAGAGGCTTTTAATATTATTTAAAAGTTTTTCTCCTGAACCGTTATTCCAAACCTCTTTCCAAGATCTACCGATAGATGAAATAGCATTTTTAATACTGTCAAAAGCTTTTTTTATGCTGTTAATTATATTTTGTCCTTTGTTGTTCCAAGATGAAGCAAATTTATCTATTGCATTTGACATTAAAGAAGATAAGTTATTACCGTTTGTTGTCGTAATACTTGTTGCAGGTGTTGTATTATTTGCACTTGTTTTATTTTCATTCTTTGTCAAAATATTAAGCTTATCAAAATCGGCTACGCTTTTTTTGGCCTTTTCAGCACTATCTGTTATGCCATCAAGTGCTGTTGAGCTATCATTTGCATTGTCTGTTAAAGATGATACAGAATCAGCAGTACCTGAAATGCTTGCAGAAGCACTTCCTGCATTTCCAAATATTTGTTCTGTTAAAGCTTTAAACTTATTAGATACGGTTGTAAGCCTTTCCACTAAAGAGTTAATCATTTTAATTACAGGTGTAAATGCATTGATTAAGCCTTGTCCTATTGTAGCCTTCAAGCTGTCAAAACGAAGTGATAAAACTCTTACTTGGTTTGCCCATGCGTTTGATGTTCGTGCAAAGTCTCCTTGTGCGTTTGAAAGCTGATTAGTAATGAAGTTATAACGAAGAGTAACTTTTTCGGCTTGTGTCATTTTATTTACAGTTTTATCAATACCGTTAGCCAAAGCATACGAATTAAGTGCATCTTCGGTCATTACTATACCTAAATCTTTAAGCACTTCTGTTTCACCTGAAAATACAGCTTTTAGCTTTGTGTAGGCTTCGTCTTGACTTATGTTATAAAATGATGCTACATCTCCCGCTAAACCTGTTAATGCCGTTGACATATCATAAACCTGTTGTTCAGCCAAACCGCTTGCATCAGCCATAGCACCATATAATCCAGCATACTTTTTTGCTATTGTTTCTGACAATCCATAGGATGCCGCCGCTTTTTTTGCCCAATTGTTGATATCTCCTGACATTTTACCGAACACTACATCAACAACATTCTGAACTTCTGTTAAATCAGAACCTAATTTTATACAATCCTTTCCAAATGACGCTATTGCTTTAGCTGAAAAAGTTGCCGCTATTGCAACACCGATTTTTTTAAACTGTGCTGAAACCTTATCACTAACTGATTTTGCTTGCATTTGAATACTGTTTAATTGCTTGTTGTATGATGTGTTATTTAACACTAAATCAAGCCCTATTTGCCCTACCGTTGTTGTATTCATATTTTCACTTCCTTTCTAAAAAATGGTATAAAAATAGCGCACATCCCATAGAATGTACGCATAAGAAAAAGCACCCAATTAATGAGTGCTTGAAAACATTGATAAAGTTTAGCCAATCCTTTAATTCAATTTATTTAACATTTATGGTTTCCAATGGCATTTGGGACATTCTGAACTATCACTATAATTATTTTTTGAATGACAATTTGGACATTCCCAAACATCTTTTTCTAAAGTATTGCTTACAGGTTTTGTAGTTCCACAACCGCAAGTACCAACATAGTTTTGATTAACTTTACCACAAATTGGGCATTTCCAAGACGAACTATCAGCTTTTTCTTCTGATTTATTATTTTTTGAATTGTTGTCATTAACATTCTGATAGCTACTTGTATTAACAGTAATGTTTTCATCCCCTGCACCTAATTGTTCAAGATACAAAAGAATAGAATAAACGCCATAAAAGATAAATGAAAGAATTGCTGTACCTATCCACGAACCTATCATCAATCCAAAGTTAAACTCTGAACTTAATGTATTATAATTTACACTTGGAATTTGAAATCCTAATACAATTCCGCCTATTAGCCCCAAAATTAAAATCACGATTGTTAAACCTTTAAAAATATTGCTTCTCATATCAAACACTCCTACAAAATTAATAAATAACAGTATAACGCTTAATTATTTAATTCGTAATACTTTATATCAATTTTCGGCAAAGAAATAGATGAACCTAAAACACTTTCGTATGTGTACATACCGTCACAAGTACCCCAGAAAGTTATAACATCATCTTCAAGTATTCTATCACTACCGTCAGGAATTTTAACAGTTGCATATATTGTATCAGTCCATAATACATCATCTATGTATTCAAATGTTTCTTTTGTAATATTAATGCGAAGTTCAACAGTATCGCTCCAAGATGATTCCTGTACTTGAATAACTTCACCCTCTAATTTATAATTATTGCCTTTGTACTTATCCGGGTTTCTTGACAAAGTTTCAAAATCAATAGTTACACATGAATTTTTGAAGTCTTCTTCAATAACTTTAGGATCTTTTGTCGGTTCTTCAGTTGTGGGTTTCTCAGTAGTTGGTTCCTCAGTGGTTGCTTGTTCTGTGGTTTCTTTTATTGTTTCATTCTCTAAATCATTATTTGCTTGTTCTGTAACAGAAGTTGATGTATTTGATGTTTTGCTATTTGAATTTTTGCTTGCGTTTCCTATAATTCCTATAATAATTACTGCAACAACAATAATTACCCAGAACCACCAATTTTTATATATTGGTTTCTTTTTGTTGTTAGTTAACGACTGTGTGAGTTGATTTTCTTTTTCTTGGATGTTGTTTGCTTCACTTGACTGAACATTTTCAACTTTTTGTACTGCCGGTGTTCCGCATTCAGGGCAAAATTTTTCCTCAAATTCTTTTCCGCATTTCTCACATTTCATAAATAAACCTCCTACAATTTTTATCTAAATATACCATATTTTGTAAAAAATGTAAAGGAAAATGTGAAATTAATTTGCCATAGAAATAAATGCTTGCCTTATTTGTTCAAGGAAGTCGGCGGTATCTTTTTCGGAAACAGTTTTTGCGTGTCTGTTTCGCC
Source organism: uncultured Clostridia bacterium (assembly GCA_947627135.1). Taxonomy (GTDB): domain Bacteria; phylum Bacillota; class Clostridia; order Oscillospirales; family Acutalibacteraceae; genus Ruminococcoides. The sequence goes on from CANQUV010000001.1 coordinate 24,799, forward strand.
ACTCTGAACGGATTTTTCTTTGTGATTGAGTAAAGTGCTTTAAAACATCTTTGTCGTTTTCAAGGCGAATTTGTACCATTCTGCCAAGCGGTGATTCAGGAGAAATTCCCGAAAGCAAATCGCAAAATTCATCCCATTTCATTTCCTGAAATTCTTTTGAATGTATTTTGACCCCATACTCTGACCTAAAACTTGATACGATTAAATCAAAATCGTCTATCAGGTCGTAGCCGGGGTCTGAGTTTCCCCCTCGTTATTTATTTCGCCTGTAATAACTGATATTGCTTCTAACACAAGAGTTGAAAAATCTTTGAAGTTAAGATTTAAAGCTTTTATTTTTTCTTTATCCTTTTCGGAAAACAGCATTTCAAATACTTCATTTATTGCTTTGTTTTCAACTTTTCCATCAAATTTAGGCAATATCTTAAGAACGGTAACTGCACTGTCGTCTACTTCGTATTCTTCGTCTTTAATTTTGATTTTTGTCTTTTCTAAACTTAATTTATCTGTAATGTCTATAATTTTAGCCATGTTATACGCTCCTTAATATAAATTGTTGTGGGCAGGCGTTAACCTGCCCCTGTGTTAAAATTTGTGTGTTTTTGTTTAATTAAGCCGCAGGCGTTACTATAGGTTTGCCGTTACTCATAACCTCAAATTCGAGAGGTGCAACGCCTGTACTGTCGCCTGCGCCCAAAGCAGTAACGCTGACAACTGCATCTTTGAGCAATACTGTTGTACCGTCAGGGAAAGTCCACTGGAACGGCACTTCAACATCTCGGCCGTTTTTGAAAGCAAGCCCTGCAATAAGGTCGTTTCCTGCATCACCAATGGTCCTCTTACCTGTAACAGAAATTGTAACAGATTTTGCGGTCATTAATCGTGCTTTCCAACCTTTTTGGTCAAATGGATTCCATTCCTCTACACCGTTATCAAATGCCACTGAAAAGCTCTCACAGTTTGCAATTGTATTTGTTGCTGTTTCAGCATCCTTTTCTCCCACCTGAAACTGATTTTCATAGCAGGGATATACTCCTGTATTTGCTGATGCCATAATTTAATCTCTCCTTTTAAAATATAAGTCAAATTCAATAACACGCTCATATACACCCTTATCGTCTGTTCCTACATCAATGGGTTCCGAAACATTAAGCTTTAAATAATATATTTGTGTGTTATTAATTTGAAGATTTTTAATATTAAGCAGTTTGTCAAATATTTGATAAGCTGCCTTTTCTGTTTCGTCTGCGTTTTTGTTCCAATGTATAAGAACAGAAACGGATTTAATGTTATATGTTGAATTTTCAACTCCGCCGATTGCAATTACAGGTGAAGTTGATTGTTTTAAAGAATACACACCTATTGACTTGTCTTGTTTATTATCTAACTTGCCGATATAGTAATTTTCTGCGATGTTAAAAGTTTTCAGCCAATCCCTGACATTTGCAAGCGTAATCATAAACCACCCTCCATTTTGTAAAACATTTCAAAAGCTTTGTTGCAGAAATCTTGCTTTGAACCGCCTTTCATCCAATCTTCAAGCCATTTGCCTTTTGCTCTTGGATTTTCCGTTTTTTTAAAATTATATTCCGGGTGATAATAAAGCCGTCTTGCATAAGGACCTTCAAAACAAAGAGTCACCTTTCCGCTTTTTGACTGCGAATTATCAACAAAAAATTTTTCGTTTTGCAAATGTCCGTCTTTTCTCGGGACAACCTGTGCTTGCACCACTTCTGTATGCAAAGCTTCTGCTGTTTTTTCAAGTGCTGTGATTGCACCTAATGAAAGTTCCTTTATCTTGCTTTTGTTAATTTTTATCGTTGACCTTACTGCCATTAAATCAACTCCAACTTAGTATAATTAACTGTGCCGTCAGGGTTTCGGGCTTTGATACCTTTAGCAATTTTTCGCTCAATGCCGAATACGGTAACAACACCGTCAGATATAACAGCTAAATCTTTCGCTATATCTCCGCAAAAAAGAGCAGAGCCTGATATTTCTACACGCTTCTGCTCTTTAGTTAATATTGTTTTTGCTCCGTCTTGGTAATTGCATTTTAAATCACCCTCAAAAGCTATTATAGGTTCTCCGTCCTCTGACAGCCCCTCACCGTATATTATGATATGTACAGATGTTTTACATAGATTTTTAGGCACTAAACAAGGATATATCATAAATACCTTCCTATCTGCCGACAGCAAAGACCTGTTTGGCATAAAGTCTGATATAATTCGCAAGGTATAAAAACTCCATTTACTTTTTGAACATTCTGACCGCCAAAATTTACTGATACGCCATTTATTGAATAGCTGTCAATAACAGAATTAAGCATTTCAGAGTTTTCATATTCCCAATTTGCAAGCCCTACACAAACCTCTTTGATTATCTCTTGCTGAAAATTTGTAAGCTTATCATATTTGCCTACAATGCGATTGAATGTAAGAGTATCAATATGTCTGCTCGCTTGAAGTATGTGTTTCTCAAGTTCCTTTTCAGGAATTGGTCCTTTATATTCTTCTAAAACCACAAAATAAGGTCTAAAGGTCATTTGACCGCCTCCTTATTTTTTGTCAGGCTTTTCATCCTGTTGTTCTTCGTCTTTGGAATTCTCGTTTTTCATTTTTTCAAGCGCCTTTTTCAGCCTTGCATTTTCCTTTTCAAGTGCTTCATATTTTTCTGCTGAAATAGCCTTGCCTGCACCGTGTTCTTTTAACTTACCCTTATTGTCATAAATATCAAAGCCTCTTGACTTATAACCTTTAACTTCCTGCTCAGTTATAGAATAAACCTTGTTATCTTTAATCGCTTTCATTGATTATTCCCCCTCTTCGGTATGAATAATAACGCCGTCAACAAGCAACTGATCAATACCAAATGTTCCATTATATCTACGATTTTGATACAAGTAATTATCTGCTGTTCGGCTATCCGAACCGGGTGTAAATACTTTAATATAAGAATATTTAGTCCTTGATGCCTGTGCTTCGGGATCAATAAGAATATAATCAATCTGCTTTGCTGATTCATCAGCAACACAACCGTTTGTAAAATCATAAAGTGTTTTCATTCTTGCACTTGGAACTTCAATGATTTTATTAATATCATCAACAGAATAAACACGTCTGTCAATACCTTTTCCGCCGCCTGAAATTTCAAGTGTTCTCTGAATACCTTCTGCATTTTTAAGAAGTTTTCTGTATGAAGGTGTACAATAAAGAATTACTCTGTCAAGTGGCACTCCTTTTTCTGAAAATGCTTCAAGGTTATCATCAAAATCTGAAAGCACATTTGCCGCAGTTAATGTATTTTTTTTAATTGTTGAGTTTACTCGTGCTGCTTCTGAATACAATTTGCTGAAAGTGTAACAATCCAGCTCAGGAATAGCCTGTGTTGTTTCAAAACGCTTCTGTATGTTTGCAATAGTTACAACAAGATTTGTTTCGTCAACGTCCATTGGGTCAATTACAAATTCAATATCTCTGTCGTGGTCAAGCGTTTTTGTTTCATAGTTATTTGAATAAGTACCTGCATTAAAACCTGTACCGCCTCTTGTGTGGTCTTTATAACCACTTACGGTTAATGTAGGAATTTTTATATCCTTACCGTTAATAATTTGAATGTCACTATTAGAGTTAAACAAGTCGTTTGATTTTAAATCCTGACCATATAACTCTCTTAAAATGTTGCTGAATATAGTTGCATATTCAAGTACTGCCATAAAAAATTACCTCTTTTCTTTATTTTTTTCTTATTCCGAAAATACCTCTTAAGGTTTCTTCGTTTACATCCTTTTGGTCTTTACCGTCTCCGCCAATTTGCTGAAATCCGCTATTTTCATTACTTTTAACTGTTCCTTTAAGTGCCGGAATATCGTCAAGTACCTTCTTTATCGCTGCTGTCAGCTTTTCGGCGTTGATGTTGTCGTTTGTATCGGCTATGTCTTTAAAATCAGCCATTTTTAAAACATAAGGGATTGATTTTATATCAACTCCCTGTTTTATGGCTTCAAGTGTTGCAGATTGATTTATTTCAGCCTGTAATTTTGCGTTGTTAGCTGATATAATATCATTTTGCAACTTATTTATATCAGGAGTGTTTTTTGCTTTTTCTGCCTTAAATGCAGATATAGCTTGTGTCATTTCTTCAGCAGAAAGTCCTTGCTGTTTAAAGTATGACTTTAATACAGTATCTTCAGTTACGGATTGTTTGCCGTTAATTATGCTTGCAAGTTTTTCATAATCAAAGGCAGGCTGTCCGCTGTTATTCTGCTGAGTTTCCTGATTTGTGTTGTTTTGGGTTTTATTTTCTTCGCTCATATCAAAGTTCCTTTCAGTTTTTAGGGTGTCTCCCTATTTCAGTTTTGAGTGTCTCTCATATCAGTTTTAGCCGAGTGTCTCTCCGTAGTTTAACGCCTTCGGGCATAAAAATAGCACCTTACATTTCTGTAAAGTGCTTAATATGTCTGTTTTGATTTTTTAGGTTTTTCTTCTTTAATTTCTGTAACAAAACCTTTTTCAATCAGTTCTTTTGCCCTTTCGGGCGAAACTTCAAAAACTTCATTTACAGGTCTAGTTACAAAGTTATTTTCTTTATCATTGAAAGCTGATATTACCTTTACCTTCATTTCTTATCCACCCCCTTTATTGCATTGCATACAGCACTCAATATCTGTAATGCAGTAAGCGACCAAGCAACTATAAAGCAGCTGATTGGTACTATAATACTGTTTGCTTCCATGATGTAAAGTAATACTAATAAAATAATAAACATTCCAACATCTCCTTAAAATGGTATAAAAAAGCACCTTAGTCTAAAACTAAAGTGCTGATTAACAATTATCAAGATTTACGCTTGTGTAACAACATCTTCCATTGTGACATGTTCCGCAATTTTCTTTTTCACATTCCATAAGTTTAAAAACATATTCATTTGGTGTAACTCCACTTGTTAGAATATTGTCATCGTTAGCTTTCTGCCCCCACTTTTGGATGTGTTTTTCTGATTTACGATTATATGGACATTTCATTATTTAACCTCCTAAAAAAGAGTATAAAAATACCGCCCTCAAATTATAGGCGGATAATTTATTATAATTTAATTGTTAACAGAATAAGCCACCTGTATCAAGATACAAGTGGCTAGAGTTGTTATTTGGCAGGCGTCCCATTCTCCTGCATCTCTCGGGATAATTCCCTGTCAAGCCATCGGCGTGTGGACGGGGACGAAATCTTCCACCTCAAATAACCACTTTTATTCTATTCTTATTTTATCATATTTATTCAGATTTGTAAAGTATTTTTTTATTATTTATTAGCCTCTTCCATTCTTTTTCGTTTATTTTCATAAAAGTTATTATTGAGTTTTTAAATTCAATATTATCTGTTGATGTAATGATTCTTAAAACCGTCTTAAATTTTTCTTTACCCTCTGAAAAGGACTTTAAAATCAAAGCAGAATTTGGCTTATTTGCTTCTATTATGTATTTAGGTTTAGTTACTATTTCTTTTAAATAATTATAATACCTTTCAAAATCTTTTGGATGATGATCTTTTATATGCTGTATTCGCTCATCGGTAATTATAACTTCATCAGTAACTATATCTTTTGTTATGCAACTATAAATTCTTCTATCTATTTTTCCAACATTATGCACATCACTAACCGCCGTTTCAACTTCTTTAGACTTTATTATACCACTATCATTGGACTTTTCAACAGATTTCTTTAATTCTTCGGTATAATTTCCCGCTTGTTTTTTCCATTGTTCAGACCTTACACCGTATATCTTTTTATTTTCTTCATCAAGACTGTATTTTGAAAGCCTGTCCATTCTTTTAGCTTGTTTTTCTGCGTTTTGTTTTTTATGATTAAGAACTGTTTGCTCTTTTACAATTTCAATATCGTCCTGTGTGAGTTCTTCGTCTTTCGGCGGAATACTTATCCCCTCAAAATATGTAGTATAACTATCCTTACAGCGTGGGTGAAGAAATCCCTGTGAAATAGCTGTACTTAAGAGAGGATATTTACCATCTTTTGAACTGCCGCCTGAATATACATCATCAATTAAAACTTTTCCCACAAATGGCAAACAAAGCGGACAAGCATTACCTCGTTTATTCACTATAACGGTATGTATACCCCATTCCGCTCTTTTTGTCCCCTCACCACGCAAATACGCACGCTTATTAGCCGTTTTAATCGCCATATCAGCATAATCGGATATTGTATGCCTTGCACCGTTTTTATATTCAATACAGTTTATTCCTGCTGACAAAAAATCGTGTGTTGCCATATCAACAGCCTTTTCATATGTAGTTCCGCCTGCATTAGCGTACACTTGTGCATCAAATATAATTTTACGGTATTTATCATTAGCCATACGCAATACAGCAGTTTCAGCTTTTTCCATATCTTTTACAGTTGCGTTGATTAGTTCATTGATCTTTCTTTCGTTAACTTTAAAAAATTCTCCGCTAACATCAGCCGAACCACTAAATTTATGTGTATAACCTGTATATCCTTTTTGCAATGCTTTCAGGATTTTTATTTCCTGATCCATTCCACCTTGTTCATATGCTTTTTCAATAGCAGAACCGATATTCTCGTTGATGTTTAAAAATTCTTCTGAAAACTTTTCTTTGTTTTGCTTTTTATAATTTTCTAAGGCTTTTAATTGTTCGACTTGCCATTGGGACCATTGAAAACCCTCTTTTGTTTCCTCTGTTTTGTGATGTTTCAGATTACCCATCATCGAAGATATAAGCTCATTTTCAATGCGTTCAAAGGCTTTGCCAATATTATAATCAGCCATTATTAATCACCTGTGAGCGTAAGTTCCATATCATCAACAACTGAGGTTTCCTCAACTGTTGCAATTCCTTGTTCGGCTTTTATTCTTGCAACTTCTTTCTCTTTCCAGTCGTTATCTTTACTGTCACCGTACAATTCATCAATACTTGCCTCAATGCTCATTATACCGCTTGTTTTTCCTTTTGATATTGTTTCAATTTGACTTTCAAAACTGGGATTTGCATATTCGCCAAATTTAACTGTAATACCTGTAGGCTTTTCAATTTTTTGTTTGTTCCATACTTGATATCCGCATACGGTTGAAATCACAATCTCAGGAATAATCTCGTTAAGTAATTCGATAATGTTTCCTCTTGTGTATAAAGTGGTCTTTTCTTTTTCTCTCTGTGCTTCTGCATTATCAAGTTTTTTTACATCAATTCCAAGTGTTGAAGGGCTTATAATGCCTTGTAAACATAAATCAAGAGCTGTTACATATGTAGATAAATAGCTGTCGTGTGGGATTGCGGACTGTTCTGTATAAATTTTATTTCCGTTTCCAGATTGTGACATATCGTTTCCAACAGCAATATATCTATTGTCAAATGCATTAGGTTTAATTATTTCACCTGTATCGGGGTTTCGTGGAATAAGACAGTCAGGTATATATTGCTTTGTTCGTCCTGCTCTTAATGCATCCATCCACTGAGACCACGCTTCATCAAGTGCATCAAAACTATCTGTTTTTCCGTCAAATATGCTTTCGCCCCTGCCCGGGTATTGTTCGCTGTCTCCAAAAATAACAGGTATAGCAAGCAGAACTGTTTTTTCAAAGGAAACTCCTTCGCCCTTTATCCAGCTAGTTTGAGGAATAAAATTAAGGGGAAGTTTTTTACTGTTTTCATTTAACAGTTCATACTTAATATAACCATATCCGTAATGTTCTTTAAATATATACATTTTCTGATTGTGGAAGTATTCTGTTGTAAATACAACCTCTGTTATTCTTCCTCGTTTATATATGAAATCAACATTTTCTCCTGATATAAATTCAATTATAGGTGTTTTTTCGCTTATAGATTTATCAAACGAAATTTTAAAAGCTCCGTCACCTACAATAAGAATATCTTTTATACACTGCTTTAAAATCTTGTCAATTTTATTTTCTTTGCTTATATCTTCCCAAATGTCATTTAATGTCGGCTGCTCTATTTCAACGCCATTATAATCTCCGATAATAATATTCGTTAAGGATTTTACTATCAGTTTGGGCAAGCCTGTGTGTATCTTTCTGATTTCCATTCCTTTAGTGTTTGTGGCTTTCCAAAACACGGTATTTAAAACATCAAGCTGACTGTATAAATCTGAAAGTTCCTGACTGTCACCTCTATACCAAATTCGATTTTTAGCCGCATTGCCAAAATAATCAAGTCTTTGTTTAATCATTATTTGTTGATTGTTTCCTGTATCAACTCTTAAAAAATGTCTTATTTTTTCTCTCATATAATTAATCAGCCCCATTGTTTATATCACTTCCGATTTTATTTTTATATGGCAGCCAAGCGTATTGATCTGCGTTGATTGTATGGTCGTGTCCGTCTTCAGGCATGTTATCTTTGTCTTCTTGCCAAGAATACAGCTCCATTTCTTCAATTGAATGTTTACAATGTTCAAGAATAAAATAACAATCTTTTGCAAGCCAACCAAGCTGTAAGTTAATGCGGTCGATAATGGTTGTTTCTTTCCAAGAATTATTAAATGTGTAAATACAACCATTTTGCCGCCTGTATTTATTTAACTCTGTTATTGTTGCTTGGTCTGCATTATCAATAAATACATTTCTTGCAAATCCCCACTCTTTTCTGTTGCGGTCAAGAAAATCTATAAAATTTTTCACCGTATCACTCGGAGCAATAGGAACTTGCAAATCAGCATTGTTATATACTTTTTCATCAAGCCGAAAATATTTTCCTTTGTTCGTAATTCCGCCAAATATCATTGCAATAGTATCGGGCGATTTTTGAGAATAGGCTGTATCCAGTCCTGCTGTATAGACTATAAAATGCTCCTTTTTAATATCCTTTGTTAAAAACTGCCTTGCCCATTCTTTTGTTTTTATATGTCTTTTGCGTTCAAAATTAGAAAATACAAGACCTGTTGCCCTGCCACGCAATCCAAGAATTTTATTCTTATAAAGCTTTGTGCCGGTAGGAACATTACGCTTGATTTGTTCTATTTTTTTGCCAGTCAAGCTATAATTATGTTCAAAAGAAAAAAACCAATGTACCCAACCTGGTTTTGGTTCTTCGTTAAGCATATTTAATATTTCTGCCGGTGTTTCTTCCTGCCACTCTTTGAGAGGTCTTGAGCAATTAATGTATTCTTTGTATACAGGTAAATTAGGGTCATCGGGATTAAGAGTTGCAAGCAAATAGTCACAACGCATTGAAGCCTCTCTTACATATTCCATATCAGCTATATTGATTTCGTCAATGTATAAACAACCGTACTGACCACCGAGAGCCTTTTTCCACCTTGCTTTGTTATCATATCCAAGAACATATATAATCTTATTGCCTTTTGAGGTGTGTAAAATCAAATGCGGTAAACTGTATTGCCCTTTTCCTTTTGCATTATATTCAACCAGAGAGCCGAAATCATCAAGAATACCTAAATCTTTGTTAATCATGTTCTTTTCGATTGTACCTAAATCAAGACCTGAAAGAATATGTATTTTTTTACTGCTTTGCGCACATTTAAGAATAAACTTAAAAATGCCCACTGTTGTTTTCCCTGCGGCTGTTGTACCTTCAAGAAATTCAACAGGAGCATTACATTTTAAAAACGCTTTGTATTTAGGCGATAGTATTAACTTATCCGTCATCAGCACTCATCTGCTTTATTAAATCATCAAGCTTTGAGGTTTCAGCTTGTAAATAACCGCTAACCTCAACTTTATTCAAATATTCTCCTGTCATTTTATTTAGAATATCAATAGCTCTTATTCTGTCTGACGGTGTTTCTTTTTCATTTTTAGCAATATCAGACAATATGGCCTGCCGTTCTATTGCGGTAATGATACGGTCTTGCTGTTGCTTTTCATTTAGTTCTTTTATATATTTTGAAATTGCTGTATTTTGCAGTAATTTTTGAACATTAGAGTTTATATACTTTGATGAATATCCTGCTTGCCTCGCACTTTCGGAGGCGTTACCGCTCTGTGCGTAATACTCAGCAAATTTCTTTTGTCTCATATTTAATTTTTCTTTCACAGTAACACCTCTCTTTTAAAAAAATTCCACACAACAACAGAGCTGCCCGGATTGGAGCAGCTCTGTTCATAGGAGGTTCTCAATGCCAAGCATTGTAATGGGTTTGTTATATCTTTTTACAGTTTATATTATACTGCACTGAAAACGAAAAAACGAAAAAGTTTTACCATTCATAATTCCTGCATTTCATTCTTATATTATCGGCAGTATTATTACCTCCAATCTGCATTGCAATCTTTACCCAAGAATAATGCAAACTTAATCTCATAAACAAACAATTTTCCTCAAAGATGTCTCTTGACAACCTATTTAACTCCGAATTTCTTAAAATTTCAAGATTTTGTATTTCTCTCTGAATGTCTGCAATCTGTGTAACTATTTTTCCGACTTTATCGGAAACATTTCCTGTGCCGGGCATATCAGATAATGTCTGAGTTACTTTTGTTGCTTCACTTTCAAGTCGTATTGCCTTTGTTTTCAATCGTGATATTTCTTTATTGATTTCCTTGATCTTTTTGATTGTCAACCTCACACCTCCCCAAAAAACTTCTTTACTTGCCAATCACCGTATGTAAGTCTTGTCCCGTGTTTCTTGTTGTACTCTTCAATTTCTCTTACTGTTTCATCAAGGGAGCTTGTCTTGTTTCTTTTCGGATTTGCGTTCTGCTGCCTATGTGGCGAAGTAAAAGCTTTATTGTATTCCTTTTGTTTTTCAATTTTTGACTTTCTTCTCGCTTCTTTACTGCACTTCTCAGAACAATATCGTTGATTTGGATATCGTGCAATATATTCTGATTTACAATTCAAACAGATATTCATTCCATCACCCTCTCAATCGGTTCGTCACCAAATTTTATGTATTCGTTGCTCTGTTCATCTTCAAATATAATCACCCTTGTACCGTCATCGGTCAGGGCAATGTCAGTCTGCATTAATGATTGTTCAAAATCAATTTTTTTATCGTAGTAAAACCTAATGATAAATGCAATCGAAAAAAACACAATCAAAAAAACTACTGTTATGATTATTCTTGTTTTAGTTTTCATTTCTGCTCATTCCTCCCTTTCAAAATAAAACTCAGTATTCTACTCTCCTCGTATTATCTCTTGACGCCGAGCGAAACATCATAAGCAGCATTTCGCAAATAGGACGCTCTCTGTCTGCCCTCTTTGCTCTCTTTACTGACCGTAATTCTCGCCCGTTCGGGCAATAAACTCCGACTTTGTAGGGAATTGCCCCGCTTACCTTCGTGTAAACATCGTACGGCATAATGTAGTAGTTGTAATCGCCAATAAAATTGTGTCCATTCTTTGAGCGGAAGTCCTCAACCGACGACTTAATCTCATAGCAATAAAAGTCTCCTTTTTCTATGCCGCCCACAGTATTGTTTACAGGTCTGAAATTCATATAGTCTACCCGTATGGCGTGTCCTGTTGCATAATCGAACGTAACTTCCCTCGCACAATATATCCGTGAATTTCGGTGTGGATTTATCAGCTTTTCGGTTAATTCTGAAAGTCTTTTCGTAATTTCACCTCTTGTCATACTTTAACGCCTCGCTCTCTCAACTTCTGCTTCCAGTATTTTTTTATTTTCTCCCTGCTCTTTCTGTCAGCAAATTTCCTGTTGTTATACAATCGGTATAAATTGACCGCAACCGTGAAATCCTTGAGTGATAATCTTCTGGATTTTTTCTTTTTAGTTTTGTATCTGCCTTTAATTTTTCTATGATGTTATGTAAATCCTCAGCAGATTTAAAATATTCTTCTGCCATTTCTGAATAGCTTACGGTTTTAATATCGTTCATCTCTATTTACCTTTATCCATTTTTGCGCCGCAATGAGGACAGTAACAATTATCCATATCACTTACGGTCACGGAACAACATCCACACTTTGAACACTCTTCCATATTATGACGCTTAACTTCCTGCACATCTGCGGTGGGCTGGTTTTCAATAATTTGTTTTGCTATATTTATACCCAGCCCTGTATCTCTACCTCTTTGCCAACGACAATCAACATTGGCATAAAACTCATTTAAATCTTGAACTAACTTATCAGCATCAATATATCTGCTCATTTTGTAGCCTCCAATAATTCTGAATTATCGTGTACGTTGCCGATTACTTCCGAACGCTCTACAAAAAACAAATCTAAATCGTCAGTTATATTACTTTCAACTGGTCTTACAACCCATTTTGTTCCAAACCACATTACTTCATATTTAGAAATTTCTTCTCCACTATCAAAAGCACAAATATCTCTCTCATTTGTTTGCTCATTTTGTTTCACTCTCCTTAAATATCAGTTTTGAATTGACAAAAAATATTACATTCGGGTATAATCTCTGCTGACATTCTTCCTCTGTTTGGGTCTAATTCATCAAGATAGCATTCCTTAAGACAACGGCTGTTAAGTTTTCGCTCCGTTTCTGCCCTTTTTTTGAAAACATCTGGAAAATCAATTCGTATTTTGTTCCAATATCCCATTCCACCTCGTACACAGCCTATACAGTTATTGTTGTTGTAACCCATATCATACATAGCAGGTCTTTTTACGCCTAATTTCTCGCATAATGCGTGAACCTCCTGCTTTGTCAATTTGTGTTCAATTAATGGAAACTCGTGCTGAAATTCAGGCATAGCCTCAATCAAATTCTCAGCTCTTTTTTTTTCGTTTACATCAAATCCCCAAACATACGTAATCTCAAAATCTCTATGTGCATATTCCCATTCTTTGCGGACACGTTTTTTTAAAATATTAGTGCAAGGCGTATAACCAGTAGACATCCGCACTAACCCTGCTTGAAGTTGTGCATTTTCAACACTGCCAAAAGGTGATTTTAGAATTTGAATATGATTGCCAAGCACCTTTTCACAGTCTTTTATAAATCTCATACTGTCAGGGTGCTGGTCATCAATGTCAATATAGATTATTTCAGAAACATCTTTTGCTAAATATGTAGCTATAAATGAAGATACGCCTGCACTTATCCACGATACCTTTAACTTATTCATTATTTTCACTCTCCCTCAACGCCTGTTCGGCGGCTTCTTTTGTTAAAAATACGGTTTTGCCGATTTTTTCAACAGCAAAGCTTTTGTTTTCTGTTCTCATTATTGTTTCGGCACAATATATCTCTACTTTTCTAATCATTTCTTGTTTAGGTTCTTTCAAATAACTAAATGCCGATTTTATAAAATAGACTGTATCTCCAACCTTACAAGGCAACTCAATACAGTTTTCAGTAGCAATATCAAATATATCAATAATCTGATTTGCTCTGTTATTATTACAATCATCTGAAAACATATCATATATTGACTGCATAAAATTTTCTCTTGTTTCTTCACTTATCATTCTTTTGTCCTCCTGTTCCAGCATTTAATAACCGCTCGCTTAGTTCCTGTTGGTTGCGTATTAACACCACATTTAGTACAAATAATCCAATATGGATGATTTGGAACACCTCGTTTACCCAGTTCCCATTCAGTTTTATATAATTCTGCTTTTCCTCCGCAATACGGACAAGGTTTTAATTTTGCTTTCATTGGTTGGCCTCCTGGAACAAACTCAACTGATACGATTGTTTAGTATAAATAATTACATTTCCCCATTGTTCTGCCATAGCCTTTGCAATTCCAGGGAATGTTTTGCTTCTGACTTTTGGGTCACGGCTGTATGTATCTTCCCAGGTTCTGTTCTTACCGTTTGAATATTTTCCATATAACACAGCGTTGTCAGGTTTTTGAATTTTTTTGTGTTTAAGTGGACACAGTCCTTTAAGCCATAAACAGGTTTTCTTTGTAACATAATTTTCTTTGTCGTTTTTGCCATCTGCAAAATAATAGGGTTGTATTATTTGTTCAGGTTTTCTATATGCAGTATTCATGACACCTACTGGGTTTTCTATTGCTATTCGGTCACAATCGGCATTAGCAATATTCATAAAAAATTGCATTGCTTCAATTCGCTTAAATGTCCGTTCGTTTATACACTCAACGCTGTTATTTTTCATTGAGTGATGCCTGGTTGCAACATTGCTTAGATATGTACACGGTGGATGAGCAATTATCGTGTCCCATTTGCCTGGAATTCTATGAATTGTACCGTCACAGGTTTTAAACTCACAGTTCCCATTTAGCAATAGTAATACATCATTTTGTATATGCCATTCAGGGTGACCACCTGAACATTCCTGTATATCACAGCTATACGCTTCGTGTCCTAATCGTCTGAATTCAATACAAACCCTTTGACTTTCTTCACACGCTACTAATACTTTCATAATTCCTCCTTATACTCACACACCCAGCTGGTGCCTATATTTTAATTTCCGATATTTGATTTAATTTACAAATTCTGACTGAATGTGTTGCTGATAAGTCTTGTAATTCTGCTTGATAGTAAAACCCGTTTTCATCAACACGCATAATGCAACCAGAAAATAAATATTCAGCATTTTTGTAAATTACTTTTCTACCAAGATTCATTTTCACTTTTGAAATGTCCATTTATCGGCAGCTCCTTGATGTTAATGTATATTCCCGGTATTTCCGCCCAAAATTTTTCACAGAGTTCAACACACACAAGTGCATCATCTTTCCAAAAACCCAAATTAGTCATTACATCCTTAAGTAATTTTTGTAAATTATCAGTGTCAGGTTTCGATGTTCTGTAATCACCGTCTTTATGATTTCCTTTAATCGGGAAACACCATTTCGTAACAAACCTTACAGCTGAATTAAATTGTTCTTTTGGAACATGCTTTGAAAGATATGCTTCCAATTTTGCTCTTGCATCTTTTAAATCAGGCGTTTCATAAAAATGCGGTTTACCGTTTATGTAAGTAATCTTTTTTTGTTGATGTGTAACCGTAGGCGGTTCCATAGCCATAAAAAATTCTATCTGCATATTTTCACCTTTCCGGCTCTTGCCTTTTTATATACTACTCGTATATATAAAGGGGAGTTTATAACCCCTTTATATATATACGAAGTATATATAGATTGTTAATGTTAATGTTAAAATTAACAAAGTCGATAAATTTATCGAGTTTGTTGTTAATCGAGTAACATTTACAAAGTCGAATACGGTATCGAGTTTGTTGTTACAGTAACATTTACATTTTCGATAAAATGTTACTGTGTTAAAATTAACAAAGTCGATAAATTGTTGTTATGTTACTCTGTAAATTTTTCCGTTTTCCAGTTTAAAATTTTCCATTTCTTTTACTCTTCTTCGAATTGTTATTTCGTTAACTCCCATGCTTTCAGCCATATCAGATATATCAACTGAGTCACTTTCATTAAAAGATTTTAGCCCTTCAAACTGTGTTTCAAAAGATTGTTTTCTATCTTTTGCTCGTTCATCCGATGTCTTCTTTTTACTGAAATTTTTCTTCCAGTTTGAGTTTTTAGAATTGACATTATCAGTATCAATATCTTTTAAAATATTGCTGTCATCAATTTTATGAATAGGATAATCAAACCAACAATTGATAGGAGAAAATTTTGGAAACTCTCTTAATATACCTTCTATTCGCCAAGCTGTTCGCCCTGACAGAGATTTAATTGCTTTTTGATATTCATTCTTTGCAAGATTTAAAGTCTGTTTAGGTAGGTTTTCTGACGCAATTTTACGCATATTATACGCACTCTGCATATCATCTTGTGATACAATGTCATCAATATCGTTTACAAATCTTTGAAGATATTTAAGATATATAGAACATTCAGCTTTTTGCTCTTGTAGATTTTGAATATTTTCATCTAATTCCAATTCTATAAGGTCAAGCATAGCATCTGGATCACGAGCAAATACACCGCTTCCGGAGGCTCTGTCCATACTTCTTTTACCTATCTGATTACCTTTGCTGTGATGATGACAATATATTACTGCACAGCCTAATTCACCACATATTTTGTCAAATTCATTACAGAACCTTGACATCTGCTCTGCACTGTTTTCGTCACCCGTAAGCACTTTATATATTGGATCTATAATAACGGCTATATATCCTTTTTTTGAGGCTCTGCGAATAAGTTTAGGTGCAAGCTTATCCATAGGAGAGGCTTTTCCTCTTAAATTCCAGATGTCTATATTATCAATGCTGTTTGGCTTCCAATTCAGAGCCATATAAACATCATAAAAACGATGTAAACAGCTTGCTTTGTCAAGTTCGAGATTAACATATAAGACCTTGCCTTGTGTACAATCAAACCCAAACCACTTTCGGCCTTCTGCAATAGCTATTGCAAGTTCAATAAGTGCAAAAGATTTTCCTGCCTTTGATGGTCCTGAAATAAGCATTTTATGACCTTGTCTTAAGACATTGTCTATAAGTGGATTTGCAAGCGGCGGTAAGTCATTGAAAAACTCTGTAAGATTTTCAGGGTCCGGCAAATCATCATTAATACTTTCAATCCATTCATACCACTCTGCCCAGTTTTCTTTTCCTATATTTGTATCAAGCAAATATTGTTTTTTACCGTTGCGCATTACACCGGGCATACGGCTAAGTCGTGACGGATTTTTATTCTGTTTGTCTATTGCAAGACCGTTTTTTTGACACACGCTATATAGATACTTAACTCTTTCTGCATACTCTTTTGAGTTAACTGCATCTACTTTTACTATTGCATGAACAGATTTACCTCCGGAATAAACAAGCGCTGCCACAGGTAATTCAAGTTCTCTGATTATTGAATTTTGTGTTTCTATGTCTGTACTGTCTGATTCAACAAGTGCAAATCTGAAATCTGTAACATTATCATTTTTTATTCCTTTTCCGTCTAGCGGATTAAATCTTATCCACGCACCTACATTGGGGTTATAATCACCTAAAACAGCACCGATATCGTTATCAGGAAGTTTTGAAAGTTCCTGAATGAGCTGCCCTGCTGTTCTGTCATAGTTCCCTTTTTTGGGAAGATATTTTCCGTCTGCATTTTGCCAACATTCTGTTACATATCCTACATTCTCATCAGCTTCAAAAAGTGTTTCAAGATACTTTATAATTTGTTCTTTTGGATTCCATTCATTAGGAATTTTCAATTCTTGAACTTCTACTCCATCAATAACTTTTAAAGGATCTGTATTGATTTCATCATCCCAATTCATTGCTTCATCAACATTTTTTGACAGCGGCTTGTAACCGAAGTCACAAGCCATTTGATAAATAGTACCGCCTGTTACAGGTGAAGAAGAACCATTAAAGCTATTCCATTTTGAATCACATTCACCATTATGATATCTCTTACTGTCTTTTCTGCTCCAATCATCCCATACCCTGCTGTCATAACCTTCGTATTTTAGAGCCATTCCTACATTTATCCAGTCTTGATAATCAATTAATGAAGGGTCTATGTAGTTGAGTAATTCTAATAAATTATCCATTATTATGCTCCTTCAACATAAGTATAAGGGTCTATTGAATGCGGAATATGCCAACCGTTTGCCGCAATACGGTCAATAAGTTTTTTAGCGTTTTCAAATTGCCATGTTCCGACATGCTGAAAACCTTTGCTTTCAAGAAATCTTATTTGTTTTGGAGTTGTAAGTCCTGCATCTCTTCGCTTTGAAAGTCTTTCAAGAAGCAAAGTTGCTTTACCTGCGTTATCAATTTCATCAGGAAAAATTCCCAACTTTTCTAATGCAGATATTTGTTTATTTGTTGGCGGCGACATTTCCCACCCGAAAGACGGAACATAGCTTGTTAAATCTTCCGCCTGAATTGACATTTCAAATTGTAATGGATCAACCAGCTTGCGTTTACGCTTTTTCATTTCGGCAAGCTGTTTAGCAAGCGCTTCTTCTCTTTGGCTGACTACGTCGTCTGATGCTGCTTTTTCGGCTTCTTCAATATCTATAGGACAGCCGGCATTTTCGGCAAGATTTTTTGTCATTTGTTCTGCAACTTCTTCATTGTTGCAAATAAGGTGAGCAGGTCTGCATAGTTCGTGTCGTTCCGTATGCCAAAGAAAATCTAAAAGCAATAAATTTTCCTTGCCTGTTTTCGGAGATAGTCTTGTTTCTCTGCCTACCATCTGACAATACAAACTTCTAACCTTTGTGGGGCGTAATACAATAATGCAGTCAACAGACGGGCAATCCCAACCTTCGGTCAGAAGCATTGAATTGCAAAGCACATTGTATTTATCGTTTTCAAAATCTTTTAGCACTTC
Source organism: uncultured Clostridia bacterium (assembly GCA_947627135.1). Taxonomy (GTDB): domain Bacteria; phylum Bacillota; class Clostridia; order Oscillospirales; family Acutalibacteraceae; genus Ruminococcoides. The sequence goes on from CANQUV010000001.1 coordinate 43,048, forward strand.
TGCTCTGTCCGAACTGTTCCCGTTAACTTCCGCCGATTTAAAACCACATGAGTTTAATATGTCTTTGAATTTTTGAGATGTTTTTACAAGGGGCAGAAAAACGACTGTTTTTCTGTCTTTGCAGTAATTTTTCATTTCTTCTGCAATCTGATAAAGATACGGATCAAGAGCAGTATCAATATCGCTTGCCTTAAAATCTCCTGCTTGTGTTGTTACTGAGGATAAGTCAAGTTTTAAAGGTATAGTAACGGCTTTGATAGGAGATAAATACCCTTCTTTAATTGCTTCGGGCAGTGTATATTCAAAAGCAAGACTATCGAAAATCTGTCCTAAGTTTTTCATATCTCCTCTGTCAGGTGTTGCAGTTACTCCAAGTACTTTTGCCTCATTGAAATGTGCAAGAATTTTAAGATAGCTTTCACTAAGAACATGGTGCGCCTCGTCAATTATTATGTAATCAAAATAACCCGGTTCAAACTGATTAAGTCTCTTATCACGCATTAAAGTTTGTACCGAGCCTACTACAACCCTATACCAGCTATCAACACATGTTTCTTCTGCTTTTTCAACTGCACACTTTAAACCTGTTGCTTTAAAAATCTTATCAGAGGCTTGTTCGAGCAATTCTCCTCTATGGGCAAGAATGAGTACCCTTGCCCCGGTACGAACACAATCCTCTGTTATTTTTGCGAAAACTATTGTCTTGCCACATCCGGTAGGTAATACTAACAATGTTTTAGTATTACCCTCGTTCCATTGTTCAAAAACTTTTGTTTTCGCCTTTTCTTGATACGGACGTAATTTCATTAATTAAATTTTCCCGGAACAAATGCTTTTTTCGGTCCCTGCGGAGAATTAACAGGTTCATAGAATTTATCAATCTTGTTATTTGTTCTTTTCTCTCCTTGATTATTGATGTAATCGTCTACAATAACTTTGCATCTGCCCGTCTTACCTGTAACGGCCAGCCAATTCATTTTTAGTGGTTCTCCGTGCTTTCTGTCACCGATTGCAGTAAAAAATTCGCAGAGTTTCCACTCAAGCTTGCGGTTAAGACATAAATTATGTGTAATAATCGTTGTTCCGACTTTTGGATTATTCTTATCAAATACCTTAATCGAAAGAATTGCCATAGGGCAGGCACTCATTTTTGCACTGCCGTTTGAACGACCTCTTTCAAATTTTAAAACTTCAAAATCGTAGTCACCTTCGGGGAGTAATGTATATTCGCTGTCTTTTTCAATGGTATCGTCCCAATCCATTGCTATATCATTATTTGTATATTCTGACATTAAAAATCAATCCTTTCATAATTAATTAAACGGTAAATCGTTATTTGCATTAACAGCTTCTAATACATCTTTCCAACAGGCTATAACCCAACCATTAATAAAATCTGCTCCGTAGTCACTTATTTTTGTATCAAATGGGAAATAGCCTTGCTGTGAAACTACAAGCCTGATATCTTCATCAGTAACATTATTTGCAGACATCAAATCGGCAAGTTCTTTTGGAATATCGTTAGGAATGTTATATTTGTTTTCCTCAATTATTTCAGGTTTTGCCAATTGCTCATTGTCTAAAATATTATCTAATTCTGCTATAGGATTTACATGCTGTGTATTAACATTAGTAACAGTTACTTTTGTTTGATGTTCAGATGAATTAAGAATAAACGGCGCAATCACAGAATAATCAAAATCTGTTTCCGGCGGTAAATCATATCTATTCTTTGCATCCCAACAGGGGTGATGTTCGGTAAACATAACACGTTTACCGCCTGTCGCTTTATATTTATTGTCGCTGTTTTTCTCAACAATAGTTTTATAATTAACAAATAAAACTGCGTCCGCCCATTCTTTTAACATAGGACCTGTCCGCTTATCAAGTTTTAATTCCCAACGGTCATAAGCCCCTGCTTCGTCAGGCTGTTCAAATTTTCGCATTGCCGCATGTGCTGTCACAATGACATTAATTCCGAGATTAACTATATCCTCAAGATGATTTAAAATCCTACCAAATTCTTCAGCTAAGTATGTATAACCTTTGCCGTAGCCGAATTCCTCAATGCCGGACTTTTTATATTTGGCACATACTGCTTTTGAACAAAGTTTTTCCATCCAGTCGGCAGTATCAATTACATAACTTTTACATATTTCAGGGTGTGACTTAACATATTCAATTTGCTGTATAAGCATTTCTGATGTTGTCGGTCTGTCAAATCGCTTAACATCAAGCCTTTTTGTACTTCCTTCTGTGTCTGAGAATAAAGGGTCAGGAAAATTTGATGCCATTGTAGATTTTCCGATACCTTCGGGACCGTAGATCACAATTTTTTGTGCTGATGAAATAACTCCGCTTGAAATATTCATTAAAATTCACCTGCTTTCCATTGTCTTTCAGTTTGTTTCATTGCATATCCGCCTTCAATGATAATTGAACACTCATCGCCTTTTGAAACTCTCGTTGCAATTGCCTGCAAACCTTCTTTTTTAAGCCATGAGTTAAACTCTGTCAATGTTTCAATATCCATCTGTTCAAGCTTATCAAGTAAAACAAATCCGCAATTCGGATTAAGTTTGCGTATTATCGCTGTGGCAACTTTCATTTGTTCGGAACCGCTCATATTGTCCCATTTATAACCGTTATATGTAAGCTCTTTATCCTGTACAGAAAGGCCGGGCAAAGGCAGTTCAGCGTTATTAAGCAAATCATATTTTTGCTTTCTGATATTTTCTATTTGTGTTGTCAGTGTTTCATATTGCATTGAATAATTTTTAGCATCTTCTTCTGCTTTTTCTTTATCAAGGTTTGCTCTAATCTTACGGTTAATTTCATCAATATTAGTAATATTTCTTTCTAATTCCTCAGTTGATTTATCTTGTAAGTCCCTTGCCGAAAGTCTTGCAATTTCCAAATCATCCGATACCTTCTTTTGAACTTTTAGGAGTTCATCTATTTGCTGTTGAATGTCAATTGCTTTCTGTTCAAGCAAACGGAGATTTTCTCTTTTTCTTTGATTTTCGCCGTTTTGAGCAAGTATTTCTTGCTGTTGTTTGATTAACTCTGCTGCGGAAATTAATTCATTTGGTACATCTTTAAACTCTTGCATTTCTTTTGCATATTTTGCTTTTTGGTCTGCAATTTGACCGATAGCCCGGCGCTGATTGTAAAGCTTTTCTTCTTCGCTCTCGAGTTGATATAGCTGATCGCCGACTCCGATAATTTGTAATAAGGTATCTGCTTTTTCTTTACCGTTAGCGTTCATAAATTTAGGCAAATTTAAAGCAAATTGACTTATAAATTCATTAAGCAAAGCCTGTCCGCTTTTATTTCCGTTTGTATCAATAACTTTAAGACTGCTGTTTTTACCGCTTCTTTCAACAACAATTCCGTTTGTTAATTCAATTTTTAAATGTGGTGGAATAGTCGAGCCTTCTCTATGCGGCTCTGACGGAGCAAATCTATCTCCGCCTAAAGTCCAAGCTATTGCATCAAGCACGGATGTTTTACCTTGACCGTTGTTTCCTCCGATAATTGTATGACCGTTTTTTGTCGGCTCTAATGCTACTGCTTTTACTCTTTTGACATTTTCAACTTCAAAGCTATTAATTTTTACCATTTATTTTTCCTCCTTTAAATTTGACAAATTCGGAAAAACCTCATATAATGAATATGTAAATATTTTTATGAGGGTTTTCCCTTTGCCGTCAGCTAATTGCACTTAGTTGACGGTTTTTTCTTTTTTATCATTCGCAACAGATATAACACAAGCACACGCTTTATTTATAACGCTTTCTCTGTCAATGTCATATGTTGCTGCTAATGAAGATAAAGCGTTAATATAGTTGCAATTTATATATGTTACTTGCTCACAAAATACTTCTTTTAAGCTTTTCATAGATTTTCATTTACTCCTGTATATTTATACTGCCTACGGTCAATATCGCTTTTTTCGCAAGCATATTTAATAGCTAATACAAACTGCTTAAATATGCTCATTTTTCGTTTTTTAGGCAACTCTTTAGCTTTTGCAATTAGTTTGTTGCCTGCCATAATTACATTGCTCTGAACGCAATTTTGACATTTAATTTTTTTGATTGTGTCGTTGTCGTAAAACTCAATGACTATTTTCTTGCGCATTTTAATTCCTCCGTTATGTACTTAATAAAGTTGCTTGTGGATTTGCTGAACAGTATCTGCTCATTTGTTTGCTTATATTGTTTAGCATTTTCTCTTTACTTTTTATATTTTTCGGCAAGTGCCATTTTACATTCCTGTTTTCGTCAATCTCATACCATAAAACTTTTTCGCCGTCTATTTCGATATAACATTTAGCTGTCAATTTGCTACTTGCCATCTAAATCACCTCCTTAATTGATATGTTGTTTGTGGTTTGTCCTGTGACTATTGAAAGACATTTATTAAGAAGCTAAAAATTTGTTAATAAAATATTGCTGACCTTTGCCGGTTACTTTTGTTGTTTTTGTAATTTTCACAGAACCGTCGGGATTGTTTATTGTTCTTTCCTTGACTTCAAACAGCTTTAAGTCCATTGATTTTTGTGTGGGCATATTCTTGCTGTTGCCTCCTTTAATTAAATAGCCATTTTTTCTAAGCCAAGAAAACAAACGCTTTTGACCGATATCAATACCGTTTTGCTTAATGAGTTTAGCAAGGTCACCAACAAGAATTGAAGTATCGGCAGTTTCTACAGCATCAGCAAATAATACTTTAGGCTTGTCTTGTTCAATTTTACTGTTAAGTTGTCTTACAGTTTCAAGAGTGGAACGGAATAACAATTTTGTTTGTTCATCTGCAAATGGAAGATATGTATTTACGAATGTTTCATCATTGTTTACATATCCGCCTGTCTTTCTGATTGTAGGTAAGACTTCTGCGGTCATCCAATGTTTAAATTCCTTTGCTTTAGGGAGCTTACTCGAAAGTATAAGACTGTAAAGTCCACTCTCGTTAATAAGTACAGGTGTTTGCTCTCTTCCTATGGAGTCGCAAACTGCTACCCCATCTAACTTATCCTCGTCGTCAACACGCTTTGCCAATGCATCTCTTGTGTTGCTGTAACCTAAAATAGTCGCTACATCTTTACCAACAAAGTATGGTTCGCCGTTCATTTCTATTGTTCGGATACTGCCGAACTCAGGATTTTTAAAAATCTGTAAATTGTTCATTTTATTTCTCCTTTTATCATCGTTGCGTTATGCAACTTAATTTGTAAAAAAATAAGTCCCAAAATCACCAGCATTAATTTTTAAAAGATTTGCTAATAGTTCCGCCTCTTCTAAATCAAAAGGTCTTGCATTATTAATTTTCTGATTAGCAGTTGGCTGAGCAATATTTAACGCTTTTGCGACATCTGCTTGTGTAATTTCGAGTTCTTTCATTCTTCCTTTAATTTTATTGGTATTAATCATGTTTTCACCTCTTTCTGTTGCGTTTTGCAACAATATTATAACATTGCATACAGTAATTGTCAATAGCGTTTTGCAACTTTTTATTTTTTTTATTAAAAAATTATTGCGTTATGCAATTTATTGTGTTATTATTTATTTATAGGAGGTAAATACAATGAAAGATAAAAAAACAGAAATAGGGAATAGAATAAAAAGTCGTCGAGAAGAATTAAATTTAACCCAAGAAAATTTGGGAAGTATTTTATGGCTAAATAAATCTACAATTCAAAGATACGAAACAGGAAAAGTAAATAGAATAAAAATCCCTGTGTTACATGCAATGGCAAAAGCTTTAGATGTAGATCCTAATTGGTTAGCACTAAAAACTGATGATAAAGGACATTTTACTGAAAATTTTAATTTTGCTGATGAAGACGATATAAACAATAACCCTATTGCCCAAAGTGACGATGAGAAAAAAATCTTATTATTAGCAAGACATCTCGAAAAAATACCTGAAGATAAACGAAAAAGAATTATAGAAAACTTTGAAAACACTATAGATACTTACTTAGATGCAATGGGAATTAACAAGGAGGATTAAATGGAACCTGATTTTTGCAGAGCCCAATCAGAAGCGACAAAATTATTATTACAACAAGATATTAACAGTTTACATATAGATATAAGAAGCTTTAAGTTTGATAAAAACATAATAATTGATTCTATCCAAAATTATGCGGAAGTAGTAGACAAACCTATATCATATTTTTCTTGTGATGAACTTAGCGGGTGCTATGTCATTAAGTCTTTAAGTAGTGACTTAAATATAATATTATATGATGATAGTGAGGAATACGAAGAAAGGAAACATTGGGGAATTACCCATGAAGTAGGGCATATATATTTAGGACACAAAAAAGATGGCAGAGTTGAAGAAATTGAAGCTCATTATTTTGCTGCGCAAATTATTACTCCTGAAATAGCGTTAGTATATATGTCCAAATGCAAAAAAGGAGCAATAAACATAAATGATATATACAGCAATTTTAATTGTTCACTTACAGCGGCAGACAAAAGAATTAAAACTTTAAGTTCAAACGTGTGGTCTTATACGGAAGATGATAAAAAACTTTTAGAAAAATTCAGACCAATAATTGATAATAAATACAAAACAAAAATACAAAAAGTTATATAAAACAAACCGCCCTACCCTACTGGAACAAGATAGAACGGTAACTGTTACAACAAATTACATTTATAAATAATTGCATAATTGTATATAAGTATACAAATCAAATGGCATAGGAGAAAATCAGGTAACCTCATAGTACACAAATAATCCAAATTATTTAAAAATATTCAAAAACTATTGATTTTTGTTAATGATTCGCATATAATAAGGGTGATGAGACCCCCCGCACCTCTCCATGTCTTCGGGCATGTGATTGTGTCCCAGTGGGGGACATTTTATTTTTAGGAGATTTTTTATGGAAGTAAAAGAACCAAGTAGTTTCGACGAGCAATTAAAAAAGTTAGCTGATAGAGGCTGTATAATAGGAGATGAAAACTACGCAAAACAGGTTTTAGAACATATAAATTATTATCGCCTCACTGCATACTTTTTACCTTTCAAAACTTCTAAAGATACATATATAGAAGGAACTACTTTTAACAAAGTACATAGAATTTATGAATTTGACAGAAAACTGCGTACACTATTGTTTTCTATAATTGAAGAAATTGAGTTAATGCTTAGAGTTCAATTATCCTATTATCACGCACATAAATATGGTGCGCTTGGATATTTAGAAAAAAGCAATTTTCTTTCAAGACATAATCATAAAGCTTTTCTCAAACATATTAAGAAAGCAATTAAAAATAATGAAACTCAACAATTTGTTAAACACCATATCAATAAATACAATGGTCAATTTCCAATTTGGGTTATAATAGAATTATTTACAACTGGAGAATTATCGTTGTTTTATTCCGATATGTTCGTTTCTGACAAAAAAAGAATTGCAAATAACTTATTTGGAACCACTTATCGAAATGCTTCTGTATGGCTACGCTGCTTAACAGATTTGAGAAACTATTGTGCTCATTATTCAAGATTATATTATAATTTATTCCCGGCAACACCACCTACTCCAAAAGGTTTTTCATACACTCTACATAAACGAATATTTGACTATATTTTAGTTTTAAAATTTTTATACTTTGATCCTGTAAAATGGTTAAATATTTTTATTCCCCAACTTTCTGCTCTTATCGAAGAATATAGCGATTGTATTAATTTAGGGCATATTGGATTCCCCAAAAATTGGATTGAAATTTTAAAGGAGAAAGTTCCAAAAATAAAGATAAATTAATTTACGACCAGAAGAGCAGACAACAATTGTACGGAGGTCAAATAATGAAAAACATTGAACTCAAAACTGCCGCTGCATATATTAGAGTATCTACCGACAACCAAACAGAGTTATCTCCTGACAGTCAGATTAAAATTGTCAGACAGTACGCAAAACAAAACGGTTATATAATCCCGAAAGAGTTTATTTTCCGTGATGACGGAATATCCGGCAGACACGCTGACAAAAGACCTCAATTTACACAGATGATTGCAACTGCAAAGCAAAAGCCCTCCCCTTTTTCCGCTGTATTGCTTTGGAAATTTAGCCGATTTGCACGAAATCAGGAAGAAAGCATATTTTATAAATCTATGCTTCGCAAAAACGGCGTTGAAGTTTTAAGCGTTTCCGAGCCTGTTGTGGATGGTCCTTTCGGAACTCTCATAGAGCGTATCATTGAATGGTCTGATGAATATTATTCTATCCGGCTATCAGGTGAAGTAAAAAGAGGTATGACTGAAAAGGTTGAGCGTGGCGGAGCTGTATCTGTTCCCTCTTTTGGCTATTCAATTAAAGACAAAAAGTACATAATTAATCCTGAAACTGCTCCAATAGTTCAAATGATTTTTAATGATTATTTGAACGGTGTGCCGTCAATTCAAATTGCAAGACATTTAAACGATTTAAAGATAAAAACAACAAGGGGTAACGCTTGGGAAAATAGAACAGTTGACTATGTTCTTCAAAATCCTGTATATATTGGTAAAATTCGTTGGAATCCTAAAGAAAAGACTCAACGAAATTTTAACAGCCCCAATATTATGATTGTTGATGGTCAACATGAACAAATTATTGATGCTGAAACATTCAACAAAGTACAGGAGATTATTGCTGAAAATAAAAGAAAACGCACCCCATACTCTCATTACAATATCAACGAAGAATATATGTTACACGGTCTTGTAAAGTGTTCAAACTGCGGAGCTTCTTTATCTATGGCTGTACGAGGTCAATCGTTACAGTGCGTTAAGTACATACACGGCAAATGTAATGTTTCTCATTCTATTTCAATAAAAAAAATAAATGAAATGGTCTTAATTGCTATTGAACAAGCATTTGAAACAGGAAATTTTAACATTACAGTCCGTAATGATGAAAACACAAGTGAGCCTAAAATAGATATTCCTGCTTTAATTGATAAAGAAAAACTGAAATTCAAACGAATTAAAGAAGCGTATGAGGACGGAATTTATACTCTTGAAGAATTTAAAGAAAGTAAGTTATTAATTGAACAACAAATCGAACGATTAAGTGCCGAAATTGAGCCTAAGAGCAACGAAAACGAATTAAAAGAAAAGTTAATCAAGCAAAAGAAAAATATACTCAGAACCCTTAAAAATCCAAAAATTAGTGAAAAAGATAAAAATGAGCTCTTAAAATCCTTTGTTGACAAAATCGTGTTTAACCGCATAAAATCTGAAATTGAAATATTTTTTTATGTATGACTATCACCTTTTGGAGTATGGAGGACCAGACGGTGAACTGGCAGCTTCTTTAAGATATTTATCACAAAGATTTACAATGCCGTTGCCAGAATTAAAAGCAACACTTACAGATATAGGTACTGCAGTATAGCAAGTGTCAGTCTTAGAGTGATGAACCTTTATTTCAGATGTACCACACAGCAGTTTACACATAAAATTCTCTGGAATCAGTTTGAGGTGTATATCAAGTTTTCTGCCCTCATTAACAACTATTTTATCTACTATATTGCGGTAGAACATCTCACTCCATTCTTCCCCTGTTGAAAGATTGATAATGTATTCTCTGATTTCTTTAAGCATATTTTCCTTATCCTCTATCACACTCTTATGTGCTTTTTCGTTTTTAAGTTTTTCCTGAAGATTAAGAAGTTCAGCTTTTATTCTATCATTTGCTATTCTGTATTCATCTGCCTCAAGGTCACCTGATAAGCATAAATCAAGTAACCTTTCTTTTTTCTGCTTATTCTTTTCAATGGCATTTTCATAGTAGACAATGTTATCTTCAGAGCAGTCACTCTGTATAATCTCGCCTACTGTTTTTATAACGGTGTTTATAAGTTCAGTTTTGTCAGAGAGAACATCTTTCATAATATACTGAAGTATTGTCTTAATATCCCTGTCATTTATCAGTTTGTTACTGCAACCCTGCTTATCACCATTTGGAAGTATTTTTTCAGCACCATACTTGCCATTCTCACTACAACTCCATGTGATGTTATCTCTGCCACTTTTCATTTTCTTTTTGTGACGAGTATAGGCACTATTACACTTGCCACACCTAATTTTCCCTGACAGAGCATAGCGATTACCAAAACTTTTTTCAGTCTTAATAAGTGACCTTCTCCTTGCCATTTCACGCTGTACAGCCTCAAACATTTCTTTTGAAATTATAGGTTCGTGATGATTTCTGATTATCACCTTTTCAAGTTGTCCCTCGTTAGTAACTTTCTTATGGTCGAGATAGTTTGGTGTAAAGGTCTTTTGCTGAATGAGGTCACCACAGTATTTTTCATTTGTCAGCACTCTGCGAATAACAGTATAAGACCAGTCTTTCATATAGGTTGAGGTTTTTATACCAGCTTCACGAAGCTCCTTTGCAATAATATTTGTACCCTTTCCCTCATACAGATACTTGTGATAAATAAGCCTTACAGTTTCTGCTCCCTCTTCATTGATATATAACTTTCCGTTACGGACATCATATCCAAGCATATCTCTGCCAAAGACAACGCCTTGCTCCATTCTTCTGCGTTGACCCCACTTAACTCTTTCGGAGGTTTTTCTGCTTTCGTCCTGTGCAAGTGAAGCCATAATTGTAAGACGAAATTCTGCGTCTTTGTCAAGAGTGAAGATATTATCCGTAAGAAAGTATATTGCCACTCCGTACTTTTCAAGTTCTCTTTTATATACAAGACTGTCAACTGTGTTTCTTGCAAATCGACTAACTTCTTTAGTAAGAATAATATCAAAGAGACCTTTCTTTGCGTCATCAATCATCCTGTTGAATGAGTCACGATTATCTGTGTTTGTACCAGTTATACCCTCATCAACATAAATGTCATACAGTTCCCATAAAGTCTTTTTCTTTACTTCCTCTGCAAAGAATTTCTGCTGACTTTCAAGTGAATTGACCTGGTCAAGTTTGTCTGTGGATACTCTACAATAAGCCGCCACTCTGTGATATTCTTTTTCATTTAACATATTGATTCCCCTTTCTGTAAGCAACATTATATTCAAATATTTTTTAATATCCAGACATATTTTAAGACTGTGCCAAAATTTTGACACAGCCTTGTTTTAATCTTTATCCATTAGTTTCAGAGCCTTTTCATATTGCTTTTTGTCTATCATACCTTTATCAAGCAAAGTAAGAAAAATACTCTCCTTAACTAACTTTTCAAAATCTTTACTATTACTTTTCTGCAATGCATTTTCATTATTCTTGTGAAAGATGATTTCGGTTTTCATCTTAAACACCTCAATGATTTTTATGCAGTTACAGACTACTTCATCACCTTTCTATCTTAATTTATTTAGAGTTTTATTTGTAATTTACATACCCATTCTCGGTTCACCATAATAACGCTTCCTTTCTTTCACCGGCTCCTGCATATCTGTATGGCCTTTTTTCTCCGGCTATTCAATGATGTTTGTCAGCCCTGCAATAAGATATGCTGTATCAGAAACCATACTACCTGTATTACTGTAGGTAGGAACGCTATAGCCACAAGCCACTTCATTACTTTCTGTTGATGTTCTTTCATTTTGCAGAAGTTCTTTGAATACTCCTCGTTCCGTATCCCAACCTGTGAGGTAATATCTGTCACTGTCTGTTTCAAATTTTCTGAACATTCCTCTGATGTCTTGCTCATTGTTGTCTGGTAGTTTTTCAGTATTGCTTTCAGTTTCTCTATCTGGTCTGAATTGATTTCCAGTATCTGTTGAGATAGTCTGTCATAATTTTCTTGCTCATAACTTCCTGAGAAAGATTTTCCACCATCTCTGTCTGGTTGCCCACTGCTTTTATCAGAGCTTCCCAGTTGCTCTGTGTTACTGAAGCGAACAGCAGAGTACTCTCTGTTTTCTGCAGATTCATCTTGGACTGGCTTTTTAATTCTTCTAATGATTTCTTTCCTGTTGATGAATTCATACTCCATATTCTTCTTTATATATTTTAGTTCGTGTAGTTTATTATCCCTGCACTTCATACCATTTGGTGTGGTGTAGGTTATGTTCTTTCTTGTGTCTGTCCACTTAACTTCATAACCTTCGTTTTCCATATAGTCCTTGCATAACTTATATGAGTAATCTCTGATACGCTGTATCTCATCTTTGTCAGAGTGATACTTCAAACCATTTTCAAAACTAACTGAGTTTACTACAAAGTGATTTTGTATATGTTCTGTATCACTATGAGTTGCTACCTTTACTTCATAGCCTTTAAAGATTTCATTTGCAAGTTTAAGACCTATTTCGTGAGTCATTTCAGGTGTAATGCTTTCGTCAGAATGAAAGGATTGTATCAGGTGGTAGAACATTCTACCACCTATTTTGCTGTACTGATTCTTTGTGTTCATCATCTCACTAAAGGAACTTTGTGGTACTAAGTTAATTCCACTTACTAACTTTTTATCATTCCAGACTGTTTTCCTATCCTGAGAACAGTACTTTACTATTACTGACATACCACCACGAGTCTGACTTTTTTTACTTGCAATAAATTTTACTGTTGCTATTCTCTCCACCTCTTTTTTTCAAGAACATCAGAGAGAATAGCATTTGTTTTTGCATCTCATCTGTAAGTTCAGAGAGATTAGCCATATTAACCTTACCCATATTACATAGGGTTGTGAGCTGATTCTGGTTTCTGCCTATGGCTTTCTGCTGACGGATAACTTCATCAAGACCGTTAATTACAAAGATTTGTTTACCTAAACAAGCCTTTGTAACATACTCAGTAAAACTCATTCGAGCCTTATTAGCCTTGCTATGAATTCTCTGTAGTTCAGTTTCAGATATTCTGATACTCATTCTTTTGTCTTTCATTTCAAGCTATCTTTTCAAGCGATTTTGCAACTAACTGTGCAATACACATTCTTTTGAAATCAGAATCCTCATTGCTTTTCAGAGTATACTTGCACTTCTTGTTGAGTTCCGAAAGAACAATTCTTGTAATTGCATCATCAATAATTTTGTTTAGTTTGTAATTTGTCATTTAAAAATTCTTTTCATTAAATAGGGGTTCGGGTACTCCCGTAATTGCATTGGTAGGTAGCATGAGCGACCATCCAAATGCGTTGCTTGCCTCTGCTGTAAAGCAGAGAAAACTGAACCCAAACCATTGTTTTTAATATTCTTACCGTTCATTGTTGTTCTGATATGTGATTCTCTTCTAATTTTTACACTCAAGCAAGGCAGACCTGAAACTTTGCTTGCATTCTCTGATACAACGCAGACAAATTCTGTTATATTTGATTCGATTGTTATCATCTCTGAAAAATTCCATATCATCTTTTCTTTTTGTTTTGTTATCACCACCTCTTCTTAAAATGAGCGATATGCCCCATATTTTTGCTGACAAATCCCCTGTGTCGGCTTTAAAAGTTTTCTTGGGATACATTTGCTCCAATTGCTTTTAAAAGCCTCACACAAGGGTTTTACTGTGATGATTGTGACGACTGTAATGATATTTTTAGCACCTCCTTTTAATCTACACAATCTACATAATCAACACAAATTTTTCTTCCGTCACGATTTATTTCTGACTTAAAATAAACTCCTGACTGTTCAAGTTCATTGCGATATTTGTTCATCAGTCTGCTTAGAATATTAGCCTGAAGTGTTTTCCCTGAATAGGTGTTGTATTCTAAAACATATTCAGAAAAGAAACCGTTAAAAGATTTTTTCTCTTTCATCATGGCAATGACATCCTGTAGTTCAGCAGGGAAAGTTTTTTCTGGTTCTTCTATGCTGTCGAAGATTAGTTTCCAAATACACTCTTTTTTATCAAACTGAAGTTCAAGTTTTCTTTCTTCAATATCTCTGCCAATATAATAGAGAGTAGCATTGTTAATATTCCTTTTGCTTTTAGAAAGAATGAGAATTGTATCTGCTGCACCAGATAAACCATTAGTACCTGACATCATATTTAACATATCACTATCATTTTGTTTTCTCAGGTGATGAACAAGAATAACTGAAATCTTATTCTTGTCAGCAAATTCTTTCAGCTTAACCATTTCTGCATAATCATTACCATAAGAAATTTCTTTATGTGGAAACCTTACTCTGATATTTCTTCTGTCTGGTTTAAAAATGCTATTCAGATTGTTGATAAATATCATTGGATACGACAGGTTATCCGGGCTTTTGAGGCTGTGAGAAAACAGGAACAAAAGAAATTCAGTAAATCTTATCGAAGATATTTCAAAAAGTCCAGGCAGCTTTTAATTAAGAGATTTAAATATCTTTCTGATGAACAAAAACAACAAGTTAATATTATGCTGTATGCTTCTCCGTCTCTTTCCACTGCTTATTTCTTCAAAGAAGATTTTCTTAAAATTCTTGATTGCAAAGATAAAACCCCTGCAAAGAAAGCTATGTCCGAATGGATTAACAATACTTTAGATTGTGGAATTCCACAGTTTTCGGGTTTACCCCAACTATTGAAATAGAGCCTAAAAATAGAATATCCTGCCCGCAGAATGTTATTTATGCATTTGCACGCACAACATACCGCAAACAGGATTTAATGCAGATATGGGACAATCCCGATAGCTGATTGTTAACCAATCCACAACTTAATATTTGCTCAAGGATTTTTGTTTACACAAAATATTATGAGGCACTTGTGAGATCAAGCTTTAATTCAATATGTATCTAACCGTTAAATTAGTCTTTATCCTTACGGTCTGTTATTTCCTGAAGAATTGCGTTTACAGCTTCTATATCCGTTGTAATTAAATTGAAAAATTCATTGTGCCAATCGGAATATGAATTTGAATTTTCACTTGAAGGAACTTTTATCGGAATAGTATAGAAATAATCCTCATTATTATAACGACTAATTGTGTGCTTGATTCTATCTTCAAGATTATCAATTGAGTCCGTATTATTATAAGGAAAAATTACACCTGTAGAATGTACTCCGAAGTCGCACATATCACGCAGACACTTTGTGTAATCATATGACATTAAATCTAAAGAGCCTCCCAGAATTGCCCTTTCCCAATCCGGTCTGAACTTTGCGTCAAGAACCATAATAGGTTTTTCAAAATTTTTGTCATTGTAGAAAACATAGTCGGGACGGGTTTCTAGAAAATATTCATCTTTTTTATTAGGTTTACTAAGAACAGAAAGTTCTTCTTGTGAGCTGAGATATACGGTGTTTTTCTTTAAGCATTCAATATGTTCACTCATTATACTTTCCAAGAAGTTTTCCCACAAATCCGGAACGTAAAAGAGTATTCCCTGACTGTCATCTTCTTCACCATCGAAAATCGATAACCCTTCATCTCTCAGAATTCTGATGGAAGTAACTCTAAGTTCTTCATATTCAGTATATAATGGATGAGTAATTGCCCTTAGATTCTTTGAAATGACAGTTTTTAAACTGCCCTTGACATAGCCTGTATCATTTTTCAGCTGATTAATAGCAGATAATAAATCTGGATTGCTGTCTATATTTTCTGATACTAAATCATAGTACTTTTCTTTCAAATGCGTATAAGCTGCAACAATAAGATAATTCAAATAATTATTAGTTGTGTTTTCTCTATATCTATAGGCAATTTTGCCATTGCTTTGACCGGCATTAAGTTTTATATGCCTTGCAATATCAATTGCACCTCTCAGTTTTTCATCATTACGCTCAAAATATCTGTAGGTTTTGAACAGACCCTTAAGACATGCTCTTTGAAGTTGTTCCTTAAACCAGAACAGAAGCATATAGTCATAAATTTCCTCCTCATTTGAAGGAATCATATTGTTACTTAGGGTAAGCTTGTCATACAAAAGCATTGTTGCAAGGAAATAAGGTTTTTCTGAAACATCAAATTTTGTAGTCAACTGTAGTTTCACATCAAATTCTACATCTTTAAATTTATTTAATTCAAATGTTTTTCGTACTCGTAATACTCCTGCAATGCCATCGTAGAACGCTTCTCCGTTATATAAATTATTATAAAATTTCAAATCTTTATTTTGACTGTCTTTTGAATGACCAACAATATAATCTCCCGAATCTTTAATATTATCCAGAATATCCTTGATAAGATCTGTTTTGGTCCCGTCGTAAGAGTCAAAAAAATCATCCGATACAGTTAAATCTGTATCACTTATTTTATCATATGTTGTTCCTTTTATTGTTATACTAACCTTATCACTCATTGTTTGTACCTTGTGAATCAGTCATTAAGCTGTTTTTGCAAGCATTTACAAATTCATTAACTGTGCCGGAATCCCTACCACGAGTATATTCTCTTAGTAGTGGTTCTATTCTTTCTGTAAAAATAGTGTCAAGATTATTAGAATCATCCTCGTTAAGTAACCCTTTAAAGTATGCAGGCCCGATATGATAGGATTCATTAAGTCCTAGTTTTTTGTATTTTTCTCCACTTATTATTTTGTTCATTTCTATGATGTTATTAGCTATCTTTTCTATCTTTTCAGCTTTATCGTCATCTTGTTTCACGTCATTTATATCAGCCAGGGACTTAAGCATAACATCATTTGCTTTTATTTCCACCCATTGAAATCTTCTTCTCAAAGCAAAATCAAAAGTTTCAACACTTCTGTCAATATCGTTCATTGTACCGATTATAGTTAAGTTTTCAGGAACATAGAAACCATCTTTAAAGCAATCATCTTCAATTCTTTCAGCTTTACCTTCACTCATATGATATGTAGGAAGATTATTGTACTGGGTAGGGAATCTGTTTTCCTCTCCTCTGTAACCCTCTTCCAATCCAAACATCAGCTCGCCGAAAACCTTTGACAAATCTGCACGGTTAATCTCATCAATAACAAAGTAATATTCCGGGTACTTTTTTTCCTCTTCATTTTTCTCTACTATTGTTCTGCAAAAAGCCTTAAAGGTTCCGTCCATACGAACAAACATATTTTCTCCCTCATTTTTAGGAGCAGGACGAATACCCTCTACAAAGTCGGTATAATCGTATGATGAATGGAACTGCACAAACTTATATCTGCTTTCATCACTTCCTGTTTTTTCTTTTATATATTCGCGAACTGAATAGGTTTTGCCCGTTCCCGGTGCACCTGTAAAAATTATCTGCTTGTATGCGTTAATTTTACTTTTAACTAATTCTTTTATTTCTATATTTTTATCATCCATATTAATACCAAATGCCTCTCTAATAAAAACTTGCATTTTTTCCTTCTTTTCTTTTCTTACATATTCCCATATTTGATTAAAAAAGTCTTTTAAAGTACTTTTTTTATAATCAATTCCATTTGTAATTATTTCAAATCTCTCTTCGTTTAATTTACAATTTTTAGGTTTATAAAAATTACCTTTATCTTTTTCAAAACAAGAATAAGAAATTTTGTCTCCTTCTTGTATATTAAAACTTATATTTTTATAAAAATCAACACTAAAATATGGTTGACTAATTCCTTTACTGGCTTCTTTATAAAAATCACAGCCTTCATCTTTATAACAAACGTATCCAAGAGCAGCAATAATTGCATAAGATTGGCCTTTTTTTCCACTTTCATCCCTTATTGAATTATTAAATTGTTTTATAATGGGATCTTCTTTGTTTCCATTAATAATTGTTTTTAAATATTCTTCTATCTTCATTTTTGATAGATCTTTTATCTTACTCTCATTCATAAATTATCCTTTCTTAAAAATAGTATAAAAATAAACCTCCTATACAATTTTATCACTTAGTAAAGATGAATTCAAGTGCAGAAAATATACATTCTACCCCCATTGCAGAAGAAAATTTCTTGACGCTTTTTTGTACTAGGCAGAAAGAATTTTCTGTTCGCAAATACTGAGTCTGGTGTTCAGGGAGTCCGGTATGTATAGTATCATAGAAATTGCCCAAAAATACAACCTTGATCCTTACAGGTACTTAACCTACATATATATCAAAACACCTAATCTAAAAAATAGTAAAACTATAAATGTGCTGTTACCTTGGAATGTTCCAGAAAACTGCAAAATCAGTAAATAGATAAAACCTTTTAGATTACCAGAGAACGGTTTTCTAAATTATAATTCACTCACATTACTTTATACTTAACCCTATTACCATACTTCTGCAAAGTCATAAGATTAAGTTTTTCAAGCTTCAGAACAAATGCTCTTATTTGGCATAGGCAGCATTGCCGAAATCCTTTTCAATCAGTTATCTTATTACTCTTATCTGCTATGAAATCAAAACCCTTTTTAAATCCGTAGATTATGTTTTCATCATCTTTTGGAGCAAGATCTTTCATAATATTTCTTACACTATCACGATTATAGTCAATATTCTCTATCTCACCTGTTGAAATAATCTCATTTTAACTGCTTTATCACCATAATTATTTGTCTGTGGATAGATAAGTGTTTTAAAGGCAGTCATATTAATTTTTGCAAAGTTATCGAGATACACAAGGTTATTACCGGCAAAATCTTTTATAGGTAGTTTCTTGTAGTAAAGTTTGCTCAAGACTGACATAAAGTCACTGAAATCATCAGAGAATTTATACTGTAGTTTCTTTAGATTAAAAAAGTATTTATCATTTATTATCTTGTTAAATTTTAAAATATCTATACAACCGTCTGATATTCTTTAGTATCAATTAGTATCAGTTTCATTTTAGCTTTTATTCAGATTAATGTCTAGATAAATCTGATATAAAAGGATAGTATTATATTTGTATTTTCAAGGTAATTTAAAAATAATCTATTAGGAAATACCTTTACTCTACAGCTTTAATTTAAAGTTGTATCAATTATTAAAATTGAAAACATAGAATATACATACAGTAATGAAATATCTCCTTCGCTGAGCATTATAGTCAAAGGAACAAAAATTTTTGGCAGTGATGATAGTTTTGATGATTTGGAATGTAAACTATATGACAGCAAGGGTTATCTAATCGAAACCGAAAATATTTTCCTTGACTCATTAAGCAAGGGCGATAAATTCAAAGATGATTCTATAGAAATTTTTGATGTAAATCCTGGCGAAACCTACACAATAAAATTTAAAGGAAATTAACACTATATAAAAATCCACAGATTTGAAATTAATCATTTCTGTGGATTTTTTATTGATATTACCAGATTGTTTTATTACATAATTTTCTCATAGACAAAATCGGTTTCAAAATCGAATTCATCATCTTCCTCTTCATCTTCATCAAACGGAAAGGGTATATCTTCTTCCTCATCATATTCATCAGCATAAACAAAGCCTTCAAGAAAAGCCTGTATCTCATCAATTTCACAAAGTGAAAGTGCCTTTTTTGCAATTGACTTCCATAAATCAAATTCAGGGCTGTTGTCGTCATTTTCTGTCAGCATAGTGCACACTTTCTGTACTATTTCCAGAGTACCATAACGACATACAGGACCTAGCATTCTTGGGTCACCTAAAGGAAGAGCATCAATGAGCTTTAAAAATCTATCTTTCTCGAATCTGTCTGCTATATAGTCAGCCTCATAATCACAAGAAAATCCATCAAAGATGTCTGTTTCCTCAGCATTTACAGGGGACTGTCTCATATATGCATCAAGTACAGCTTTCACAACAAATTCCGGTGCATATCTATCACCGTCAATATAACGAATTCTGTTAATGAGGGAATTTAAACTTGTATCACCAATAAAGCTTCTTTCTACATAGTATGGATTAAAGTTATCAAGACAATATTCTGTAGTTTCATCCATATCATCAAATGTCACTAAATAGAAGAACTTGTCAAGAAGAACAAGAGCATTATATGCGTTGTATTTGTCACAACGGTTTTTCAGCGCTGACATAGCAACTGGTGATATTGAATCCATATAATTAACTGCATAACCTGCAATATGTTCAAGCTGTAATGATGTATTGTCAGTAAGGTCAAGCATTTTCATCAAATGTTCTTCACAGTGATCATACAGATAGTCGTATGCACCAAACTGAGCAGACATTCTGTTCTGATAAAGAACCATACATTCAAAGTCCTCATCAGTTACATAGTCATTCCATATTGTGCTAACAAGGAAAAACGCCATTTTCTCATCAAACTGAGTTTTTTGCTTAAAGTAATCCTTAGGCATATTCATAGTCTTTGGCAGTGCCTCAATGCGAAGTTGTGCTTCTGGTTTTTTTTCGAATATTTTTCCCCATTCTCCATCAAAAAAGGCATTATAGGAAATGTTCTTTACTGTATCAGGAAGAATAACTCTATCCAGTTTTTTAGTTGAGAATGCATTATCATTAATTGTTACAACCCTATCAGATATACTGACAACTCTCTCGTTGTTTTCTTCACTAATTGTAGTAAGCTTATCCACATTTTCTTCAGTCAGAATATAATCTGGCACTTCAAATATACTATAATCACGAGTTTCTCTGGAAAGATGGCAAACAGAAGAACTTAGTGTAAAATTCTCCAGCTTAAAGCAATGACTAAAGGCACAATCCCCTATCTTTCTTAATGAGGTACCACCATTAATTTTTTCAAGCTCTGTACAGTTGTAGAATGCAAAGCCCTCAATTTCTTCAAGGGTAGAAGGTAATTCCACAACTTTCAGAGAAGAACAGTTGGAAAAAGCCCCATGCTCAATCTTCTTAACACCCTCTGGTATTCTTATGTATTTAAGAGACTTACAAAGGCGAAATGTACTTCTCTTAATTACAGTAATACCAGCAGGCAGTTCTATTTCTTTTAGTGATGAACAATCCTCAAATGCTTTTGCTCCTATGTATTTCATAGTATTTGGCATAACAATCTTTTCAAGGCAACGGCATCCACTAAATGCTTTTTCGTGAATAGTAGAAACCGTTTCAGGTAAAGAAACATACCTGAGGATATCGTTATTCTTAAAAACTTCCTCTGTAATATCTCTTACACCTTTAGCAACACATGCCTCTACCTTCTCTTTTTTCCTTACAAGTTTTGATGATAAATTCAATGACATAATATCACACCTTTAAATAAATATTTAAACCAAATGTAAGGACTATCGTAGCGCTCCAACAGTCAAACCCTTTGTTTGTATTGCCATATTATCAAATTAAAAATCGTTCCACAAGTCATTTTTAGCTAAAATTTTTCAAGGGGAGAAAGTTTGTGCAAATGGTAGATTGAGATATATAAGGTTAGCTTCCCGTTTGGGCAATGGGGAGAAATTTTTGTGCAAACCCGGGTTGCATTAAGTTAAGGGGAGCCAAATTTTAGTGCAGACCGAGTCTGTTTTTAGCTCAGGGAAGGTTGTTTGTTTTTACTTTTAGACCGTGCATTATATAAATCATTAAATCTTTTTTGTTAGAAATAGCAACTTTACTATCACGCTATGTATATTACCACACTAAAAATCTTACTGCTGATTTCTGTTAAGGTGTTATTTCCAACCACATAATGCTTGCCCGACTTCCCTTTTGTTATTAAATTATAGGTTTTTATATAGAAAGTACCCATTCCTTTTTCTTCTGTAGGTACAGAAGAACTCGGACACATGGAAATGATTGGAGCCATTGTTTATCAGCTTACTAAGGGATTAACAGAAGAAGAAATTAAGAAAGCGGGTTTTGACACTTATTTTGTTGACCATACAACCGGTATTTATCCGCAAAGTGCAAGCGGTACACCGTTTACTGCTGCATATATTCAAAGTAAAGGTGACGCAATAACAGATCTTCACGAAGATTTAGCAGCAGAACAGAAAGCTCGTACGACTTATGACAATATACTTCGTTTTTGTGATGATTATGATGTTACAGATCCTATTCGATTCTTACGTCAAAGAGAAGTTGTGCATTATCAGAGATTCGGTGAAAATTTGAGAATTTTAACAGATAACTTGGATTCAAAGAACTTTTACGCTTTCAATCCTGAATTTGATAAAAATTGCTTTAACAAAACAAAGAAAAAGTAAAAAACATTATATCAATAAATTACCGCCTTGTACTTCACATATAAGGCGGTTTTAAATATTCAAACTATATGTATTTTGATATATTATTAGTGCTGATATTTCTCATATTGCAGAAATACATCATTTTTTGTAATAAAAATCTTACGGACATTTAATAAACTGCTTAATTAAAAAATTACCTTCAAAATAAAAATTAAAATTCACATCAATGTTCTACACCTATTGATTTATTTACCAAGTATGACCGCAGTTTTTACACTTAAATGTTTTGTTTATCTTTTTGCTAAACAACCCTAACATAAGCACGCTTGTTCCCCTCTCAAGTCCGTCTATCTTACGGATATTTGTTGAACCGCAAGTGGGACAGCGAGGTGTATTATCGGATACGGGTTCGTGTTCAACAGGTGCAGGCTTTTCTGCGGGCCGTGTCATAGCTTCTATTGTCTGCTGTTTGCGTACTTCATTAAGGATTGCTTGCTTTTCTTCTTCTGAGAGGTCTGTGCGCCTGTCAAAAAAATATTTGTTAAAGAAGCTGAAAATTTTGTCGTCAATAACAATGGTGCTTTTTGTACCATCGCTTATAAATATTCTATAAGCTTCACAATTCTTAATAACACCGTCTGCACTCCAATTAATTTCTATAATATATTGAGTCGGGGTTTTCTGTTGTAGAAAATTCCATGACACAAGGCTATTTTCTGATGCACGTCCCCTACCGTCACAACGTAAAAAAAATGTTTCGTGACCACCAAATTCTAACCGGAGTAGGTTATCCCAGTCACAATTTAGTTTAAGAACATAATCTTTAAAAGCTCCCTTAATAACTGTATTAATCATTTTTATCATTTCCTCCTTTTTGTGTTATCTTTTCATCTATAATATAAAAAACAAATGGTATTCAACTTTAGATATGATGAAAACGGTAAATTTACAAACAACGGATTGGGGAACATTCCAAAAATCGTTAAAGATTTTAAAGAAATACAAAAATTAAAGCAACAAGTTTGAAGTGAACCCCTAAGTTTAGACAAAAATAATATTAAATTGTTTGTGAATGAGTTCGGTATTTTATCGGACTCATTTTTTAAATTTTATTGAAATTCTGTCATTATCGTAGTAATTTATGTATCGCTTTAATTCATTACAGTGTTAATAACCCGTGTTATAATTTAAAACAGTTTAAACACAGATAAATATTCATTCATACTGACAAATTTTTGATAGTACAGCTTGTTTGTCTTTAACGTAATATCAAAGCTATTTTTATTCAATTTAGATACTTTTGTTCTGAGACTTTCGGCCGATTCTTCATCAAAACCATTGTAATTAAAATATGCAAGAGTAATATGTGGTGTGAGATACGGATAAGGACACACCTTTACCTTATTTACAAGCTCATATAATTCCTGAAGCTTGTTCCATTCGACTTCATCGGCAGGCACAAGTGCAAGCACAAGGCTTGTGTTGACCATATTGATAATATAATTAGTTTTCATTTTAATTGTCTGTGGATTTCTCGGATTATCTTTAAGTACTCGCAAAAGCTTTACTTCATTGTTGAACATTTCCACCGAAACATTTTCAAGCTTATCCGACGCACTCAAATCGTGGAGAGTTATATGAATAGTCTCCTTGTCCAGTTTCTCACAGAAACATTCCGGAACTGCTTTGTAGAGTTCTTCAATAATTTTTGAAATTCTCATCTTTGTACGACTGTCAAGGTCAAATACTACCGTATCACCGTAAAACGGTTTAAAACTATTGTCGGAGTTTACTTTTTCATAAACTCTTCCGTCAGGCTTAAAACAACCTTTATCAAGCTGTAAATCATCCTGTTGATAACTTATTCTGTTAATATAGTCATTATAGTTTTCCATTTAACAAGCTCCTAATAATGATTTATTTGGTCAAACATACAAACTACATTCAATAAACAATTTTTCCGCACTTTTCTACCATCACATAAATTTTTTTATTTCAGATTCCCATTTATCAGCTGCATTTTTACCTGGCATCATAAAAATATATTTATCACCGTTTTTAAGATATATTCTTAAAGTATAAATTATTTTCCACAAGTTTTTAAAGTTGCCTACTTCTACGTCGTTTATTTCTTTTATTGAAATTGTAGTCCAGTTCTCATATCTTCCACTTGTATTATTATTCCATAGAGATAAGTATGTGTTGCTTGGATCAAAAACAACATCATTATCTGTGAGAAACAAACCTCCTGTGGTTCCGCTACCAATGGACAAAGCTTTTTCCTTAGTCAGCTTAACTGTGTATTTTTCTGATAATATTGCATTATTCATAATATATTCTCCTTTAAAATATTGATAATTAATTTAATCTATTAGGATCTTGTGAAATAATTTGTATATACATTTTTAAGTAAAAAATAATGTCATCTCTCATCTTTTTGCACTTTTCTTCGGAAAATGACATAGGTAGCTTACCGTTTTCATCAAGAAAATCTTGAAAACAAAACAAACATAATCTTTGCGCCCAACATTTCCGACATTTATTATTAGAAAAATTTAACAGCTGATTATAAAGATATTCAATAGTTGTATAATTATAGCCGTTTTTTATATCGCCTAAATTTAATTTATCTGTAACTTTTTCACACATATTGAAAGTACCGTCAACTCGAACAAAAAGTCTCCATGACAAAGGCATACAGCTTCCAATATAACCGGGGGTGTTTTCTCCGCACAACCCTCGATTATGTATCATATCAATTCCTTTATCATATAACACGGAAAGAAACGGGTCATTAGTCCTGACATAGTCATCAGCAAATTTTTCTAATAAAGTATTTTCCTTTTCCTGGTCAACAAAATACTTTTTTCTGACAGATTCATCACAAAAATCAAAATTTAACTTTGAAATCATTGAAGGAATTTTTTTCATCTTTTTCAGATAAAAATCTCTCAAATCATTAATTTCTTCCATTGAATTTATATTTGATATCAAACGAATTTGGTTTTGCCAAATATCAGGATAACTTGTCTTTATTTTTATTAAATTATCAAAAATTATTTTAAAAGAACCGCTTCCATCAATTTTTCTTCTGTATAAGTCATGTTTTTTGCCGTTTATGGTTACTGTGAGATATACGTCGGAATTTTCACTCAGCCATTTAATCACTCTTTGATTAACCAAAACACCATTGCTTGATATCCCGAATCTGATATTACGATTAAACCTTTTAGCGTAATTAACCGCACTAACAATATTTTCAAACTCTGTAAGCGGTTCTCCTCCATAAAAAATGATAACTAAATCTTCACTATTATCGCTGTGCTGCATAAAGAAATTTATGCTTTGACACATAACCTCCAAACTCATATTTTTTTCAGCATGAGGAAGCATATTTGTAAATGAACCTGAATAAGCACAATAATCACATCTTAAATTACAGTAACGTGTAACTTGCAAAACAAGAGATCTCAAATTATGATTCATTTCTTTTTTATATTCTTCAAAAGATTTACCCCAAACAATTGAAGTCAGTTCACAATCTTTTTGTTTTGTTTGGCCTTGAGAATTTTCTGTCTTAATTTTCGTTATGTAATTTGTCAGACTGTTGTACTCAAATCTACCGCACTCAGGAACATCAAATTGTATAGTTGCCATATATAACTCTCTTCTAAAATATCAGTATGTACCGTGAATTTTTGTTGAATCATGTGTTTTTTGGCAAAAGGCTTCACAACCAGATATACCATAGCTTACCTCGCCTTTCTTATTAAAACGTTCACTGTCCTGTTGATTTTCTTGTTCGTTTACATCAGAAATTCCTTCGTTAGATTTTGATTCCTTTATTCTTTGTTCAAGGATATTATCTGCACTCTCTCTTGATACTTCTGTTTTATTAACAGGAGTATCTTTTTCAATGTTTTTTGAAAGTTCTTTAATTTTACCTAACTCTCTGTTAGAATTTTCGTTTAAGGTTAATTCTTTTTTATTTTCGCTGATATCCATAATAATACTCCCTTTATTATAATTATAATTCTGTTTCTGCGTATCTATACTTTTCAAATTTTTTTGAGTTTTCTGATTAAAAGGGTAATTCTTCAAAGCTGTTTGTTTAAAAATACTGCCTATAAATTAATCTTCACAGCATGTTCTAACAGTTCAAAATTTTCATCATCGGGTAAATAAAAATCAAAAATCTCGCCGGTGTCTTTGCTGATTTTTATTCCTGTTCCTCCGTACTCTGTTTTGTATTTATCGCCACCGTAAAAAATCCAAAAGCCTTCCGCATCTAATGCACACGCTAACTGTTTTGAGCTTTTTTTCCAAAAATAATCCTTTGCTGCTGATTTAGCTTTTTCATAATCAATCATTTATTACACCTCCCTGTAACAAGATTTAATTCTATTAGTAACGTTAAGATTATCTATTCTGCAAAATTCAACAGAATCCATCTCAACATTGTTAAAATACTTTGAAACATCCATTTTGCCTGTTTGCGGGTCATAAAATATAGTTTTTCCGTCAACCTGTTCAGCCATAAAGGTGTGACCAGAATTAGTGTTTTTCCATTTAACGGTAATCTGGGCACGTGCACCGTCACCCCATTTTGCCATTTGATTTTCTATATCTGCCTTTCCGTTGTCCTGACATACAATTATATCGGGATTTTCCCAAACACTGAAGGGCTCATACGCTAATATATCTTCCTCTGCTATCCTGGGCAAAGCGGTTACATCATAGCCTCTTCTTCTTAACTCAAATGTAGGAACACAGCGTTGACAATTTGTTTTCCATTCTATTCCATTTTTATAATTGGGATTGCAGTCCTTCAGTGATTGCTCAAGCTCATCCTCAAAAGATACCTTTTCCAAACCCTCTTTCTGATTTTCTAATTCCCGTTTTGGGAGATTCTCAAGGCGATTTAATAAAAAATCATTTGCCCTAGATAAATCAGATAAATAGTGAGTTTCCTTCTGAGAAAGATTTTTTAATTCGTTTATTTTTTGATTTTCATCAATTTTTATATCTTTTTGAGTAATTTCATTCACATCTATCACCTTTATATCAGTCTGTTTATTACACTTAAATAAACCGGTTCAAATTCAACGTATCTGCGGGCGTATTCGCTACAAATAATTAAAAGCAATGTATTTTGATCCCACTCGTCAAATTCTCTTATTGACGGTTTCAAGTATGACTTAAAATCACTAATCCAATCATCTAAAGAATCAGTTCTCGAAACATTTATAGTCTCACTGACATTAAAGAAATCACATGCAAGTTTACCTAAGCGATGCAATTTTTTTTCGCCTTTGTTAACCATATAGTTAATTAACTGTTTTTTTACTTTTGTGGGTAAATGTAATGATGTAATACTGTCGATTCTGTTGCCCGGTAAGGAATCTATCATATTATCTATTTTGCCCGGATCCACTATCCGTTCTAACAAATCAACAATATCATCATTACCGTCGAATATCGCATCGTCATTAAATGTATAAGAATAATATGCATTACCGGTATTATAGTATGGCATCTTTACCAAAACAGCGTCCATCCAGTCGTTCTGGTAAACGGCAGCTACACCCGTAGGCAGTTTTGACAATTCAGCAATCTGCATATCGCTAAGTCCTACAGATTTTCCGACAAGTTCTCTATCCTCATTCTCCGGCAGACGAAGAATTATTTTTGTGTTTGTATTTCTAATTACCGACTTATTCATAAGACCTGGAGACTGATCGGCAATTATAAATCCTTCTCCTGCTGACCGCATTTCTGCAAAAGCGTTAGTAAGAATCTCTACCGACTTGCCAACCATATTTGCACTGTCCATCGACTGTTCGGTAGACGTTTTCTTTAACAAATGATGCGCTTCTTCCAGTACAGTCAAATGGGACAGCTTTGACTGAATGGAATTTTGAGTTACCTGTCTGTATTCCTGAAGCCGAACAACAACAAGTCCCATAATCAGTGATTTAGTTTCAGGGGAACCAATTCGGCTAAGATCTACGATAACATTCTCTTCAAAAAGTTCTTCGTCTGACAAGTCATTAGCAACAAAAATCATTCCGTTAAGACCGGTTGTTAATTCACGAAGTCGGGTACATAAAGCGCCGACATAATCACCTTTGTTATCTTCTGAATACTGAGATTCATTTAAAATTTCCTCAACCTCTTGCATAACATCAGCAAAGGTAGGAAACAAGTTATTTGAGAATTTATTGACAGAACGCTGCAAATCCCATCCGGCTGTTACATAAGAACGCTCTAATGCCTGTTTTAATATTGCCGGCATGGCAGCTTCCATAGGCCAGCAAACATTAAAAATATTTAACAGTCTGTCAATGTGTTCAAGAATATGTATTCCTTGTCTAAATCTAAATGGGTTAATTTTAAGTAAAGGGGTCAAATACGGATTAACTCCATATACCGTTACATTTTTTTTATTGGCAAAGACTGTCTTATATTCACCCTTTGCAGGCTCAACCACAAGAAATTTTACACTATTGTCTGATTTGCAAATCTTATCTAAGATTCCATAAATCGCATTACTTTTACCTGAACCTGTTGTTCCCGTAATAAAAGTATGCATAGTTAAGCTGTTTGTATCAAATTCAACCCTTGTGTTTTCCTGAAGACCTAAATGATAAACATTGCCAACAAACAACTTATCCTTAGGTTTGTTAGTATTACTCAACTTTACAATATTTCTACCGAAAGTCACACTTTCCTTAACCGGTAAGCCGTTGATACTATGGTAAGGCATACCCATTTGTATTGCCAACTCAGAAGACGTTACAATGGTAGCGGGTGTTGCAGTTGTAGAAGAATTGTTATCATTGTCAGTTGAAAGTTGAAATACAGGATGCCTGAAATCTTTTAAATACTTCACTATTTCTTTGAATTCATTATCTGTCCAAGCGTTGATGCCATTGTATTCCACCGAAGTAGCATCTCCGGAAACAATAGCTTTGTATGAACCTGCTGCAGTTTGAGCCTCAGACAGTGAAGGTGACAAAAAATATGCCGACGTAGCAAACACACCCATTCCGCTTCCGGATTTAAGACGCTGCAATTGCTGAGTAATAACGGCGAGTATCTCAGAAATCTTTTTGCTTTCAATTGTCATCTGTATGGATTGACCCATTGTTAACGCATTTGAAGATCCATTTGTATTTGAATCGGATGTTGTTTTAGTCTCCCCCGTATTTTTTCCTGTTGCAGTAGACTTAAAATCACCACTTGTTTGAGATTCATTATGATTTTTACCTCTGGCATAATTCATTGAGCCTCCCAAACCTTCCCTACTTCCGATGCTTACACCCCCGGAAAGACTGCTGAAAGTTCCGTTGCCCTCTGTATAGGAATAATTTTTTCCTACACTTAATGTTTCGGATCTTGATTCATTGATACTTTTAGACAATGTGGAGGAAACAGAATTGGAAATTGTTTGTGCCTCAGACTCATTTAAGGAAAAATTAATTTTAGAAAAAATCGATAATTTACTATGCAAATTTTCAAGCTCACTTCGTATTGATTGTAATTGTTCGGAGGATAAAGGTTGAGCGAGAATCAATATAGTGTAATCTTTACCGTTCATAGTTTCAACAACTTTTTCTATTCCCTGATAAAAAGCACTGTTTTTTCCATTTTCATTTTTTCCTCTAAGCGATCCTATACATGAAACACTTGAAACTGCCTTATAATCATAGCTAAAACAGCTGTTCACTAAAATATGAGTTTCTTCTCTGTTCAAAATATTACTATTGTCACGGCAGCCGGGAAAGTTACCCACAAAGCTGTCATAAAATGCTTTTGCTTTTGGATATGCACCGTTAATTCTGTTACTTTCGTTGCATACGCCTAAAAAAACTTCCGTTTCTCCTCCGTTGTAACCTCGTATAAGCATTGCCAAATTTGCTTGTATTGCAGCAACGCTTGTATAGACAGATGTCAATTTTTGAACATTGTTCTCCTCTTTATCAAAAACCAATTTCTTGATTGGAAAGAAGCAAACACTGTCTGCAATATCAATCTTAGCACTATCGTCAAAAGGAACAATAGGGTAGCTGTCTAATATCGGAAGATGTGTTTTATTAACAATTTGATCAACCGTAATGAAATCTTCTTTATTAACTAAAGTATCTTCTATGACGGATGGTAAAACACCTTTATTCATAACACAAATCTCCTTATTCTTTTTCAAGTTTTCTAACATCTAACAAATGGTTTATTGTATCTATAAAACTGTTTATCCAATTGATCGCTTCTTCTTTTATTTTTGCTTCGTTTTCCATACGGTCACGATATACATACCTTAAATCTTTTTCGTTTGAATTATTTTTTGAAGAGAATGATAATATCTTTTGATTCATATCTTTTACAAAACTGTTAACCTCATTAAGCAGCAAGTTTTTGTACGATTCAATCCATTTTTCAAACAATTGTTCAGATAAGCTGATATATATCATTAAAATATCTTTTGCCTTGCAAATCTTTTTTTTGTCAATATATTCAATCGAAGTGGCTGAATTTATATTCTCATAAGGAATTGAAGTGTCTGTAATTTGGCTTATAGGAGATTCTAATTTAATATTTTTTCCAAAGGAATCGGGAATCCATTTTGAGCTGTCTCTAGGAACTGAATTAATATATTCATCAAAAGACTCATAAAAAACCCTCAGCCATCTGACTTCAATCTTTTCATAAGCAAATTTACATCCAATTTGCAATATATCTTTAATTTCATTTTTACACCATATAACAAATCTATCAATATTATCGTATTCAATAAACTTTTCCTGTTGTTTACTAATACAATACTGAGGATAAACAATATTTTCTATTTTTTTAACTACTTCTTTTCTGAAATTGGTTTTTATATCTCTAACGCAATCATTTAATTCTTCTTCGTAATATCTATTTGTTATCTGTTCATATAAACGTGAAAGCAACTCATCATCAGTCATCAAAACTTCATTTTCTGTATCCGCTTTTTGAATATTGTCCTCTACATGAATATTAATTTTTCTCCTTAACGAAGATTTATTAAGCTCGTATTTTTCAATATAAGCTTTAATAACATTGCATGATTTTTGCAGCCTGATCTGTTCGGCATATCTTTTTTTATAAAGCTCAATATTTGCCGCAATTTTTGCAATCTCAGCATCATCATTTTTATCAACAAAAACACCCTTCATCAAATTATTTTTATATTGCAAAGGAACCGAATAGCAGGAAATATCAGGGATTCCCAGTTTAAGAAAAAATTTTTTCTCTCTGTTGTATATATCTGATAAAGAAATATCATCCTCATCATTATAAAAAAACACAAAAGAAAAACGTTCTCTTTCCTCCTCGATATTTTTAATTGATAAAAGTTGATAAACTATTGAACTAACCTGTGATTTTACTTTTTCGTCATCAATACTCAATAATTCATAACAAAAGTACACACACGACCAGGCATCATCTTTAAAAACATCTTTCATAACTCTATCATTCAAACTATTTACGTCAAAAAAGAGTATGTCGGGATCTTTGCTGACAAAACCTTCATTAAGGTATTTTCTTAAATCAGCAGGTAAAATATTATAAAAAGAAGATTGTTTTGCCTTTAAAATATTTTGGTTCAGCTTCGACAGCTTAGCCCTTCCTGTTAATGCACTCTGCGTATTTCCGCTTTCGTTAATCAAGATAATTTTACTGTGACTCAAATTTTCGAATTCTTGTGCAGCTGTACTCAAATCCAGTAAGTCATCTTTCGTTCCGACAAAATGAATTTTGAATTCATTATCTCCCGAGGTTTCAAATAATTCAACAAAAAAACCCTTCCAAAAACTATGCTCACTACGATTAACCCACCTTTGAAGGCGTCTGTCTGATATCCAATTGAGTTTTGAAGCTTTATTAACCGGTTCATATTCATCAAGACTGTTTTTGACAGACAAAACAGTTTTTGCACGATAGGGATTATAAATTAGATTTAATTCGGTCATTCATTTCTTCACATCCGTTCAGTATTTTTGATTTATATATTAAAGGTCAATATATTCTTCTAAAACAAGCTTGCCGAGAAGCTGTTTTTGATTTTCAAATACACGATTTAATATGTCATATAATCCTTCAAAGATAAAATAATCGTATATAGTTTTCTTTTCTTCTGTACCAAACTCAATATGATAAAACACATCACTAACGCATTCAATTGTTTCGTTAGTTTCCTTATCTATTATTTTTTTTATTAAATCTTCATTACTATTATAATAATTTCTTCGATCGTCAGTAAAAAATTTTTTGCTGAAATCAGGAAATATTTTTCCTAAATTCAGTTCGTTTTTATAGTGCTCAACCACAATTTTTGAAATAACCGATAGACTTTCTGTCAAAATTTCTTTTGTATCAGATAGGAAAACCTTATCCTCAGCTGTAAGTATTTTTTCTTTTTCCAAGCCGTATTCTTTTAAAATATTTGAGAATTCACAATTAATTTGATTTTTTAATTCTTCTATTTGATTTTCAATATATAATTTCATATTCTGAAGTTCTGTATTTTTTATCCAATTATTAAAATGGGATTCTATTTTTCTGCTGATAGCTGTACCGCTGCAATTATAGTTTTTCCACTCTGTTATTCCATATTTAACTGCCTCTGACTCTTCTCCTATGATATCTTTTGCAATGGCAACACAGCATTTCTCGAACACATCATTCATATATTTTGCAAAAATCAGTATATCTTCTCCATTTTCATTAACAATAGTCCTGTTAAAAAATTTATCTGATGCTAATTTGAAGTTAATAGCATTAATTTTATCGGGAGCCCAATACGCCATACCTTTTCCGATAGCAGATACGGCATCATAATCATTATGGATAGATGCTTTTGGACAATGAACCTCAACCGCTTCTCTTATACAGCCCATCATAGAACCTCCGCCTGTCAAAAGAATAACAGGTTTCTTTGACTGTATAGATGCTTTATTGCACTCACTGTAAAATTGAGGATATTTCTGTTCAACCTTTAATAAGAAAGCGTTAAATGCCTGCATCCATGTTTTATCACCTATTTCATCTTGAGCTTCCTTTTGAAGTAAATAAAATTCTTCTCCTAAAATCGACTTTATCGGTATTTTTTCTAATATATTTTGCATCATTTTTCTATTGGTAAATATAACAAAAGGTTCAAGCTCTTCATCTATTTCTACTTCCTTCGAAAGATCTCTTGTATTTGAAAGAGTACCGTTACGAAGCTGATTAAAATAGTCCTCTTTAAGGTCTCGGGTTTTTAAAAGGAGAAATGTTCTGAAAATTTCTCCTTTTTCACCTTGTAAATTATACAATTTTTTCACATAATCAATAGTTTCAGGAAGATTGTGTTCTCTGCGGCTAATTCTGTATTTCTCTTCGTTAGTGTACAAAATGCTATGTAAAATCATTTTCTCAATAATGCTTGCTCCAAGATAACTGCCAACAGATGAAATTTTGCCGTCGCTGAAATATGTGGCGTCAAGAGAATAAGCTCCCTGATCCAATAGAAGTAACCCTGCACCTTTATCCAATATTTCAAGTGCCATCTGTGTTTTTTGATAATAGGCTAATGCAGCGTTTGACTCAGGAACTATAATTACATTTTCGGTATTTCCAAAACCGGCCTTTACAAAAATATCACGATATTTATTACGAGTTTTTTCTGTTTTCCATTCATCACCCGTAGGACATCCAATTATCCAATAAATCTCGTCAAAACCTTCAAATTCATATCTTCTTTGTTCCTTCAACTTATTGATCCAAGCCTTAAAATATGAAATTAATTCAGTTTCATTACATCCATTTGGAATCGCTTTTATATTAATATGCATTTTATTAATTTTACTTAGCTTCGGCCAAGTCAATCCGCTTAATTCATGCCCTACATGCCATTGAGAATCGTCAGTAACATAGTATCCAGAAGGAACCACATTATGGTCAATTAAGGGTTTAGGATCCGGATTAGTACGCTTATCTACAACAACACTGTAAAAACAGGTATTACCTGCTCCAAAATCTGCCACAAAAACTTTTTTCATGTTTTATACTCCCTTTATTAACAAATTTCACCGCGGGCTAACAAGCTGCTTTTAGAATATATTGCCGGCTTAACTACTTCTTTATACTCTTCTCCGGAGCTTTCATCCATAAGATAATCATCAAACGGAACATCAGGTTTACCCTGTGAATTAAGAAGCGGCTCATCATACACTATTATCTTCATAGTTGCCAATCTTGTTACCAGTTCATCACCCAAATTAGCGATGGCTCTGTCCTCACTTTTATTCGCAATGATTAAAAACCGTTGTGCCCATTCACCAAATTTTGTATCTACCGTTATATCATAGCCCATAGAATTGCTTTTTTGTTTTTCTTGAACATCTTGCTTTAACTGTTCGGAAGCAATATTGCAATTTGCTATACGATTTTCAAGTATATGTTTATCTTTCTGCTGTTTCCTATCATAATCAGAGATATAAGTAATAAGTTGATTAACCTTTTTTTCTGTTTCTCTTTTAAATTTTTCTTTAGCGTATTTATCTATTTTTAAACTGATTTTAGAATCATTACAATTTGTCTTTATGTTAAACATCTGCAAAGCCACACTGCCGACTCCGCCTAAAAATGCTAAACTTCCTGTTACTGCAATAGGCCAGCCCACCAAAAGGCTTATTGATGTTAACACCACAGGCAACAACACTGATACAGCAAGCATTACTACGGATTTAACGTTTAATTTATCTTTTCCCCATATTAAGTTAACTTTTGCCATATTAGAAGCATTGTTGTATATATCGCTCACAATTTCATCTACCATAGCTTGTACCTGAATTTTAAATTCATTATTATTAATGTGTTTTTGTGAATCCATTTTTTCCACCTTAAAATTAAAATATAACAATATAATTACATATTTATAGATAATTTACTTTACTTAGCAAATTGTAAAATATCTATACACTTTTTATAAATTATAACTAATAGCATAAATATTGTCAACTATAATAAATTTTATTGTGCATGATATCTAACAAAATGCTTGCATTTATTCAAAATAAAATACTTTCCTTACGGTATCTTTGTCACCGCCTAAGGTGTGAAACATACCTATAACAGACTTATCGGTTTTAAATACTTTTTGAATTTTTCTTTCATATTATCACCTATCTTTTATTATATTTAAAATCATAATATTCAAAATTTATATAGTTTTTATCTTATATACTTTTACAGTATTTTGTCATTATGCTTATACTCATCTATTGAGCAGCAGATAGCAGTATCGCCAGCAATCGTAATTATAATATCGTTCAGTTTAAAATTTTCCTTTCACTTATCAGAAATATTTTTCTAACCTACAATAGTTCCAACTATATTCCCTTTTTTATTTTGCTTGTTAGCCACAATCCTGCTCCATTTTTAATTTTTATTAGAATTAGTAATATCAAATTTCAAAAAACACCGTGAAATTCAATTGTTTTCTAAGACATCATATATAAAAATAACTATTAAATTTTTATATATGTCCGAAAAATACCTAAAGTCTTAAACAATGACGCTTTATATTTTGCAGTTCTGCATTGTTTCTATTTCTTACTTTTTGCATATTAAATCATTCAACTTACAAACATTATTTTTTTTACTGCAAAGTATTCTAAAATTAAATCTGTCCTCAATTTTAACAAACTGATTTTTTGAAATAATTAAATTTTTTTTCAAACCGTTTTTGTAATTATTATTTTGAATAGTTTGTTTCATTTGTAATATACTCCTTTAAACATATATCTTGATAAGCTTTCCGTTAAGAATATATTATTATATATTTTAAATTTTTTTTACAGGCAATAACAGAAATTTTAATAAAAAAATTATTGGGTTGCTTTTTTAAAAGCAACCCATAAAAAAGATTTATTCAATATCAGTTGTGTCACACTCTTCAGCTTCTTTAGGAGTAATACCTTTAGATTCATAGAAAGCATCAAGTTCTTCTCTAATTGACTCTCCCGGATTTTCAGATTCAGGTATGTTATCTGAATCCTCTACAAGTTTTCCGGGATGCTTGTAAAGATAATATTTTGCTGTTTGTGGATCACTTTTTAGCCAATCCAGTATGATAAAAGCATTGATTGGTTTAAGTCCGTATTGCTCTATAAGATACTTTGCGTTTACACCTTCAATTTCTTTTTGGGGAAGTTCTCCCCTCCAAAACCATTTAATAACCCACGCACGAGTTTCCTTATCCATTGATTTAATTGCACTGAACAAATTCCTTACTTCAAATTTACTATAACCGTTTTGAGTGAAAACTTCATTAAAATCATTGTATGAAATTTTTGTTTTCATTATAACACTCCTTTCATTACCTCTCTAGCAAATGTTACTGCGTCAGCTTCAACCGGCTGATTCGCATATCCTCTCATATTTATTTCCGGACGTATGTAATTATCAAAATTTTCAGCCCACTGAGCTTTGCGCTCATCATCAATATTCCAAAAATCATTCTCCGATAAAGATTTACGCTGTACCGCATGACGCAGTTCATGAACGATGGTATCGACAATATCTCGGGCATAGTATTCAAATTCCTCGCTGTTATCGTCTACGCCCTCAGCTGTTAAGGTTAATACATTAAAAATTGCCTTTTTGTCTTGATAGTTATAATAACCGCAGGAGTTAACTTTATCCACAGTTATATCTATTTCAATATCGTCAAGCCCGTATTCTTGCGCAACTCTGTTAGCAAATTCATCAATAAGTTTAATTCGTTCCATTTTACTTGAATTTTTTAATTTGTCTACAAGATTTCCTTCAAAAATCTCGTTAGCAATATCCTGGGTTGCCTTGATTTTTTCTCTGTCTGCCTCGCTTAACTCAGCGTTAATAGCATCTCTTGTAGGATACGTTAAATTACCTCCGCCCATTCTTTGCCTTATGGAGTCAATTACAACACTTCCAATTAATAAGGCTCCAAATAGAGCAATAGCTAAAGTAGTAAGTATCACTGACATATTATCTCACCTCTTAATTATATTTTCCCTTTCTGCCTGTTCAATAGATAATGCAAACTTATTAATTCTAGCAAATAAATAACTGTAAACTGCCCTATCATAGGGATTATCAAATTTTTTTGCGCTTTTATAAAGAATATTTTTATATTTCTTAATTTCTTCATTGTGAATTTCTAATTTTTTTTCATCCATATTGCCTGTCGGTTTTTTCATAAGTTCATTCAATTTGTCTATATTTTCGGGATGATAGTCCTCAAAACTAAAAAGAATATTTTCTGCACTTGAAGTAGGCTTGAAAGACTTTTTAAGCATTTTGCAATAACCTACGGCTATACTGTCCACATTTTCTGAGCCGTCGCCGTAAACATTACAGCATTTCAACGATTTTTCAAGTGCTTCCTGCCACTTATCTGAACTTATCGGGTACGGTTCTTCTAATAAAAATCTAAGCGCAACATTTACAATCTTTTGAATATCTGCACCTATGACAATTCTCGGTTCATCTGTAGATCTTAAAAGCATTGTGTTTACTAGTTTAAGATAGAATTTTTCATCGAAGCAGTCCTTATCCATAAATTCACACTTATCACCTCCCTCTTTGTAAAGTTTGGTTGACTTATATGCTCTTTTAAGTGATTTTTTAAATATACTTGCACACTCCTCTGCTGTTGGCAAATAAACGGCAAAAAGCTCATCAAATCTACCGCTGCGGAAAAACTCTTTGGGAAGTCCCCCTATATTATTTGCAGTTGCAAAAATAAAACACGGCTTGCTGTTTTCCTGCATCCAAGTGAGCATATAACCAAACATTCTCTTAAACGAAGCGTCATTATCTGAATTAACTCCGCTAAACCCCTTGTCAAGTTCATCTATCCAGAGCACACACGGAGACATTGCCTCGGCAAGCTTCAGTGCATCCCTCATCTTACGTTCAGACTCCCCCTGATATTTATCCATAAGATTGCCTACATCCATTTTAAGTAACGGAAGTTCAAGTTCCTGAGAAGAAAATTTTGCGGCCTCGGATTTTCCGCATCCGGGTATTCCGCACAATAATACTCCTTTAGGAGGAGGAGTTCCCAATGCATCCCGGTAATCGCCGGATTTTTTAAGCGGTTCCTTTTGTAGTTCTAACCAATGACGAAATTCCTCCATTCCGCCTATACTGCCTGTTTGAATCCCCAAATATTCAAGCACACCCTCGGTCATTCTCTGCCTTTTTCTGTCATTTATAATTTTCTCTACTACATCAGAATTGATTAGTTTGGGCTCAATTGCAATAATCTTCTGCATTGTTATTGCAATTTCTTCAATGGAAAAGCCCTGAAAACTTGTTACAAGCGCTTTTAATTGAGTGTTTGGTATCAATTCTGGAAATGTTCCGTTTTTTTTCAATTCATTAAATATGATACTTTCAATTTCATCGTTATCGGGATAATTTACGTCAATTATTTCGGTATAGTTTTGCAGTGTAGGCGACAAGTGAACCTTTGATGAATACAGAATCACTAAACTGCTTTGAAGCTGATAGTAGCTCGAAAAGCTTTCATCTTCATGTACCTTAACATACTTTTCAAGGTCATTAAATAATTTTTCTATGTAACTGTAATAGTTTGGGTCTCCCTGATCTGCCAATACTGCATGCTTGATACGCTTTGTCCACAGCATAGGATATTTAATTGTTTCTAATGATTCTGTGGAAAATCTGTTAATTGAATAGTTATGTATTTGAGAAACTAACATTTTATTTCCAAAATTAATGTATTCGCTGACAGGTCGGTAAAGAAAATCTTTGCCTTCACCCTGTAACGGTACAACAAGTGGTGTTTTTACATTAAAAACAACTTTATTAATTAAAATATCGGAATCTGTTCTTATGTACACAATGGGAATACCTCCGAGCATAGCATTCCTGCATTTTTTTATAATTGAGTCTACTACGGTTTCACTCATATACACACCCCTAATCAAATGCCCCAGAACCATTCATAAGTATTTTTTGACTCATTAGTTTCGGATTTTTTAAGACTGTCTGCTATCTCATTTATAGCTTCTTTAGAAATTTCTTCGTCTAAATCAAAGCGTTTAAGAGCAATTACCTCCAAAAGCTTTTTTGTCATAATTATAATAAGTGATGCCAGCTGATTCGATAATCCCTCAAATGAATTATCAACCTCTTTTAGAATACTATCTTTATTATTTTTAAGCCCATTGGATACTTTAGATTTGCAGTAGTTAAGTCTTTTCTGCCTCGGCAACGGTTCTCTCAGAAGCTGCTCTTTATCTGCACCTATAAAAAAGGCTTTAACGTGTTCCCAAGCACTTTTATACATAGGCAGATTCTTAACAATCTCTGATACGGAAATCTCCGTTATTGCTATTTTCTGTGCCTGTAATGATTTCCACACATCTTCCGGAATAATTAACCCTTTTGCAATACTTTCACTGAAAAGTTTACCGGTCTGTGTGCTGATTGCTTCATAAAGTGCATCAGCAAAGTCCTTTTTCCAATTATCAACACATTCTATATAAATTTTCTCAAGATCATCAGCAAAATCCTTCTCTGATGTAATCGCATCAACCTTTGCAATTAAATCATTTTGAGTTAAGGTATCTCCTTGCGTTTCCGCCCAATCACGTGTTACATCCATAATAGATTTTTCTACATAAGTAAAAACGTTATTTCTTACATTAGTTTTAAGCTCTGAGATACTTACTTTTTCATTTTCTACAATTTGACTGCGGGCTGAATCAATGCACTCCGGCAAATGTATATCAGACACTGCCGTCCAGCCCAAACCTGTGGAAACAACCTTTGATGGATTTTGATCCTTAAAAATTTCCTTTGCAGGATATTTTGTTTCAATCTTATTCTCGGACTCTTCTGCAGATTGATCATGAATCACAAAACCTTCAAACACCTCTTCGCATATAGATGCTACGAAATCCATCCTACTTGCTCCACCGGTTAGTATGATATTTTTGTATTCACAAGGAAGTTCTTTCTTGTTTCCGTTTTCATCTGTATATATATATGTAAGCTTCTTTATTTCATCCTTGGCCCTTTGCATAAATGCACGGCATGCATCCTGCCAGGAACCTATAAAAACTGTTACTCCGTTACATACAATTTCATTTTCAGTATTTTTAGTTGCCCTGTCCAAAAACGCACTATCAATATTAACCGTCTGATAAATGGGTTCTTTTTTACCCTTGAGGAAAAAAGTACATATTATCGGATGACCGTATTCATTAAAAACTCCGTTGTAGTATGCTTCCTTTTGAATGCGCATATCATTTTCAATGTTCACAATATGTTTATAATCAAGATTTGAAGCAAACTCTTCATTAGTTTTGTGGGACTCTAAAAAATCATCAATGATTACATGAGTCATATTCTTTTCTATAAATGAAGCTCCCAATCTCCAGCTAAATTCAAAACATTTTTTACCCAACAACATATATGTACAATCAGCAGTTGATGAGCCAAAATCAAAAACAATTGCTCCGCTCTGTGCAGACACCGTATTGGATTGAGATTCCAAGGCGCTAAACATAGCTGCACGGGACTCGGGAATAATTTCAACGGATTTAACACCGGTAGCATTTTTTAACAGTTCAGCATACAGACTGCGGTTTTTCTCGCTTGTCCACTCTTCTGAAGATGGACAGCCTACCTTAAAGTGAATATTTTCACGAGTTGCACCGTTCAACTCAATTTCATTAAACTTAATAACATTTTCAATAAGAGCATAGGTATAGCATGACATCAGCATGCCATGAGTAATTCCGCACTCCCTGGCAACTTGCGAATTACCGTAGGGTTTATCAAAATTATCGGGAGATACTTTAAAATAGCTGAATTTTTCCCCGTCCTTTACTGTTGACGGCAAATTAGACCCAATTTTTATTTCTCCAAGATTTTCTAGCAGCGAACTGTCGGGTCTAGGATTATCTTTAAGTTGAAACATTTGACTATTTGTCAGAACCAACTGCGAAGGAACAATATTATTTTTGCTGTCTTCAGTCTGTAATGC
Organism: uncultured Clostridia bacterium; assembly: GCA_947627135.1. Lineage (GTDB taxonomy): Bacteria > Bacillota > Clostridia > Oscillospirales > Acutalibacteraceae > Ruminococcoides. Next base: position 84,024 of record CANQUV010000001.1, read on the forward strand.
AGTAACCTTATAACCACCGTCTATTTTTTCCTCAATGGTCGTAACAGCCGTTTCGCAGTGCCCTAAATCAACACAAATTATAAAAGTTTTGTTTTCCATTTTTGAACCCCTTATTTTACAATCAATTATTTTTTTCCGTTAGAGCGCTCAATTTATTCAATGAATTAATGTAAATTTTTTTTAATTCATTAACGCTTTTTATTTTAATATTTTCAGGTTTTAATGCATCAAACAATTCATCGGTGAGAAGTTTATTTACAAGAGTATATAAATTGGTCGCTTTTGATATATTTTTTTCTATTAATTGCTTTTGTGCTGTAAATTCTTCTGCCATCTTCTCAAGGCTTTTTATATCCGAATTGTTTGCGTGGCCAAGCTCATCAAACATCAGATAAACAGGTCTAATATCCTTATTAAAACACTGTTCTCCTGCCTTTATTTTTTTCTTCAAGTTCTCAATACGCAGATATTCCTTTGCAATATCCTTAACAGACGGTATTTTTTGACAGTATTTTTCAATAAACCATAGTGAATACTTTAAAGTTTTCTCTGCTTTAGGCTCTTCAAAATCCATCAGCTTTTTGCCTGTTTCAATAAGCTTTTTAGTATTGTGCTTAAGCACAATGACATAGTTATTGTAACCCATTAAAGCTAAAGACTCATAATCATCTGAATAATCAATTTCTTCGTCTGCAAATTGTATAAGTCTTCTTATATTATCAAGCACCTTATCATTGCGGTAATAGGCAGTCAAAACAGCCTCGGCAATCTCATTTTTCTTCCGAAGCTCATTAACTTTTGCCCATAAACAATAAGCTGTTCTGAATGCTCTGTAAAACTCAACAGATACATGCATATCCCTTAGTGTTTTATTCCGTTCATCATTGTTTGAAGCTATGGCTCTTATCTCAATATCAGTTTCATCATCAACAGGCAAAAAGAAAATAATTTTTTTGTAACATTCATTTATCTCTTTTTCCTTTACAATTTTTGAAGAACTTTTGTTCTCTATAATATCCTTTACCGTATCCTTTACTGTATCTTTAAGTTTGTCTTTTATGCTGTTAATATTGTTTTTCATATAACCCTCCTTTCACAAATTAATGATTATTTGTCCGTTTTCTTCTATAATTTCAAATGATTCTCCTCTGTTTTTGTTTCTCGTAATTATATTATCTTCATCAGTCCTAACAACTATGCATTTTTTATCATCAGAAACAGAAATTTCAGTTGCACTTTCGTTTAATAAGTTTACTATATGAAACTTGCCTCGGCTATATTTATCCAGTGAAACAGTTTTTATTCCATCAAATTCGTTTTTGTTTGAGTTTGTTATACCGTACTTGTTAAGCAGAATGTACCCATCATCAATTAGCACGGCCTCAACTACATTTTTTATATAGTTTAATTCAGGATAAGAAGATGTTTTTTCATCCAATCGCAGCTTGTTGTCTATAATATAACTAAATCCTGAATTAGTATTAAGAAAATTAAAGCTACTGATATCTCTTTTTCTGCTCTCCATAAAAGTAATTGGATCTTTTTCGTCTGTAATTATGGTTATTTCGCTGCTGTCATAGCTTTCCCTAACCATATATCCTTCGCGGCCAGCACTAATTGTAGGTAAAAACTTTATTACTTTTTCGTTCGATACATTACAATGACGATACTCTCCGTTATTTAGCTTTATTTGCTGAATAATTTCACCATTGTCACTATAAAGCTCAATTTTAACAGTTTCATACTTATTTCTGCCTGCTATGGCATTTATACGCACTGTATGTATAGTTTTTTCAGCACTAAGCACATCCTCATCGTGATACTTAAATCTGTAAGGCATACTTCTTGTTTCAAAATTAACAGTATGAGTATATGTAAAGGGTAAAATGGGATTTTCGTTTTTCATTTTATCTGAAAATTCACAAGCACCTTTAAAAGAATACTTTCTCGCATCAACCTCTGACATTTCGCAAATTGCCAACAGAATTATTGATTTTAATTCATCTTTTATGCTGTTGGTAAGCTTACCGGAAGCTATAATATGATCGAGTTTTTCTCTAAGCTTAAAGAAAGCAATTTCTTCCTCCATACGCAAGTATTCATCCTTCCATTGCTTTTCATCCTGCCAATTTTCAAAAACGTAACTGCCATCCTCATTTTTCACTCCTGAAATTACTTCACACCTGGAAATTAACAGAGAGTATAAATAATCCCATGCACTTTCAGTCTGAGGAACAGACTCAAGGTTAAGCAAAAAATTCATAAACTCTTTAGTAATATGCTCAGCTTTTTGTCTCTCATTATCATTGTCTGTATAATACAATGGTAACGGGATACAGTGAACCGCAGCAAAGCTTTTGAATTCATCAAGATTCTCCATCAATGCCAACGGTTCAAAATTTTTTTGCAGTTCATAAAAGTTCAATATAGACTTATCATCTATTCTTATAAACCTGCTCATCGTAACTCCCCTAAAATCAATTTGTAACGGTGGTTTCTGTGTTAACAACAGATGCATTTTCACCTACAAGCTTATCTGATAGCCATCTCAAAACTTTAGCCGATTTTTCCTTAATTTTAGGTATTACGGTTACTTTAACAAATTCTGCAACTCTTTTAATTCCCTTTACAATTTTCTTTATTCCCTTAACTACAAGTTTTGCAATTGGACGGTTGAGCTTATTCCAAAGTTTTACAGCTACATAAAATACACACCCGATTATAACAATAGTTTCAATACAAAACAGCCATGCGCCTGAGCCAAGAGCTACTACTGCAACTAAACAGCTCATTATGCTAACGCATAAAGCAAAATGAGTAATAACAATAATACCAAGAATTTTTATAAGGACTGCTGATACATCAACAGCCATATTTCCATTTTCAACAGAATCAGCGATACCTGCCTGAACAACACCTGCACACACTAATGCCGTAATCTGTTCAATCGTTAAATCAGCGGGAATATTTTCAATTTCTCCGTTCTTAATCTTTGTATAAGCAAGCATGGCCATTATAGCACGGAAATCAATTTCATTATTTCCCATATCAATAATCATACCTGCTATTTCATCGCCTTGTTCAATTTGCTCAATAGCATCTGCCTGCTCATGCAAACAATTAAGCATAATACTTGAGTTCAAAATTGCTTCCTTTGCCTTTTCTCTGAGTTCTGTTTCAAGCATTTCTGTAGCTTCTTCCTCGGTAACATTCATCTGTGCAACTTCATTCAAAATAAATTCACGGTCAGGTTTTTCACCTTTTTCGGCAGAGGATAACATTGATAAAGCTGCACCAAGCTTGAGCCAGTAATTACAGCGTTCTAAACATGTTTTGCCATCGTCTACCTTACTCTGAAAATTGTCAATTAATCCCTCAAGATCCTGTTGAGCATTTTTGTAATCAGCATCAAACTGTCTTACCTCGTCTATTATCGCCTCTGCCATCACTCTGCCCTGGGTTTCTGTTTTTCCTTCAAGGTTATCAACGTAGATATGCGTCATTATTTCTAATACACTCGTACCGTCAGATAATCTTGCAAGAATTTCCTGCGCCTGTGCTGTAAGATTCTCTCTTTGTTCATTTGTAAATGTTGTCATTAAAAATACCTCCAGTTAAATTTAATTGTTTTTTTATTAACATAAGTATAATTTACCATACTTTAATCATAAAAAAGGTGGTTTGAAACAGAACTTTAAGAAATTATTTAATTTCGCGTGTATCATATATGTTTTCAAAGGCATTTTTGCCGTAAATACTTCTGTACTGCTCAAGTGCATCATAAACATCACAGTAGTCATAACACTTTAAATCTATAAGAGCCAGAATAACCTGATCTCTAATGTCCTTGGGTGAAAAATCACTTGCCCCTAAATGCAGCAGTTCCACCGCCTCATCCTCGTTTAGATGAAGAGCTATTATTAATTTAAGCAAGGTTTTTTTCTTTGGAATAATTTTATCCCACTTAATGTCGCTCCAAGTTGTTTTATCAATATGAGCATATCTGTAAAAGGCTGCTTCGTTTAATACACCATTGCTTTTATATAAATTACGATTATTCAGCTTTTCAATATAAATTAAAATAAAATCATACAAAGTTCTTTGTGATTTTCCTGATTCTATACGATTATTAGCCTGCTCCATAAACTTGACTGTGTCAAGCTTATGAAAAACAAACTGACCATCTGTATCAATTTTTAATTGCAAATGATTGTTTAAATACTCTTCAATTGCAATAAATAATACTCTTTTCATTATATTTACCCCATTTTATTGTCAAATTTTAAGCTTTTTAAATAAAACTAATTGTATTTTAGCATTATTTCTATAAAAAATCAACTAATTCACATAAAAAATGACATTTATGTAAAAATACAATAGTAATACAATTTCAAATTCAGCATTGTGAAAGAAAACAAGATGATTATTGTGTTATCAATCCCAATTTAATGGTAATAGATTTTTGAAACATTCAACTTTTAGTTTGCTGCATTTTATAATTTCTTTTTGCTTGTAGGATCTGTTTATTTGGTTAGAAAAAGTAAAAAACATTATATTAAAATCACCCGTTAGTGTATAAATTTCTTAAAAAGTACACACTAACGGGTAAATTGGTTCTATGAAAATTTTATTGAAATTTAATAGATGTCTTTATACAAATTTTTATTTCCCTGCAGGAATCCATTTTTTAAAGCTTTTTATTTTTCCCCCCCCCGAACGAACCAAGATTTATTTCCACACCTTACAAATCACCAACAAGAGACAGTGAGTTTTTTATATAAATTTACTGCCGTTAAGTATTATTCAAAAATTGTATCAGCTATTATTCATAAACAATTATAAACATTTATAACCATAAATTTTTTCATAGGAAACCTTATCTTTGTTCTGCATATTCTGATAAAAGAGTAAATAGAATAAGGAGATTTTTTATGAAACGATGCGTTCCTTTAGAAGCAGCGGCAGAGGATGTTAGCAATCAAAGTTCTGTTCCTCCGATGATTTTTCAATTACCTCCAAAACAAGGTCGGAAGGTATTGGAGGAAGCACAAAATAGTATTGTATATATATGTATCCGGCAAACATTTCTGTAAGTAAAATTGATACAGGAAAATGGGGCACAATTTCCGTTTATTTTGTTATGCCTCAAAGTTCAGACCCCGTTTGTAATGTTATTTTTTATATTCATGGAGCAGGCTGGGTATTCGGAAGTTTTCATACTCACGAAAAGCTTGTCAGAGAACTTGCCGCAAGGACAAATTCACTAGTAGTATTTCCCGAATATACACGTTCCCCTGAAGCAAAATATCCTGTTGCTATTGAACAATGTTATTACGTACTTTCTCACATAAGGGAAATAATCGAAAAAATTTTTTCAAATATTAATTATCGCACTCTGACTGTTGCTGGAGACAGCGTCGGCGGCAATATGGCAATAGCCATGATATTTATGGCAAAAAAACGAAACGGTCCAAAAGTACAAAAGTTGCTTTTATACTATCCTGTAACCAATGCCTGCTTTGACACTCCTTCTTACAGAAAGTTTGCTTCTAATTACTATCTTTATCGAGAAGGTATGAAATGGTTCTGGCGACAGTACACTAATTGTGAAAGTGATAGAAATCAAATTACCGCATCTCCTCTTCGGGCAGACCTGAAATGTCTGAAAGATTTTCCCGAGACTATGATTATAAACGGTCAGGCAGATGTTTTACGCAGTGAGGGAGAAGCCTTTGGAGAAAAGCTCCGATGTGCCGGTGTTGCAGTCACAGCATTACGGGTACAGGGAATAATTCACGATTTTGTAATGCTCAATGCTCTTGATAAAACTAATGCGTGTCGTACGGCAATGGATGCTTCCACAGAATGGATTAACCGTAATGATCAATGTGTTGAAAAAAGTAAAAAATAATAATTTACAAAGACGGTTTTGTATTATACAAGACCGTCCTTTCATTTAAAAATCACTTAATTTTAAGATAATATTTATTAGAAATATACTTAAAACCAAACTTTTCATAGATATGTTTTGCATCAGGAACATTGGTTGTTAAAGTGATTTCTGTAAAACCTTGTTCTTTTGCAAAGTTTAATAATTCTTTTATTAACCTCTGCTGATATCCTCTTCCTCTAAATTCAGATTTTGTATATACACTTACAATATTTCCGCTTAGTGAGGTTGGTTTCTCACAACTTGTGATTTGTGGTAATTTTTCAAGTTTCTCTAATGCACATATTGCAACAGGCAAATCATTAAAAAACATAATTGTAAAATATATTGATTTATTGAGATTTAATATAAGATAACTTTTTGTTATTACATAAAACTTATCGGCATAAACTGAAAAATCTTTATTTGCTGATGTGTGATTCCAATCCTCCACTTGTTGCTCAACTCTTAAAGAAACAATATCATCAATATCATTAATATCGGCTATTTTTATTTTTATCATAAAACCACCTCAAAATATAAATTCAAGTGCTTTAAGTCTGCGTTCTGTTTCTGCAATAACTTTTCTTTCATTAGTTTCGTCAGCAGAAAAAGTAACTGAAAATCGCAAATAACTTCCGCTTTCATCCCATGGTATAACTGATATATTTGCGTTTAACAAAATATACTTTGCAACTTCCTTTGCGTTATTAAAAACTATACCGCTTTTTGTCCTCGTGGGGATTTTCACATAACAATAAAATGTGCCCTTTGACTTTTTACATTCAAAGCCAATATTTCTTAATGCTTTTACAAGCAAATCAAATCTTCTTGAATATCTTTCAATGTTCCTTTTTATTAGACGAGGATTTTCAAGTGCGAAAGCTCCTGCCTTCTGAATTGCCCGAAACTGTCCCGAATCGATATTATCCTTAACTGCTCCGTAAGCAGAAATCACTTTTTCACTTCCGACTATAAATCCTAATCTCCAGCCTGTCATATTAAAGGATTTTGACAGCGAATATATTTCTGTTCCTACATCTATTGCACCTTCAACAGAAAGAAAACTTAATGGTTTTTCACCATCATAAACAAGTGTACTATAAGCGGCATCATGAATTACGATTATATTATTTTTCTTTGCAAAATAAACAACCTTTTCAAAAAACTCCTTTGTTGCCACTTGTCCGGTGGGATTATTTGGATAATTTATGTAAAGCAGCTTTGCTCTTTCACAAACTTCACCGGGTATGGATTCCAAATCAGGATAAAAGTTGTTATTCTCATTTAAAGGAAGATTATAAACTTTACCACCAAGATATTTTGCGTTTGTTGCCATAATAGGATAACCGGGAACTGTCTGAATTACATAGTCTCCCTTATTAATAAAACACAACGGAAACATTGAAAGTATAGATTTACTGCCTATTCCGTGAATGACATTGTTTAATGTTAAATCTTTTACCCCAAACACATTTTTCATATAACTTATTGCCGCATACCGAAATTCATTAATACCATTATCGGCATAAAATCTATTTTCTGACTTTCCCGCTTCTTTTGCAAGAACATTTACTATTGATTTATCTGCCGACAAATCAGGCTCGCCTACTCCCATATCTATAAGTTTAAAATCATTTGGAAATTTCTTCTGAGCCTCATTTTTCCACTGTTTAATTAATGCAAACTTATATACCTCATTCTTTATTCCAAATTCCCTTCCGCCTATTCTGTCTGCAAATAAATTTTGTATATCCATCTTCATTTCTCCCTACATTTATTTTCATATTCGCTTTTAAGCATTGAAAAATACAGTCTGTCTATATACTTACCTTCAAAATAAAAATATTCTCTCGATGTTCCCTCATATATGAACCCACACTTTTCAATTACTCTTTTTGACGGTATATTCATTTCTTTTGTTGATATCTGAATTTTGTTAAGTTCAATCTCTTTAAAACCGTATTTTATTATTGCATTTACTGCTTCTGTCATATAGCCTTTTCGCTGAAAATCAGTTCCGATACAATACTCAATTTCTGCAAAATGATTTTTTGTATCTACCAGAAAATAAGCAATCTGACCTATGCACTTTTGCGACTTACTTTCAATTATTGCCCAACGATATATATTGTTGTTTAAATATCCGCTGATATACTTATTTAAAAGTTCATTTACCTGTTCTTTTGTTGTGTAAATCGGCTCTGAATACATATATTGAATTTCAGGCTTGCTTACCCAGTATTTCAGCATATCGTCGGCATCATTATACATAAATTTGCGTAACAACAATCTTTCTGTTATAACTGCTTTTGTACCAATACTATTCATAATTTCCTCCAATATTATTTTAACAAGTACCTGTCTTTACTTTTTTATAACATATATGATATAATTTGTAAAACAAATGTTTTAAATTATATTAATTCGTTTTTTCGATTATAAGGAGAAAATCATGAATACAGAAAATTTAAAAACCTTTATCTTACTGTCTAAATATAAAAATTTTACAAAGACTGCTGAAATTCTGTTTGTGGCACAATCAACTGTTACAAACAGAATTGCTGAGCTTGAAAAAGAAGTCGGAAAACGACTATTTAAAAGAGAAAGAAAAAGCGTGTACCTTTCAGAAGAAGGAACACGCTTTCTTGAATATGCAAACAGAATTATAGAATTGGAACAAACTGCTGTTAATGATATTAATACAAGTGAAAAATACCCTGATAAAATAAATATAGGTTCAACCAACACAATTTATGATTGTCATTTAAAAAAGAAGTTAAAAAATTATATTAAGGAAAATAATAAAACTGCATTGAAGATTACTATTGCACATTCACTGCCATTAATCGATATGCTTAATGACGGCGTTGTAGATTTTGCTTTTACATATTCAGAATATAATAAGAATACTGTTGATTGCATACCGTATAAAAATGATGAAATGGTACTTGTAACAAACAGTAAAAATAAAAAATTTTTAAACGGAATTAATTTAAATAATTTATCAAAAATTAATTATTTATACTGCAACTTTACTTTTCAGGGTATCGGAGAATTTATAAAAGAATTATTTCCTAAATATCACAGATTTTCGTTTGAAATTGACAGAAGTGCAAATATTATTCCATATCTTGAAAATGGTGAAGGTTACAGTTTTTTGCCTAAAAGTCTTATAAAAACAAAACTTCAAGAAGGAAGTCTTATCGAAATTCCGCTTATTGATTTTGAAATGCCGAAAATAAAAAGCTTTGTAATATATAATAACAATAACAAATCATTGACAAGTGAACTAAAAAACAACTTCTTGAATTTTATTTTGTAGTAAATTACTTAATTATTATCCACAAGCTCAAATTTAGAATTAAAAATATAATGTTAGTCAACGAAAACACCATCAAATATTTTGGTGATTTTATGTTTTCCTTTTGAATAAACTTAAATGATATAAGGCTTGCCATTGAGGCTATAAGAGTCCCTAATCCTCCAAGGTTTACACCTATTAAAAGCATATTGGCATTATTTGTAAAGCCAGACAAAAGTATTGCCGCCGGAACATTAGAAAACACCTGACTTGTTATAATTCCTGTTATTACTTCATTACCTTCAACAATATTATGCAAAAAATCATTTATACCTGGAATGTTTCCTAAATTTCCTATAAAAACAAACAAGAATACAAAAGTTAAAAGCAGACTGTAATCAACCTTTGCAAGTACTTGTTTATCTAGGATAAATACTGCAACAACGATTACAGCAAGAAGAACTATAAAATGTATTATTCTGAAAACGCTTAATAAAGCTATAATAAACAGTAAAATATATAAACATAATAATTTAATATTTATTTTCTCATTTTTATAAGTTTTACAAATGCTTACTTTCTTTGTGCCTGCAAAAAACACAGCTATAATCAACAAAATTAATGAAAACAGTACATAAGGAACTATGGTTTTAAAAAAGTCCTCTATGTCCATATTATATGCTGAAAACAAATACAAATTTTGAGGATTACCAATAGGTGTAAACATACTGCCCAGATTTGCTGCAACAGTTTCTAAAGTAATCGTATAAATAAGCTTTTTTCTACCATTCCATTTGAAAAGCCTTATAAATACCGCATTTACACGGAAGAAAAATCATTTTCAAAGCAACTTTCCCTTGAATTTTCCCTTACGGAGAATTTTAAGGGAAAGTTTTTCATTCATCTTCGTTTTCTAAGACGTCGAGAAGTCTCACACAGCTGCGCTTGGTTTCCTTTGTAGCGTGTGCATACACGTTCATGGTGAGGTTCACATCGGAATGCCCCAGCAATTCCTGAACATCCTTCGGCGCGGCGCCTTTTGCAAGCAGATTACTCGTGAAGGTATGCCGTAAACTGTGAAAATGGAAGCCGTCCAATCCCTCGATTTCTTTGCTCAATCGTCGGCAAGTACTGCTAACCAGCTGCGGACGAATAAACTTACCGTCGCTGTGTCGACACACAAACGATACCGGTGTATCATCGTCGGGAATCGGTTGTGTTTCATCGAACGCGTATAAGTCATAATACGTTCGATTGTCTTCCTTTACCTGACGGTAATAATTCCGCTTATAGAGTTCCTTGTACCGTTTGGCGTCATTTTGCTGTTGCGCCTTAGCCTCTTTCAGAATATTCGAGAGAGTATCGCCGAAATCCACCGTGCGTACCTTACTTCGTTTGGTGGGACCGATCTCCGACGTTTTCCGTTTCCCATCGTAGATCATACTGCGCCGCACGGTGCAACGCTGCTCGTCAAAGTCAATATCCTGCCATGTTAACGCACATACTTCTCCAAGCCGCAAACCTGTATAGTAGGCGATTTTGATCGGCAGCAAGGCCGGACTTTTCTTGACTTGCAGATACTCGGTGATCTGTTTGAATTGCTCCGGTGTTATAACGGTGAACTTTTTATCTTCTTCCTCAAACAGCGCATAATCATTGTGCTTTGCCCGAATATTGACATACTGCATCGGATTGAAGGTAATGAGCTGCTTTGGGAATACCGCAAAGCGGAAGGCTCCGCGCAATACCGCCGCATAGGAATAGATACGCATAGCCGATACGTTTGTAAGCGAATCAAAGTACTTTTGCAGATGCTCCGCTTTTACTGTTCGCAGTTTTCGCCTGCCGAGGGGCAGCGCTTTTATGCAGTCGACAATATGCGAGTAGACTCGTACCGTTCCGTTGCTTCTGCTGCTCGGCACAACTTCCTCATCAATCCACTGCGTCAGCATATCCCCAAGCGTAATATTTGAAGCCTTTGCGACAAATCGGCAGCTTTCGTAATTCTCCATTGCCTTGCGAAGCAACGCTTCGGTTTCACTCTTACTTTCCGTTCCCGGATATTCTTTTTGTACACGGTTCCCGCTTTCATCCTCTACATAAAAGCGATAATACCACTTCTTTCCTTTCTTTCTGACAGATCCTTTTGCCATAATTGACTCCTTTCCTTTGGCAAACGGAACTGTTGCGATGTGTCTGATACAATGATAGCATGAAAATATGAAGAAAGCAACAGCCCGTCTGCCTGATTCGGCTTATTCGATTGGCCGTACTTCGTCCATATTCAGCAGATTTACACCTTGATTTTTCTCTAAAAATTTCATCAATACATCGGTGCGAATAATATTCTTCCGACCGACGCGCAGTACCGGAAGCATACCGTAATGTATAAGGTTACGGAGGGTGTTTCTCCCAATACCCGTATAATCGGAAGCTTCCTCTACAGTCATACCGATTTTTTCAATCATATAATTTGACTCCTTTCTTAAAAATGACGAGTATTAAACCCATTTGAATTTCTCCTTACTTTTTAAACGGTATGTACGGGGCAAAGCGCCCCGCGGCGGGTCAGGTTTTCTTTTTCCCTGCCGGAAGCTCGGCAAGATAAATATTCGTAATGCCGACGCGGTGATGCCCCAGCGCTTCGCTTGTCTTTTGTTTCGCCGATTTCTCACTGTCTCCGCTACGCCTTAATTCTGCGTATAGATTTTGCGCGTATGCGTGGCGCAAACCGTGCCATGTGATGGTCGCACTGCGCGGCTTCCTTCCGTCCTCCGCCTGCAGCCGATCCCGTGACGCGATTTGATTGCGATAATAACTCAGCCAGTTATCCAGTCGTTTATTCTCTCTTTGCACGCCGCCCTTGAACTGATCGCTAATGAGATAGTCGCCGGGCTTCAGGTCGTTTCTTCGGATATACGTCATCAGCTCCGCAAGCGCCGCCTTTTGCTCGTCGTTGCGGACGGGAACCGCACGAATCTGCCCTCCCTTACCTTTGATGATTAGTTCGTCGTTCCTCACGGCCTCCTTGATCTGATAGACGCGCATGGTGCAGACTTCATTTTTTCTTGCGCCGAACAGATAGGCGATGCGTATGGCGTAATAGGCGTCGTCTCGGTTTGAGCTTATCCCAAGCGCCAATCCGTTGCGGTATTCCTCCGGCGTCCACGCATGGTTTACCGTTCCGACGCGACGCACGGCCAAGGATAGCTTCCGGTTATCGGGAAGCTTGTTCTTCCCGTCGAGCCATTCGTAAACTTTGCGGATCGCGGACAGTTCCGTCTGCACCGTCGCCGCCGATTTACGGGTCTTGAGATATTCGGCATAGGCATAGAACTGTTTTGCGCCGATATTGACGAATTTCTGCGTATGGAATTCCTCGGCGAGGAAGGCGCAGAAGCGCTTACAGGCATTGTAGTAGCGTTCCCTAGTCTTGTAGCTTCCTTCGTGGCAGTAACGCTTGTATCGGTCGATTTGCCGGAGCAGGTTGTTGTACAGGTTTTGTTCGCCGTTTTGCATTAGGCGTTCCTCCTTTCTCCAAGTTTTTGCCGCTGTTTCATCAGCGAAGAGCAATTTAGAATCGGCGGCGTTATTTTTCAAGAAAAAATCTCATAGCCGAAAACGACGGCAAAAAATTCGGCTCCCGCAGCCTGTACATCAGACTGCGGGAGCCTTTCAAAACAATTATCATTTTTATCGGATTATTCCGAAAAGACGGACATCAATCATTTCGGAACACACTGAAGGCGTAAAGAGGGTATGGTTATTCCTTGGTTTTTGGAGTGCGTTTCTTCCGTTTTCCAATCTTACGAATCTCGGAATGCCGTCATATCGAAGCGATTGACGATAGTCGGCGGCTATCGTTTCTATCTTGTCTGCGCCGATATAGAAACGATAGCGCTCCCGAAACGACCGTCATACACATCATTTCGAAAAGACTGGTCATTTGTCATTCCGAAGAGAAAATTCTCTTCCTATCGAAACGCATGTCATCATTTCGGCGGTACGTGCGCCGCCTTAGAGGTGAGTAAATAAAGATCGCATACTCAAATCCATGTTTGAGCACCCGAGGGCGGCGAATGCCGAGCCGAAACAAGTTCGGTGCAAAAGCGTCGGCAGAGCTTTTTTTACGGTGAACGGCCCAATAACACCGCCGTACATATTGCTCTGTACGGGTACACGGCAATTGATTTACGGCGAATTGCCGACGCCGTGCCTGTCAGCCGCTTTCGCGGCCTCGCGCAGAGGACAGGCAAGCCTCCTGCGCTTCGAATTTCATTTCACGGCTGAAATCCGGGAAAACACCTCCGTGCCGGGCCGAGAACAGATCGTCCATCCTCCGACCTTGTGCCGCACGAACGCACGCTGCTTGCAGACAGTAGGCAATAAATCTTCGTCATAAACTGTCTGCGTCTGTGACTGTCTCTGCAGCCAAGACAGTCGTCTTTTTTGTTCCATTCATGGGTGGTGCGTTTGCTTTTTCTCTCATTGAAAGTCCTCCTTACTTGTATGAAAAATCACGCTTTCAATGTAACAACGGAGGGGCTGAATTTCAAGAAAACCTGTTTTGAATTGTAATCAGGCAGTATCTTTTGATTTTTGAATTTGAGCAAAAAAGAGCGTTCGACGTCACTCGAACGCTCTGTGTTCACAATCCTTTTAAATACGCGCTTTTTGAAATCAGTAATCAAAATCCACGTCGCATTCGCTCATTCCCGGCAGATCGGGGTAACGATAGCTGCCGAGAAACTTTACTTCTGGGTAGTCATCGTGCTCGATAACAAACAGGATAATCTGCCGGAAAATAGAAAAGCAGGCACATTTCTCCGTATTGGCGATTATGAGCAGCGTATAACGTTTGACGGCGCAGAACTTTTCAAAGATCTTATGGACCAGTTCATTCGATATTTCTTCCGGTTGACGCCGCAAAAGATAGATCAAACGGGAACGGCACATACCCAAATCTCCACAGCGGGAATCAAACAGTAGATTTTCATAAACCTCGATCGGCGGTTTTCTCGCTGTTTTCTTGTAAATATAAGCAAACGAAGACGCTGTTTGCAAATTCATACACGCCCTTGTCAACTCTTTTTCAAAATCGGGGTTTCCCTTCCCGAAAGCAAGAGCCCGCAAAAGAAAATTGGGGTTTCCGAAAATCAAAAGCTGTCGGCATAATTCGCGGCGGGTAACGATAATATTTTCCGGTTTCTGATTGGCAGCATGAAAATCATACAGTTGTTCATGGAATTTCCTTATTTGATGTAACTTATTGTTTAAGTATTGCTTCCAATATTCCCTGCGATACTCTCCGACCGTTGCGCCGTTGGCGGCGGAAAAAACGTTTTCATCCGTGACACCGTCGTATTCCCAACCGCAGCACTCGCAGATCCAATAAGAATCCAGCGTTTCGCGACCGCAAATCGGGCAGGAAACGGCTGCGTAACCCATCTCTTTATATTCTTTTGTATTTCGAATATCCATTTGAGTTCCCCTTAGATAGTTTTGTGAAATCTCTATGATTTTTGCAGTACGTACCGCGCCATACCGTAACCGGACGGCTGCTCGTCGGCGTCGGAAAGAAAAAGCCGAAAGCACGTCGCTTCCCGTTTGAATCCAAGCGATTCCAGCAGCCGAATCGACGGCTCGTTCTCCGCAAGGGTTTCCGCAATAACGGTTTGGTACTTTTCGCCGGTCAGCCCGCCGTCGAAGAACCGCTCGATCAGTGCCGTCAGTGCTTCATAAGCGTAGCGATTTCTTCTGAACTCCTGAAAGACGTAAAATTCCAAGTTGCCCGCTTTTTGCTTCCGAAGCGGCGTAACGCCCACGTATCCCGCCATAACGCCGGTATCTTTTCGGAAAACCGTATAATAGCACACGGGCGCGGTGTGAAAATCAATCGCCTCGATCAGCGCGTCTGAGCGCTCCTCGCCGTACTGAATAAAATACTCGTCCGCGGCTTCGAGGTGAGAAAGATAATCCGCAAGGTCGCGCGCGTCGTCCGAAGGGCGGAGAATAAGCCAATCGGTGATAATATCCGCGCGTGTCCATAATAAATCGTTTTGATTTTTCTCCAAAACGGAGCGCCCCTTTCGAACTCAAACCAAGATACTTTTGACGGCGACCTTATCCCCGAGCGGAACATTTGCCGTGACGCGCGGATTGAGCGCAATCCGACAGAGCTTCTTTTTTGTATCAATTGCAATCTGCTCCGGCCGAAGATAAATCCGTTGCGCCGTTTCAAGATACGACTGTATTTCGTCCGCCGTGACCTCGCGCAGGTAGGGGAGGCCGGCGAACGGACGAAAATACCGCGCAATCTTCAACCGTTCGAGCTACGTTTTGATTCGCGCGGCG
The DNA here is from genome assembly GCA_947627135.1 of uncultured Clostridia bacterium. Taxonomy (GTDB): domain Bacteria; phylum Bacillota; class Clostridia; order Oscillospirales; family Acutalibacteraceae; genus Ruminococcoides. Next base: position 99,611 of record CANQUV010000001.1, read on the forward strand.
TATGCGTCATCGCATTCCAAAAGCGCGGCGGCGGCATTATAAAAGCTTCTCCGCGCCGACAAGACGCATTTTATTTTTTCGTCCGCGCTCGCCTTGTTTACCATTCCCAGCTGATGCAATTCAGGCAGCCTCCTTCTTTTGCGATTTCGTTTAACATAACCGGCACGACCGGTTTTGAAAACAGCTCGGTCGCTCTTTTGACGGCGCCGTCATCCTCCGGCACGCCGAAAATCGGCAGAAATATCGCCTTTTTTGTTTCCAGAAAATTGAGATAACAGCCGACGGCGCTGTCCTTCGGAGAGGAGAAATAGGGAAAATCGAGGACGTCGATCCCGTTTGATTTCAGCGTTCGCGCGATTTTTTGTTCCAGCCCGTTTTGATAGGGCGTGCCGTTGCCGAGCGCCGTGTGCTCGTCCAAAAACCGCACCATTCCGTCGGCGTGACCCGTCCAATCGGACGGAAGCGACGGAATAATAATCACCCGCGCCTCTAAAATCAATTCAAGCGCCCCGACAAGCGCAAAGCGGGAAACGTCCGGATTTTCCGAGAAAATGCGGTCGCTGATGACGGCGGTTTCCCGCGATGGAGAGAATACGACGTTTCCGCCATCCAGATTGATATCGGAATAAACGAGATCCTCCACGGAAAAATGCGGGGCGATATCGCGCCGAAAATTCGTGCGAAGCTCCGGCTTATCCGTAAGATAGCTTGGCTCATAACGAAACGATATGTATTTTCCGGATTTGGTACGCACCGGCATAAAATCCCGCAGCCAGATATCTTTTGCGCTGTCGAGCAGACAGTATTCGACGCCCTGCGCACCCAGCACGTCGAACAGCCGTTTTGCTTCCGTGGCGTAGGCGGGGGCGGAGGGTAAGAGAGAGGAAAAACAGAGCATCACAATTTCCCAAATACATCGATATATTGAATCAAGCGCTTTTCATAAGAAACTCTTCTGCAAGCAGAAGGGGAAGGAGAATATAAAACAATCACATTATATTTCTTTCCATTTATCACAATAGAACCTTCTTTTTGAGGAACTTTCCACGTATGATAAGTCACATCTGCAATTTTGTTAATTTGTTTAATAATAAATTTGCTTGTATAAATCAAAGTGTCAATCTTAGGATAATTAGACAGCAATTCATTGAGCGGCTTTAAAACAATATCGTTCAAAGAAAGGTCATCGGATTTTCCGTCTATATGTGTGCATTGATCAATGATATCTGTAATTCCGGTATGTAAATTTTCCAATAAAGATTTTCGCTGAACAATAGCCGTCTGTGTATTTTCTTTATCGAGCCTTGCACCGGTTAATTCAGACAACAAATCCCAAAAATAATTATCCTTTGAGCCATAATAAAAATCTACATCGCCGTCATACAATTCTTTTGGCGTTATGCAAAATCGATATGGCGGTATGGTTCCTATAATCAGTTTAGTTGCTTCCTCCGGAACAAAAGGATAGTAAGGGTGTTTTGAGATCATTTTTTATTTCTCCTTTGTTTTTTTATTTTAATCAGAAAAATCGTTCTGTTTTTCAGTTTCCTCATCTGCCAACGCCCGATAGTGCGCCGAGCCGTCGCTTTTGGCGCAGACGCACGACAAGCCTTTAAGTCCAAATTCTTTCTCGATTTGTGCCTTTACATCCTCCCGATTTAACTGCGGATTCAGATACTCGGTCGCTTTGCTTCGTTTGACCTCCACGCGTCCGCGGGGATAGTAGTTGTAAGGCTTGCCGCCGGTCACAGACCTCGGAAGCTTCTCCCACTCCGCCTTATGATTAAAATTCTCGCCGCTCTTGGCGGTAAACTCGACCGGTTCGAGCGGAGCGCCGTTTTCATCGCACCGTACCTTGCGGCAGACGAGCGCCCCATCGATCCACCAGAAAACGCCTTTGTAAATGGCCGCGCCGTTCATTTTGTTCAGTCCCAAATCCGCAAAATCACCACCGGTCCGCTGTCACTTACCGTCTGCCCGCCCGCGGTGATGCTGTACGGCTCGTAGGGCTCGACCGAAAGCAGCTCTACGCCCTCCCGTTTTGCCAGCTCCTCCACCAGCTTTTTTGTTGATACGTCTTTCAGTTCCATTGTGTTCGCTCCTTTTTGTTTTATTTTATTTCTCCGCCGGCAGGTTCGTATCATTCTCCTTGCCGCCGGATAATATATAACTCGCCCGTGCCGCAATATTTTACCAACGCGCCGGTTTGATGGAAGCGCCTGCAAATTTTCTCCGCCGTTTGCAGGGCTTCTTCCGCCGAGGCTGCCGGAAGATTGATGCACAGAGACTTGCCGTCAAAAATGAGACCTCCGTTGCCATACTGCGATGCGTGGAAAAACCGCCCGATCGCCCACTGACTGCCGAAACGCCGAACAAAATATGCCAGTCCTTCCGCAGACAGCCCCTTGTTCTCCCGCCGCGATAACGCAATCAGCGCGCTGCCTTCCATAACGCCCGAGGCCGTTATCACCCGCTCCGGATCGTAATATAAAACGCTGTTTATGTAACGGTCGCCGTTATAGGCGCCCTTTTGATGGAACGACTTTGCGGAATAGTTTTGCGCTTTCCGTTCCGTATGCCCGGCGTTTTGTTTTTTATCCCAACCGAGCCGCCAGTCGCGGTACTTGATTTGCCGCTCGGCGTAAAGCCGATACCACACGGCCGCCTCTTTATGGCGCTTTTGCGCTTCTAAATGACTGGCGATCGCACCCGGAGCATTGTTTGATCCGCTTTGCGACGCTTTTTCGTACCAATGCAGCCCCAAAGCGACGTTTTTTTCGACGTCCCGACCGAAGTAGTATTGATCCGCGACGTATTCCATCGCCTTAACGCTGCCGTTTTCGGCGGCCTTCTGCGCCCAGTATAGGGCTTCTTCTTTGTCCTCCGGTACATTCCTCGTTCCGAGGTCATACAGCTCCATCAGATACTCCTGCGACTCCACGTCGCCTGCTTCGGCAGAATCCGTAACGCAATCCACACTCTCGTCCGAGGTTTCATCAAAAAGAATTTCGTCCAGCGCCTCGTCAAAGTCTCTGCCTTCGGTCAGCTCGGTAAGTCTTTTGATTCCCCGTTCGCTGACGGGATCGGGGTTTTTGGTCAAATCGTTTCTATATATATTACCGACAGCTTTTCTGTACCATCGTACGGCGCTTTTATAGCTTTTTGAAACGCCAAAGCCGTTTTCATAGCACACTCCCAGCATAAACCGGGCGTTTGTCTGCGAAGTTGTGTACTCTCCGTGGGCAAGGTCCCGAAACTGTACAAGCGCTCTCCTTCTGTTCTCATACGTTTCGGTTTTCAACAGCATAACAGCAAGCTCGCACTGCGCCGCCGGATTGCCTGAGCTCTCGGCGTGAAGCAAATCGAGCAGACGCTCAAATTCCGGGGAAAGGGTGATGTTCTCCTGCATTTTTCGTCCTCCGTAACAAAAGTGATCGGTTATGAGTATATTATAGCACACTTTTCCGTTTTGACCGCGCGCGTGCGTTTTTGCATTTTTCCGATCCGAAAACGATTATACCACACCTTTTATTAAAACCCTTTTTATTATTTAATCTCTTTTTATTTGCCCAGCCGCATACGGCAAACGATATAAAAACGGCACAGTCAGAGCGAGGACTGCGCCGTTTTCATTCCTGATGTTCAATGACCCATTTTACCATATCGTCAAAGTTCTGCGCACCGGCGGCAACGGCGAGAATCATATCGGAAAGCTCGGATTGCGTATAGGTCAGTTCAATTCCGTTGAGTGACAAAAAAACAAGCATCGCGTGTGCGCCGATTCGCTTGTTGCCGTCAATGAACGCGTGATTGCGAATCAGACCGAATCCCAATCGCGCGGCCTTTTGCTGTATCGAGGGATAGGCGTCGGTCTCCCCGAAGCTCTGAAACGGCGCCTCCAAGGCAGACTCCAAAAGCCCCTCGTCGCGCAGTCCGTCGGTTCCACCCGTCTCCCGTGTCAAGGCGCTGTGGAGCAAAAGAACCTGCTCTTTCGTCAGCCGCTTCATTTGGCAAGCACCTCATAAGCCTGTCGATTTTTTTCGATCAGGCGCTTGGAAATCGCCATAACGTCCTCGTCGACGGCGAGCTTCTCGGACTCTGCCTGCCCGAATTCCACGATAAGATAGCGCGGCACATTGTTTTTGAGTATGACCGCTGCGCCGTTCTCATCGACAAGCCGAGCGACACGGGAGAAGTTTTGATTGGCTTCCGTGATGGAGACCAGCGTGTTCGTGTTGATTGTCATTTGTATACACCTCCATATTTATTATACACAACAATTAGGATAAATTCAACCTATTTTAGAAATTTTTTTGAAGGAACACTTCTTGCAATTGTCGATTTATAGAAACCTCCCAGATACAGATATCAAAAGCAACCCGCGGATTCAAGATGAATCCGCGGGCTGCTATTGGTCTGACACATCGACAGTTTCGTTTGCGTTTCTGTTTTAATTCAATTTCATTTCCCTTGAAAATTCCCTTACCGCTCTTCCGAATTTCATATTAACCCCATAAAACCATATAACCGCTAATAACGGCTCGTTTTCTGAAATAGTCCGTAAATTCAGGGATTTTACGGATTTTAATAACAACGAACAGACGCCAATGCCAACCTGTGAAAACTCCACTTCAAAAAAGGCTTTTTTCTCTCTCCTGCCATTTTAAAAGTTACTATTGTAAAAGGCACAAATGTAATAAGCGCAACATCATTGGTAATTATCATTGAGCTAAAAAAACTCATAAAAACAAATGTCAATAACAAACCAAATAAAGTATGTACCCTGTAAAGCATTTTTTCTGCCAGTATTTTAAATAATCCAAGTTTATTTAATCCTGCCATAATTGTCATCAGGCTAAATAACAGTGCCAAAGTTCTGAAATCTATATAATTTATATACTCCTTACTTGGAGTAACAAAAAATGTTGATGCTACTGCCAGCACAAGCGACAGTAGCATTATTATTTCTTTTTTTATAAATATAAATAATTTATTCATTTTATTTCCTTATTATAGCGTATATAAATTCGGTTGTTTTTATTATAGACCTTTAATAATTATTTTTTCATAAATAAAATTCCCAGAGTATTTGGCCCACAATGTGTTGTGATTGTACATCCGGCAGTTGTCTCAAGTATCTCCTCAAAATCATTACATAATTCTTTTATTTTTTCTCGCACGTTTTCTACATCTTCACTGCCGCATTTTGTATGAGTTATAAATATACGGTGTTTGTCAATATCATCTCTGTCACAAAGTCTGTCCGCTACATAATTAAGAATCACCCTGCTTATATTACCTCTGTACTTTTTGCCCGGCTTCATCTTACCCCCTGCTACTTCAATGCACGGCTTTAGGTTAAGCAAATTTGCACCAAATGCCGCTAATGCTGAACATCTGCCGCCTTTATAAAGATAATCTATCCTGTCAACAACAAAACTTGCCTCTACCTTTGATGTAAGCTTAGAACATTCCTCTGCAATTTCTTTTGCAGAAAAATTTTTCTCTGCCATTTCTGCTCCGTGTAAAACAAGAAGTCCGTTCCCTGTTGAAAGATTGCGTGAATCAACAACATACACCCCACCTGTTTCTTCTGCCGCAATACAGGCATTGTGATATGAACTCGAAAAATCACTGCTGATGCAAAACTGCACAATTTCATATCCCTGCTCACGCCATAACTTAAAAACTTCAAGATAATCATTGATATTCGGTGCACTGGTAGTCGGAAGTTTCCCCGTATCATTTACGTAACTGTAAATTTCTTCAGGAGTAACTTCAATACCGTCCTTTTTCATTTTATCGTTTATTATAACATACAAAGGAACAATTGAAATTCGGTATTTTTCGAGAAGTTCTTTTGAGAGGTCGCAGGTGCTGTCTGAAATAATTTTTACTTTCATAATTTTTTCTCCAAACTATAATTTCAATCTGAAATAAAACCAATTTATTACATTAAGTATATCATTTAAAAATATAATATTCAATACAAGTAATCTCAATTAATTGTTCATTTATTATTATTGACATAAACAAGCAAATTTTATAAAATTAAACTAAAAATATTAATTTAGTTATTGTTAAAAAGGTAGCGGCGAAAATGAAAAAAGTAAAAATTGAACACATAGCAATGTATGTTACAAATTTAGAAAAAGCAAAAGCATTTTTTGAAAAATACTTTAATGCTGAACCAGGCGAAAAATATTATAATAAAAGCACAGGTTTTCAGTCATATTTTCTTAGCTTTAAAGGTGGTGCGCGCCTTGAAATTATGACAAAACCAAATATAACTGAAAGAGAAAAAGCATTAGACAGAACTGGATATATCCACATAGCTTTCAGCGTTGGAAGTAAAGAAAATGTTAACCTTATAACTGAAAAATTGAAAAATAACGGATATGAAGTTATAAGCGGTCCGAGAACTACTGGAGACGGATATTATGAAAGCTGTGTAATTGGATTTGAGGGCAATCAAATAGAAATTACAGTTTAATTATTTATTTAACTAAGTTTAAAATTTATATATAAGAGGAATATTATGATATACAAAATGACGATCAATGAATTAAAATATGTAGCGGAAATGGCTTCACAAATATGGACAAAACATACTGCCAATGAATTAATCCCTGAATTGGAAGCATCGATATCAGATAATAACAGTGCCATATTTGTAAAATATGCTAATACAACTCCCGCAGGTTTTGCTCAATGCTCTTTGCGTAACGATTATGTTGAGGGAACAAACAGCAGTCCTGTTGGATATCTTGAAGGAATTTACGTTAAGCCCGAATACAGAAATCATGGATATGCCAAGGAACTTCTTAAAGAATGTGAGAAATGGTCAGCAGATAAGGGCTGTACTGAATTTGCAAGCGATTGTGAGCTTTATAATACAGATAGTCTTGAATTTCATAAAAACTGCGGTTTTACAGAAGCAAACAGAATTATTTGTTTTACAAAAACGATTTAAGATTTAATAATTATTTTTAAATACATCAAATATAAAATTATATTTTTATTAATATGTTAGGACGATAAAAGTGAAAAATCCTTGGGAAAAAATTAAACTTGATGACTATGAAAATCATATGAAGCTTGATTCCGTTTATCAGCTTCAAGCTTTAAATGAAATGATGGAAAAACAGTTTAACAAATATTATGTAGAATCAGTTATGATTTTGGGTGTTGCAGGTGGTAACGGTCTTGAACATATTAATACCGATAAATTTAAAAAAGTTTACGGTATAGATATTAACAAGGATTATTTAAGTGAATGTCAAAAACGCTTTAACAACTTAAATACTGTTCTTACTCTTTTGTGCATAGATTTAACAAATGATATTTCTGTTTTACCAAATGCAGATTTACTAATTGCTAATCTTTTAATTGAATACATAGGTTATGAGCATTTTAAAAAAGTAATTAAAAAAGTTAAAGCTGAATTTGTATCATGCATTGTTCAAATAAATACAGACGACACTTTTGTATCTAATTCTCCGTATTTGCATATATTTAATGATTTAAAAAAAGTACATTGTCAGATAGATGAAAAATCACTCAAAAACGTTATGAAAGAGATTAATTATAAACATTGCTTTCAAAGTGAAAAGTTGCTTCCAAACGGTAAAAAATTATTAAGAATTGATTTTAAAAAATCAGTGTGATACACGCAAATTTCGTACATAAAAAGTCGGGTCAATATATTTATTCCTGATATAATTGTAATTGGGAAGTGAAATTATGGATATTCTTAAACAAATTAACGAAGCTGTAAAATATATTGAAACGCATTTATGTGATGAAATTGATATGAACAGACTTTCCGAAATTGCTCTTTATCCGGCTGACAGCTTTAAAAGATTTTTCAGATATATGACCGGTATGACTGTTTCAGAGTATATAAGAAAGCGTAGATTAACTTTAGCGGCATACGAGCTTCAAAAAACTAATATAAAGGTGATTGACGTTGCTATAAAATACGGTTACAATAATTCTGATTCATTTTCAAGAGCATTTTTAAAGCAACACGGTGTTTTGCCTACTATGGCACGAAAAAGCTATACATCACTGAAAGTATATCCTCCTGCTTCCTTTCATATTACAATCAAAGGAGCAAAGGAAATGAATTTTAAAATTATTAACTCAGAAGAAATCAAATTAAAGGGTTTATCAAGAAAATTCAGCGGAAAAGCCGCCAATAGGTTTGAACAGGAACATATTATGTGGGCAGACCATCACGACGATATACAAAATAAAGTCTGCCAAAAAATTGAAGGGGTATGGTACGGAATATGGAATAAGGGCGTTTATTCTATTGCTAAAAAGACTGGAGAAGTTGACAATAGTCAACTTGAAAGCATTAAAATTCCGTCCGGAAAATATGCTGTATTCAGTACAAATTGCGGAGGCTTTGCAGGAGATGAACTTCCTAAACTACGTTCGCAAATTTTTGAAAATTGGCTTGTAGATTCAGGATATATTCAAACTGATGACTATGAAATTGAAATATATTATCTTTTTTCCAAATCCGAAAAACACAAACGACATTATGAAATATGGATACCTGTTGAAACAGTACAATAAAATTTAAGACTAAATAATTATAAAATTAAATTTTTTTGAATTAACAGAAAGCAAAAAAAAATGCCAATAAAATTACAAATAATTTATTTAATAACATACTGGCACCTCATTTTAAAATGTTACTAGTTATGTTTTTAATTTAATACAATGAAAATTAAAAAATATGCGTTTATTAATGAATTTTCCATTTTTCATACTTTTAGTATCACAATAGAAAAATAATATGTTTATCATGGAAAAGTAACTTTTTCCATATTGTTTATAAGGTTCTTTACCTTAACATTAAATAAATATTATTGTAGATTTTTTATTAGATTAAATATTTTTTGAATGTGTATTAAAAAATTGGTCACAGTAGAGATATAACTCTGCTGTGACTTTTTCTTTTAAACCTTTGATTGTATTTATAACCGGTTTAACATTGTTTCTTGTGCTTCTCATATAATTTTCTATACTGTTGTCATAAAACCTATAAAAAAATATGTATTCGTAGAACACCATTATTTTAAATCATTTCTTACAAAAATTGTAGTATATATCTTAATTTTTATATGCTATACTTTTATTAAAAATGGGAATATTACTTTTAGGAAATTACTGATAGGTAAATTTTCAAAAATTAATATTCTATAAATAACAATGTACAAGTAATTTTTAAGCTACTATATCCTTTTCGTAAAGTGCCAACTTGACGAAAAAAAGAAGTATCAAAATTATTTTGATACTTCTTTTTATTAATTTTCTAATAGTTAATGTTTTAACAACAAATCAAGCTTATTAATGCAATCTCTTTTTAAATTAAGTGATGAATGAACATATCTATCCAATGTTATCTTAACACTGGAGTGTCCAAGAAGTTCACTTAATGTTTTTATATCAAAGCCCAATTCAATACAACGTGTTGCAAATGTATGACGAAGTGAATGAAAGTTAGCTTTATCTATCATACTATCCGCAAGATAACCTTTGAACTTATTTTGCATTGTTCTTGGTTCAATATATGTTTTACTCATGCCTGTAAGTAGATAACATTCCGGTTTTGCTATAAACTGTTTTAGAACAGAAACAATACTGTCTTGCAGGGGAATAATTCTACATGATGAATCGCTTTTAGGTTCTGTTATAACAATATGAGTTTTTGTTGTTTTATTATAATCTGTACATTGAATTCTTTGCATAGTTTTAGTTATTCTTATAGTTTTATCTTTTAATGAAATATCTTGCCACTTTAAAGCACACAACTCTCCTATCCTAATCCCTGTAAAAAGACAAAGAAGAACTCCTAACTTATATCTTTCTGTATTAGTTAATAAAGTTTTTATTAATCTTTTTTCTTCGTCAACTGAAAGTACACGCATTTCATGATTTTTCTTTCTGATTGTTAAACTTTCAAAATGACAATTAATTTTAACCCCGTCTGAATGTGCATATTTTATCGTATTCTTTATTATAATTAAAAAATCTGAAACTGTTTTCGGAGATAGTCCTTTGCCAGTTTGCAAATTGCCATTTTCAAGTTTTTGAGAAATAAATTTTTCAATTAATGCAGTTGTAATTTCTGTAATTTTAATACTTCCAAGTGCAGGCTTTATGTGATTATCAATAGAATTTTTGTATCTAATATATGTTGATTCTTTTACTCTGGATTTAGAAACAGATAACCATTCATCAAGCCAAAAAGAAAAATTAGATGTTTGTTTGAAAGTTTTGAGTTTTTTGTTAAGTAAATCAGTTTTTGCAAATAAAAATTTTGATTTTTTTCTTTTGTAAGTTATTGTATATAATGAAGTAGATTTTTCTTTGCCATTAATGTTATGCAAAAAATAATTAATTTTTTGATCATTACTTTTTTTATTATAATTATTCTCGTTTATTTTTAACATAAAACCAACCTTTCTTTATATAATATTGGTGATATAATATAAATAAAAATTCATTTAAAAACTATTTTAAATATAATCACCTTTTTAATATTACTTTATTTTTAAAACATTGTCATTTCAAATTAATTTGACAAGCATATTTATTAAGTTTATAATTATTTTGTTGTTATGTGCAGTATTTTTTCGTCAAGTTGGCACTTTACGAAAAGAAAGTAATGATTTTATAAATCTATAAATTGATGACGGCATGGTTAAATGTTATTAAAATGTATAAGATTTACAAGGAGACAAACGTGAAGGTTGTTTATAAAAAGATCATCTTATTAGCAATTATGCTGATAAGTTTTATTGCGTCTGTATATTTTGGATATTGTTTTTTATTTCAAAAAAATAGTGATATTACAGATTTTTCAAATAGAATTATATCTATTGCATCATACAAAAATATTGATATATCTGAAGTCGTAAAACAATACTATATTTTTTTAGTTTTATGTTCAATTTTTGTTATTTGCCTATGTTTTTTATTTCATAAACATATAATTTCATTTATTAAAAAAATAATCAGATATATTATAAGAATAATTGACTATCTTGTTAATAAATATATTTTGTTGAGTATCTGCATTTCTTTATCGTGTGCTATACCAGTATATATTTATCTTTCAAACTATTCATCTCTTAATACCTTTTTTGCTATTATTATTTCAATTGTTGTTTTTTCTGTTATTTTTTTAATCATAAAGCTATTGTTAAAAAATTTTTTAAAAAATAATTTTAGAGATAGTATAGATTTAGTTTCTGCAATTTCCATAATAGAATTGTTTATCTGTATATACTCATTTTGCATAAATAGCATTAAATTTTGTTTATTGAGTATTATTTTTTGTAATTTTATTATTATTGCAGTTTATTTTTTAAATAAAAAATGTATTTTTAATTGGAATATAAATATTTTTACTCTCTGGTTAAGCAGTTTTCTGTGTGAATATATTTCTTTAAGCATCTTACTTTCTGTAATTACTGCCTATGGAATGCTTATTTCATTATTCTTAACTATTATAGTCAACGGATTAATTTTATTTTTTAAAAGTGAACTATTTGTATTTAAAATTGACAAAATAAAAAAATTTATATTTAGTTTATCAATATTTTGTATTTTATTAAATTTACTTATCGAGGTAATATATACATTTAATTCATATAATATAAGTAAAGTTTATGGAATAATAACTGTAATAATTACTACCTTAATAGCTATAATACTTTATAAAATTTTCAATAGGAAAAGTATAAACATTAATGACAACATCCTATATCTTTTAGTATTTTTAGCAGTAATAATTACTGCCTATATGAGAGGAATTCATCCTGAATTTACTTTATCCTTATTTGAGGATGCAAACCATGGCGTGTCCTTTTCAGAGCTATACTTTTTTGGAGAGTTCCCTATAATTGATTCATTTGATGCACACATGTTAAGTCGATTTGTTTTAATGCAGATATATCAATTAATAAATTCAGATTACTTAACCACCTTAACTGTACCCTATTCTTACATTATCAATATCTTGATTTTTATATCCTTATTTTACATTTTTAAAGAATTTATTGGCAGTGAAAAAGCGTTTTTAGTAACTTTAATTTTACCGTTTGCAGATTTGCTTAATATAAGTAATTTTATTAATTATTATTGGCTAGGATTATTTTTAGCAGCTTTTTATTTATTCTGGTTAAAAAGAATTAACAATAAAAATACAATAATTATTAATTTAATTTTTTGGATAATTTCAGCATTTAGTATTTTTTATATGTTAGATGTAGGAGCAACATTTGGTATATCTATGATACTTTGCGCCATCATTTATTTTATAAAAAACAAACAATACAAAAAACTTTGCTTGTTTTTTATTACTGGTATAATTGTTGCTTTAATGGTTGTTTTGCTAATAGGATTTATTTTTAATAGAGAACAAATAGATTTTAAAGATTGGATAATTAAATTTTTAAATTCTGCTTCATCAAATCAAAACTGGGCTTATGGCATTCTTTTTAATAATGTTAAAGGCTTGATTTATTGCATTTTTACTTATTTAATTTTACCGGCTATCACCTTAGCAGCTGTTTATATTTCTTATAAAAATAATGTTATAAAAAATAAAATCAGTTTATTATTTATGCTTTTATTTGCATTTTTCTTAAATGCATCAAGAATTATAGTCAGACATAATCTTACAGAAGGTTCAAACGCTTTATTTGTTTTTGAGTTAATCATATTAATAATAGTATTATTAAATGTAGTTAAAACACATATAAATATTAATAAACATAGAAACTATAAAATTACTTTCACTGCAATTTTATTAATAGTACCATTATTAATTTTTTATCCATATATTGGATTTGGAAACAATATAATTAATAGACTTAATATAAATTTAAATAATTTATCAAGTTCAGTAAACAACACATTATCAAGTAATAATAAATCGGAACTTAACAATAAACAAAAAGCAACAGTAAATGAATTAAAGCAATTTTTTAATTTAACTTTAAATGATAATGAGACTTATCTGGATTTTACAAACAATACTGAATTATACGCTTTATTGGGTTTAAATAATCCCGTCTATGTAAATCAATCTCCCGGTCTTGTTAACGGAGAAAAGGGGCAGACAGAGTTTATAGATGAATTAAAGGGTAAAAACATTCCATTTGCATTAATGCCATTAAAAAATGTAAATTTATCATATTCACTTGATGGTATTTTAAACTCGGACAGATATTATCTTATAACTGAATACATTTGCAACAATTATACACCTTTATGCAAAGTAAATAATTATGCAGTTTGGTGTATAAAAAGCCGATATTCATATTATACTGATTTAATAGGAAATCAATATGAATTATTAACCGATTGCTTTTACTGTGATAATGATTATTATATTCATAATCTGGGGCTTATTCCTTACTTATGGTCAAATTACGATTCACCTGATAGTGTTTTATCCGATAAAACAGAATTAAAAAAAATTAATAATAGCAATTACTTTATTAATCATAGCTTAATCAATGAAAACGAAGGTAATTATTTAATATTTGACATTACTTCAAATTCAGATACTAATATTGACTTTACCTTATTTAATAATTCTAATAATATCAAAAAGCAGATTTTATATAATTTTTCATTAATTGAAGGCAGAAATACATATAAGCTTCGGATAAGCAGTGATATCACATGGCATTTAAAATTATTGGATATTATTCAAATTGAAAATAACAAGGACTTTTTAATAAATAGTATATCTATATGTAGTGGAGATATAGTAAATTCATAAAAATTATAAGAAAATTAAAATTAATCCCTGATTTAATATTGTGTTTTAAATTACTATATTACAGTCTATTTACAAAATAAAATTTATTAAAAATCTAAACAATTAAAAAGGACAAGCTACGCTGAACCGCACTAAATTATGCTTTATACACAATCTGTGCTGGTTCCATTCAGCCTGTCCTCTTTTATTTACATCATATAAATCTTAGAATGCTTTTCTATATAGTTGTAAATTTAAAAACTATATATTCATAATAACCTTTTAATATAAATCAATATTTTTCTGCTACTTCGCCATGCTTTTTATAAATGCTGTTTTCCGGAACATATCCTCTTACCATTGAAAGAGGGTAAACATTTGTTCCTCTGCCAATTACAGTTCCGGGATTTAAAACGCTGTTACAGCCGACCTCTACATTATCTCCAATCATAGCACCGAACTTTTTAACGCCTGTTTCTAACTTTTTACCGTTAAAACAAACTGTGACAAGGCTTTTATCAGACTTTAAGTTAGATGTAATAACACCTGCTCCCGTATGAGATTTATAACCTAGTATGCTATCTCCGACATAGTTATAATGAGGAGCTTGAACACAATTAAACAAAATGGAGTTTTTAAGCTCTGTGGAATTTCCTACGACTGTATTTTCTCCTACAATTGCACTTCCTCTTATAAAAGCACAATGTCGTATCTCTGCATTATCACAAATAATTAACGGACCATGCAGATATGCAGAGGGCGCCACTGTTGCAGTTTTTGCGATCCAGATATCCTCTCCTATTTTATAATACTTTTCCAAATCAAGCGTTTGTCCCATTTCGAGAATAAAATCATTAATTTTAGGCAAAACCTCCCACGGATATGTTACACTTTCAAATAACGGTTTTGCAATAGTTTGTTCATAATCAAACAAATTAACTGCTTTTAATTTTTCCACTTTCATTTCCTCCAAAATATTTAATCTTCAAAAAACAACCAGTTGCCGTATTCATCCTTGCCGGCAATAAATTCCAGCTTTTTCTTTCCGTACTCAATGTAATAGGATGAAAAGCTGTACATTTTTCCGTTTTCAGGATTTATAACGCTTGCACATTTTCCTCCTGAATACCATTTATATCTAAAAAGGTCAATGCCTTTAATGCAAAAAATTTCATCTTTTGTCCTGCCTATAAAATTATGTAATTTCATTTTTATCACTCCGAACACCTAAATTATCTATTTTATTTTGCCATCCGAACTTTTTAAACAACCAGCATGTAAATAATGCACATAAAACGCCCAGAAGAATTCCGCACAAAACATCAGTTGGAAAATGCACATAATTATAAAGACGTGAAAATGCAATTAACGATGCAATAACAAGCGCAGCTATACCAAAACGTTTATTCATTTTTAAAAGTACCGTTGCCGCTGCAAATGACGAGCAGCTATGTCCTGACGGAAAGCTATAACTATTTGGTTTTGTGATAATCATATCAATATCAACAATATAACAAGGACGATCTCTGCAAACAATATTCTTAACTGCAAGTTCACCTATAAGATAACCTAAAAGCATTGTGAAAAGCAACATTATTCCCCAGCTTCTTGTTTTTCTGAAGAAAAGCATTATCAATCCAATTACAATCCAAACTATTCCAACATTACCTATACTGCTGAAAAAGGGCATAACAATATCAAAAAACGTGCATTTTAAAAATTCCCGAATAAAATTAAGAATTGCAAAATCAATTTGGGTTATAAAATCAAACATATATAATTTTCCTCAATTTATTTGTTAAATATAAGTCTTTCGTGCAACCGTTAAAAAATGAGGACTTATTCCGATTAAGCTTTCTTCAAATTCAGTTTTATGTATTATATCAAGAATTTTTTCCCTTGACTTCATGTCTTCCCATTTTTCACTGATATTGGGACAAATCCATGAACATCCTTCTACTGAATGAGATTTAACAAGCTTAAATCCGCAGTCTTTAACTTCCTTTTCCATATTTTTTACAGTTGTAAAAAACGCCTGTGAAATAATAAAAGGATATTTTTCAGGTCTGTTATGTTTACCTGAGTTTAATTCTTCTTTCAGCATATTAAAATAAACGTCATCGCTGAAAAATTCGTTGTCATTTCCAAATACAGACAATGACCACGTTGTGGAACTGAATTTTGAAATTCCCGCTGCAAAAATTAAGCCGTCATTTTTTAAAACTCTGAAACATTCTTTTAAAACCTGCTTTCTGTCCTTCTCTTCCTGAAGATGATAGAGCGGTCCCATCAATAATATTACATCAGCGCTTTCATCGGATTTTGGAATATTTCTTGCATCGGCAGTTATTGCTTCATATTTAAATCCTTCATCTTGCATTTTATTAGCATACTTAACAGCATTGGGCGACAATTCCATAAGGCTGACATTATGACCTTTCTCCGAAAGCCATTTTGAATAAATTCCTATTCCTCCGCCAATATCATATACAACTAATTTTTCTCTTGTTCCTAAATAATTGCTGATTATTTCTTTTGTTCTGTAAAACTCAACCTTACCTAAACCATTTTCCAAACGACCTATTTCTGCACCCGCTTCATAAAAATCATATACTTCTTTTATATTTTCCATAATTAGTCACTTAATTCGTTCATAACCAAACCTGTTATCATTTTGGGATAAAAATATGTTGACTTTTGAGGCATTTTTTCTCCTGCCAATGCAACATCTCTTATTTCTGTTACTCTTGTAGGGTTTAAAATAAAAGCACATTGAAACTTTCCGCTGTTTACACACTCTAATGCTTCTTCAAAATATTTTGTATATGTCAGATTAATTTGATTTGCCATATTTTCTTTATCAATTTTAAATATCTTTTCAAGTATCAATGTATGTAAAACAGTTACATCAAGTTCCTGAGAAGCTTTGCTTAAATTAGGAAGCAACTTTTTAATTGGTGAAAAATCTTTTAATATAAGCTGAATCCAATTACTTCCTCCGCAAAAAAATCCAAATGCTTTTTTACCTTGTTTATAAAGTATATCGAGTTCTCTTTCCATATTTTCTACATCTGATTTTTCTTCAATTTCAAAATACTCTTTACATTCTTCCAAAAAACTATTTTTATCAAATATATCTAAATCTCTTACAAGTCTATGAGTCGGAAATACTACGAGTCCGGGATGCTCCATGTCTACAAGATATATCATCTGATAATCTTGTGCGTCTCCTTCTTTTGAAATACCCTTCTCTCTGCAATAATTTCTGTAATTCAGCGCTGTTTCATAACGGTGGTGACCGTCTGCAATATAGAGCTTTCTGTCTGCAAAATCAGATACCAGTTTTGAAATTATTTCTTCATCAGTCACTATCCACAATCTATGAGTTACATTATCGTTATCAGTAAATTCTAAATCTGCTTTATTATATGAATGTTTATCAATTGTATTTAAAGTTGTATGTTCTTCATCCATATATAATGCGTAAATCTGACTGAAATTACAGTTTGTGGCTTTCATAAGATTAAAACGGTCTTCCTTTGCTTTTGAAAGAGTAAATTCGTGAGGCAGAATAATTCCTTTTGAGAATTCTTCTAACTTAACTCTGGCAATTATACCTTTTATGCTTTTCCTTTTATTATATACTGTAAATTCTTCTTCATAAATATAAATTGCAGGCTTATCATCTTTAATAAGCACACCGTTATCCTGCCACATTTTTAAAATATCAGCTGCATTTTTATAGGGGTTATCTCCCTTTGGCAATTCAAGACGAATAATATTATTGGGATTCTTTTTTAAATATTCTTCCCTTTGGATATCACTGATAATATCATACGGAGGACAACAGAGTTCCTTAATTTTTCCTGCATTTTGACTGTAACGCATACCTTTAAATGCTTTTATAATTGCCATTTTAATCCTCCTTAAATTATAATATTAAAATTAATATTATGCTTTATTATATCACAATGCAGCCTTTATTACAATGAATTTTAATTGAAAAAGTCCTATTATTGTATTATAATTAATTAAAATATTTTAAGGAATGATTTTTATGATTATAGGATGCCACTTATCTGTTTCAAAAGGTTTTGAAGCTATGGGGAAAGAAGCATTATCGATCGGAGCAAATACATTTCAGTTTTTCACCAGAAACCCTCGTGGCGGTAAGGCAAGGGAAATTGACGAGCAAGATATATTAAAACTTATTAAATTGATGAAAGAGAACAATTTCGGTAAAATTTTAGCCCATGCCCCCTACACTCTAAATCTTTGCTCTAAAGACGAGAAAATAAGGAAATTTGCATTAAATACTATGATCGATGATTTAAATAGAATGGAATATTTACCGAACAATCTATACAATTTTCATCCGGGAAGTCATGTAGGTCAAGGCATAGACAAAGGAATTGAATTTATATCTTTACAGCTTAACAAAGTTTTACACAAAGATATGACAACTACCGTCTTACTGGAAACCATGGCAGGAAAAGGCAGTGAAGTAGGTTCTAAATTTGAGGAATTAAGAGCTATTATCGACAACATTGATTTTAAAGATAAAATAGGTGTTTGTCTTGATACATGTCATGTTTTTGATGCAGGATATGATATTGTAAATAATCTTGAAAATGTACTTGAAGAATTTGACAAAATTATAGGTTTAAAAAAGTTAAAAGCAATTCACATAAATGACAGCATGAATTATTTGGGATGTCACAAAGACAGACACCAAAAAATCGGAAAAGGCGCAATTGGTATTAATGCTTTCGAAAAAATTATTAATTATCCTGCATTAATAAACTTACCGTATTATCTTGAGACCCCAAATGAACTCGCTGGTTATTCAGAAGAAATAAAATTATTAAAAAGCTTACAAAAAGCTTAAATTTATTAAAAGACGATGTAACACTTCTTTCGTTTTTGTATAGTATATAGTGTAAAACGAAAGGAGGAAATCACAATGTGTAACGGTTTATTAGGCAACAACAGCTGTACTTGGGTAATTCTTCTTGTTATCATTCTTGTATCTTGCTGTGGCAACAATAACAACAGCGACAACAACTGTGGTTGCGGCTGCTAATTAGTAATTAAAGGAATAATAACAGCTCGGTTAAATTTTGATTTAACCGAGCTGCTTTACTTTACAGAAGACAAATAACAAACCTACATAAATGTTTTTATATAATGCTATCTACTAGGAAAGATGTATCCAATAGGCTGCATCTTAACAAATAAACACCTTGCTACCGCAAGCAGTAGCAAGGTGTTTTTAAATTAATAATTTACTTTTAATATGCTTATTTAAGTAAACCTGCAGTAGCTAACTGGATATATGTTACATCCAATACATTAACAAAACCGTCTCTGTTATAATCTGCAAGTGTTTCGTCATAAACTGAATTAACAGTTAATTTTGCAAGATTTATCTGCAAAATTGTAGCGTCTACTACATTTACTACACCGTCTTTGTTTACATCGCCTAATTCAAAGCCTTCTGCATTTTTAACATTAATGTCTATATCAACACTACCTTCGCCTGTTTCAAAATCAAAGCCGTTTACATCTATTGTCAGTGTTACTGTTGCATTATTAAACGGTACCAGTATGCTCGGATTTTCCTGTCCATCTAGAATTCCGTCACTCGTCCAGTTATATGGTGTCCATGAACCGTTACATGCAAATTTTACTTGATAGTCATTAAATTGTTCAATGCCTTCGTAAGTTATTGACCATACGCCTCTACTGATTTCTGTCATCATGTTTTCTTGGGCTGTAAGATCCCATGCTTTGCCGTTTAACCATGGTCCGTCTCCGTTTCCTACTGCCATAATGTACTCTAGTTCAAATTTACCTAAAAATTCTGCGTCTACTACTACTGTTTTTGATTCTGAATTTAAGTAAATTGTTACATCACAAGCATCTGTAAGTACAAATGTAAAGTTCTGTCCATTATTGCTGATCTCATGGAATGTCTCATCAGGTGTATTCCAATGACCGTCTGTGATTTTGAATGCCCATGAACCTGAAGCTACATCAGGAACTGTTAAAGCATAATCGTATGTTTGACCGTCAAATTCATAATTGCCCGGTGTCATTGGGTTTTCATTTTCTTTCCATGTATTCTCAAAGAAGTCGCCTGCTACATAGTATGTAGGAACCGGATCTGTCGGAGTTGTGTCAGTCGGTTCTGTATCCGTTGGAGTTGTATCGGTCGGCTCTGTCTCCGTCGGAGTTGTATCAGTCGGCTCTGTCTCTGTTGGAGTTGTATCAGTCGGCTCTGTCTCCGTTGGAGTTGTGTCAGTCGGCTCTGTCTCCGTTGGAGTTGTTTCTTTTGTAGGTTTAAAATCAGTTACTGTCCATGAAGTACCGTGCAAAAGATGTGACTTGCCTTCTAAATTAAGTTTTGTTCTATTACCGTATGCCGGATACTGCTGACCACCATTGTTATTATTAAGAACAACTTGAGTGTTTGGTGAATCTACAAACGCTTGAGGTACTTCATAATAATAATATCCGGTTGCTTCATCATATTCCATTTTTTCTCCAGGCCATGCTGCATTTGTTATAGTATTATCAGGATCTGTAATTTCATCATATACATAAGCATAGAAAGGAGCTGACCAACCTCTTATTTCATCAAGTACAATATAAACGCCTGTTCCCTCCGGAGCAGTTTTTACATATTTATATTCAGCAGTTGTTGTCTGGTTGCCATCAGTTGCTGTTAATTTTAATGTGATAGTTGAATTATAAGCAACTCCACTGCCTAATGTTACTTCTGTTGTATCTGTGTATGTTACCGGAGCAGCATTATCGATCTGATATGTACCTGATGTTGCATTTACAAGACCAAGTGTAACATTTAATGTTTCACCTTTAAATGTGCAGCTCTCAACTGAATTTGTATTAGTTGGAGTTGTTGTTGAATCATAAACTACTGCAACGCCTGTGTCGCCGATTTTGCCTGTTACAACACCGCCGCTTACAGTAAATTTATTGCCTGTGATCGTATCTGTATATGTTCCGTCTGCAAGACCTGTATCTGCAATATTTACATCGCTTGTTGTGCCGTTACAGTTTACAAGAACAATACCTTTATCGCCCCTTGCAACATAAGCAATTGTACCTGAATAGCTTGTTTTGTCTGTTGTTCCTACAAATGCATTATGGAACTTATTAACTTCGCTTACAGTAATACTTTTCCAGCTTGTATTTCCTGCTGCTTGACCCATAAGAGCATCTCCGGGACGAGCAAAGAACAATGATGTTGCATCACTCTGAGCTGCTACTAAAGCCCAGGTTTTGATGATGTCTTCATCAGAAACAGTTGCTGAACTTCCATCCATATATGTGTCATGTGATTCAGCCCAAAGTACAGAATTCTTTGATGCTGCACCAATAGAGTTTGCATTAGCCTGTCTTGATGCAGTTGAAGCGTTACCGCTCTTTATTGCATTTCGAGTATTATTACCCGGTGCATTATCTGTTACATTAATATATGGTGTATAAGCGTTAATGTTTCTTCCGGAACCGCAGGTATTAAGAATTTCACCGTAATAATACTCTGTTTTTTGATATTTGTCTTTTGCATACTGTGAAACAGTACTTGTTACATTAGGCCAATAATTTGATGCATAACTTCCGTCACTTGGTGTTTCAATATGCTTTGCAGCATCAAAACGGAAACCGTCAACACCACAGTCAACACATTCTTCGAGAAGGCTGATTACTCTGTTCTGAATAAGTTCGCTTCCTGTATTGAGGTCAGGGCAGTTTGAAAGATATCCCTGAACTACTGCCTGTACTGATGAATCAGATGTTGAGCGATTATAAGAATGAAGCGAATTACTCTGATCATTGTATATTTCCGGTTCTATATCAGCAATTCCGCTGTAAAGAACTCCTACATTAGCGTTATCATTATCTTTTGACATATTATTTGCAAGGTGGTTCGTTACTACATCGCAAATGATTTTTACGCCGTATTTGTGTGCTTCATCACAAAGAGATGCAAGCTCTTCTTTTGTGCCGAGCCATGTATCCTTTGCTATTGAAAATGATAATGGCTGATAAAGCTTTGACCATTGGTCAGCAACCTTATACCAGTCACCGTAATCCTTTGGCTGCTGTACAGGTGAAGTCTGTACTGTTGAATAACCGGCTGCAACAATTGCAGGAAGGTTTTCTTTAATTGTATTGTATGACCAGTTAAACGCATGTAAAATTACGCCGTCCTGAACATTACTTTGTATTTTAGCTTCAGATGCGACTGATGCTTTATCTGTATCTTTAGCATTTACTGTAAAGCCAGTAATAGCTAAACATGACAAAATCATACAAAGTGTCAATACAATACTGATTACTTTTGATGTTTTTCTTTTCATCTAAAATTCCTCCAATTAAATTTGGTCTTTATGCCTGTTAGACATTAGACCTGTTAATATAATAATACTAAAAATTATGAATTTATTCAATTCACTATTTGTACAATAAAGTAAATATTTTTTAGTCAATTCTGACAATTTATATATTTTAAAAATGTAAAAGCAGTATATTTTTTTGTAATATTTATCCAAATAATTATGTTTTATATTTTAAAAAATAGAGAGTTGTAACAAAACGCTACAACCCTCTGTTATTATTAATTTATTTTAAGCTAGTCTTATCACTGTCAAACTTGCGCCTGTTCCTGTTACTAGTGTTACTGTTCCGTCATAGCCTGAAAGTTGAAGCTGTAAAGTATCTCCTGCATTTATTGTTACTATTCTGCTTGCAGAATAATTACTTGTTGCTGTTGTTGGAGTTATTGTTAATCCTTCAATAGGAGTACCATTTAAAAGAACACTTGTTGTCATTATAACAGGCGTATCAACATTTACTTTATAATCTACATAATAAGTTCCTGCTTCTGTTGCCGTAAATACTTCATTTGCAGTATCTGCTGTAAAATCTGAAAGCATTTGTTCTGAAGGTAATGCAACATTTATTCCGGCTGTTGTTACTGTAAGCGGTGTAGCTGTATCATCAACTGCACTTAAAAAAGTACTTGTAGCAGCTGCTGCATCATCCCCCGGAGGGCCTGTTGGACCTGTTGGGCCTGTGGGACCTGCTGGGCCTGTTGGACCTGCTGGACCTGTGGGACCTGCTGGACCTGTTGGACCTGCTGGACCTGTTGCACCCGATGGACCTGTTGCACCCGATGGACCTGTTGCACCCGATGGACCTGTTGCGCCCGATGGACCTGTTGCGCCTGTGGCACCGGTAGCTCCTGTTGGACCTGTCGGGCCTACTGCGCCGTCTGCACCTGTTGCACCTGTTGGACCTACTGCACCGTCTGCTCCTGTTGGACCTGTCGGACCAATTTCTCCTACTAATCCTGCGGCACCTTCAGGACCTGTTGCGCCTGTGGCACCGGTAGCTCCTGTTGGACCTGTTGGACCTACTGCACCCGATGGACCTGTTGCACCTGTTGGGCCTGTCGGACCAATTTCTCCTACTAATCCTGCGGCACCTTCAGGACCTGTAGCACCTGTTGCACCGGTAGCTCCTGTTGGGCCTGTTGGACCTACTGCACCGTCTGCACCTGTTGCACCTGTTGCACCTGTTGCACCTGTCGGACCAATTTCTCCTACTAATCCTGCGGCACCTTCAGGACCTGTAGCACCTGTTGCTCCGGTAGCTCCTGTTGGACCTGTGGGACCTGTTGCTCCTGTTCCTGTTGCACCGGTAGCTCCTGTTGGGCCTGTTGGACCTACTGCACCGTCTGCACCTGTTGCACCTGTTGGACCTGTTGGACCTGTGGGACCTGTTGCACCGGTAGCTCCTGTTGGGCCTGTTGGACCTGTCGCTCCTGTTCCCGTTGCACCCGTAGCTCCTGTTGCACCCGTAGCTCCTGTTGGACCTGTCGGACCTGTTGCTCCTGTTCCCGTTGCACCGGTAGCTCCTGTTGGGCCTGTGGGACCTGTTGAGCCTGTGGGACCTGTCGGACCTGTCGCTCCTATTCCTGTTGCACCCGTAGCTCCTGTTGGGCCTGTAGCTCCTGTTGGACCTGTTGGACCTGTCGGACCTGTTGCTCCTGTTCCCGTTGCACCCGTAGCTCCTGTTGGACCTGTTGGACCTGTCGGACCTGTTGCTCCTGTTCCTGTTGCACCGGTAGCTCCTGTTGGGCCTGTTGGACCTGCAACACCTTGAATACCTTGTACACCTTGAGGACCTGTGGGACCTATCGGTCCTACCGGACCTTGAATACCCTGAACTCCTTGTGGACCTGTTGGTCCCGGAATTCCTATTACTACCGGTGACTGATTACAGCATGGATTAAAACCGCAGTTACAGTTTCCGCAATTTCCATTCCATCCGTTGCCTGATGAGCAATTACAAGAATGAGAACAATTTATTACATTCATAATTTTATCTCCTTTCCTTTAATTTTTCAAAATATTGTTCATTAAAAATATAACTTTTATCATAAGGTTTTATTTTTCCTGCTAAATTATTAAATTTCTCTGCTTTTTCAATATCTCCCAAACGATCATAGCATACGCATAGCTGGATCAACGGTATAAAATCATAATAATCTTTTTGAAAAAAACCGTTACCCTGATTTTGAGGACATTCCATCGCTGTTTTATACCAGAATATTGCCATTTGATACTTTTTATTTCGGAGAAAACAATCTGCAATTCTGCAACATACTTCTCCACGAGGAGTATCATAAGAAAAGCTTTTGAAATACATATTCAATGCTTTTTCTTCGTCTGATAATTTAAGGTAGCAATCTCCTGAAATCATACAGGCTTCAATGTTATCGTTTAAATTATTGCTGTTTTCTAACAAAAACTGCTTAAAGCACGTAATTGCGTTAAAATAGAATTTATTATAATACAACTCTCTGGCATAATAGTATTGCTCTCTGGGAGAAAGTTGTTTTCCTAATGCAATCATCTTTCTAAATATTTTTAAATTCCTTTGAGGATCATTTATTTTGAGTTTTTTGTGGTTTACCTCTATATCACTGTATTCTATTTTGCCTATTAAAGGTACTGTTTCGTGAATTGCTCCCTCAAAACGATATTTTTCATTATTTTTAAAAATTCTTTCACGATAAAAACTGAATACAGGATTGTTATATTCATCAAAACCTGTGTTATATTTCATCATAATAATATCAGTTTCAGGTTTAACAGAATCTTTAAGCGCTATAATTTTTCTGATATTTTCATCATCTATTACATCGTCTGCATCTATCCACATTACATATTCGTTACTTGCTTTTGACAATGAGTAATTTCTTGCTTTTGCAAAATCGTCTTCCCAGTCAAAATCATACACCTTATCGGTATATTTAGATGCAATTTCTTTAGTTCTGTCCTTTGAACCTGTATCAACAACAATTATTTCGTCTGCAAAAAGCATAATACATTTTAAGCATCTTTCAATTACAGGCTCTTCATCTCTGACAATCATACACACGCTAAGTTTCACTGTAATACCACCTTAAATTTTTATCCCCGTCAATACAATATATGTACAAAAACTTATAATGTGATAATTTGTCCAACATAAAAAGCAACCAAGGTGCTGTTTCTCCTGACAGACAGCACCATATATAAATCCCCTTTTGTGACCGAATGTTTCCGAACAGTTTCTTATAAAATTAAAAACAGCCGACGGACTGCACCTTTACAGCCAATTTTCTATAAAATAAAAAACTGTCTGCTAAATAACAGACAGTTAAATATATATGTATGTAACGAATGTTTTTAAAAATTTATAAAACCTAAATGTTCAAGTAAAATTTTGATTCCCAATAAAATAAGAATTATTCCTCCTAAAAATTCAGCTTTTGATTTGTACTTTACTCCAAATACATTCCCGATTTTTACTCCTGCCATAGACAGCACAAATGTTGTTATACCAATAAATATAACTGCGTAAAAAATATTTACATTTAAAAACGCAAATGTTACCCCTACCGCAAGCGCATCAATGCTTGTTGCTATGGCAAGCAAAAGCATAGTTTTTATCTCTAAAGAGGAATCTTCTTTTTCTTCATTTTTTTTAAGCGCCTCTTTAATCATATTTGCACCTATTAAACATAAAAGTACAAAAGCTATCCAATGGTCGATTGATGTTATGTAATCTTTAAACTGAACTCCAAGAAAAAAACCGATCGTAGGCATTAAAGCCTGAAACCCTCCAAACCAAATTCCTACTATCGCTGCATTTTTTACAGTAATTTTTTTTAATGCCAATCCCTTACAAACAGAAACAGCAAACGCATCCATAGAAAGTCCTACTGCTAAAATAAACAGTTCAACTACACCCAAAGGTAACTCCCTCCGATGAAATACATATAATTAAAATATTCGTTCTTTAGAATTTTTATGATTATATCATAAAATATATAACCTTGTAAACTTTATAGCTTAAAATTACTGTTTAATAAATTAATTTTTAAAAAATTATACTTATTTTAATCTATTTATTACATTTTATAAAGCTGCAAGTCATAAAAAATAAAATTAAAACAGTAAAATATACACCTTCACTTTTTGTGAAGGTGTTTTTTATACTCTTTCGCAAATTACTATAAATCTGTCAAATCCGCCGCTTTGATTAGATATACAGGTTATCAGGGTCAGGATATCTTTCCCTTCTTTTATATATATATCTTCTGTTTGATTTTCTTTTACTACCTTTGTTTCTGAAACACGGTAATTCAAATTTCCCCAATAATTTGTAAGAATTATATTATCACCAATTGAAAGACCTCTCAAATTATCAAAAAAAATTCTTCCGATATATCCTGTATGTCCTGCTATTGCACAGTTGGTACTCTTTCCTCCTATCGGCAAAGATGTATTTGTCAAATGTGCCGCACCGTAACTCATAGCCGACGCATTTGCTCCAAGATATATAGGCAAGTTCATTCCTATTGTGGGAGCAGATAAATATCCGTAAATTCCGCTTGGAATACCGTATGATACCATATCAAGCGCCGGAATTGTATAATCGCTTGTTGTCACAGTTCCTTGATTATTAATTATACTTTTATTATAGGCAACGCTGTCATTGTAAAGTCTATCTAAATCCGCTTTAAACAATAAGGGAAAATTTGATGTTCTTTCTCCGTTTTCGTTAATTGGATAGCCCTCATCGTCTATTTCATTATTATCAAGGGCATTCTTATATGAACCGTCTTCCTTTACTTCACTTACGGATTTATCAAACTTTTCTATTTCGGAATTAGCAATATTTGTTCCAATTGTATTTGATACCGACGGAAACAAAATAAACCCCAATCCTGCCAAAAGCAAAATAATTGCTATTACTATTAAAATTTTCTTCCACAAGCTAATCACCCTCCTTATTTAAGGTGTATTTTCTTGAGAGTTATCTGTGTTTTTATTTTTTAACAAGTATCTATTTTTTGTATTTTTTCTTCTTACTTTCCTCACTGCAAGAAAAACAGACAAAATTATAATAACAACGAATACACTTATAACAATCCCTACAACCCAATATGGAATTTTATATCCCATAAAGTAAATTGATCCCTCTGATGCAGAAAGTGTTTGAATACTGTTTGCTTCTTCTTTATTATATGGAACTCTTGTTCCTCTAACGAGTAATCTGTGGGTATTGATACTGTAAGGAGTACAAGTAAGCAATGTTACATAGTCTTCTCCGTTAACTATATTCAGGTCGGATGTGTTGTCTGGCAAAACAATCTTTATCTGATCAACTTTATATTTTAAGGTTTCTGTAAGTATATGTATGTAAAAGACATCGTTTTCTTTCAAGTCTGTTAAATAATCAAAGAAAGTCTCAGTGGGATATGCAGTATGAGCAGAAATAACACTATGAGTGGTTTTTCCTCCAACCGGTAATGAGGTATTTGCCAAATGGCCTGCTCCTTTTGACAAAACTTCTTCTGTTGTTCCGTGATATATTGGTAAATAAACATTAATTTTAGGTATGTCAATATATCCTATGAGACCTGTATCGTCGATATTAAGTGTCTGTTCATAATTTGCTCCAATATTTTCATAAGCTTCTTTGTCAAACGGGTCGGTAAGAATTACATTATTTGTAAGACTGCGATTATATGTTTCTGCCTGCTTAAAAAGCTCCTCAACTTCATCAGAAGACATTTTTTCTGATTTTTCCAAATAAGTATTTGCTTCATTTCTTGTACCGTAATTATTTATTACAGAGCTTAACAAAGGATAAGACATTACTCCCAGACCAACTATAAATACAAGTAAAATTGAAATTAATGCTAATTTTTTCTTCATAAAACATTACCTTTATACGAATTTTTATTAATATAAAATTTGTTTTTAGACACATACATTATATAACACACTGAAAAATTTTTCAATAAAAAGGGGATGCGGAAAACCGCATCCCGAAAAATTTATAACTGAATTAAATAATTAATTAAAATTATTTAGAAGTTCTTTTTCTGAAAACTATAACAAACAGAACACCTGCACAAGCAATAAGAGCTGCACCTGTAATTGTGAAAATCATATTGCCTATACCGCCTGTTTCAGGAAGTTTAGAAGCTGTATTTGTGATTTGTACAGTCTGATAAGCAGTTGTTGGGCTATTTGAAGCAGTTATTGTTACATCAACCGGAGCTGAATTAAGGTTATATCCTTCAGGAGCTTTTGTTTCGGTAATTGTGTAAGTTCCTTCGTCAAACTGATAATTTTTACCGTCCTTCATAAATACGCCGATACCGCTTGTATCAGTTGTTGCCGTTGCAAGTACAGTTGTATCACCTTTTTTAGTAACTTGGAATTGCGCACCTGCAAGTTTTTTAGATGTATTATTGGCGTCAACTTTTTCTACCTGAAGTCCGTATGTATAAACCTTTACGGTTTCACCCGGTACAGTAGCTACCTGACTGTTATTTTCATAAGTAAGGCTATCAGTATTAGTGTTGCCGCCAGCACCGATTACAGCATTAGCATTAACTGTTGCGGTGTAAGTAACTTCAACAGTTGTGTAGTCATAAAATTCATTACCGGAAAGAACTGAATCAGCAATTGATACATTAAATGTAACAGGAGCTACACCATCAGCTACTGTAAATTCATTACTAGCCTTCTGTAATTCTTTTGATGAACCAGTGCCTGTTAATGTTACTTTAACACTGTCAGAATTAAATGTAAGTCCTTCGCTCATTGTATCTGAAATTGTAAATTCATCAAGTTTCATTTCACTTGAACCTGCAACGCTTGCTGTAAGTTTAAATTCAACTGTATCGCCTAAACCTGCAGCTGTCCATTTTGCATTATTGCCGTTTACAATATCCTTTGTAACTACAACATCACCGTCATTTACTTTTTCAGCAAGGTTGATTGTTGCATCTAATGTTTTAACCCATGCACCATTCTGATAATAAGGAAGAGAAACAATTGAGTTTGTTACTGATTTTACATTTGCCGGTGTTTTTGTAGCCTTAATGTAGTAAATACCGGAAGTCACATTGTATTCTTTTTCACCTGAATTAGATGTATAAACTTCACCTACTTTATCGCCTAAAGCAGAAACCTGTGCTTTATCTGCTGCTGCAAGTATGCTTGATGATGATGTACTGTCTGCTTTGATAGCATTAGCAATAGCTGTATCAGTAGCTACCATTGTAAAATTACCACTTGTAGTATCAAGTGTAGCCAGCTGATAAACTGTAAATTCATATCCTTCTTTAGCACAATTTACTTTAAAAGAAACCTGCTCTGTTGCTGCGCTTGCTGTGAATGGAACCATCGCAAGCATAAGAATTGCTGCTATTAAAACAGCCATTAATTTTTTTGAAGTTTTAATCATTATATTATTCTCCTTTATATAATTTTATATAATAAATTAAATACATAAATAAGTTTATTTCATTCTTCTTTTTGTAAATTTATTTAAGAAGAACATATATCCTATAAACGATACTAAACACAAACCAATTATCAAAGCACCTGCAACAATAAATCCGTTCATACCGCTGCCGCTTGCCTCAGGAATTATCACTTTACCGTTTACATAAGAATATGTCAAATCATAATGAAGATCACCATCATCTCCGCTCATAGGCAACTTAAAGTAGTGCTTTTCAGCGTTGATTGAGTATCCGTCCTTTGGCGATGATTCAACCAGACAATACCATTGATATTCAGGATTTCCTGACGATTGATAACCGTCTTTGAAAATTTGAATATTGTCAAAAACTATCTGACCATTCTCATCAGTTTTATCTAACATATAAACATCGCCCAGTTCTCCATTTTCACCTGTTGTTTTATATATTGTAAACTCAACCCCGGAAAGGTCTTCGCTATTTTGATTAGTTTTATTTACAGTAACCTTACCTTTTTGAGTTGTATTACTAAATACAGGTGTTGGAGTTTCTGTAATCTTATATTCATCTGAAAAATACTTTTGAAGTTCATCATCAGATGTTTCACTTGTTACAGTATCAGGTGTTTTATAATAAACACTGTCTCCCGGTACAAGTGATGCTCCATTTTCTGTTACAGTAATTTCCGCAAGATAGATACTTGAATCAGTAATATAGGCATTATCAGGATTATCGGTCATTGTTTTTTCATAAAGCTTATAGCGATATACACCGGCAGCCTTGAAGTTTAATATTTCATTAGTAGATGTATTATTAACAAATGAAATATTACCGTTTTGAACACTATTGATAGTTAATGACTGACCTGTAAGATCTTGAGTAGTAACTTCGTTGCTCGTTGAATCTGTATATGTTGTTGCAGCAAGACCTTCTAAATTAAAGCTAAACAATGAACCTGTATAGTTTTCATCATCAAGAAGCTTTACTGCACTTAAAGAAGCTGTGGTCGGGTTTTGCTTATTCGTAAATACAATATCTGTATCTGCTACAACAGTAACCTCGACTGTTCTGTCTTTGCTAAAATTATTAGAATTAACATCGCTTCCTGTTACTGTACATTCAACAGGAATATAACCGGCTTTTGTTCCTTCTACAATTTTAATTTTAGCTCCTACCGGAATATCCAGAAGAGTTATATTATCTCCGGTACTAAAGGTTAAGTAACCGTCTCTTGCTCTTGCATTTCGAATTTCAGTAATATTATTTCCTTCATCATCCTTTGAAACATAACGATACTGGAGAGCATAAGGTTTAAAACCTTTTCCGTCGTTTAAATCAACTGTTACATAGAATGCAAAGGTATCTGTATTATCTGAAAGTTCGCTACCGTCTTTATCCTGCACCAATTTTGTCAATGAAACATCTGCTGTTTCAGGTGTATTTATAAAATTAACCAAAAATTCAGCGTCATTATGACTGTTTTGAGGATTTATCAGGTTAAACGGTTTGTTAGATGTACTTGAAGTTCCCTCGTCACTCTTACTTATCAATGTGTCATTTTTAACATCATGAACTTCCCAAGTTGTATTGTATTGAATACCGCTTCCGACTTTTTCCTCAAAATGAATTGAATTTCCTTGAGTAAATTCACCGTCAAAGTCTGCTGTATCCCCGTCTGACAATTTGAATGTGGGATTAGATACAGATACATACTGTTTTGCACCTTCATTAACTGTGTAAGTGTATGTGTCGCTGCCGCTTACCTGTTTTCCGTTTTCATAAGGAATGAAACTAAAGCTTGAATTTTCTTTTACAGCATTTACAAGTGCATGGTTAACTATGTCTGTTGTTACACCGCTATCATCAATAACTTGGGTTCTTACTTCTTTATTGACCTTTACATCGTTATTTGCCGGAGTCATTGTAAAGTCAATATTAAAGTTGGACTCTATCATACCTCTTTCCATATAGAAAACAGTCATTTTATATGTTTTATTAGGATCAAGGTGCTTATATGTTCCGCTAGTGTTCTTTTCAAAGCCAATATCACGGGTAGTTTTTGCTTTATATGTTAATTTGGAACCACCGTCTTTATAACTCATATTATCAAGATAAGTATTATAACCGTAATAGTCGTTAAGACTATATTCACCGGTCTGTGCACTCCAACTGGTATCTTTTGCAACTTTAAATGTTGTTTTTGTGCTTAATGCATTGTTGCTTGAACCAAGTTGAGATTTATATATGTAATACTTACCTACTGATGAATCATAAATAGGAGTGTACCATTCGCCGTTGCTACCAGTCCAAGCCCAAACTCTCATTGTTGGACCCCAATTTGTATAATCACCAGTTGCAGATATATATATTCTGTCTAATGCATACTTTCCGGATGAAAATTCATTAACATCCTCATCGGTTGCTTTCATAGTGTTAAAGTTTATATTACCGACAGTTTGTTTATGAACACCACCTAAATCAAGGGCAAGCTTTGATTCGTTTGTGTCGGGGTCTGTGATGTAAACCCAGACATCATCATCACCTTTAAAGTTAAAGGTTACATCCTGACCGTTAGCCAATTTACCGTTTTCAGGAACACGAAATTCTATATCAAGACGTGCACCAAAACCGTAATCAAGATTACCGTTACCGGGGTTATTGGCATTTTCAGAAGAAGTATTATTAAATGGGAACAGACCGTATCCCGATGCTGTATTATACATGAAATCTGATAGTCCGTCTTTAACAGAATAGCTGTTGCCGTAACCGTAGTTTACAGTTTCAGGATTTCCGTTTTTATCCCAAGTGAAATATACATTATCTTTTCTGCTATCAGTAGATGACGCAGAGTTAAATATATATTTTGTTACGCCGTCAGCAGATTGAGTTGCTTCAAATGGGAAATAAGATTTAACTGTTTTACCAATACTTTTACCGTTAACTTTGGTGTCATTAAGCCACTTGCTGTCAAAATACGGCATTGTATGACTGTTGCTGCTTCCGCCGTCTGCATATTGTATATTTCCATTTTGATCCAACTTACTGTATGCAAGACCGTGTATTGATGCAGAAAAAGCTTCATCTGTACCGGATTTGCCACTTCCGTCAATCAAACCATTTGAGTTATTTACAAAATAATTAAAATTGGTCAAACGCGAGGTAGCAGAAGCATAAGTACCGTTATGGTCTTCGTCATTATTAACAAAGTTTCCAAAATACAACGGATAATTCCAAACTGATGAATTATTTTTAGCAATTTTGCTTATTTCATCGTTAAACTTATAGAAAGGATACCAGTTATTTTCTGCTCCGTTAAAATTGTTAGTACCTGCTTTTACAGGTTTAAGCCAACTTCCTTCTAACTCCTTGTCAGACAAATAATCAAAATATGTTGCTTCAACACCTAAAATATTTTTATTAAAGGTTTTTGAGTTATTATCAAAATTATTCTCAGCATAATAATCATAATATTCTGATAAGGCATTAGCTTTTTCTATCCAATAATCTGTACTGCTAACAGACATTACATAGCAAGGTTCGTTATATTTACCCTGTTCAGGTACTACCGTTCGACTTGATACCTGTGTATTAGTAGATTGAGTACGCCTAAACATTATGGTTGCACCTTTCGGTACCTGAACCGTATAAAATCCTCTTTCTCCCTCTACGGCGGTCATTTGTACCGTATTGCTAATAAAATCTGCATAATCGTATGTTACCCACGGAGCTGCACCTGTTGATGAGTACCAGTTTAAGTTATACAAATATATAGTAACCATTTCTACATTACTGTCATTAGGTGACCATTGATATTTATATCTGCTTAAAGTTGCAACATTACCGCTTTGAACATATATTTCATTTGCACCGTTTTCTCTGCTTGTAAGGTCAACGGACGCATCATAAAGTATATAAGGACTTGCAGCCCATTTAGTTGACGTTGTATTTGATGAATTCCATACATATAAACTGTTGTTTGTTGACGGAATAACCAAATCTTTTGTTTGTGCTGCATTGGTACCGTTGCTGAAAATTATGTTATCATAATTTTCAGGAACATCATAGTAGTAATAGTTTGTACCGGAAATTTGTTCCATACGAACCCCGGGGAAAACATCATTTTTACTACTGCCGGTCCATGCGTATGCATATACATTGGCCCAGTTTGAAGTGTTTTGAAAATAAACCCTTGTGCAATTTTCGGCAGAGGCCGTATCAGGAAATTTTGTATTTTTTCTTGCAACAAATAAGTTTATTTTATCTGCGCCGTTGGCTGCGGAAGGTGTTTGAACAGAACACAGGTTACTTTTTGCTCCTACATTATAAGTACACACTTGATTCGACAAAATAGTTGTGCCTTTAACAAAAGATGCATACAAATCGTATGTAGCACTTGATGAAACATTCCAGTTGGTATTTCTTGAAGTATCAATATAGAATATTTCTCCTGAATGCGCCGGCTCCCCTGCAGCTGCGTAAACATTGTTTACAGAAAACATTGAAATCATACTTGCAAAAACAACAGATAAAATTAACAAAAACGGTAAAATTTTACCTGAAAGAAAGTATGATTTCTTTACATAATTCCGCAAAAATTTTTCCTCCTTTTTTCATATATTTCGGCATAAGCCGTTATTATAAAATCAAATTGTTAAAATGGACATTTTTAGGGAGAATTTAAACAATCTGATTTTAAGGCAAATTGACTAAAAGTACATAAGTTACTTTAATTGTTTTATAAAAAATATATTAATAAAATCTAAAAATTCAACTAAAGAACATAAAATATATTATAGCATAAAATAATTATTTTTCAATATTTTTTTAACAATTTTTACCTAAAATTTTAAAAACAATAAAGCACCTGCTAAATGCAGATGCTTTAATGCACCAAAAATAAAAAAGAAAGGAGATTGTGTATGGCAAAATAACAATCTGCAAATAAAAAACAAAATTAACAAATAAAACAGTTTGATTTTGATTACAATATAATTATAATATATATTACACAGAATTTCAAGAGATTTTTTAAAAATTTTATAAATAAATATATATTTTTTATACTTTTGCTTTTATAATCAAATTATAATTAATATACTTTTACACAAATATACTTTTACACAAAAGAAAATAACCCCGTAAAGGGGTTATTTTTATATACATACTATAAATATTAATTCAAAAATCTGTAAGATTTACTTTTTCATTTTAATTATTTTCTTCGATGGATATTTCGGAATAATTTCCTATCCTTCTGTATCTGTTATATCTATTATTTAAAAGTTCTTCTGTTGATACCGCCATATTCTTTTCAAATGTTCTGCTGATCAGAAGTTTAAGACTTTCAAACATATTTTGATTATCAGCTTTCGGCTCTCTTACTATTCTTTCAATAACGCCTAAATCAAACAAGTCTTTTGCTGTCATTTTAAGACATTCAGCAGCTTCAGCCGCCTTTGAACTGTCTTTCCAAAGAATACTCGCACATCCCTCTGGCGATATTACCGAATAAACCGAGTTTTCAAGCATCCATACTTCGTCTGCTACTGCCAATGCCAAAGCTCCTCCGCTTCCGCCTTCGCCTATTAATATAGATAAAATCGGAGTTTTTAAAGTCATCATTTCCATAAGGTTTTCTGCAATTGCCTGTCCCTGACCTCTCTCCTCCGCTCCAATTCCGCAAAAGGCTCCGCTTGTATCTACAAAGCAGAGTACAGGCCGATGAAATTTCTCAGCCTGTTTCATAAGTCTTAAAGCTTTTCTGTATCCCTCAGGATGCGCTGAACCAAAGTTGCGTTCCATTCTTTCTTTTGTATTTCTTCCTTTTTCAAGTCCGATTACGGTTATCGGCATATCATAAAGCATAGCAATTCCGCCTACTACCGCCTTATCATCTGAAAATCGTCTGTCGCCGTGACATTCAAAAAAGCTATCTGAAAAAAGATGAGAGATATAGTCAACTGACATTAATTTTTTGGCGTCTCGAGCAGCGAGCACCTTATCATAAGCTGACATTTATTCTCCCTCCTTTGAGCTATAATTATGTAAAGACAAGAGCTTTACTATTGTTTTCTTTAAATCTTCTCTTTTTACTACTGCGTCAATAAATCCTTTCTCTAAAACAAACTCCGCTGTCTGAAAATCTTTTGGCAGTTTCTGGCGAATCGTCTGCTCAATTACTCTGGGTCCTGCAAATGCAATAAGTGCATTTGGCTCTGAAAGTATAATATCTCCCTCCATAGCAAACGAGGCGGTAACTCCGCCTGTGGTTGGGTCTGTTAAAACTGTTATATATAAAAGACCTGCGTCGCTATGTCGTTTAACTGCACCTGATGTTTTTGCCATCTGCATAAGGGACATTATCCCCTCCTGCATTCTTGCTCCGCCTGATACAGTACATACAACAACAGGTAAATTATTTTCTGTTGCATACTCAAAGGCTCTGGTGATTTTTTCACCTGTTACTGTTCCCATACTCCCCATTATAAATTCCGGATTCATCACGCATAGCACAACATCAATACCTTCCATTAATGCTCTGCCTGTTACAACAGATTCCATTTCGCCTGTTTTTAACTTTGCATCAGCAAGCTTTTTATCATAATTGGGAAAATCTAAAATATTTTTGCTTTCAAGCTCTTTATCAAATTCTTTAAATGAGTTTTTGTCTGTTAAAAGTGTTATTCTTTCTCTTGCGTTCATTTTAAAATGATGACCGCATTTTGTACAAACATTTAGATTTTCTTCCATATCCGTTGCAAGAAGCATTGTATTGCAGGCAGGACACTTTATCCACATCGCATCAGGAACAAACGGTCTGTTATTTTGCTTTGAATTATCTACTGTTGATTCCAGTTCATTTTTTGGCTTTATAAAAGTAAAAAAATCCAATATAACTCTCCTCTATCCTTTAATCTTTTTCTTTTCGTCTTTCTTCAAAATCAACCATAAAATCTGTTGTATATGTTCCGTCAACAAATTTTTCGTCAGACAAAATTCCCAGCATTAAATCTCGATTATGTTTAACGCCGTCAATATTTAATTCCGACAACGCCATTTTCATTTTTCTGATAGCCGTTTCTCTTGTTCTGCCCTGAACGATCAATTTTCCTATCATTGAATCATAAAACGGCGGAACTGTATAATCCTGATAAATTGCCGTATCGAACCGTACAAATGAACCTCCCGGCAAATGGAGCTTTGTAATTTTACCGCAGCTTGGACGAAAATCAAAATCAGGATCTTCTGCATTTATACGACACTCAATTGCATGACCGTGCATAAAAATACTATCCTGAGTTCTTGAAAGCTTTGCTCCTGCCGCAACTCTTATCTGCCATTGAACGATATCAAGTCCTGTTACCATTTCGGTAACTCCGTGTTCAACCTGCAAACGAGTGTTCATTTCCATAAAATAAAAGTTTTTATCTTTATCAAGCAAAAATTCAACTGTACCTACGCTATTGTAATTTACGGCTTTTGCCGCCTTGACTGACGCCTTAAACATTTGATTACGAATTTCTTCCGTAATAGCACTGCTGGGACTTTCTTCAATGAGTTTTTGATTTTTTCTCTGTACTGAACATTCACGCTCTCCAAGACAAACAACATTTCCGTATTTATCGCATAAAAGCTGCATTTCAATATGTTTTACCGGAAACAAAAACTTCTCTATATACAATGCTCCGTCACCAAAAGCACTTTCAGCTTCGGCATGAGCCTGATTATATGCATTATTAAATTCTTCTATTGAATCTACTCTTCGGATACCTCTTCCGCCACCGCCTGAACGAGCCTTAATAAGAAGTGGAAAACCGATTTTTTCTGCTTCTTCTCTGGCTTGTTCAAGACTTTCAAGAACATCTGTACCGGGTGTTACCGGTACACCGGCATTACGCATAGTTTTGCGGGCCATATCCTTATCTCCCAAAAGAGATATCATTTTTGATGTAGGCCCAATAAATTCTATATTACATTGTTCGCAAAGTGAAACAAATTTAGCATTTTCGGAAAGAAGTCCGTAGCCGGGATGAATAGCCTGTGCTCCGCTTTCAATGGCAACTGTTAAAATTGCAGGAATATTAAGATAACTCTCTGATACTTTTGCCGGACCTATACAGTAGCTTTCATCTGCAAGTTGTACATGCATTGAGTCTTTATCAGCCTCTGAATAAATGGCTACTGTTGAAATTCCCATTTCACGGCAAGCCCTTATTATTCTTACTGCTATTTCACCACGGTTTGCAATCAATATTTTTGAAAACAATTTATGTCACATCCAAATTATTCTTTATACTTATGTAAAATTAAAATGTTTTAACATTATTCGGGCAAATTTTATTTTTTCAAGACAGAAGATAAAGAAAGTCTTATATCGGTCATGAAAGAAAATGCCGTACAGCACAAATTTTACCCGAAAATTATAAGATTTTAATCAGAATCAGTATTATTTTCAATCAGTGCAAAAGATAGCTCGGCAGAAACACACAGCTTTCCGTTTACATAACCTTTTGCATCTATAAAGTAAAAGGAACCTCTGTTTTTTGTAAGGGTGCAAACACTCTCTAATGTATCTCCGGGTTTTACAACATTTTTAAACTTAACATTGTTCATTTTTGTAAAATAAGGAGTACAGCCTTTTGCTTTATCCGAAAGCAGTACACAGCTTGATTGACCCATCATTTCACAAAGGATCACTCCCGGTACAACAGGATTTCCGGGGAAATGTCCTTTTAAAAAAAATTCTTCGCCTGTTATTGTATATTTGCCTTTTGAAGTACTTTCGTCAAAAATTTCTGCCTCATCTACTAAAAGCATATTATCACGATGAGGTAAAATTTCCATAATTTCTTGTTTATTCATTTCTTTTTCTCCGATTATTTAATTTTGAAAAGGACTTGACCATATTCAACGATATCTTCATTATTTACACAGATTTCAGTTATAACTCCGCTCTGTTCTGCTGTTATTTCATTCATAAGCTTCATAGCCTCAATTATGCAGACTACATCACCCTTTTCAACTCTTTGTCCCACAGTAACAAAAGGACTGCTGTCGGGAGAAGCCGCTGCATAAAATACCCCTACCATCGGTGATTTTATTGTTTTACAATTTTCTGTCGCAGACTCTGCCGCAACAGCTGTATTTTTCTCTGAATCCAAAGGCTGAACAGGTGTTTGTAAAGGTATTGCTGTACCTTGAGTTCCAGTATTTACTGCAAAGTTATTTACTGCCGGACTGCTTGGCTTCTCAAGACGAATACTGCTTCCGTTATCGTCAGTCAATTCCAAAACCGCCAGCTTTGAATTTTCTAACATCTCGATCATTTGTTTTATCTGGTCAATTGAATACATTTATATTTCAATCCTTTCAAAATAGTGGTTATCATTCGTTGTACGCTTTGAAAACCAAACAGGTATCGTGTCCGCCGAAACCCAGATTTGTTGAAGCTGAAACACTAATATCCTTTGCAACAGCTTTATCTGAAATTGTATAGTCAAGGTCACATTCCGGGTCAACATTTTTTGTGCCGATCGTTGGTGGGATTTTTCCCTCTTTAACGGCAAGTACTGCTACAATTGCTTCCACTGCGCCTGTTGCTCCCAACATGTGGCCTGTCATTGATTTTGTTGAGCTTATTGATATCTTATATGCCTGCTCACCTAAAGCCTTTTTAATTGCCATTGTTTCTGTAACATCATTCATGTGTGTACTTGTTCCGTGAGCATTTATATAAATGCTGTCGTTTCCCGATACATTTCCTTCAGCAAAAGCAATTTTGATTGCATTTGCAAGACCTTCAGCTTCGGGATCGGGAGCTGTTACATGATAAGCGTCACAGGTATTGCCGTAGCCTGCAAATTCCGCATATATTTTTGCTCCTCTTGCCTTTGCATGCTCATATTCCTCCAGAACAAGCATACCTGCACCCTCACCCATTACAAATCCGTTTCTGTTTACATCAAACGGAATTGACGCACTGGTCGGATCTTCTGTTGTTGAAAGTGCTTTACAATTTGCAAAACCTGAAATTGTAAGAGGATGAATAACTGCTTCGGCACCTCCTGCAATAATAACATCTGCATAGCCGTCTTTAATGGCGTGGAAAGCTTCTCCTACTGCATTCGCACCTGTTGCACATGCAGATACAGGAGCCAGCGACGGTCCTTTTGCTTTATATTCCATGGCAATTCTTCCTGCGGCAATATTTCCTATCATTTTGGGAATAAAATGAGGAGATACTTTTCGGGGACCGCCGTTATAAAAATTTTGTGTATTTTCTACAAAGGTATAAAGTCCTCCGATTCCTGCTCCCACATATACTCCCAGGCGTGTTTCATCAACCGTACCTAAAACCTTACTGTCCTCAACCGCCTGTGCAGCTGCACCTAAAGCATACTGGCAATACATATCAATTTTTCTTGCTTCTCTTTTTTCAATGTATTTAAGGGCGTCAAAATCTTTGACCTCTCCTGCAACATGTACAGGCAGCCCTGATGTATCAAATTTTGTGATTGTACCTATTCCGCAAACACCGTCGCACATATTTTTCCATGTTTCATTTATATCGTTACCGACCGGTGTAATTGCACCAAGTCCCGTTACAACTACTCTTCTCATATTTAACTCCTTTTTATTACATTGCCATTCCGCCGTCAACACGGATAACCTCACCTGTTACATAAGATGACTCTTCGCTGCAAAGGAAAGATATAACATTTGCTACATCCTCAGGCAAACCGATTCTCTTCATCGGAATTCCTGCTGACATTTCTTTTCTAACTTTTTCAGGCAGAACTCCCGTCATGCTTGTATCAATAAATCCGGGAGCAACTGCATTTACTGTAACACCTCTGCCTGCAAGTTCTTTGGCTACTGATTTTGTCATTCCGATAATTCCCGCTTTTGATGCTGAATAGTTAGCCTGACCTGCGTTGCCGTTTATACCTACAACTGATGCTACATTTACAATTTTACCGCTTCTTTTTCTCATAAAGTGTGAATATGTATGCTTGATCATATTGAACGCACCTTTAAGATTTACGCTGATAA
The DNA here is from genome assembly GCA_947627135.1 of uncultured Clostridia bacterium. Classification (GTDB taxonomy): domain Bacteria; phylum Bacillota; class Clostridia; order Oscillospirales; family Acutalibacteraceae; genus Ruminococcoides. The sequence continues at coordinate 140,320 of CANQUV010000001.1, forward strand.
CTGCGTCAAAGTCTTTTTCTTCCATTTTTAAAACCAGGTTATCACGGGTAATTCCTGCGTTATTTACAAGAATATCTATTGAACCAAAGTCCTCAAGAATTTTATCTACTGTTTTCTTTGAGTCTTCAAAGTTTGAAACATCGCAGTAGTAAAGCTCGGTTTTAACTCCTAAAGCCTCAACCTTTTCTTTAGCCGCTTTACCTTCGTTCTCATCTCCCACATACACAATTGCTATATTGGCACCTAATCCCGCAAGCTTTAATGCAACTGCTTCTCCTATACCTCTTGAACCACCTGTTACAACGGCTGTTTTATTATCAAGACTCATATATATTCTCCTTTATTTTTTATTTATACTTTATACTTCTAAAGCGTCAAGATCAGCTTTATTCTCTACCTTTATTGCCTTAACATCTCCGTTAATTCTTTTAATAAGGCTTGTAAGTGTTTTCCCTACTCCTACTTCAATAAATGTATCTACGCCCTGCGATACCAGATTTTCAACAATTGTCTGCCATTTTACAGGGTTTTCAACCTGTGATTTTATAAGTGTTTTATAGTCACCCGAATATGGTTCTGCCGTAAAATTTGAATATACGGGAACACAAGGGTCTGATAGCTTTTTATCGTTTAAATATTCATACAAGCCTTCAGCAGCCTCAGTCATAAATGGTGAATGAAAAGCTCCGCTTACTGCCAGTTTTTTAGCTCTGCCCTTTGCCTCTGTGACAGCTTCTATTACTTTCTCTGCGTTTTCCTCGGTTGTAGCAACAACCGTTTGTGCCGGACTGTTATAATTTACCGGATATGTATTTTCAAGTTTTGAGCATATTTCTTCTGTCTGCCGGGGTGTGATCTTCATTACTGCAAGCATTGTACCTTTGTTTTTAAGTGCAGCATCATTCATTAGCTCGCCTCTTTTGCAGACAAGCTTAAAAGCGTCTTCATAAGACATCATCTGTGAAAATGCCAATGCGGCAATTTCTCCAAGTGAAAATCCTGCAACAAAATCCGGTTTGATTCCCTTTTCTGCAACTGCACATGCAGCAGCTAAATCTGCCGTAAAAACACATGGCTGTGTATTAACTGTTTGTGAAAGCTCCGATACATCAGCTTCAAAGCATTGTTTTGAAGTATTCCCTCTAATACTGTCTGCCATATCAAAAACTTTTTTTGCAGCAGGTGAAGCTTCATAAAGTTCTTTTCCCATACCTGTAAACTGTGCGCCCTGTCCCGAAAAAACAAACGCTATTTTACCCATTTTAACGCACCGCCTAATACTTCTTCTGCCTGAACAAACATTTCTTCAATTATTTCTCTTGCAGGCTGTTCCTTTTTAACCATTGACGCAACCTGTCCTGCAAGTACACAACCGTTTGATACATCTCCCTCTCTTGCGGCTATTCTTAACTTTCCTGCCGCCATCTGCTCAAGAGTTTCATCATCACAAGATGATCTGTCGTATTCACATTTCTGATATTCTCTCACAAAGCTGTTTTTTATTGAACGAACAGGATGTCCCAAGCGTTTTCCTGTTACTACCGTGTCAATATCTTTTGCTTTTATAATTTTGTTTTTATATTCCTGACTGATCGTACATTCTTCAGCAACAAGAAAACGGGTCCCTACCTGAATGCCTACCGCACCCAGCATAAATGCAGCGGCAACCTGTCTGCCGTCAGCAATTCCTCCTGCGGCAATAACGGGAATATCTACCGCATCTACTACCTGCGGTACAAGCGCCATTGTTGTTAGTTCCCCAACATGTCCGCCGCTTTCACCGCCCTCCGCTATAACTGCAAACGCACCGTTTCTCTGTGCCATTTTTGCAAGTGCAACCGAAGGAACAACCGGAATAACCTTAATTCCGGATTCAGTCCACGCTTTCATATATTTGCCCGGATTTCCTGCGCCTGTTGTTACGACCTTAACCTTTTCTTCTGCCACTACCTTGGCAACTTCTTCAACAAAGGGACTCATAAGCATAATATTTACACCAAATACTTTATCGGTCATTTGCTTGCATTTTCTTATTTCTGCTCTTAATTGCTCTCCGTTGGAATTCATGGCGGCAATAATACCTAAACCTCCTGCATTTGATACGCCTGCTGCAAGTGAAGCGTCTGCAACCCATGCCATCCCGCCCTGAAATATAGGAAATTCAAGACCCAATTCCTGATCTATAACTGTTGAAATCATATATAACGCTCCCGTAAAAAAATTTTTTATGGCTTGATTATCTCACATTTTAACCATAGAAAAATGTTGATTTACTAATTTAATTTACAAAATATCCTTGTTTTTTACAAAAAGTTTAAAAATAAAACTGTTCATAATATCTTAAACAAGCATAGTAAACCACAATACACACTAAATTTTACTATTTTATTAAATAAAAGTCAACATAAAAATCAAATGACGAGCGTTAATTATTTCTTTGATCTCCAATAATGAATTAACTGCAATAATCCTCTAAAGCCTGATGAAGAGCTTTTTCTCCTATAATTTCTATTCCGTTCTCCAGTTTTTTCTGGTCTTCTTTCGGCAAAACAGAAATGTTGGTATCTGTATTTAAAACAGGCTTGTCCTCTCCTTTCATATAAACGCAAAGAACACCATCGTTATTTTTAAGTACATAAACCTCTTCTTCAGACTCTTCTATTACTTCTGTTAGCATTTCAATATTTTCACTGTCGGCCTTTGCGGGAATAACAACTGTTGATACTACTACACACGATAGCAATATTATACCTGTAAACAAAATTAATTGCTTCATTACTTTCACCTCAAAGTCTATTTTTTCACAAATTTATGTTATTATTCATATTTTTTCAAAAACGATTACCGATAATATTTATATATAATAACGAAAAATTAAATTAAAAAAATATTTATTTTTTTGCTGAATAATGGTATAATATTTTTTATTAATGCAGAAATTAATATTTATTTGTATTTTTCATATTTGTTTTTATAAATCTTAAATCTTTTATTTAAGGAGGTTTAAAATATGCGAGAGACCGATATCAGTCAATATGTAGAAAAAAATGACCACTCGGATCCCAATCTCCCTCCTAAAAAGGGATCAGTTGGAACTTTTTTTAAATCGCTGTTAAAAATGTTGCTTACCATATTAATGGTTTTTGTAACAGCATTTGTAATAATCGGAGTTTCGCTAATTGTTTATATTGCAGGCATTTCAGCAGAACCTACCGGAATTAATTTAAAAGCGAAAGAGCTTAATCAGACAAGCTTTATTTATGTTAAAAATGAAAAATCGGGCGAGTTTGAAGAATATCAGACACTGTTTAGAAATGAAAACCGTATCTGGATAAGTTTTGACAATATGCCTAAAGCCATGAAAGACGCTATGGTTGCAATTGAGGACAAACGTTTCTATGATCATCACGGTGTGGACTGGACAAGAACCTTTGGAGCATTTTTGAGTCTTGCAACGGGTACTGACAATTACGGCGGTTCAACTCTTACACAACAGCTTATAAAGAACATAAAAGACGATAATGATGTAAGTCTGACCAGAAAAATTCGAGAAATAGTTACTGCATTAAAGCTTGAGCAGGAATATACTAAAGACCAGATTTTAGAGGCATATTTAAATGTTGTAAACTTCGGAAGTAACTGTCAGGGATGCGAAACAGCTGCACAAAAATATTTTGGAAAATCAATTTCAGAATGTTCCATAGCAGAATGTGCTGCAATTGCCGGCATAACCCAAAACCCCTCAAAATGGGATCCTCTGATTTATCCCGAAAACAACAAAATCAGACGGGAAACTGTTTTGAAAGAAATGTACAAGCAGGATAAAATTACTGAAGAAGAATACAATCAAGCTATGAAGGAGTCTGAATCAATGAAATTTGCAGACCCTGATGAAAATAACAACGATGAAGAAGATGATGAAGAAACCTCAACAAGAAACTGGTATATAGAAGAGCTTGTTGACGATTTAAAAAGAGACCTTTCCAAATATTACAATATAAGTAAAGATGCAGCTGAAGATATGCTTCTCACAGAAGGATTAAAGATTTATTGCGCTATGGATGTAAAAATGCAAAATTTCATTGAAGAAGCTGCTATGAATATTGATAAAAGCTATGATCCTAATTTGCAGACAGGAATGTGTTTAATGGATCTTAACGGCAGAATCGTTGCAACGGCAGGAAGTTCATTAAAGAAAACAGGAGACCTTGTATTTAGCCGTGCTACCGATTCAATATTACAGCCGGGTTCTTCAATTAAACCGGTTGTTGTTTATCCCTATGCAATAGAGAAAAAAGAGCTTTATTATTCTTCATTTGTAAATGATGCACCTATTGAAAACTATAAAATAGTTGACGGTGAGTACCAATCAGGTCCTAATAACTGGTATAGCGGATATAAGGGCAATATGCTTTTGCCTGACGCTATTGAGATTTCTTCAAACGGAACCGCAGCTCAGGTTATGAAGATGATAGGTCCTGAAAATGCTTATGACCAGGTTGTTACCTTTATGGGATTTAATAACTTGTCCGAAGAGGACAAATACAGTATAGGCGGCCTATCAATCGGCGGTCTTAACGGCGGCGTAACCGTAACGGAAATGGCTGCTGCCTACACATATATGGGAAACGGCGGTTTATATTATGAGCCTTATACCTATTATTATGTAACTGATGCAGACGACAATATTATTTTAAGTCCACAGGATAATATTCCAAAACAGGCTTATTCTCCTGAAACTGCTTATATTATGAACAGACTTCTTCATTACAATGTAACATACTCCGTAAATACACATGCAGGTAATTCAAGAATATCAGGCTGGGATATTATCGGAAAAACAGGTACGACAGACCAAGATAAAGACTCTTGGTTCTGCGGGGTATCTCCTTATGCAGCCCTTGCTATATGGACAGGCTTTGATACACCGCAGACAATTTCCGTAAACGGACAGAATGTTGCAACATTAAACTTTAAAAAAATTATGGAAGAATATCTAAAGGATAAAGAGGCCAAAGAATTTCAAAAGCCGGCAAGCATAATCGAATCATACTATTCTCCTTATGACGGTCAGATATCCTCTTACGGTTCAGATAGATATATAGGATATTATACTGAAGATAATCTGCCGAGTTATTCAGGCGCTTATGTTGATTATGCTCTTTATGATGATTCTAAAAGCAATAATAATAACAGCTACGATTCCAATAATGACGATGATGATTACAGTTCAAGCGGATCTGATAATAATTCAAATTATGGAGGAAACTCAGAAAGCAGTAACGCAGGAGATTCGGACAACGGAACGAATTCTGGAAGCAATACAGGCGGTAATTCTGATACAGGTAACGCAGGTGACGGAGATGCCGGAAGTAACACAGGCGATAACGGTGCCTCCGGTTCAGGAGATTCCGGAGGCGATAACTCAAGTTCAGGCACAGCCGGCGGCGGAGGAGACGCAGGAAGCGGAAACGCAGGCGGAAATGCAGGAGGAGACGCAGGCGAAAATGCTGGCGGCAGAGAAGCTGAGTAACATTTAAACATTATCTGCATATTATCTCTTTAATATTATCAAAATAAAATGCATAATAATTAACCTTTATTAATTATAAAAATAAAAGACCATATCCCGAAAGGAATGATTAAAATGGTGTCTGTTGCAATTATGGGACACGGTGTTGTAGGTTCAGGCGTTGCTGAAATAATTACAACTCATAAAAACAAGCTTTTTAACAGCGTAGGAGAAGAAATTTATATTAAGAAAATTCTTGATTTAAGAGAATTTCCTGAAAGTCCCCTAGCTGATCGTTTCACAAAGAATTTTGATGAAATTATAAATGACCGTGAAATTAGAATTGTTGTTGAGGTTATGGGCGGAACAAATCCCGCTTATAACTATGTTAAAAAATGTCTTCTTGCAGGCAAAAGCGTAGTTACCTCCAATAAAGAACTTGTAGCTAAACATGGTGCTGAACTTCTTGCTATTGCAAAAGAACAAAACTGCAACTTTTTATTTGAAGCAAGCGTTGGCGGAGGTATTCCGATCATAAGACCTATGAACCAATGCCTTGTTGCAAATATTGTTGATGAAATTGCAGGTATTTTAAACGGTACTACAAACTTTATTTTAACTAAAATGATTACTGACGGTATGAACTTTGACGATGCTTTAAAGCTTGCACAGGATCTAGGATTTGCCGAGCGTAATCCCGAAGCTGATGTTGAAGGTCATGACGCATGCAGAAAAATTTGTATTCTTGCTTCTTTAGCATTCGGAAAGCATGTTTATCCGGAGTATGTACATACAGAAGGAATTACAAAAATAACTCTTGAAGATGTTAAATTTGCTGAAAGCTATAACAGCGTTATTAAACTGATAGGCAGAGTTAAACATCTTAATGACGGAAATTTGGATATTATAGTTGCTCCAATGATGATTCCAAAATCCAGCCAGCTTGCAAATATTGATAACGAATTTAACGGAATAATGGTAAGAGGAGATTGCACAGGCGACGTAGTGTTTTACGGCAAAGGAGCAGGAAAATTGCCGACTGCAAGCGCTGTTGTTGCTGATGTTGTTGACTGTGTTAAACATCTTAAAACAAGAAAATATTTATTTTGGACTGACGGTACAGACAAAAATATTCTTCCTTACGGTAAGTCAATGACTTCTATGTATTTGAGAGTTAAGTCACAAAGCAAAGACACTGCATATTCTAAAGCTGAGGAGATATTTGGAAGTATTAATTGTATTGAAAGACAAGATTCATTAAATTCTGAATTTGCATTTGTCACATCTGAAATGGCTTATGAAGATATTCAAAATAAAATTAAACTTCTTGAAGATAACAATGTAGAAGTATTATCACAAATCAGAATAGGTAATTTATAATTCGGAGGAGTAATATATGAGTTTAATCGTTCAAAAATTTGGAGGAAGTTCGGTTGCAAATGCAGATCGTGTTATGAATGTAGCTAAAATTGTAACCGATACTTACCAAAAAGGTAATGATGTTGTAGTTGTTGTTTCTGCCCAAGGCGATACAACAGACGACCTTATTGAAAAGGCAAACGAAATTAACCCAAAGGCATCAAAAAGAGAAAAGGATATGCTTTTAGCTGCTGGCGAGCAAATTTCCATTTCACTTCTTGCTATGGCTATTGAAAAACTTGGTTATCCTGTTATTTCCTTACTGGGCTGGCAGGCAGGATTTGAAACCACATCTGCCCACACATTCGCAAGAATCCGCAAGGTAGTTCCTGACAGAATCAGAAAAGAACTTGACAAAAAGTCAATTGTTATTGTTGCAGGTTTTCAGGGAATAAGCAAATATAACGATATTACAACATTAGGAAGAGGCGGTTCCGATACAAGCGCTGTTGCTATTGCTGCCGCTATGCATGCCGACCTTTGCCAAATATTTACTGATGTTGAAGGCGTTTACACTGCCGATCCCAGAAAAATTAAAAACGCACGCAAGCTCCCTGAAATTTCTTATGATGAAATGCTTGAACTTGCAACATTGGGCGCTCAAGTATTAAATAACCGTTCTGTTGAAATGGCTAAAAAATATAATATTGAATTAGAAGTGCTTTCAAGTATGACACAAGCACCAGGTACAATAGTAAAGGAGAAATCTAAAATGGAAAAAATGTTGATAAGCGGTGTTGCTAAAGATACAGACGTAGCAAGAATTTCAGTTACAGGTATTCCTGATAAGCCGGGACTTGCATTTAAATTGTTCTCAAAACTTTCTGCTAAAGGAATTAATGTTGATATTATTCTTCAGTCAATCGGTCACGACGGATTAAAAGATATTTCATTTACAGTTCCTAAAGACAGAGGCTCTGAAGCTGTTGAAGCTCTTAATGATTTTGTTACAACATTTGGTGCAGAAAATGTTCTTTATGATGATAAGGTAGCTAAAATCTCCATTGTAGGTGCAGGCATGGAAAGTCACGCAGGTGTTGCAACAAAAATGTTTGAAGCCCTTTATGACAATCAAATTAACATTCGTATGATAAGTACAAGCGAAATCAAAGTATCAGTTCTTATTGATATTAATGATGCTGACAAGGCTGTAAGCGCAATTCACGAAAAGTTTTTTGACTAATTTATAACAAACTAAAATAATAACAAAAGTAATAGCGATTATATTCATAATCGCTATTATTTTTTAGAATTAATATATGTTTAAAAAAATTGATACCTCTCAAATTAAAATAACATTTGGCAGGAAAAGCAATCCGTTGATTTTTCTAAAATAAATCCATATAATTTAACTTATACTGTTTAGCAAAAATATTTGTCAACCTGAATTTAATTTCGGGTTGACAATTCATATATTATTTGCTATTATATTGTAAACTAATAAATAACAAGAGGTTTACAATATGAACAAAATGCAAAATTTAAAGGTTTATTCAATGGCTGTAATCGCTTTGTTTGCTGCCGTTACTGCTGTTTTTTCTCAAATAATCATTCCTATCGGTCCTGTTCCCATTAACCTTGCTTTACTTTCTGTATTCACCTGCGGCTGTGCCTTAGGGTGGAAAAAGGGTACCATAAGTATTGCAATTTACATATTACTGGGTGTTGTAGGAATTCCTGTATTTACAGGATTTCAAGGAGGTCTTGCTAAAATTGCAGGACCAACAGGAGGTTACATAATCGGTTATCTGTTTACGGTATTTATAATAGGTTTAATGTGCGATAAGCTGGGAAGAAAAGTTTGGGTTATGGCTGTTTCTATAATTATAGGAATAATTTTGTGTTACGCTTTCGGTACAGCTTGGTTTGTTTTTTCTATGGGCGAAGGTATTTGGGAGTCTTTTTTGTTATGTGTATTCCCCTTTTTACCCGGTGATACTGCAAAGGCTGTCGCTGCTATACTTATAATCAAAGCTCTTGAAAAATCTCATCTTCTTCCTGATACAAAAAAGCTTACTTCCTAATTTATACTCTAATATGTAAAAAACGACCTCATATTATTCTTCAACACCAAATTTCATTAAGTATGCTTATAAATAAAAATCTCAAAAGGCTTATAAACTTTTGAGATTTTTTTACATTTATTATCTTTTAAATTATATAATAATATTTATAACTGAAAAATTATAAAAATTTTTAGAAATATGCTTAATAAATGTTTTTTATTTTATGATTTTATGTTACAATAATGTTTGAAGGTTGATTTATATGAAATTAGATTATGAGTTTTTTCACCGTGATGTTAAAGAGGTAGCAAAAGACCTTGTGGGAAAAGTTATTTTTTGCAAAAATCAGAAGGGTGAAATTAAAAAATTAAGAATAACTGAAACTGAAGCCTACTGCGGTGTTCAGGATACCGCCTGCCATGCTCATAAAGGAAAAACAAAACGCAACGAAGTTCTGTATATGAAAGCCGGCACTGTATATGTTTACTTATGTTACGGAATTCACTGGCTTTTAAATATTATCACGGGTGAAGTTAATGAACCTCAGGGAGTTTTAATAAGAGCCTGTGGCGATGGAGCAAACGGTCCGGGAAAGCTTACAAAAGCTTTAGGAATAAATAAAAATTTTAATAAACTATGCGTTTATAAAAGCAATATCATTTGGATTGAAGACGATGGATATAAATGCAGAATAGAAAAGGCAAAACGAGTTGGAATTTCTTATGCAAGCCTTAAAGACCAAAACAGACTTTTAAGATACATCGACAAAAATACTTTATAATGAATTTAAAAAGTGAGGTTAAATAATGGCAAATCCCTCTAATAAAATTGATTCTAAATACGGTGTAAAAAATGCAATTGTAAACTATTATCTACTTTTAATGTTTACTGTCTTTCCCCTTGCATTTTCCCGTCAATATCAAAATATAAGAACTGACAAATATATTCTATTTTTGTCATTAACAGTTATAGTTGCAATTGTAGAGTTTTTTATGATATTGGCTGACGCTAATTCCAGAAATAAAAGCAAAGCAAATAATCTAAAATGGTATCAAACATTAAACTTTACCGATTGGTCTATGCTTGCATTATTAATTGTTAATTCAATATCTACCGTTTTTTCAACTTATCCATCAGACGCTTTTTTTGGTACGCAAGGAAGAAATAACGGCCTGTTGCTAATGATAGCCTATGTTGCAATATACTTTATAATTACAAGACAATATCAATTTTATGAATATGTTTTCGGCGGACTTGCTGTTGGTGCCGGACTTGTATTTTTACTTGCTGTTATAAATTATTTTTACATAGATCCGCTGGGAATGTTTGTAGGTTATGATCAGCAAGTTGTAGTTGATTTTACATCTACAATAGGAAATAAAAACCTTATGGCAAGTTTTGTTTGTGTTTGTTTGCCTGTAATTATGATGCTGTTTATAAATACATCAAATAAAACACTTAAATGGATCTATTTTGTTTCAATGGTAATTGGATTTTCTTCGTTGCTTGTAGCAGACAGTGACAGCGGATTTTTAGGATTTTTTGTATTTCTTATCATATTACTCATTTATTATATAAGAAAACCTAAAATGCTTTCATTGTATTTCTTTTCCTTATTTTCAATGCTTGCAGGTGCAAAAGTTTTAAGGTTGTTTTCTCTTATTATGAATGACCACTCAAAAGGACTTTCTGAAATTCCAAATCTTTTTGTTTATGATAACGGAATTTCATATATTTTTATTATCTTCACTTTATTACTTTCTGTTTTATTTTATTTTATTGCAAAAAGAAATCCTGATTTAATTTTCCCAAAAGCTGTTTTTATTACTGCTTTAAGTATAATAATTTTATCAATATCAATAGTTATTTATTTATTAATAAAATACACATTTATTGATACAACTTCAAACCTAAATGAATTTATGTCTTATTTCAGATTTAATGAAAGTTGGGGAACTCACAGAGGATTTATGTGGATAAAATCTGTTGAGATATTTTCAAACTTTAATCTTAAAGATATACTGTTTGGATGCGGCCCCGATACTTATTATTCTGCCTTTACTCCCTACTTTTCAGAATTATTAAGTTTATTTGGAGACCAAACAACTAACTGTGCTCATAACGAATACCTAAACTATCTTATAACTACCGGTATTTTAGGATTAGCAGCCTATTTATGCGTTATTATAAGCTTTATTGTCAGAACCTTTAAAGCATCAAAAATAAACCCTCTGGCAATAATATGCTGTGCAGGAGTTATATGCTATTCTATTCAAGCAATAGTAAATATTGCTCAACCAATTACAACTCCCCTTTTTATACTGCTGATATGCATAGGCGAAGCAGTTTGCAGACAGGTAAAAAAAGATAATAAAAATACTTTTAATCAAACAGATTAAATTACTGAAAATACAAATTATTTTGATATATTTTTTAAAGTCCATACAATAATACAAATTACAAATAGAAAAGAGCAACAGATATACTGTTGCTCTTTTCTTTAAGGGGAGTTTTTATAAGTGAAGTGTGTAGTTATCAAAATAAATTACCAGTTAAAGTAGTCCCAAATAGAACCGCCTCCGTTATCAGGCAACTGGTTGTTGGCGTTGTTATCATTAGTTAATGAATTTTGAGCAGGATTGTATTCTTCTAAAGTTAATGAAAGTTCTCCTGAACGTGTACCTCTTGTTACTGAAAATTTAACCGTATCTCCTACATTGAGGTTTTCAATAATGCCATTTACATCGGAAACAGACTTTACTTCCGTTCCGTTTACTTTTGTTATAAGGTCTCCCTTTTGAAATCCTGCCTTATCTGCACTTGAACCTGATGATACACTATTTACATATACGCCTGGCTGGTATGCTGTTGAAGATTGTACATTACTTAAAGTCATTCCCAGGTCTACTCTGCCTTTTACATATCCGTATTCTTTTAAATCGTTCAATATATCTAAAACATTATTAATAGGTATTGCAAATCCAAGACCTTCAACTTCTGTGCTTGAACTTGATGCCTTTGCGCAAACAATTCCAATCAATTCTCCGCTAGAATTAAACAGTCCGCCTCCAGAATTTCCGGGATTAATAGCTGCATCTGTTTGAAGGAGTCTCATTGTTTCATTATCTACCGTTACATCTCTGTCAAGAGCACTGACTATACCATCCGTTACAGTTCCGCCCAGCTGGCCCAAAGGGTTGCCTATGGCAACTGCATAATCTCCTACCTGAATCGTACTGGAATCTCCGAATGTTGCAGGTGTCAGCTCTTTTGCATTAATTTTCAACAAAGCAACATCTAACTTTGCGTCTGCTCCGATTATTTCTGCATCATATTCTGTGCTGTCTTTGGTTGTTACCTTTACTGTATTTGCACCGTCAATAACATGGTTGTTTGTAAGAATATATCCGTCATCAGAAATTATTACGCCGCTTCCTGCACCCGTCGCTACATATTGCTGGAAAAAGGAACCTGTTGTAACTGTTTCTGTTGTAATCTCTACAACACTGTTTGCAGTTTTTGCAACTATTTCTGAGGTTGAGAGTCCCCCTGTTTCATTTCTTGAAGCTGTTGCAGAACCTTGATTCTCATTATTTGAATTTGTTTTGCTTATTGTTATACCGTTGCTGCCAAAATACTTTGCTGCAACAAATCCTCCTCCGATTCCCAATGCACCGGAAAAAATTATACTGATAATCAGAATTGCTGCCAAAGCACCTCTCGTAACAGGTTTCTTTTCTTTTTTAGGTTTTTTCGTCTTGACCTTTTCAGCTTTTTTGTGATTTTGGTTTACTCCGTATTCCGTTGAATAAGAAGAACTGTAATTTTGTGTTCCGTAAGAATTGAAAGAACTATTAGTATTACCGGTTCCGTAAGAATTAGAATAGGTATTGTTGTTAAAGTCCTTTGTTTGATTTGTATATGAATCGGTATTGTTATTATTTCGGGTTCCTGAATATGAATTGCCGTAATCACTGCCTTGATTATATGAATGGTAGTTGCTATAAGAATCATCAGAAGGGATTTGCGAACCTGTAAAATGATAGGTACTGTCGTTTTCTTCTTTTTCGGATTTTACTGTTTCAGTCTGTTGATTGCTTGTTTCAAAATGCGATACTTCGTTTTGCTGTGTATCAGAATAATTAAAAATCGTTTCTGATTTCGGCGTTTCAGTTTGATTATTGTTTACTCCGGAAAATGTGTTTGTATCTTTATTTTCAGAATTATAATAATTTTCCGCATAACCATTATCCAAATTGTTATTTTCATAATTTTCAGACATTGTATTTGCCTCCCATAAAAATTATTTTTAATTTGTTGTATTTATAATAATTTTGTAAAGTGAAAACTATATGAAACCACATTGAAATAAAACTGAATTAAACATTTAATTTTTGTGACAAAGTAATCACATATAAATCTATTATTATTTTTCTAAAAATTAAATATATTTATTTAAAATCATATATAACAATATTTAACTTTCCTATTGTGTATCCATCTGTTTTTGTGTTATATTATTAATATTAAAAAACTTCGGAGGATATTATGGAATTTGATAAAGTAATTGAAACAAGAAGAAGCATAAGAAATTATGATAAAACAAAAACTGTAAATAAGGAAACATTGGAAAAGCTTATTTATGCTGCTATTCAGGCTCCTTCATGGAAGAACTCCCAGACTGCACGTTATTACTGTGTTTCTTCAAAGGAAATGACCGAAAAATTTAGAAATAAATGTTTGCCTGAATTTAATGCTAAAAGATGTGAAGGAGTTTCCGCATTTATTGTTACCAGTTTTGTAAAAAACATTTCGGGTTTTAACACGGAAACAGGCGAAAAAACAAATGAACTTGGCAACGGCTGGGGCATCTATGATCTTGGACTGCATAATGAAAATTTATTGCTTAAAGCAGCAGATTTAGGTATTGCTACTTTAGTAATGGGTATCAGAAATACAGAAAAAATAAGAGAAATGTTAAATATTTCAGAAAATGAATGTATAGTTTCTGTAATTGCAGTAGGATATTCTGAAAAAAGGACCGTTAAACCAAAAAGAAAACAGGTTGAAGATATTGCAAAGTTTTTCTGATAACAGGAGTTTATTATGGATTTACTTAAAACAATGGAAAACAGAAGAAGTATAAGAAAATATACAGGCGAAGAAATTCCCGAAGAAAAAATTAATATAGTTCTTAAAGCAGGACTTCTTTCTGCATCAAGCAGAGGAAAAAAGCCTTGGGAATTTATAGTTGTTAGAAATAAAAATACGCTTTTAAAATTATCAAAATGCAGGGTTGACTCTGCGAAAATGCTTGTTGGTGCGGACTGTGCAATAGTTGTGATTGCAAACACTGATTTAACTGATGTTTGGATTGAGGACTGTTCCATTGTAATGGCTAATATGCATCTTATGGCAGATAGTTTAGGAATAGGTAGCTGTTGGATTCAGGGTAGATTAAGAAATGCTGAAAACGGAGAATCTACTGAAAGATATTTAAGAAGCATACTGCATTTTCCGGAAAACTATAAGCTTGAAGCCCTTTTGTCTTTAGGAATGATAAATAACCGACCCGCCCCGCACAATTCAGATGAAATCCCCTTTGAAAAAATCCATAAAGAAATTTTTTAAAATATAACATAAACTACAAAAAAGCCGCTAGGAAATTTATAATTTCCTGCGGCTTTAGTTATTCAGTATTCATTTATGCAGTAGCTGCTGTTTCTTCCTCAATATCTTCAACCAAAATTTCTTCTAAAGCTTCTTCCGTTTTATTTTCAGCATGATATTTTTCTCTGTTTGCTATATCTTTTCTAAATAAAAGTTTAAAAATTTTTCTAATTAACGGCTGTATAAAAAACAGCTGTGTAAAAAATGCAAACGGGAAGTTAAAACAAACCATCTTTATCCAATTTGCCAGTAAACTTAAAATATTAAATCCTTCATAATAAGGGTAATATAAAAAAGCGGCTAAAAAACTCATAGCCGGACACATTAATCCAACAGTTGCACATATTATAGCTGTTTCAAATAGAACCGGATGCGTTTCTTTAGGATCAAACACTTTTTGTACAAGTTTAAAAGAACATGGACTTCCCATTATAAGTTCAAGTAAATAAGCTAAACAGAACTCAAATAGTACAACCGCCCAAATAGGGAAAAAACCACCTAACATATATACTCCTCCCTGTTTGTCAATTGCACCTAAAACACTGTTTGTTCCATTTACTGTCATCAAGGTACTACCGTTTACAACATACAAACTGTAAAACACATAAGCATGAACAGTAACAACAACTGTCATAAACGCAAATACCATTCTCTGAAATTGATTTCTTGGCATAAAAATTCTCCTTTAAACACAAAAACACAAGTATCCTCTATTATTAGTAAATCTGCAAATACATAGGTACCGTAATCAGATTTACATGCAAAAGCAATACTTGTGTCGTTTATGTTTTGATAAATATTTTATTTTTGACTTATATATTATAACATAAAACTTTTTAAATTTCAAATAATTTCTTATTTGTAAAATATCTGGAAAAAATTTTTCTTATAATTTCTTAATGTATTTTTATTATTACACTGCAAATAATGAAATCGGAGGCGATTCGATTGCAGTATAATAATTTACAGGATTTAATATGTAACAGCAGCAGTACAAGACGATACTTTTTATCTTTGTCAGTTCCAATGCAGATGGAATTGCATAATCATAACGAATATATTCACTCTGCACAACAACTTCACAGAAAAGTAGATTTAATAGAAAAACAGCATTATTACACTAAAAACAGCAATTATTACTTTAACAAAAACAATAATTAAAATTTGCTGCTAAATACTAATATTTTTTAATATTTCTTTTAATATTTCTCTAAAAATGAATGTTTAACTCCGTTCGTTTTATATCCTACCATTGTATCAAGACAAACAGAATGAATACTGTTAAATATGCTTTTTTCTATATTTGGGTTATCACGCTTTAATCTTTTTATAAGTGATTTTATTTCCTGCCGCTTTGAATCTCCTATTCCTTCTTTACTATTTGCAAAGTTTTCTGTAAATCGGCAGGCACACTCTATAAAATCAAGGTCATTATATCTTTTCCACGCAAGAATTGAATCTTCATGTATGCAATACATAGGACGGATAAGTTCCATTCCCTTAAAGTTTGTACTGTGAAGCTTTGGGAGCATAGACTGTATCTGTGAACCGTAAAACATTCCTAAAAGTGTTGTTTCTATAACATCGCTGAAATGGTGACCCAATGCTATTTTATTACAGCCTAAATCTTGCGCCTTTTTATACAAATGCCCTCTTCTCATTCTGGCACAAAGATAACAGGGTGATTTATCCGTCTTATTGGCTACTTTAAAAATATTGGTTTCAAATACGGTTATGGGTATTTTCAAAAGTTTTGCATTACTTTCAATTTTCTTCCTGTTTATTTCGTTATATCCGGGGTCCATTACAAGGTAAACAAGTTCAAAGGGAACTTCACTGTATTTATTAAGTTCCTGCAAAAGCTTTGCCATAAGCATTGAATCTTTACCGCCTGAAATACATACTGCGATTTTATCTCCTGAATTAATAAGTTGATAATTTTTTACGGCTATTATAAATGGGTTCCATATTTCTTTTCTGTATTTTTTAATAATGCTTCTCTCAACAATTTCATGTTTTTCAAGCTTTCTGCCCACTTTGTCAACTCCCTGTAACAATCGTCAAATAAATTTTTTAAAGATAAATTTATATCTTTCTGCTTTTTAATTATATATTGGCATAATTTAAAAATCAATGGATTTTAATATTAAAAATCCACCGGTCTTCATGTAACCGATGGATTTTTTCATTAATTTATTTTAATTTATAATAATAGATTATTTTTGTTCCTTAACTCGATGAATACCGCTAAAATCAGAAATAACAATACAGCCTGTGGTACACTCTCTTGCACATACGCCGAAATCATCACATTCGGGGCATTTTGAATAGTCGATTACAGCAAGGTTATCAACAACCTTGATAGCACCTGTTGAACAAACTTTTTCGCATTTTTTACAGCCGATACAGCCGTTCTTACAAACTTTGCGTGTCATAGCACCTTTATCCTTGTTACTGCAAGTAACGAGGACTTTTTCAACATCGTCTATCAGTGAAATAAGGTGATTAGGACAAGCCTTTGTACAAAGGCCGCAGCCGACGCACAGTCTTGTATTAATATGAGCAATACCGTTTTCAATGCAGATTGCATTGTTCGGACAGACTTTCATACAGTCGCCGAGTCCCATACAGCCGTAAGAACATTCACCCTTTGAACCGAAAATCAACTTTGCCGCAGCACAGCTTTCAATTCCGCTGTATTCAACCTTATCTTGAGTAAAGTTGCAGTCTCCTGCACATCCTACTACGGCAACCTTTTCAATAACATCTTCAAACTCAACTCCGAGAATCTCGCTAATTTTTTGCGATACGGCATCTGCTCCGGGAATACAAAGGTTTGTTGCAGTGCCTTCTACTTCAGCAAGGGCCTTTGCGTAACCGTCACAACCGGCAAAACCGCAGGCACCGCAGTTTGCACCGGGCAGACACTCACGAATTTTAGGGATTTTTTCATTTTCTTTAACGGCCATAAATTTTGACGCTACAACAAGAACCACTGCACAGATCACACCTATAATTACAACGGGGATAACTGCAGTTAAAATTTCATTCATTATCAGCACCTCCGTTATGCAAAAAGGTTTTCAATAACACCTGAAAAGCCCAAAAAGGAAAGCGATGTTATTGAAGCCGCTACAAGAGTAACCGGAAGTCCCTGAAAAGCCTTGGGAATATCGGCACCCTCAAGCCTTGAACGAACACCTGAAAACATTACCATAGCCAGGAAGAAGCCCAGACCGCTGCCAAATGAATTTACCATTGATTCGGCAAATGTATAACCCTCGTCAATATTAAGAATTGTAACACCCAATACAGCACAGTTTGTTGTAATCAGAGGAAGATACACGCCCAAAGATTTATGAAGAGATGGAATATATCTTTTTAATACAATTTCCACAAGCTGCACAAGTGCAGCAATTACAAGGATAAATACAATAGTCTGCAAATAGCCCAGATTGTTAGGGTCAAGCAGAAATGTCTGAATAGGCCATGTAACAGCCGTTGCCATAAGCATTACAAAAATTACCGCAACGCTCATTCCAGCCGCCTGATTAAGCTTTTTGGAAACTCCCAAAAACGGACAGATTCCCAAAAAACGTGATAAAACATAGTTATTGATAAATACGGCGGAAAGCATAATTATAATAAAATTTGTCATACTGTTTCCTCCTTTTCCATACAGGAGGTTTTTCCGCATATTTCAGCAGACGGACATCCTGCACAACCGAATTTCTTTTTAGGATTTTTGCCGCCTGAAAGTTTATTAACAATAGCAATAAGAATGCCAAATACAAGAAATCCGCCGGGAGCCATTGTCATAATTGAAATATTATTTTCTGCAAGTATTGGAATTTGAATTCCCATCCATGTTCCGTTTCCCAATACCTCACGAATTGTAGCCATAAGAAGAAGTGCAAGTGTAAAGCCTGCTCCCATACCCAAAGCGTCGATGGCTGAATCAATTACTTTATTTTTATTTGCAAACATTTCTGCACGTCCTAAAATAATGCAGTTTACTACTATAAGCGGCAGATATATTCCCAATGATTTATCAAGTGCAGGAGCAAACGCCTTTACAAGCATCTGTACCATTGTTACAAATCCTGCGATCAACACTATGTAGCATGGAATTCGCACAGTATCAGGAATCAACTTTCGAAGTGCGGAAATTACAATGTTAGAACAAAGCAGTACTACTGTTGCCGCTGCACCCATTCCCAGAGCACTTGTTACGCTTGTTGAAACTGCAAGAGTCGGACAGGTTCCGAGTATCAGAACAAGAACGGGATTTTCCTTAATGATGCCCTTTAAAAAGTTCTGTCTTTTATTCATCACTCTGCCTCCTTTACCAAATCAAATGCTTCAAAAGCTTCTTCAATTGCGCTTTTATATGCTACTGAAGAAATAGTTGCTCCCGATATTGCATCTACCTCATTAAGTGTTTTTTCAGTTTTTCCAATGTATTGATTTCTGTACGGTCCTTCAGCGGTTTTTGAACCCAGTCCGCTTGTTTCCGAGTGTGAAAGTGTTTTGCAGGCTTCAATTGTACCGTCAGTTTTTATTCCGCAAATCAGTTTCATATCTCCGCCGTAACCCTTTGTTGTAAGCATAAACACATAACCTGTACCGTTTTGGGCACGGTATATTTCTGTTACTCTTTCTGGCAGAGAGTTAAGTGTAATCTTCTCAAATGCGTCTGCCTCTGACAAAACTTCCTCCATAGCTTCCTGTGCCGCCTTTTTCTCGGCATCTGCAATAATAGGAGCTGTTACTGTATTGATATATGCAAGCAGTGCAGTTACTACAAGACATATACAGGTAAGAACAAGTATTGGTTTTATTATTTGTCCAAATGTATTTTTCACTGCTTTACACCTCCTGTAAGAGGCTTTGAGCGAGTAATTCGTGAAATATATGGAGTAAATATATTCATTAAAAGAATTGAGTACGATACTCCCTCCGGAGAAGTACCCCAAAATCTAATTAGTATTGTTATAAGTCCGCATCCTACACCAAAAATCACCTTGCCCCATTTTGTATTTGGAGTTGTTGCATAATCGGTAGCCATGAAAAATGCGCCTATTATAAGTCCTCCGGACATAAGCTGATAAACCGGCGCTTTGTCAAAAATCAACGACATTACAAGCACCGTACCTATAAATGTAACCGGAGTATGCCATGATATAACTTTTCTTGCAATAAGATAAATTCCTCCTGCAAGCAAAGCGATTGTACAGGTTTCACCCAGGCATCCGCCACGATATCCCAACAACATATCGGTATATGAGGGCAAAGAATTAAGCTCACCTTTAAATATTAGCGCAAGCGGTGTTGCCGTTGATGAAGCGTCGGGGAAAGTCCATGTAGTCATAGCGCCCGAAAACGCTGTCAACATAACGATTCTGGCAGTTATTGCTGGATTTGCAAAGTTCTGACCTATTCCGCCGAAAAGCTGTTTTACAACGACAATAGCAAACATACTGCCGAAAGCCGCTTGCCACAATGGAATGGACACAGGCAGATTATATGCAAGCAGAACACCAGTTACAACAGCCGAAAGGTCTGATATTGTATTTTCTTTTTTGCAAATTTTTTCAAAAATCCACTCTGATGCAATACATACAGCAACACATACGCCAATGACAAGCAAAGATCTTAAACCAAAAATTATAACCGAAGCCACACCGGCCGGAAACAGTGCTATAAGCACATCAAGCATAATTTTCTGTGTTGTTCTCGGCGACGAAATATGGGGAGAAACAGAGGATATCAGTTTATTCATTTTTCATCCTCCTTTTTTTGCTTTTCTTCTCTTAAATATTTGTTAAGCTTTGCTTTAGCAAGCTTGTTAGTTTGTACAATAGGTCTTTTTGCAGGACAGACATAACCGCAGCAACCACATTCCATACATAGATCGGCACACAGCTTTTTAAGTTCCTCACACATATCTAGTTTATAAGCCTTTGCAATTGCAGGAGGGTCAAGCTTTAAAGGACAATGATTTATACACGCACCGCAGTTAATACAGGAAGTAGTTTTTGGTGGTCTTGCCTCTTTTTCGTCCAGCGCAATTACAGCGTTTGTCATTTTGAGCACAGGTGCATCCAAAGACGGCACTGCTATGCCCATCATAGGACCTCCGTAAAGGACCTTTTGGGGTTCTGTCTTAAATCCCCCGCAAAAATCAAACAGCTTTTCAAGAGGAGTTCCTATGGGAGCTATTACATTTTTAGGATTCTTAACGGCAGAACCGTCAACGGTAATACATTTTTCAACAAGGGGCATACCTGTTTCAATATATTCGGCAATAACGGAAAGGGTAGTACAATTAATAACGATCGCTCCAACATCAAGCGGCAGACCTCCTTTGGGAATAAGCCTGCCTGTTGTATTATATACAAGCACCTTTTCACCGCCCTGAGGATAAACCGACGGAAGTACCTTTACCTCAACGCCGCTTTTACCGTTTGCAAGTTCTGTCATCTTATCTATACAGGATCTTTTATTATTTTCAATTCCTATAATAATTCGTTTTACGCCCAGATATTTCTTAAGCAGATCAATTCCCTTTGAAATATATTCTGCTTTGTCAAGCATTGTTCTGGTATCTGAAGTTATGTATGGTTCACATTCAGCAGCATTTATTACAACTGTCTCAACAGCAGATAAATCCTTTACATTAAGCTTTACAAATGTTGGGAATCCGGCACCGCCTAAACCTACAACGCCGCTTTCTTTGACTGCATTAATAAAACTTTCAAAATTTGTTACAACCGGAGGTTTTACGCTTTCGCAAACTTCCTGAATACCGTCAGTTTCAATAACAACAGCCGCTACTTTCATTCCGCCTGACATAGTAATTTCATCAAGCTTTTTAACCTTGCCCGATACGCTTGAATGTACGGGAGCACTGATAAATCCGTCAGCCGTACCTATAATCTGACCTACGGTTACCCTCTCGCCTACTTTGATCGTTGGTATGGCAGGCTTTCCTATGTGCATTGACATTGGAATTGTCACCGTTTCCGGAACCGGCAGCCTTTGAGGTACGCTGTCCGCAGTATTTTTTCTGTGCGGAACTCTGATACCGCTTAATTTCATATTTTTCTGTCCTCCATATATTTCAAATTATATAAAATTTGATAAATTTTTAATTGCAAATTTAAAAAGAAAACATTATAAAAAAGTTTCCAAATTTAATATTTTATCTTATAATTTGTTCTCCGACCATTTTTTCAGGCGCAATAAAACCAGCTGAGCACACAAACCGGTAAATGCACCGGCAATTATACCTGATATCACAAGCACAGGCAGATAGTACACAAGCTGTACGGACGATGTCATAAATATTGCCGCCAAAAGCTGCCCTATGTTATGCATTACTGCACTTAACACGCTTAACACCCAAACTTGTTTAAGCGTGAAAAACTTTTTAAGCAGAACCATAAGCACAAAGGAAAGAATCCCTCCCGCAAGACTGTATATAAATGATACTATTTGTCCTGTGAATATACTCCCAAGCAAAATCCTCAAAAAAAGTACAGCGGCCGCTTCTTTTATTCCCAGAGCATACAGAGTAAAAAGCGTGAATACATTTGCAATTCCCAGCTTTATGCCGTATATGGGAGTAAGAGGAGGTATTGCCGCTTCAATTGTAAAGGCAACAAGCGCCAAGGCGGTGATAATTGCGGTTAAAATCAAATTTCTGGTTTTCATCTTACCGCTCCTGTTTTTGCGTCTGCTTCTTTAGAATCATCTTCAAATTGAATGACTATTCTGTTGGGCAGGCAGACAATAGGAGTGCCGCCGCTTTTAAGCTCGCCGTGTTTTACGCAGAGCTTATCCGGACATTCTGCTGATTTCATTTCAATATGTTCGTTTGAAATATAAATTGTATTTTTTCCAAATTCACCGGTAAGCGTTATTTCTCTCTGATATGTAACGCTGTTCAGGTCGATTTTTTCAACTAGATTTCCATCCTGATATATTCCCACAATTTTCGACGGAGATAATGAATTTAAAATGCTCATCCACAAAATGGCACATACGATAACTACCGATGATAAAATTATTATCCATGTGCGGGTTTTCATATTTCTATCACCCCAAAACTTTGCTGTGACGAAAAACTGTTTTTGAGATTTTCGGTAATATAAACCTCATTTTTATCAGTAACAAATACAGCTTCAAAAAGAGTACTGTTTTTTCTGTAAAACTCCTTTGATTTTTCAAGTCCCATAACAAAAAGTCCAGTTGAAAGAGCGTCTGCAAGAGTATCGTCTTTTGATACAACCGTTACCGATTTAAGTCCGCTCTTTGCAGGATATCCTGTTTTTGTATCTATTATATGATGATAAATTTGTCCGTTTTCCTCAAAATAGCGCTGGTAACCTCCAGATGTCACAACAGCAGTATCACTGACTGAAAGTATTCCGATTTCTTTTGTATTGTCATCAGGATCTGTTATTCCTATATTCCATTTGGAACCGTCAGGTTTTGTACCAACAGTCCTTATATTTCCTCCAAGTGAAATAATCGCCGAAGATACTCCCCTTTCTTTAAGGATTTGTGCTGCTATGCTTGAAGCATAGCCTTTTGCTATTCCACCTAAATCGAGAGAGGTTTCTTCGTTAAGAATTATATTGCTTTTGTCAATTTTAATATTCTCCGCTCCCACAAATTTAAGGGCATTATCAATTTCCTCTTGCGTTGGAATCCGATTCTCAAGTCCTGTATAAAATCCCCATAAACGAGAAAGCGGTTCAATGGTAATGTCAAAAGCTCCGTCTGTCAATGTATAAATTTCTATTCCACGATTCACTAAAGCAAGGGTATCAGAGGCTGCACTTATTGATTTATCCCGATTAAGCTTGTAAATTTCACTGTTTTTATTTTGAACGGATAACAAAGCATCAATCCTGTTTATTTCATTTTCAGCAGCTTTAACTGCATTTTCTCCTTTACTGCCGTAAGCGGTAATTGTCATAATCGTGTCCATTGAAAAAAATTCGCTGTCATATTTTGAGTCAAAATTACAGGCCGTAAAGCATATTAAAACAGCAATCGCTATAAATAAAATACAGCATTTTTGAAAGAACTTCAAAAAATCAAACCTTTATTAGACATTATATTACCTATTATACAACAAATTTTTTAAATATCCAATATTATTTTAAAATAAGGTAAAATTTTATAAATTTTATATTTAAATGGTTATTTATTGAAATTAATACTATATCATATAATAAAAATTTCAATATATTATATACAAAAAAGTTCCCTGCATAACTGCAGAGAACTTTTATAATATATACATTAAACTATTAAACTCTTATTTCCTTATATTCACCCACATGGTGACCTTCAGTATTTAAACCTGCACAATACAATTGAATAAATGTTGTATCATTTACATCTACTTTAATATCGAAATTAACATCAGCCGCACTTAATGAAACTTCATCAAGTGTTATTAATCCGGCTGCATAAAGTTGAATTAATGTAGCGTCTTTAACATTTATGTTTCCGTCAAGGTCTACATCACCAATTAAGATCTTATCAACAATAGAAAGAACTGCTGTATCAGTTTGGAATGTATAGTTTTTACCGAAAGCAAATGCGGTTATATTATACTCTCCTTCTTCAACAGGTAGATCACCATTTATTGAAATTGTATTGATAGTAATGCTGTTAAGTAATTTTTCCAATTCAGCTACCAGTTTACTGTTTGAAATAAATTCAGGAAGAGAATTCAATTTAGAAATTAACTGCTGAATACCTCCTTCAACATTAATGCTGCCAGGAGCTACACCCCAACTTTCCGGTAGAATAATATTTACATTATTATTTTTATCTACAATAACTTCAACATAAATTAAACCGTTTGGATTAATAACATCAATAGTCTTTCCGGTTCCGTCAAAGAGAAATTCTGTATCATTAATTTTAAAATCTGAATTAGCAGTGTGAATATTTAATTTACCGATGGAAACTCCAAAACAAACTAACTTATCTTCGCCATAATATTCTGCATACTCGGCAATTACTGTGTAAACACCGCTTTCAGTTGGAGGTTCGCTGCTGTTGTATGCATTCAGGTCACTTTCTAAACCTATGTATTTATAGGTAACCTTACTGCTATCCAGAACATTTCCGTTGCTGTCTTTAACTAATGCTGTCATAGCCTTTGGAGTACCGTCATAAGTAAAGCTTTGGTCTGAATTTGCATTTCCGTCTTTATCAACAAATTCAACAGTTGCTTTATCGATAAATACATTATACTCTCGCACGATCGGAACTGCATAGTACATTTGATTGTCCCAGTCTTTTATGTACGAAATTTGTACATAAGCGCCTACATCTCCGCTTGGCTCATTTGAAATATATATACCATTTTTATTCAAACATACATAAACATTAGTCAGTTTTTCAGTAGCTTGTGCAATCTGATCTTCGGTAAGACCATCAGGAACAATATGTGAACCAAGGTCAAATTCGCCGCTTAAAATACCTTTGCGTGCAATATTACTGTTTTTAATTTCCGTATTAAATGAAAGATTAACTTTTGCAGCATCAGGGGTAATTACCAGATAACCCACAGCTGCATTAGTTACATAGTTTGCATCAGACGTAACTGCGCCTATAATATATGCACCGATGTTTTCAGGGATGATATTTTCTCCTATTGTAATTTTAACGGTTAAATCAGATAAACCTTGAAGTTGCTCAAAGGACTCAAGAGTTGTAATAAGTCTTTGAATAGTTTCTGCGTCTAAATTAATAGGAAGACCATAATCACTTTGCAAACTCTCAAGAGTGTTCAAAATTGTTTGAAGGACTTTGCTTAATTCAGATATTGAAACATCCGTTTTGAGACTTTCATAAATTTCATTGAGAATATTACGGATATACTCATTTTCTATATCTTTTGTATCAATCAGTTCAGGCAAATTAAGATTAATATAACTGCTGCCGTCTCTAACATCAAGACCTGCTGTAAACAATATACATTTTACATTATCAGGGTTAGTGGAAACAAGAGGGTTTATGCTGTCTTTTTCACTATAATTTATAATCTGTGAATTTACTGAAACATCAACATTTGCTTTTAATACTGTGATTTCCACCTGTGCAGAAGAAGCTGCGTAAGTTTCATCACCTTTATAATTCACTGTGACTGTATAAGTACCTGCATTAATTTTACCAGACCCAACTGTTATGCTGATATTCTCGCCAAAATTTGCTTCAATTTCATTACCATTAACATCGGTTACAGAGTCAAATACAAGATTATAAATATCATTCTCTGTTATATCTTCAAAATAAGTTATTGACTGATTTGCTTTAAGATTAACAGAAGTATTAATTCTATTATCTACTAAAGCAAGAGTAAATTCTATTGAAACTGCAGGGTATTTATCGTCAGGATCATCAAATGTTATTTTTACGCTTTCTGTTGAATTTTCTCCAAATTCGTGTCCTAACGGAGTTTGAGGTTTATAATCAAGGTTCTGCCAACTATCGCCTAAAATTCCCAGTGACATAGCTTTGTACTGAATACTTACATTTTCTGCTGTCATACCCGGAACGCTGTTATCTGTATCAATTAAATTAAATATAGACTCTTTTACTTTATCTATATTCATAGTTTTATTATAACCAATTGTTGGGGTCTCTTGACTTCCTTCAAGTGCTTTAAGAGAAATCTGCGCTTTTTCACTATATACATTAATTAGATATAATGCGTCTTCATTAGCTGTAAAGGTTACTAAAGCAGTTGTTCCATCCCATTTTACTTCACTTTCAAGCTCATCTAACCATTCAAAAACTTCAATGTCTTTAATATAATTGCCGTCTGCGGGAGTTGCCTTTACAGTTACTGTTTCACCGGCATTTACATATATAGTATCGTCGCCGCTAAGTGCCATTTCGTTTACTGTAATGACAGCATTACCTTCGTTAAGTGATAATACAACAGATGCAGGTTTGGTTACATATTCAACATTAAAGGTTGTTTCAGCTTTAGCCGGAAGATATTCAGAATTTCCTTCAAAGTTTACGGTAACAGTGTTTTGTCCGGGAGCAAGTGTTTCAAGATCAACGTCTACGGTCATATTTCCGTCTTCACCAAATGCAGCAATTTCAGAAATATCTGTACCGTCTTCTGCTTTCAATGAGTCAAATACAAGATTGTAAATATCTTCCTTTGAAATTCCTTCATAATATTCTATTGTCTGATCTTCTTTTAGTGTAATAACAGGCTGTGTTCTGTTTTCTGTAAGAGTAATTTCCTGTTCAACACTTACTAAAGGATAATGTTCAGCAGGAGTATATGTGATTTGGATGGTTTCAGGGTTTTCTGCACCAAATGCGTGACCCGGTTTTGTTAATCCGTTTGGTTGATAATCAAAATCCTCCCAACGGTCTGTTCCGAAAATAGTACTTGCCTTGTATGCCTTATATTTAATAGATACATTATCAGCTGTAATTTCCGGAACACTGTCTTCAGTATCAATTAAATTATAGACAGACTCCCAAATTTGATCTGTGGTCATTTTATTATTATAGCCAATTGTATCGTTTGATAAAACAATTTCTGCAATTTTACTTGTTACTTTAATTGTATATTCTGCATCATTTTCAGGAATAAATTTAACACTTGCAGTAGTACCCTCAAAGGTCATCTCCTCGGAAACTATTTCATCTGCATTGTACACTTCAAGTGATTCTATGTAGTTATCATCAACAGGTGTTGCTGTTACTGTAACTGCTTCACCCGGATTTAAGGTTTTTTGTTCACCGTCAACAATGCCGTTACCGTTAATTTGAACAGTTGCTGAATCGGTATTTTCACCTAAAGATATTGAAGCAGCATTAACCTTAGCGTATTCAACTGAAACTTCTTTATCTTCTGTAAGGTCAGATATAATTACTGTACCTCCCTGTCCGGTTTCAAATGAAGCAAGTATTTTTGCACCTTCTTTTACAGTTACGCTGTAATCCTTTAATCCGTTCACAACCAAAGTAGCTTTATCATCTCGGGTAACTTCAACTGTTGTACCTTCTTC
Source organism: uncultured Clostridia bacterium (assembly GCA_947627135.1). Classification (GTDB taxonomy): domain Bacteria; phylum Bacillota; class Clostridia; order Oscillospirales; family Acutalibacteraceae; genus Ruminococcoides. The sequence continues at coordinate 167,994 of CANQUV010000001.1, forward strand.
TGTAACCTTTGTATCGTTTACTGTTACATTGGCTTCCGAAATATTGGTTGTTACTTTCAGATTGTCATAAACCTCAACTGTAAATCTTGCGCTCTCTTGCCAAGTGGTAGTCGGAGGAAAACCACTTGAAGTTCCTTTTTCAACAATGTGTTTAGTGCCGTGTAAAGCAGTGAATGTTTTAAGTGCATCACTGGTGCTGTTCCACTCTACTACGGATTCGGTTTCACTATCAGTCTTTATTTGAAATTTATCTAAGATTCCAAATCCAAATAAACTTCTCAATTTGCTTAAATTAAGCACTGTTTCACTGTTATGCAGTCTTAACACTTTAGATTCTGAATTATAACCGGATGCCGCATAAGCCGTTACAGTCATACAAGAAATCATCAGCATTATTGCAAGAAAAAGTGATAATGTACGTCTTACTAATGGTTTTTTCATCTTTAAATTGCCTCCTGTTTTTTGTGCGCCGCAGTTTCACTTGTTACTCCATATACAACTAACCGAAACAGCAACTATTGTGAATTAAAATACAATTATGTATTTTTTATTACTTTTGCAATTTATATTTTCCCATATAAATAACAATGCAATTTTATCATTATTTATTATTAAAAATCAACGAAATTGCGTGAATGGGTAACAGTAAGACCTAAACGGAAACTATTAAATTATGTTAGTTATAATTTTAATTTACCAATACTTTTTATTTAACCAAATAAGATCTAGCAGATTATTCTATAATTTCAGCAACACTCCTTTAATAAAAGTTATATTTCTATTTACAAAATTATTAACACGATAATTGTTATTTATTGTAAAATTATAAAACATGTGTTAAAATATAGTAAATATATAAAGTCATAGTACAAGAAGATGAAAAAATGAAACAAAAAAATATAGATATGCTAAATGGAGGTATTGCAAGCAAACTACTGTTGTTTGCTCTTCCTTTGGCTGCAACGGGAATGTTGCAGCAATTGTTTAATGCCGCCGATATTGCGGTAGTCGGCCAATTTGTCGGTGCTAATGCTATGGCGGCAGTTGGCAGCAACAGTCCTATCATAGGTTTACTGGTAAATGGCTTTGTGGGTATTGCATTAGGGGCAAATGTAGTAATCTCAAACTTTACAGGTCAGCAAAATACAACAGGAATTAAAAAGGTGGTTCACACATCTATATTATTTTCGCTGATTGGAGGAATAGGCATTACTCTTTTTGGTGAACTTATATCCCCTTCATTGTTACATTTACTCTCTGTTCCTGATACTATATTTCCTATGGCCCTTGCATATTTGCGAATATACCTTTTAGGAATGCCTGTAATTTTTCTGTACAATTTTGAGGCTGCTATATTTCGAAGTCAGGGTGATACTCGTACCCCGTTAATGTGTCTAATTGTTTCAGGAATATTGAATGTTGCTCTAAATTTATTATTTGTATGTGTTATAGGAATGGATGCCGACGGTGTTGCGCTTGCAACTGTACTTTCCAATTTATCCAGTTCTGTACTTCTTTTTATAATGCTGATGCATCGCAAAGATGCAATTAAATTGGAAATATCAAGTATTAAAATTCACAGTGTTGTATTAAAACCTGTTATTAAAATAGGTCTGCCTGCAGGACTTCAAACTATGGTATTTTCTCTTTCAAATATCTGTATTCAATCAGCAATCAACAGCCTTGGTGCTGAAGTTATGGCAGCATCATCTGCTGCCTTTAATATCGAAATATTAGCTTATTACCTTGTAAACTCCTTTGGTCAGGCTTGCACAACATTTGTTGGTCAAAATTATGGTGCGGGAAATATTAAAAGATGTCGTAAGATCACACGAATCAGCCTTGTTATGAATATAGTAATAACCGTTGCCGTATCTGCTATTATTCTTTTATTTGGCAGACCGTTACTTGGTATCTTTAACAGTGACCCAAAAATTGCATCAGTAGGAATTATAAGACTATTCTTTATTCTTACTCCGGAGGCGATAAATGCAGTAATGGAAATCATGTCCGGTTCTATGCGTGGTTACGGATATTCCCTTGTACCTGCAATAATTACATTCGCAGGTGTTTGCGGTATTCGTATAACATGGGTTTATACAGCATTTCAAATGTCACCAACATTTTTTACCTTAATGATAGTTTATCCCGTCAGCTGGGCAGTAACAGCAGCCGTACTTGTGATTGCTTACTTGCTGTTTATGAAAAGATTTAAAATAAAGCAAATGTAATTTTATAATTTAACATATAAAAAGAGAGTGTCTTATGATACTCTCTTTTTGATTTATTATTTCTTATGTTTTAAAAATAATAAATGTTTTATCACAAATGCCGTCACAATTATAACTGTTATCATATATGGGTGCAATACAGTTTCCAACAATTAAATTTCCTTTTATCATAATAATCTTGCGAAACTATATATTTTGTGATATAATGAACAATCATCGTGAAAGGTGGTTTCGTATGTACAAATTTGCTATTTGTGATGATAACGCCCAATTCTGCGAACAATTCAGGGTTGCTCTTGATAATATTATGTCACGCAAAGAAGCTGCGTACAACCTTAACTGTTTTTATGACCGAGAATCTTTTTCAAAGGTTCTCCACAAGGGCGGGGAATTTGATCTCATTTTTTTAGATATTGTTTTCGGCAACGAAAATGGACTTGAACTTGCCAAATTTCTTCGCAAAAAGCAAATCAATACAGATATTGTATTTATTACCGGATATGACGAATATGCTGTCGACAGTTACGATGTTGAACCTCTGCATTATTTGCTTAAATCGGGAGATTGGAACAAGCTGGAGACAGCGGTCGAGCGATTTTTTACGAAAAACAGTTCAAAAAAATTGCGCATTAAAACCACAAGCGGTACTGTTTTTCTTAATCTGGAAGATATTGTATGCTTTGAAATATTCAGTCACGATATTATTATTCATTTGACCAACGGAACAAAGGAAACCTGTCATGGCACTCTTAAGTATATAGAGAACACTCTGGCACCTATGAATTTTGTAAGACCCCACAGAAGCTATCTGGTAAATCTTGACTGTATCTCGAAAATAACCCATAATTGTATTCAACTTACAAACGGTATGAGAGTTCCGCTAAGTAAATTAAAGTATAATAAAATCCAAATAAATTTGATGGAATATCTCGGAAAAAAGAATATGTTTAAATAAACTCAGGACCGCCTCGATTTATGATGCGGTCCTTATTTTATAAATAAAACTGTACAAAAATGAATTTATAAAGACATATCTTCTTCTCCAAAATTCTTTGTAAGACAAAGCGTACTCATTACAGAGAATGACGATGCTTTTTTTTCTATTTTGAGTACACCATTATATTTTTTGGCAATACTCTCCATATTTTTAAGGCCGTAGCTATGGCGCTTGTCCTTTTTATCGGTTTGTTCGGAATAGCTGTTTTCGCAGCCTATAAACAAAAAGTTTCCGTTAAGTCCGATATTAACATTAATGTATTTCTCAATTTCGGGCTCTGTTTTTTCACATGCCTTAAGAGCATTTTCAAGCAAATTGGTCAGGAAAACACAAAGATCGCTGTCAGCAATAGGTATTTTCTGAGGAATATTAAAGTGATATTTCACCTTTACTCCATTGTTCTTTGCTCTATCTAAATATGTTCCCGCCAAAATATTTACCATTATATTTTGACTGTATCGTCCGGTAGGTAAATTATCAAGCTGATACTCAAGAGATGTAAGATACTCCTGTATCCCCTTGATATCATTGTTTTTAATCATACCGCTTAAGGCCAGAATATGATGACGCATTTCATGACGAACTGCACCTGTGGCATTTTCAGACTCGACCATTCGGTTATAGCTTTCCATTGTAAGTCTGCTGCGCTCTTCAAGAACAGTTATAAGCTTATGGGTATTCAATGTTCTTTTGATAAATTCAATTACAAGAATTATAACTGCCATAACAGCAAAAATATTTGATATTAAATCAACTACTATAATGTACCCACCCTCATTAGCATCGGTTATTATATCGCTGATGTAACTCATAATATCTCCGTTCCAAGTCCGTAACTCGAAAAACAAGCAGAAAACGATAACGATTACACAAGTTATAATGTAAAATTTATTTATCTTTATACTATTTTTTCTCTGCAGCAATAATTCAACTGTTACTAAAACTAATGCAGCAGCAAAAAGCAAAAGTTCAATCAGCCCGTTTGCGCCAATCATTCCATATTCTCCGGAATATTGTGTAATAAACATTTGCGTTACTTCATACAAAAACCATATTGCAGTTAATCCCGATAAAATATATTTTCTCCAGCCGGTAAGACTAAGTGCTATATACATAAGCAGCGGTGCAGTGTAAACATACCAAAGAAATGATAAATCCATATATTTTATCAATATGCTGTATGTACCCGGAAATGATATATACGCTTTATCAATAAACAACAGCATAAAAAACAGCGTTAGCAGTAAAATTTTCATATTAACTTTACCGTTTGAAAAATCCAAAACAAATATTATAACGGTAAGAATGGCAAGAATAGCACACAGTGTCATTACAGCTACCGGTATAACGCTATAAACCGCCGCAGGTGCGCTGTCGGTATCATAGTTGCACACCCATGGATATACAGGATATAAAATCTCTGCGTCTTTTGAGTAATATGTAATAATAGAGACTGTTTTCCCTACATAATCTTCCGGAAGCGAAACTCGTACTTGTATTCCGCCTCTTTCCTCCAAAGAAGTATCTGGCAGATTGTTTTTATCAAGTATAAGATATCCTTCCTTGTTTCTTTCTCCTCCGCTGAAGCTTGAATAGGTAATCTCTCCTTCAACAAACATCTCCACACCCAGAATATCCGATGTTGCAATATTCATTTCAAAGCAAGGAGTGTTCCTATCAAAATCGGTCATAACCATAGTTATTTTTACAGCGTCAGCGTGTCCGCCTTTTATAAATGTACCATATTCATCGCTGAACTCAGGCTCTGCACTTGTAACAACACCATCCGTAAGCTTTTCATAAGTCCATCCACAGCTTTGTTCTGCAGTATCAGCCAACACAATTATACTTGTGTTGGCTTTGCTGAGCATTGAATATACAACTAAAACAAAAACGACCACTACTGCAATAATAATTGAACCAATAATATATAAATGCTTTTTATCTTTACTCATAATCACACAACCTTATGACTGTTGTTTTTTAATTAAACAGGCTATTTAAAATTTTATGTTATTTTGAAGCACAATATATTTAGATAGACGGCAATACTTAGTATGTTTTTGACGCTTTCACGGCTGTGTTTAACCTTTTGTTTCATTTATTCACATCATTTTTTCCAGTATTCTAACTAAACTCTGCATTATATTTCAACACCTGCCGCATTTATGCTCACAAATATATTGTCATTGTAGCAAATATAACACCAATTCACACCTGTCATTTTATTTTTTCAGCTTTTAGAACGCCTCTTTTCGGAGGAATATAAATAAGACTAATGCATCATTTTAAGCGCTGTTATCAATAATTTTAAAAGCATACTATTATTTCGCCCATTGAATACATATTTCATTAATTATATCATCTCCCGCCACACATACACAAGGTATTTTTCATAAATATTACTTTTAAAAAAATAAGCTAAGGATAAATTGTATTACCAAAAATATGATTTTTTACAAAACACTAATCAACAAATTAAATACCACAAAAGGTAGCAATTAAGAAACAATAAGTTATATTATTTTTTATAATAAAAAAGACTGTTGCTTAAAATTTTTAAAATAACCGGGTAACCTAAATGGGGCTCCCGGTTATTGTTTTTAATTTTATATTTAGTTTTAATGTCTACTTCACATTATTTAGATAATTATGTTCTGCGTCTGTAAGCAAAATATGCAATAACAGCTGATGCAGAAATAAAAATAACGAGCACTGCCATCGACATAGAAGAATCACCTGTCTGAACACTTCCGCCGCTGACCTTTACAGCATTAGCTTTGTTTTGAGTTTCAGAATCCGCCATCGTTATTGTTTTATCTGTTGATTTGCTTGAACCTTCGTTATTAACCTCTGACGGTTCTGTTGCAAAACCTTCTGCTGACGGTTCTGTTGAAGGCACTGTCGGGGTTTCTGTTGATGGTTCAGTCGGGATTTCAGTCGTAGGTTCAATTGACGGGTTCGTTGGGTTTTCTGTGGAAGGTTCAGTTGACGGGTTTGTTGGGTCTTCTGTGGAAGGTTCAGTTGACGGCTCGTCAGCTTTGCGAACCGTTATATTTATTTCATTGTTATAAGCTCTCCAAACACCATTATAGAACATCAGCATTGGTCCGTCACTTTCGTCCCAATTAATTTCATCGGCTAAAACATAACCCTCAGGTATTGTCAAGTCTCTTTCGTGCAAACTAAAAGGTGCAGTAAAACTACAATCCTGTGTATCAATTAACTGTGTAAGATCATCGACACTCCAGTAGTTTACCGTATATTTATAATCATTTGCAGACACGGGTATAGGATTGCCATCATCATCATAATTTACCATTTCGATATCTATAAGAATTTCTTTGTCCGGTACAAGTTTTCCGTCTATCTCTGAGACATTTACAGTGATAACCTCTTCTTGATTTTCAGCCAAAATACATCCGTTTAACAAAAAAAGTTCATTCATTATATCAATTTCATTTTTTCCTTTATGCAGCGGACAATTATTAAATTCTATAATCTCCTGCCCATGATAACGATATTTGTAGGGAACTATAATTCCGTCCGGTGTAGTTAATGTGAATGACGTTACCTCTGAACCATAATGAAACTTTGTATAAAGTGAATCATTGTCATTATCATCTATTTCATATTCGCCTTTAATCCTTATTTCAAAGGTGTATTCAGTATTAACGTCAAGACCATAGAAATCAGAATTTTCCTGCCATTCTTCTCCTGCAATTCTGTATTGATATCCATCTACTTTTTTAAATTTTACATAGTTTGCTCTGATAATTTCCGTCTCTGCCTTAGGTGCCCGAGGTCTTTCTGCAACTTCAATAACAGCTACTTCGGATGCAAACCCGTATTTATCATTTCCCGGCCTCCATAAGTGATAGGTTATACCTGAATCAAGTTTAAGTTTTTCGTCTGAACATACGTGTACCTCTTTAAAATCATCTGCACTGCTGCTCCATACTGTGTCGTTTGTAAATGACTCATAGGTGGTTTCATTTGCAAAGTCAACATTCCAATCAGGAGTACTTTGTCTAAAAGGAACAGCTATATATCCAAGCAGATTGCCGGTTTTCTTATCCTTAACAGAAAATTTTTCAATTTCTGAAATATAGTCATTTATTACAGAATAATCTGATACAGAACTGCCGCTGTGGATTTCGTTTTCATCCTTATCAAACAATTGATATACATCTTCATTAAAGTTTATAGTTCAATATCATAGTCAAATGTTATTCCTTCGAAGGGTTCCTGCTTATTAATGACTTTTATAACATAAGTTGTGGGAGTTTTTCCTTTAGCTGTAACTTCAATTTGTATTTCCTTGCTTGTTTCATCTTCTGATAATGTAAATTCTTCTGACCACTCATTAGAAGCAATATTTTTACCGTCAATACTTATGGTATCTGAACTGCATGGGCATAATTTTATTGATGCAGGTTTGGTAACAACGATTTCACCTGTGTTATCAGAGCTTAGTTCAACATTGTTTTTTTCGCTGCCGTTGTCAACTATTAAATAATTTAACTGAGCCGATGCAGTTGTATATGTACGGCTCACCTTATTTCCGCACTTACCGTTTTCAACTCCCCATGCAGTAATTGTGCATGGTTTATTAATAGTTATTGCCCCGTTGTAATTTTGTACTGCTCCGTCGTCAATCTGATAATTAATTGTCGGTGATCCCTCAAGCTCAAGCTCTGTACCAAGAGCAACAGGTCCTTCAAGCACAGAAAAACGTACATTTGAAACAGCTTCTCCCTCGGAGGCTAAAGGATTGGTAAATGCTTTTATACACACATTACTTATAATAATATGACTCAACACATTTTCATCTTTAGAATAATAAGAATATTTATTAACATCGGTCCAGTTTTTTCCGTCGGCACTTACAAAACTTTCATTGTCAAAGCCCGAATATTCCAGACGTTCTTTTCTTACATCGGAAACAGCAGCACTTACAGCAATTGGATAAGAGTATTCAGGATTTGAAAGCTTTACTGCAACAGTAAAGGTTGTACCTTTTTGCAATTTTATAGGATTTTCAAGCTCTATGGTATGATATCCTGCATAAGGTTCATATCCCGCTTTTCCCGAATAAGCAAGCTCTCCGGAAGAAGGGTTTTCCGCTGATTAACCTGTATAAACACTTACTTGATACTGCGTATCCACATCTGTTGTGTAAAAGGAAACTGCTTCAAGTTGTTCATCGCTTTCAACTGTAAAAACATTCGCCGCATAACCTTCTCTGCTTGATTGTTCAGGACTATAAAATTTATCAGCAGCTAAAGATAATTGCCAGCCTGTTATATCATACTGATAGTTTTTTGTATAATTATCTGCTGCTTCAAGTTGAAACAGGGTGATAGCTTGTATAGTTTTATCTTCGTATGATATCCAAAAGTAACCGCCGTCATTATAACCTGTTCCCCAACTGTTTTGTATGAGCCAAGCACCGTCATTTTCAGGACGTTCGCCATCGTTAAAATTTTCTTTCGGATAATTATCATCCCAGCCTACTATTAAAACTGCATGATCACTTACACTTTCAATAGGACAATATTGCGAATTTGTTTCGTTATTATAATATTCGTCTGAACTATTATAGCTTATTGTTAAACAACCGTAATCACGCAAAGCATTTTTTATTACATCACGACTTGCATCGTCTTCAGAATTACCTGATGGATTTGGTAAATAAAAGGCATCCTGCATGTGATAGTCGGCATCATAACGCATATTTTCAAATGATGAAAAATCTTCGTTATATTTAGTAATATAACTATACGGTAGCTTTTCAGAAAAAACAGGACCCTTCCATGCTGCCATACAACCGCCAGAAAAATAGTTATTGCCTCCAATATTAAATACAGACTTATCATTACTTAAATAACAAGAATACATCTCGGATTCTATATTTCCCATATATGTAAACCAACTGAGATGAGCAGACGAAAATGAAATTGAAGGAAATTGATTTAATAGCCCTGAAACAGCTGAAGACGTAGCAGAAAAGGCCCAGCAAGTTCCGTAGTTTCCCTGATCTCTGACTGCCGGAACTCTGCCGTAATCACGCAAATCATAGCTTTCCGGCAGTACATCTACATCTGCCGCACTGCTGTCTGCATAATCCTCGTCAAGATAGCTTAAATCAAGCATTGACGGAACAGCTCCATAATACTTTGTTGGATTATCAATATATTCAAGATATTCCTCATTTATTGGTGCTATCTGGTCAACGTACTCATTATCCGCATTTTCAATGTCAACGGATTCAGAGTCATTTTGAACCCTTTCAATATTATCCGTCACCGCAAACACAGATAACGGACATGACATAATAAGCAATGTTAACAACACACTTACTGACATTTTCAAAAACTTGTTTTTCATAGCGGTTCTCCTTATGCAATATAATTAAAATTATCAGTTACATTATTAATGACAAGTGTTTAAATAATAACCTGTCTATTTATCAAACTTGAATATTTAATAATTTTAGCATAGCCTTTTTATAAAAACAATATTTTTACGCAAATAGTAATGATAAAAGCGTAAAAAGCATATACAAGAAAAGAGAACAGAATATAATTCTGTTCTCTTTATTTATAGGCTCTATAATAAATGTTGGGGTAACAAATAGAGCCTACAGAAATAAAAATAATAGGAAAATAAAAAAGTAGAGCATATTTGAAAAATCCGTTAAAATGGAATTGTCAAGAAACCAGAAACGGAGGTTTAAAAATATGCTCTAC
>CANQUV010000002.1 GCA_947627135.1 uncultured Clostridia bacterium
AAAGTTAAAAGGTTCAAGGCAAAATTAAAAGGTATAAGGGCAAAATGTAATTGTATCGCTTTGGGATACTACTTAGATGAGGGTATCACAGGTACATCAATGAAAAAGCGTGATGAATTCAAAAGAATGCTTAATGATTGCCAAAAAGGGAAAATCGACCGCATTGTTACTAAATCGGTTTCAAGATTTGCAAGAAATGCAAACGAGCTTATATCTGCAATCCGTATGCTGAAAGAAATGGATATAAGCGTGTTCTTTGAGGAACAGGGCATTGATACAGATAAAATAAATGTAGAAATGCTTGTCACTCTTCCTGCCCTATCGGCACAGCAGGAGTCGCAGAATATTTCCGACAATGTCCGCTGGAGCTACAAAAAGCGAATGGAATCAGGTCAATACAACACCTCCTGCCCTGCTTACGGTTTCAGAATGATAAACGGCGAATTGAGAATTAAGGAAGATGAAGCCGAGGTTGTAAGAAGAATTTTTGACTTATACCTACAAGGCTACGGCAAACAGTCTATTGCCAATATCCTTAACAAAGAAAATCCCGACTCAAGCCGAAAATGGTATGTTTACGGGATAGACTATATTCTCAATAACGAAAGATATATGGGTGACGCCGTACTGCAAAAGAAATACACTACGGAAACACTTCCCTTTACACGAAAAAGAAACAGAGGTGAAAAGACGCAGTACTATGTAGAAAACAGTAATGCGCCTATTATCTCTAAAGAAATTTTCAATGCCGTAAAGCAATTGCAGAATGACAGAAAGAAATCTTCGCATAACAGGCAAGTATCGCTTCTGTCAGGGAAAGTAAAGTGTGCAGACTGCGGCAAAAATTTCCGCAAGCTCACCGACAAGGACAAAATATATTGGGTGTGTTCATACAGAACCACATCAAGGTCTGAATGTAACACAGGAAGAATTCCCGAAACCGATTTTTATGACGCATTCACAGCACTTATGAGTAAGCTGAAAGCAAATAAAAAATATATTCTTGACACCTTGATTAAGCAGATAGAAATGCTCAAAAACAGGTCAAATCCTGAACAGGAATCAATCTACAGGATAAATAAAGAGATTGCAGATTTGAGTGCCAAAAATCATATGCTCGCAAAGCTACATACAAAGGGTATTCTCAAAGATGCAGAATTCACTGCTCAGGTTACCGAGATTTCCAAAAAGCTGCAAAAGCTTAAGGACGAACATAGAAAAATCATTTCGGAGGACAAAAACGGAGAATTGCTTGAAAAGCTGAATTACCTCAATGAAGTCATAACCGATTATGTTGATGACCTGACATTTCACAAGGATATTTTTCAGGATATAGTTGAGGGTATAACTGTGTATGGAAATGACACATTGAAATTCAGACTTACAGGCGGTCTTGAACTCACAGAGAAAATATACAGACGAGAAAGGAGTAACGCAGTATGAAAATAAGAAACATCTGCTACGGCTATCATTATGCTGACGGCAAGATAGTTGTAAATAAAAATGAAGCGAATATCGTTTCGGATATTTTCAAAAGCTATCTCAGTGGTATGTCACTTCAGCAAATATCGCAACAGCTTATCAACAATCAGATCGAGTTTATCAGCGGTATTGTCAACTGGAACAAATCCAAAGTCAAGAGAATACTTGAAAATAACTGCTATATCGGCGCAGGCAATTATCCTCCGATTGTTGACAAGAGAACATTTCTTGCTGTTCAGAATATAAAGAGCAACAAGAATACTCAAAAATCCACAGACAGAACAAGCGATATTTACAGGATAACAAGCCTTGTGAGGTATCACGAAAACGGTTGTCCTATGAAACGCATTTATGACGGAAGAAACCCTAAAAACACAAAGTGGCAATGCACAGGAACGGACTGCGACTTCAATTTCAGAATTCAGGATGTAGAACTGTTGGACAGAATAGTTAATATTCTCAATCGTCTGATAAAGGCTCCCGAAATCATATCGTACAATTCAGAAACCTTTGAGCCGAGCAACAATGCAAAAAAATCCGAAAATATAATCTATCATCAGCTTGACAAGACAGTCATAAATGAAGATGAAGTTATCAGGCTGATATTTGAGAGTGCCTCAATAAAGTATTCAGAATTGCAGAACACCGAATATATTACAGAAAAGCTGAAAGCAAAGTTTGAAAAAACAGATTTGCTTTCAGCTTTTTCTATGGAATTATTCAGTCAGACCGTAAACACCATTGAATTTCATACAGACCACACCATAAGCTTGCTTATGAAAAATAATCAAAGAGTAGGTGAATGTTAATATGACGGAAACATCAGTATCACCGCCGAAAAAGGTCAGAGTTATTGAACCGACCGTTAAGCCGAAAGCAACCGCAAATTCATACAGGCAGTTGAGAGTGGCGGCATATTGCCGAGTATCAACGCAGATGGAAGAACAGCTTAACAGCTATGAGGTTCAGAAAAATTACTACACCGAAAAAATAAACAGCGAACCCAAGTGGAAGCTCGTAGGAATTTTTGCAGACAAGGGCATAACAGGCACAAGCGCACTTAAGCGTGATGAATTTCAAAAGATGATTCGTATGTGCAAGAGAAAACAAATTGATATGATAATCACAAAATCAATATCAAGATTTTCAAGAAATACTGTTGACTGTCTGAATTATGTAAGAATGCTCAGGCAGCTTGATGTAGATGTATTCTTTGAAGAACAGGGAATACACAGCAAGGACGCAGGCGCAGAATTTTACATTGCAATCTACGGCAGTATAGCACAGAGCGAATCGGAAAATATCAGCGCCAATGTCCGCTGGGGCATACAGCAAAGAGCAAAAGAAGGCAAGGTGCACTTCGCCTACAGCAGATTTCTCGGATACAAAGAAGGTCCTGACGGAAAACCGATGATTGATGAGGAACAAGCCGACACGGTGAAATTCATATTCAATGAATACCTGTTAGGAAGCAGTCTTGCCGATATAGCAAAATCGCTTACTGCTAAGGGCATAAAAACTCCGAGCGGTAAATCGGGTTGGAACGGCAGTACGGTAAGAACGATATTATCCAACGAAAAATACAAGGGTGACGCACTTCTCAACAAAACATACATATCCGACTGTATTTCAAAAAAGGTAAAGAAGAACAACGGCGAAAGGCCTATGTACTATGTTGAGAATAACCACCCGGCGATAATCGACAAGGACACCTTCAACAGAGTTCAGGAAGAGCTTGCAAGACGGACAAGCAAAAGGAAGGTTAAGCAGGTTGGTACAAAGACCGAGCAAGGCAAATATTCAAGTAAATATGCACTTACAGAGCTTCTGATATGCGGAGAATGCGGTACGCCCTATCGCAGATGCACTTGGACTGCGAGCGGTGAGAAGAAAATCGTGTGGAGATGCATTAACCGACTTGACTACGGTAAAAAATACTGTCATCACTCCCCTACTATTGAAGAAAGCGTATTGCAAAACGCAATCGTTACAGCCATAATGAACAACGCACAGCAAAGCGCAGATGTTCTGTCAATACTTAAAGAACATATCCGTATAGGTATCCAAGCTAATGAAGTTGAAGATAACAGTCTTGAACTTCTGATTGAAATTGCAAAGCTTGATGAGAAATACAATGAGCTGTTTAATAAAATGACAGCCGATACTGAAGATATAGAAAGTATAGAAAATCAGCTTATAGAGATTATTAATAAAAAGCATTCGCTTCAGGCACAGGTTGAAGAAATCAAGAATGAACGCACAAAACGAGAAAATGCACAGTCAAGACTTGAGCAGATATACCTCATACTTGACGGCTTGAAAAACCACCCGATGACTTATAACGACACCTTGGTCAGACAGATACTTGACACCGTAGTAGTTGAGTCCAAGGATAAGATAAAGGTAGTCTTCACAGGCGGCTATGAGGCAGAACAGGAGCTTGGATAAAATCGACTGATAATAAAAAGCTGATTCAAGAGTGTTCACTGTTAAACACTTTTGAATCAGCTTAGTTTATTTGAATATCCGCATTGACATCTCAAGAAAATTAAAGACACCATTGAAATCTGAACCCTCAAGTTCAGACTCAATGGTGTTTTTATTATAAAATCCAGTATTTATGCGACTTTTCGAGGTCGCATTTTCTTTTTGTCAGCTGGACTAAAAACGGAAGAAATCAACTTCAGCAATTAGAAGATTTAAAAACAAACCTTTTCGAACTCCTCAGTCTATCTGCTCGTGTCTCATAAATCCGTTAATTTCAAAGTATATTCCTCTTCTTTCTGTGTAGGAGTCTTGTATTGCAGTTTCTTGTGTGGTCGCTTGGTATTGTAGAAAATTATGTAATTGTCCACCGCACTTCGGAAGTCTGCTTCCGAACGGTATTTCGTCATATACAGTTCCTCGCGCTTCATAGAAGCAAAAAACGATTCCATTACAGAATTGTCATACGGCACGTGCACACGTGAAAAAGAGTGGGTGATGTGCAGTGACCGCATATAGTCATTCATCGTTCTGGAACGATAGTTACCACCACGGTCGGTATGGAAAACCAAACTTGAATCCGGCTGACGTGATTCATAGGCAATTTGAAAAGTTGACTTTACAAGTTGCGTGCTGCTGGTCTTTCCGATTTTATACCCAACGACCATGCGAGAGAATAGGTCGATAACCACGCAAATATAATAAGCATTTTCGCCGTACTTGAAATAGGTAACATTACTAACCCACACTTCGTTGGGCTTGTTCACGTCAAACTCTTGATTAAGGTGGTTTTTGTATTTGCGTCCTTCGTCCTCGTATAGTTTCTTTGCCGACTGTCGTATGCTGTCCAATCCCATATCACGCATAAGCGTACGCACCATTTCATTACTGACCTTAACTCCTTCACTTTTCATAATAGCCGCAATTTTTGCAGCACCGAAAATCTGATTGCTATCGTCGTAAATTTCTTGTATGCGAATCCGCAATTCTTCTCGACATTTCGCATACCACGTGTTGTCCTTCTTGTTTCGCAGAACATGGTTATAGAATGTTCCTCTAGGAATGTCAAATGCATCACAGATCACGTGCACGCTGTATCTCCCATAAAATTGTTAGGCGGCATATAACCTTTGCCTCAATGCTGATTTCGCCGTGCAGGTCGCAGATTTGAGGATTTCGACGATACTTTCCAAGCGTGCGACTTTGTTTTCAAGTAAATGAAAATTGCGTATGTTGACTGCCTTTCGCTTGTCGGCTTCCTGTTCCTCACGGTAATTGTGCAACCAAGCATAAAAAGTGCTTTTGGGTATACCGGTGTCGGCAAGGATATTTGCTGACGGCTCACCTGATATGAAACGGTCAATAACCGATTGCTTTTCTTCTTGGGTGTAAGTTCTCATGTTTTCAACTTGCTTTTCTTCTTGGGTGTAAGTTCTCATGTTTTCAACTCCTTTGCGGATGATTATAACACAAGGAACTTGTATTTTTCCATAAATCAAGACTGATATATTGACGATTTTGGACCGACATGGTATAATTTTAAGACCGAAGTATGTTTGGAGGTATTTGCAGATGTCTGAATTCTTCGTAAATGATAAATACAGAGTTTTAGAATGTATGGCAAATCGGCAGATTTCTGTTAATAATGAGCAAATTGTTAAATTATCACAACAGGAAATTGCCGACATATTACATTTTACAAAAACCAAGGTAAATACAATTATCGGCGAATTAAAAACCAATGGTTATATTATTCAGCTAAGTATACGAGGAAAATATTCTCTTACTGATAAAGCAAATGCCGAACTTAGAAAAATGGGTAACAAGGAGGGTGCGTAATGAATACTAATACAATGCCTTTAGAAGCTGAAACCAGAGTACTCATTGACCGTAGTCTTGAAAATCTCGGCTGGAAACTGAACGGTAAAGATCAAAATGTATATTATGAACAACCTCGTTCTGAAGCTGAGAAAAAGAAACTCGGCGCAAAACGCCCTGACTATGTTCTTTATTCCAAAGAAAGTGATAAGCCTCTCATCGTAATAGAAGCTAAGAAAAAGGGTTCCCGCATTGATGCCGCTTTAGAGCAAGGCATTAGTTACGCAAGGGTTATTGAAGCTCCACTAGTATTTGCTACTGACGGTGTTTTCTGCAAAGCATTTCATACTGTAGCAAACAGGCCTCCTATTCTTAACGGCGAGGAAATAGACGAATTTATTCGTGAAGCACTTGCTTTGCGTTATTTGACATCCTATGAAGTAAATACCGTGAGCCCTAAAGTTCAGTATGACCGTAAAGAACTTATTAGAATTTTCGATGAAGCTAATAACATGTTGCGTGGAGAAGGTTTGCGTGCCGGTATTGAGCGTTTTGGAGAATTTGCAAACATCTTATTTTTAAAGCTCATTAGTGAAAGTGAGCAGATAAAAAAAGAAAGTGGAATTCAAACCAAATTTGATATTTCGTGTAGTTGGGATAGCATTAAGCAAATTGCATCTTCGGCAAGAATAGAGTACATTAACAATACTGTTTATAAAAGACTCAATGCGCTTTATAATACAGATATATTTACACCACTTCAAATAAGGGATTCAAGCATTCTAAAGGACATTATGGATAAGCTTGATCCTCTTATGCTCACAGATGTAGATAGCGATGTTAAGGGAGATGCATTTGAATATTTTCTTAAAGCGTCTACTGCAACAAAAAATGATTTGGGCGAATATTTTACACCCAGGCATATTGTAAAGACAATGGTACGGCTCGTTAACCCCAAAATTGGAGAAAAAATATACGATCCGTTTTGTGGGACAGGCGGCTTCCTAATTGAATCATTTAGATATATTGAACGCAGTTTGGGTTCCGGTAATCCTGAACTAAAGCGAATTCTTCGTGAAGAAACTATCTATGGTAATGAAATTACCAATACTGCAAGAATTACAAAGATGAATATGATTCTTGCTGGTGATGGTCATAGTAATATTCATATGATGGATAGCTTAGCTAATCCTACCTATATTGATAAAATCAAATATGACGAAGATGGAAAAATCGTTAGAGATGCAGACGGAAATATAGAATATTCAAGTGAATATAGCGGTATTTATGATATCGTTCTTGCAAATATGCCATATTCACAAAAAACAAAGCACGGAAACCTCTATGATTTACCAAGCACCAATGGCGACAGCATTTGCGTACAACATTGTATGAAAGCTATTAATGGTATGGCAGAAAACGGCAGAATGGCTTTGGTTGTACCTGAAGGATTTTTATTTAGAAAAGATTTGGCAAAAACCCGCGAATATTTGCTAAATAATTGCGAGTTACAAAGTATTATTTCTTTGCCACAAGGTGTCTTCTTGCCGTATACAGGTGTTAAGACAGATATTATTTATGCAACTAAGGTCAACAAAAGAATCAAACCTTCCGAAAAGAAAAAGAACTTTTGGTACTTTGAAGTTAAGAGCGATGGATATACCTTAGATAATCATCGGAGAAAATTAGATACCCCAAGTGACCTTTCAAAATACGAGGAGTTTAGAAAGCTCGACAACGACCAAGCTGAGAATATGCTTAAGGTAGGATTTGAAGTAATCCCGATTGATAAGGTGCGACAGAACTCTTATATACTGGTTGGAAGCAGATACAGAACATCAACATTTTTAAGCACAAATTCCTATAAAGTGGTAAAATTGGGAGATGTGGCAAATTTAGTCAGAGGCGTTTCTTTCCCAAAGAGTGCGCAAAAAACTGTTCCTGATATTGGCTCACCACAAGTTGTAACAACAAGGGCTGCACAGGTTGACGGGATTGATTTTAATAAGGTTGTTTATATTGATGAGAGTTATGTTAAAAATGATAAGTTGGTAAAAAGAGATGATATTTTAATCTCTCTCGCTAATAGCTTAGACCTGGTGGGTAGGGTAACATATGTAGATGGTGATTATCAGCGTCTTACTTTCGGTGCATTTATGGGGCTTATACGTGCAGATCGTACTAAAATTCACCCAGCCTATTTATATAATATACTGCAATCACAAAAAGCAAAAGACTATTACAGAAGTGTAGCCAAAACCACTACAAACATTTCGAATTTGACATTTGAAGATCTAAGTAATTTTGTTTTTCCTCTTCCCTCTTTGGAAGAACAGAATAGAATTGTGGCAGAGATTAATAATTATAGGCAAATTATTGTGGGCGCACAAAAAGTTTTGAGCGGTTATATGCCTAAAATAAACTGCATTTCTGCCGAAAGCAAAGCATTAAATGATATTTCTATATTCAAGCCATCTAAAGATGAGGTAAGGAGTCTGTCAGGAGAAACCGAAGTTTCGTTTGTTCCTATGGCGGATATCAACACTTTTGATGCATCTTTCACACCGAAAGAATGCAGAAAACTTGCTGATGTTCTCTCTGGATTTACCTATTTCAAAGATAATGATATTCTTCTTGCAAAGATAACGCCCTGCTTTGAAAACGGAAAAGCTGCTATTGCTCGGAATCTAACGAATGGTATTGGGTTCGGTTCGACTGAATATATCGTAATCCGTGCCAATACATCTCTTGTATATCCTGAGTGGATTTTCTACCACATTAATACGCATGAATTTATTGATGGTGGAAAATCGTTTATGACAGGAACCGCCGGTCAACAGCGAGTTGACATTAATTATGTCAAACAATATCGTATTCCTGTCCCTTCTCTTGAAGAACAGAAGAAGATTCTTAACCAAATTAGTTATGAGCAGTCTTTAATTGAACCGTCAAAGCAACTTATAAAAGTCTTTACGGAAAAAATTGAATCTCGTATAAAGGAAGTTTGGGGTGAGTAAGCGTGTCGGATGTAGTTGATTATACAGAGGTACCGTATCTGCAAGAAATATTAAACTATCTTCCTATTGATCCCGCTGATGAAGAGGATGTAATCAATTACATTCAGAACATTACTAATCTTATTGCGGTCAACTATAAATATGGGCAATACCAGTTTGCATATTTTGGTCTTCATCTTCTTTATATGACCTACATCTATTGTACGGCGTGGAAAATCGGGCAAATTGAGCCGGAACGCTATAAGGACGCCATTGTATTTGCACGCCCGTACAATGGAAGGGAGAAAGACTTGAAAATCGAAGATGCGGATTCAATATTTGCGTATAGCTTAATTCCAGAAAAAGATATCGCAAGGCTGTTCAAAATCATAGAATTAGATCGTTCTCAGATTTCTGCTGTTGGCGATCTAGTTGATACGAGGAACGAAATGGCACACGCATCTGGAAAGTTTGAAATATTGACGGAAGATGGGTTTGATGCTAAAGCTAATAGTGTACTCGGTTCAATGTCGTGCATTCACAGATGTATGGACAAACTCATCCGCAAGTGGTTTTCGGAAGTGTTGTTGAGTTTTTGTCAGGGTGAGTATGATGGATACGACAATCCGAAAGACTTTATTTCAGAACAAATGATTCAGTCTTTCAAGCTATCCGTGAATGAACTACTTGTGTGTAACGAAATGAGTGTAAGTGGATTGATAACCGCACATAGGGGGTATCAATCAAAACTCAGAGATTTCAAAAAGGCTGTAGCAGTCCATTGCCAGGAAATGGGCTACATATGATTTTTCGAAATATATTCTCACAAGGTGGTAAATAATCTTTGGAGTACAACAAATAAGCAAAGAGGATAGTAAAATATGAACGAAAATTTTAAAAATATGGTCTCGAAACTTGGGGTAGAGCTATTACAAACTGTGCGTGATGCTGAGAATCAAGTGATAGATGATGCTGTCTTTGAAGAAAGAGTGTGGGGATTTAGTAGAGCTGTAGATGCAATGCTCGAGTGCGGTGTTCCAACTGATAAAATTGTAGCTATGTTACAGAAGTATTGGGATCTTAGGCTTAGTGAGGCATTAACAATAGTTGAAGCAACAAAAAAAGATAGAATTACAGAGTAAGCTTTTTGTGAGAGTTCAAATCTATCTAAAAAATCTGTCAAAAAAATCTTTTTCAAGCAGAACCGACAAAACATCCTTGAAATCTTGTGGTTTCAGGGATTATTTTTAAATATGATTTAGCAAACTGCATTAAAATGTGATGGTCTATTAAAAATTATTATTGATTTTTTCTCAACTGTTTTAAATAATTCCATTGTTTCCGTTTGCTACATCATCAAAATAGCATCAAATATTTTGGAAATGGGGTTATGAAAATGCCATTAGTAAATGCAAAATGTACTAACTGTGGAGCTAATTTAAATGTTGATAATACAAAGGATGCTGCAATATGTCAATATTGTGGTTCTGCTTTTATAGTAGAAAAAGCGATAAACAACTACAATATTACAAACAATAATAATATTAATGCAAATGTGGTTAATATTTATGGTGGTAATTCTTCAGATTTTCAAATAAGAGCAGGTACGTTGGAGAAATATACCGGAGCATCTACTGTTGTGGTCATACCAAATAGCGTTACCGAAATTGGTGATTCAGCTTTTAAGGATTGTAGTGCTTTAACAAGCGTGACTATACCAAACAGTGTTACTAAAATTGGTAATTCAGCTTTTAAGAATTGTAGTGCTTTAACAAGCGTGACTATACCAAACAGTGTTACCGAAATTGGTGGTTCAGCTTTTAGAGGCTGTCGCAGTTTAACGAACTTAAATATACCAAATAGTGTTACCAAAATTGGTGGTTCAGCTTTTAGAGACTGTAGCAGTTTAAAAAGCGTGACTATACCAAACAGCGTTACCAAAATTTGTTGGTATGCTTTTCAAGACTGTAGCAGTTTAACAGATGTTAAGATATTAGGAAAGCCCATATATCACGGAGCTTTTGATGGCACTCCTTATGAATCTCGCAGGAAAGAGGAGATTCGTAGGGAAGAGATTCGCAGGGAAGAGATTCGCAGGGAAGAGATTCGCAGGGAAGAGATTTCTAGGAGAAAAAGCAATGGTCTGTGTCAACATTGCGGAGGTTCGTTTAAAGGTATATTCAACAAGGTCTGCTCCAAATGTGGCAAACCTAAAGATTATTAATAATATTTCAACCCTGCCAAGACAGAAGTCACAGAAACGGCTTAAACAAGCCGTTTCTGTGACTTTTTGTTCTTTTCTCTGATTTTCTGATTTATATATTAGTTCCATCAAAATTCAAGCATTTTGGTCTTATAAAGTTGTATATAAGCCTGCTTTTAATTATATGCACTCATGTGACAAACAAATTATACTGCCTTTTATATCACCTCCTACCGCTTGTATAGAAACAAACATTGGAATGTAAATTTCTATTAAAACAACATTTTTTCAATATTTTGTTTAATACCAATCATGCTTTTCATCTCGATTCAGAGCATTAATGCGATTCATCTCATCGTCAGTCAAATCAAATCCGAAAATATCAAGATTCTCTTTTATGTGTTCGGGATTACTTGAACCGGGGATCACAACAACACTCTTTTGCAGATTCCACCGCAAAATTACCTGTGCGGAAGTTACACCGTGGGCATTGGCAATTTCTGAAATTACTGAATCGCCAAGCAATTCCGAGGTATGCCCTCTTCCGCCAAACGGATACCAACCCTGAACAACGATACCAAGATTTTGAATATACGGAATCACATCATTTTCCTGATAATATGGGTGTATTTCATTCTGCACCAGTGCGGGAGTTATGTTCACCTGTGGCAAAAACTCTTCAAGCTCCTCCACATACCAATTCGACAGTCCGATAGAGTGAATTTTTCCGTCGGACACAGCTTTCTCCATAGCTTTATATGCCTTTACATCGTTCTCGCCGGGGTGATGGAGCAACATCATATCAATATAATCTATATCCAGTTTATCAAGTGCATCCTGAATAGCCTTTTCGGGATTTGCAAACTGATCTCCCGGATAGATTTTTGTTATCACGAAGATTTCTTCTCTTGGTACATCGGAATCCCGTATAGCACGACCGACAGCGGCTTCGTTACCGTACATATACGCCGTGTCGATCAGCCGTCCGCCCGAATTAAGAAGCGCCGTAACTGAATTATAGCATTCGTCGTCGGAAAGACTGTAAGTTCCAAGCCCCATAATCGGCATTTCATATCCGCTGTTGAGCATAACAGTCCTCTTTTTAAAATCAAATTTGCCAACCTTTGACGATACAGCGATTTCATTTGGCTTCATATCATTTTCATTCAGCCACTTTTCTATTTCTTCTTTTGAAGTACCCGCAGCAAATCGTTCTCCGTCCATCCAGTTCGCCTTAGGAGCAAGTGAATGAAGATTATCCGCACTTGAACCGATACCGCTTGAATGAGAGGTGCAAAACGGCAAAATTGTCTTGCCGGAAAAATCATAGCTTTCCAAAAATGTACTTATAATACGCGGCGCTTCTCCATGCCAAATGGGATAACCCAACAAAACTGTATCATATTGATCTATGTTTTCCACGGAGCCGGATATTGCCGGACGCGCAGAGGAATCGTTTTGCTCCTGATCTGCCCGACCACCGGTATAATAAGCTAAATCGTCTTCAGTATAGGGCTGTTCCGGTACGATTTCATAAATATCTGCGCCCAAAATATCAGCTGCATATTCCGCAAGCGGTCTCGTGTTGCCTGTTGCGGAAAAATACACAACTAAAATATTGCTTATATCGTTATCACCTTTTTTATCTGTTTCATTTTCCGAAGTAGATGTGGATGCCGCAGAATTATTGTTCAAAGATTCTTTTTCATCATTTTGCTGTATGTTGCTGTTACAAGCAGTAAGTCCTAACAAAATAACCAACATAATAATTGTGGACATAATTCGTTTCATAATTTTTCCTCCTATGGAATTTTATATGTTTTGTTTATTGTGCGGAAATGTTTTTTCATCTAACTATGCGGAAATCGTATTTCTTGAAGCACCGTCGGCAAAGCGGCACCATTGAACCAAATCGCATTAAGTGCAAGGAAATAAAGATTATCATAGCTTGAACCGATTTCACTGCTATGCGAAGTGCAGAACGGTAAAATGGCTTTTCCGGTAAAATCATAGCTTTCCAAAATGTGCTTATGATTCTCGGCACTTGCCCATGCAGCAAGCACAAATAACTGAATGTACTTTGTTTGATTTTATTATAGCGCAGGAAACTTAAAATATCAAATACATATATTAAATGTGTTTGCATACTTGAAAGGTATCGAAATGCGTGCTATAATGTAATTAAGGAGAAGATCAAATGGATATTAGAGTATTACAATACTTCCTTGCTGTGGCAAGAGAAGAAAGCATTACAAGAGCAGCTGAAACACTACACATGACGCAGCCTCCGCTGTCACGGCAGTTAAAAGAATTAGAGGATGAAATAGGGAAACAACTTCTTATCAGAGGAAGCAAAAAAGTTACCTTGACTGAAGATGGGGTATTGCTTCGCAAAAGAGCAGCAGAAATTGTATCATTAATGGAAAAAACAAAAGCTGAGTTAGCCTCCTCCGACGAAAACATCAGCGGCGATATTTATATCGGCAGCGGCGAAACCGACGCTGTTTCTACAATTGCCGATTCAGCAAAAGATTTACAAAGTGCATATCCGCTTATTCGTTACCACATTTACAGCGGTGATGCGGAACACATTGTAGAGAGGTTGGATAAGGGACTTATTGATTTTGGGCTTTTAGTTGAGCCTTTTGATATTACAAAATATGATTATATTCGTTTGCCTGTAAAGGATACCTGGGGTGTACTTATGCCTTTAGATAGCCCTCTTGCAAAGAAGGACAGTGTTTGCGCAGAGGATCTATGGGATAAACCTTTGATTATATCCCATCAGACATCTTCAAGCGATGAGATGGCCGCATGGCTGCAAAGAGATATTTCAAAATTAAATATTGCTGCATTTTATGATCTGCTTTATAATGCTTCTAAATTTGTAAAGGCAGGTTTTGGGTATGCAATTGCTTTGGATAAACTGATTAATACAAGTGAGGACAGCAATCTATGTTTCAGACCATTATCCCCGATTTTAGAAGCAGGATTATGTATCGTTTGGAAACGGTATCAGGTATTTTCCAGAGCTGCGGAGAAATTTTTAAAGGAAATTCAAGCCAAATTTTCGATGGATATTCAGAGATAATAAGATGAAAAAGGTGTGCCATTTATTGACACACCTTTTCATGTTATTATCTATTATATTTAATTAATAAAACTGTCGGAGCTATTTTAGTGACGCACAAAAAATCCTTATTGCACCAGCTTTATTTCTATATCCTTTGCGATTTTGATACAATCATAAAATGCTGACCCTCACTGACACATAAATGACAGGGAGCTTCTATATTACGGTAGACAGAAATTTTTTTATGTTAGTTCTTAAAAGTAAAACCGCCCATTTTACAGTCATTTTCTCCGCAAACTTCATAATGACCGTTGGTATAATGATTGATCACCTTTTTCCAGAATGCTTTTGCAGGTATATTTCTTTTCAGATAACAGACTTCCCAAGTCCCTTTATGGCGGGTGAAAATTTCTGTGGCAACTCTTTCACCTATCCCCATACGTCTGTATTTCAACATTACAAAAAATTCACCTATGCTCCGCGCTTTTTCACCTTCGGTAAATCTGCAATATGGGCATACCAAAGCAAAACCTGCGATTTTCTCATCAACACGGATTAAATATGGATACCGCCCTTCCTCGTTCCAGTAATCGTCTATATGGTCGTACCCAAAGTACCCAAATTCATTTATGTCTGCATCATCGTAAGCTGTAAACTCATAGTTATATAATTCCATAAGCCTGACAAGCAGAGACTTCTCATCAATTTTCATCAGCTGTAATTCTATTTTCATTGTGTTACCTTCCCGTAATATTAATTTAAACAACTGAGATTCTAAAAATCCCCTTTTCTCCCGGCGCACAGCTTATACCCCAAGCGGAAACTTATACCGCAAAGGCACACTTTTCAATTATTCCTCTGCCTTGTATCAAACTCTGTAAAATGATATCTATCTTGTTGATCAAATTTTAATGAATTTTAATCGGAGAGTTCCAACATTTGTTACAGCAAAAAATCAGCAAAATTTTGAATTAGCTGAAATTATATTAGCATAATTAACAAATAACTTATGCCATTTATTGTTAAACATCAATAAAAATCATGGGATAAAACTACTTAGGATATTGGCATATTAGTTCCAAAACCGCATACCGAGGGGCGTAGGTCTCCGGCGGAGATCTCGCAGGCGCAAAAGCACCGACCGAGCCGGCAGGCGAGACTCAGTTCTTCTTCCCTGCCAAGTTAAAGGTCTTAAAAACAGCTTATTCAAGTCGTTTTTGAGAATTTTCAATTTGTCTTTTTCCGCATATTATAACTGCCAGCCCATACGCAACCGTCAATACACCTGCAATTATATAGCTTGCAATCCATGACAAATTGAATCCGATTTCTGCGTTTAATATAAAGCTTGATATTACGAACATATAAAACATTCCGGGAATAAGCGACAAAACAAACGGCTGCTTGTGCCTTATCATATAAATTGCAATCATAGCAAATGCAAATACCGCTATTGTCTGATTAGCCCACGCAAAATATCTCCACAGTATGTTAAAGCCGTCAGCGTTCATTTTTGAAAACACCAGCAATACTGCGACTATCGCAAATATTATAAGTGAAATAATCAACCTGTTTTTTCTTTTTGATTGGTTTATGTGTAAGGAGTCGGCTGTCATAAGACGAAGCGACCTTAAAGCCGTATCACCAGAAGTAATCGGCAAAACTATAACGCCCACAATAGCAATAATTCCTCCGACTGGACCTAATAAATTCTTTGCAACAATTCCGACAACCTCTGTTGCCGATGTGTCGGCTCCTGCAAGTCCGAGGTTCATAACACCCATTGCCGCTGCCGACCAAATCATAGCGATAAAACCCTCGGCAATCATCATATTATAAAATGTCATTCGTCCCTCTTTTTCGTGTTCCATCGTGCGTGAAACCAAGGTTGACTGCGTGGAGTGGAAGCCAGAAACAATACCGCAGGCAACCGTTACGAAAAATATGGGGATAAAATGAAGTCCCTTCGGATGTACGCCCGAAACACCTACATTCCACAATTCATCAAGTTGATATCCGTTTACAAAAAGGCCGATAAATACACCTATTGCTGACAAAACAAGAATACCGCCGAAAATCGGATAAACTCTGCCGATAATTTTATCAATGGGAAACAGAGTTGCAATAATGTAATACATGAAAATTGCACCGTAAACTATCCATATTGTCGGGCTTGAAATGCCGTTGTCTGTCTTTAATATCTGCGTAACAAACAAGTCGCCGGGGGTATATATAAACACCGCACCCACAAGCAACATTAAAAGACATACGAATATGTTATATATAAGGTAAATATGCTTTCCGATATACTTTCTGATAAGCGAGGGCATCTGTGAACCGTCGTTTCTAAGTGAAATCATACCGCACATATAATCATGAAATGCACCTCCGATTACACAGCCTATGGGTATTGTGATAAATGCAACCGGTCCGAAAAGAATACCCTGTATCGGTCCGAGAATAGGACCTGTTCCTGCAATATTCAAAAGCTGTATTAAACTGTTCTTCCATTTCTTCATCGGAACATAATCGACTCCGTCATTAAGCCGTACAGCCGGCGTTTTTCTGTTATCCGGCTTAAAAATCCGCTGACAAACAGATCCATATACGGTACCGCCGATTACAAGCAGCAATAGACCAATTATAAATGTAATCATTTGATTCCTCCCTAATTTTTATTTTGACACTTGACTTATCATAATTCTTATAATGACCCAATATTATAATTAAACTATTATTTTAATACTAACATAAACTTTGAGCAATATCAATTAGAATTTTATTTGGCTAAAAGCAGATAATAAAATTAATTAAAATCATATATGCATAATTAATAAATAGCTTGTGCTATTTATTGTTAAATAAAAACGAAAGACATAAGGTAAAACTGCTTGGAACATTATTCCATTCGCTTAAATCTGCGTGCAGAGGGTCTAGTCCCTCTGCACATACCAAATAAAACCGGCTTAAACACCAGATTTAAGTCGGTTTTTATTTTTTTGGTATTGGATGAGTACATTAATGATTACACGTTATGTATTATTTTAGTTTTTATTTCAGCAGTTTTCTTTCTTTTGAAAGACAGCTTTTTAACGCTTCCTCCGGTATTTTTTAAATTTATTTTTTTATTTTATTTCTTTTAATGTAAATTGTTTTGTGTAATAAAGCACTATAACCTGTCGTATTTTTATCATTAAACTTTCAACATCAAGACGCATTTTAATATTCTCCGTTGGGGAATTTAAGGATACTGAAATGTTTTGATGTTATAAAATATTATTTGTTCTTTTCCGTACATTGAACCGCTTATTACACATATCAATCAAAATCCCGACAATTCAAGTTTTGAAAAATTTCTAATTTTTTAAAGCGTAAAGCTTTTAATAAAATGCAAGGATTACCGTTTACACGGCATTCTCACAGTCTTAATCATTTGATGCTCCGGAATTAGAGCCGCCGTTTAGCATTGCAACGATTTGTAAAACATAATATAGAAGTTCCAGCGCAGATATGATGATATCATTTATGTACTGGATATTATAAAGCTTAAACAGTGATTTTATGTTAGATAATTCTTCTTCAGTTGCCATTTGATTTTCACGGAGAATTTCGTATGCACGCTCTTGAGCCTTTTTCTCCGTTTTCAAGGTCAGAATTGACAAAAGCAGAGAGAACAGATAGAACAGCAACGCCAAACATACAACTGTAATTGAAATCCAGCCGCTTGAATTAAACAAAAGAACATCTAAAAGTACACCTATCACTATTAACGGAATGAATGCAAAGGGTCCAAATGTTATAAGCGGAACAAGCTTGATTCGTTTTTTCATATCGGGATCTCCCTCTTTGTCGAGCACGGCAAGTGCAGATTTTTGGGCTCCCATAGCAAGTGCGGCAATACTTGTTTTGTTTTTAGTACGCTTTCTTAATCTTACCTTTTTAAAATAATGACTGTAACTGTTGCCAAAAAGCATTGAGCCGACGGTTTTAACTTTAATGTGCTGTAAGCCGTTTCTGTCGAGAATTATTCTTGCGGTATCTTCACCTGTAAGATGAGAACTGTTTTCAATGCGGTTATATTTATAATATTTAACAGCCAGCACTATACTGATAACCAATGCCACTAATCCCATAATACAAATGAGTATCAATACTGCTACCATAGCTATAAATAAAGGCACATTCCTGTTTAGAACATCCATCACTTGAGTATAATTATCCATAAATTTTCTCCTATAATTATTATCTAAAGCTAATTTTCAAAGCTAATTTTCAATATTTAAAACAGATGATAAATTAGTAATATTCAGTATCTCCATAACATTTTTGTTGGCAGACCTGACTATAAATCCGTCTCTTTCAGACATAAGCTTATGTGCCATAACAAGAACTCTCAAACCAGCCGAAGAAATGTATTCAAGCTTTGATAGATCAAGAATTATTTTTTTACATTCATCAGCCTGCATCTTTATTTCCGCTTCAAGTTCGGGAGCAGTTAGTGTATCCAATCTTCCGTCTATTGAAATAATTGCTGTCTTATCTTTTTTAGTTGTATTTATATTCATATTCTACCTCCTAAATAGTCAAATTTTAATAGATATATTTTATTACAAGTAAGTATAATTGTCAACTTTTAAATGAATTTTTACTAAAAATTTCAGGTAAACTTTGCTTTTTTTATTGCAAAAATAAATAAAATATGATATATTAAATGCAAATTACATAAAATTACACAAACTTACTTATACTTATTTAAACTTACATAAAATAAGACGGTGCAAAGAATGACACATACTTTATTAAAGCGAAATGGAAATATAATAAACAAAAAATATCTGGAATATTTTTTGCCTACGGTACTTACTGCAATGGCAAACAATATTGCAATTATGGTAGACTCCGTGCTTGTAGGTCAACTGGTAGGAAGCACATCAATGGCGGCAATTAACCTGTTGTCTCCGGTTACGCAGCTTTACTTTTCACTGACCATTCTTTTCGGTCTCGGAGCATCAACTATCATTTCTTACGCAAAAGGTATAAACGACAAGGAAACAGCAGACAAAACCTTCACTGCCGTGATTGTATCACTTTTGCTGTTCAGTGCTGTGCTGATGACGGTGCAGTTTATTTTTATAAATGATATTGCGTCCATTCTGACCTCTATCCCGGAGCTTAAACAACAACTTATACTATACTATGTACCGTTTATAATAGGCACTCCTTTTTCAATGTTTTTGCCCAGTATTGTTCATTGTATAAGAAGTGACGGCAGACCCACTTTTGCATCAAATCTTATCATAATTTCAAATGCCATAAATCTTACAATGGATATAGTTCTTATGGGACCGTTCAAAATGGGAATCATAGGCTCTTCAATAGCTACTGTTATAGGAAATGTGATCGCCTTTGTTATTATGTTAAGCCATTTTAAAAATCCAAATAATACCCTTCACTTCGATTTTTCGGCTGTTAAAAATCTAAAAGAGTTTTTTATAAGCTTTGGTTCAATGTTTACTACTGGTCTTTCAGGTGCGCTGGGAACGCTTCTTATCGTGGTAAAAATGTTTTTCTTAAACAGTATGATCCAAAACTCCGCAGGCGCAGAGGGTATGGTAGCGATGTCTGTTATTTCATCAAGCCAGATATTTATATCCGCATTTGTAACAGGTGCGTCTCAAACTATGATACCTATCGTAAGCGTATTATTGGGAGAAAAAGACTTTAAGGGCATTAAATTTGCTTTTAGAAAAGCCGTGTATATTCTTTTGATTGCCAGTACGGCTATTGTGCTTATTATTGAAATATTCCCGGAATTTGTTGCATATCTTTTCGGAAATATGACGCAAACAGAAATGCTGGTTATTGTTCCTGCTTTGAGGATCAGTTCCTTATCTTTCCATGGTCTTTCGCTGTCTTTTCTTATAATGTATTACTATATGGCAACAAAGAAAAAAGGTTTTTCCGTTACAATATCCGTATTAAACGGAATCGCACTCATTATCCCCTGCGCATATTTTATGGACTTGATTTGGGGTATTAACGGAATCTGGATATCAATGGTAGTTGCACAATACGGAACTCTGCTTGTTCTGGCTGTAATGGTATTAGTTACCATAAAAAAATCCAAAGGCAAATATAGAAACTTCTATTTGCTTAACGAAAACAGCAAGAATGAAATTATGTCTGTTTCCGTAAATACAAAACTTTCCGAAAATAAATTTGAAGAATATATAACCGAAAATCTTATTGTGGATAAAGAAACAAAATCTAATATAGTTTTAGCGGTAAAGCACATTTTTTCTGAAATCAGGTCGGCCGGTTCAAATAAAAACAAAACTGTTGATATGGACTTAAGAATAAGATATGAGGACAATAACTACATTATCCTTATACTCAGTAACGGTAATGAGCTTGACTCTGATAATCTTATTTCTGAAAACATTACATACAAAAGCTTTGAATGTACCAATGTTCTGGGAATGAATCAAATCAAAGCAATTATATAGATCATAAATAACATGTATAAACCATAAATCACTGCCTCTCAGTATGAGAAAGGAGTTTTATTAAATGAACACAAAACAATATCCGCTGTCAAAAACAGAGTATGGAATGTATTTCTGCTTTGTATCTGAACCTCAGGGACTGGAATACAATCTGCCGTTTACCTTAAAGTTCAGAAAGCCATTAGACATCGAAAGTATAAAAACAGCTCTTTTGAAAGTTATATCAAATCATCCCAATTTAAACAGCTGTTTTGTAACAGATGAAGACGGAAAGGTATGGCGGAAATTTTCCGATAAACCGATCAACATTGAAATAATTGAAACCGATAATGAGGATATTACTCCATATATAAAGCCATTTGACCTTTCAACCGGACCCTGTATGAGAGCGTTCATATTTGACCGTTCAGACAATGTAGAGCTTCTCTTTGATGTTCATCATATTATATTTGACGGCACCTCATCCGAAATATTTGTTCGTGAACTTGACGCAGCTTTCCGCGGCGAGAAATTGATTCCCGAAGAATATTCTGCGGTTGATTTTGCAGCTGAAGAACAAAAACACCTTCAAACAGATGAATTTGATAAAGGACGCAGCTATTATACAACGCTCCTTGATGAAGCCGAAACAGATACGATTCCTCTTCCGGATAAAGATTCTAAAAAAACATTTGCAAACAGCATAAAATACATATTAAAACAAACAACTCCCGATGAGATACGCACATTTTCGCATAAAAATCAAATTAAAACGAGTGCATTGTTTTATTCAGCATTCGGTTATGTTTTGTCTAAATATACTGGCAGTGAAAACAGCGTGTTCTCCACTGTATTTAACGGACGCAGCAAACAAATTTCAAATACTGTTGGAATGTTTGTAAAGACCTTTCCCGTTGTTTGCAAAGCATATAACGGCAAAATTATTGATTACATAAGAAAAATTGACGAGCAGATAAACAACAGCCGAAGTCACAGCCTGTTTTCCTATGCGGATATATGTGCCGAGATGAATATAAATCCACAGGTTTATTTTGCTTATCAGGGAGATTTTGCAAATACAAAGCCTGTTTCCGTATGCGGACAGGATACATATTGCGTACTTAATTTTACAAATGCACTAAAGGCAGAGCTTAACTTTATTCTTTACCGCCAAGAGGGAACATTTGTAATTGAATGTGAATATAACGCAGGCAAATACACCGAAGGATTTATTACCGGTATTCTTGAAGCATTAGATAAAGCCGTAAATGAATTTACTTGCAGGAACGAGCTCAGTGAGGTTGACATTTTAAGCGAAAATCAACTTGAACTGCTTGATTCATTTAACAATACTTATGTATCTTATGACGACACAAAAACATTTATTGATTTATTCCGTGAACAGGTGAAGCTCCGTTCGGAAAAGACCGCTCTTGTTTTCAAGGAGAACAGTTACACCTACAAGGAACTTGATGAAATAACAGATAAAATTGCTGGATATCTTCGCAGCAAAGGCTGCACGACAGAGGACGCCGTTGCAGTTTTAGTAGGTCGTTGTGAATATATGACCATTTGTTCAATCGGCGTATTAAAATCAGGTGCGGCATACGAACCGCTTGACCCTACACATCCCGCTGAACGCTTGCAATTTATGATAAAGGATGCAAACGCTAAAATGCTTATTGCAGACGAACAGTTTTTGCACCTTGTACCTGACTTTACAGGTGATATTCTTAAAATAAGCGATATACAAGGTCTGCCTGCTTGTACAACTCCCCTGCCAGCCCCCGCTCCCAAAGATTTGTTTGTATTGCTTTACACGTCCGGTTCAACAGGAACACCAAAGGGCTGTATGCTAACGCACGGAAACCTTACAAACTTTATTCACTGGTCACACAGAATCAATGAAATAACAGAAGAAAGCTCATCAGCAGCGTATGCAAGCTATGGTTTTGACGCTCACATGATGGATATTTACCCCTATTTATCCTTCGGAGGAACCGAGTATATAATCCCTGAAGAAAACCGTCTTGATTTAATGTGGATAAACGATTACTGCAAAGAAAACGGTATTACAAACTTATTTATGACAACTCAAGTAGGCAGAGCGTTTATGACCTCAGTAGACAATATTGCCCCTAAAATAATTAGTACAGGCGGAGAAACCTTAGTGCCTTTTGAACCTGTTCAGGGAGTTAAATTTTACAACCTTTACGGACCTACCGAGTGTACTATTATTTCCACTGCATTTTTGGTAGATAAATATTATGACCCGTTTCCTATCGGAAAACCTGTCAACAATGCTCATGTGTATATTGTTGACAAACAGTTGAGAAGACTGCCCGTAGGAGCAGTAGGCGAGCTTTGTATTTCAGGACCGCTTGTATCAAGAGGATATCTTAACCGACCTGAACAAACGGAAAAAACTTATGTTAAAAACCCCTTTGACAACGATAAATCCCACAGTGTACTTTACCATACAGGGGATATCGTTAAATTCATGAACGACGGCAACCTCGCCTATGTGGGCAGACGTGACGGAATGGTAAAAATCAGAGGTTACCGTATAGAGCTGTCCGAGGTTGAAGCAGTTATAAGAGATTACCCGGGTATAAACGACGCAACTGTTGTAGCAAAAGATCTAACAACAGGCGGAAAGTGTATTGTTGCATATATAGTTTCCGACGAAAAGGTAGATATTGACAAGCTAAAGGACTTTATCGGCGAGAAAAAACCGTACTTTATGATACCCGAAGCAATAATGCAGATAGACAGAATCCCCCTTAATGTAAACGGAAAGGTCGATAAGCGAAAGCTTCCTGAAATCAAAACAGGAACTATGGAAAAATCAGAAGAAACACCAAACCGTTCGCTTACATCTCTTGAAATAAAAATTATCGATATAATAAAGAATATAACAGGAAATGATGAGGATATCAGTGTTTCAGCCGATTTAATGCATATCGGTATGACATCCCTGTCAATAATAAAGCTTGCTGTTGAACTTAACAAAACCTTTGGCTATAATGCAGAGATCAAAAAGCTGATGAAAGGCTGTACTGTATTGTCTCTTGAAGAGGATATCATTGAACATCTTTTAGCAAACATAGGTACTGAAAAAGGTACTTCCGAAGAAAGTAAATCTTCTGACAGCATCAATAAAAAGGATTATGTTCCTCTTTCCTACACTCAGTACGGTGTTTACTCCGAATGTATGAAACATCCCGGAGACACCTTCTACAATATACCGTATTTCTATAAGTTTCCTCTCTCCTTTAATGAAGAAAAGCTGGCTCAAGCAGTAGAAAAGGTAGTTTTTGCACACCCATACCTTTTCACCCGTCTTACTGTTAAAGATGATGATGTAGTGCAGATCAAACAGAGCCCGGAAGGTTTCAGTGTTTCTGTTAAAAATATGGATGAAAAAGAACTCGAAAGCTACAAAAACAGCTTTATTAAACCATATAACCTAATGAATTCACGGCTGTTTAGAATTGAAGTAGTTAAAACTGAAAAGGGAATTTATCTCTTCTTAGACTTTCACCATATTATATTTGACGGCGGTTCATTGGGTCTGTTTATTGAGGAAGTAAAAAACTGTTACGAGGGCGGTAAGATTTCTGCTGAAACATACACCTACTTTGATTATGTAAATGAGGAAATCAAAAACAATTCAAGTGAGGAATTTAAAGCTGCAGAAAAATATGTTTCCGATATGCTATCTCAGTGCGAAGGTGCAGATGAAATCACCTCAGATTTAGGAGGTCTGCCTGAAAACGGATGCCCTGCAATGGTATCGGTACCCTTTGATATGAAACATATATCACAGTTCTGCACCGAAAACAACGTTACCCCTGCACATTTGTTCCTTGCTTCCGTTATGTATGTTGTTTCAAGATTTACTAACAGCCGTAATGCTTATATTAATACTATCAGTAACGGGCGTTCCGATATGAGACTAAACAACTGCTTCGGAATGTTTGTAAAAACATTGCCTTTAGGTTTGGAAATTCAGGATGTTTCCGCTATTGAGCTTGTTAAGTCTGCAAAGGATTTGCTTATTAATTCAATTTCCAATGAAATTTATCCTTATGCGGATGTCTGCCGAAAATTTAATTACGCTCCGAATATTATGTATGCTTACCAGATTGGTGTATCTGATGACATTTATATTGACAATGAGTTAATTGAACATGATATGATAGGTCAGCGAAAAGTTAAATTTAAAACAGGCATTTATATTGAAGACAATAACGGTCAGGAATGTATTGACATATTGTATAACGACGCTGTATGCAGCAAAGAACTCATGGAAACATTTGCAAATGCTATTGCAACCGTTACCGAAAAAATTATAACTTCTCCTGAACAAAAAGTTCGTAAAATTTCAATGCTTAATGAAAAAGATTCTGTAAAAATCGAAGGCTTTTCACAAACGGAAATCAAAGAACCAAAAATTAAGCTTTTGCACGAGCTTTTTGAAAAGCAAGTTTCTTTAAATCCCAATAAAACAGCCCTTGTCGCCTGCGACGGCAAATATACATACTCACAGCTTGATAAACGTGCAAACATAATTGCCAACAGCCTGATTTTAAATGGCGTAAAAAAAGGCTCCAGAGTAGTTATTCTTCTTAAAAGGACCTCACAGTTCTTTGCCTCTATGTTCGGTATTCTTAAAGCAGGAGCAGCATTTATTCCGACCTGCCCCGAATATCCTCAGGAACGAATTGAAAACATAATTGAGGACAGCGGAGCTGATTTTGTTATAACCTTTGGTGAGCATCTTAACCGTTATGAAAAGACGGTTGATATTGCGGAACTTGAAAAAGGCAATAATGACGTAAAACCCTCAGTTGACATCTCTCCTGAGGATCTTGCATATCTTATTTACACTTCGGGTTCAACAGGCAAACCAAAGGGCGTAATGCTCAGGCATATAGGTATTGCAAGCTATTTGACATATAATGAAAACAATATTCAAATAAGCTATATTAAGGAAAATTGTTCCTGCTACGGTTCCGTTACCACAATTTCATTTGATATGTCACTTAAAGAAACCGCAGGCTCTCTTTGTAACGGTCTTACACTTGCCTTTGCAGACGATGAGCAGACTACAAACCCCATATCTCTTTCACAATTCTTTAAAGAAAATAATGTTGATGTTTTTAATGCAACACCATCAAGATTACTTCTTTATATGGAACTCCCCGAATTTGCACAAGCAATGAAAAACTGCAAAGTAATCCTTTCAGGCGGAGAAAATTATCCATATAAGCTTTTACAAGTTCTTAAAGAAAAAACAAACGCAAAAATTATCAACACCTACGGTCCTACTGAAATCACGGTTTCGTCAAACGCAAAAGACCTTACCTTCACCGATGAAATTTCCGTAGGAAAGCCATTGTTGAATTATAAAGAATATATAGTTGACCTTGATGATAACAAACTGCCTGCAAGAGTAACAGGTGAATTGATTATCGGCGGTTTAGGCGTTGCTATGGGATATAATAATTTGCCTGAACAAACGGAGAAATCATTTATCGAATATGAAGGACAGAGATTCTACCGTTCCGGCGATTATGCAAAATGGACCGAAAACGGTGATGTAATTATTCTCGGAAGAAAAGATAATCAGGTAAAATTAAGAGGTCTGCGTATAGAACTCGGAGAAATCGAAAAATGTCTTGCAAATATTGAGGGTATCCGCTCTGCCGTAGCAGTTATCAAAAAACTTGGAAACGAAGATAACATTTGTGCTTATTACACTGCCGACAGACAAATGGATATAGAATTTCTAAAGCAAGAGCTTAAGAAAACTCTTACAGAATATATGATCCCTGCCTCCTTTAATCAGCTTGAAGAGCTTCCTCTTACCCCTAACGGCAAGGTAAATCTTAAAGCTTTAAGCGAACCTGTTATTGCAGATAAAATTGAAAAGAAAATAGAAAAGCCTGCCAACGTTGTGGAAAAACAGTTCTGTAAAATTTTTGGTAATATTTTAAATATTGACGAGGTATCTGCAACTGACAGTTTCTTTGATTTAGGCGGTACATCGCTTACAGTAACAAGAGTTGTAATTGAAGCAAGCAAAATAGATTACAGTATAGCTTACGGTGATGTATTCTCATATCCGACTCCCAGAATGCTTTCAAAACTTGTAATTGGTTCAGAAAAAAGCGATGATGGTTTTGATAATCTTGAAAACTATGATTACAGCAACATTGAAACCGTTCTTGCCAAAAATACTGTTGATAGTTTCTTAAAGGGAGAAAAACAGATAATCGGCGATGTAATTCTTACAGGCGCAACCGGTTTCCTAGGAATACATATTCTCTATGAACTTCTCAAAAATTATAACGATACTGTATATTGTCTGCTGAGAGGCAAAGGCGAAGCCTCTGCACAGGAGAGACTTCAAAATATGTTCTATTATTATTTTGAAGAGAACATATTGGAAGTATATGGCAAAAGAGTACAGATTATTGACGGCAATATTACAAGAAAAGAAGCATTTGACAAACTTTCTGAAATTAAAGCCGATACATTCATAAATTGTGCCGCAAATGTTAAGCACTTTTCAAAAGGTACGGATATTGAGGACGTAAACTATCACGGCGTACAAAATATACTTGAATTCTGTAAAAACACAGGAATAAGACTTGTTCATGTTTCTACAATGAGCGTAGGCGGCATGTTTGTTGGTGAACCGGGAGATGTTACCCATTTAAAAGAAAATCAGCTGTACTTCGGCCAAACACTGAACTCCAAATACACAAACGCAAAATTCCTTGCAGAGCGTGAAATTCTGGAAAATGCCGCAAATGGAATGAATGTAAAGATAATGAGAGTAGGAACATTAGCCCCGAGAGAAAGAGACGGAGAATATCAGATAAACTTTACCACCAACAGTTTTATGGGCAGACTTAAATCCACCTCCATTATCGGCTCTTATCCCTATGACAGTATGGATGCACCTTTTGAACTTTCACCTATTGATTACACCGCAAAGGCTATTCTCCTGCTTGCACAGACACCAAGGGATTGTACCGTGTTCCACCCATATAACAATCATTCACTGCTTATGAATGATTTATATCTGGAAATGGATATAACAGGACTTAATGCCCATCCCGTTGAGGATGAAGAGTATGAAAGAGATTTGGATGAAGCAAAGAAAAACCCTGAAAAAGCAAAAGTTTTATCAAGCTTTATTGCATACGAGAATATGGGTCACGGCAAAAAAACCTATTCCGTAGGCAAAAGTAATGCTTTCACAATGCAGATACTTTACAGACTTGGTTTCAGATGGCCTGTTACCTCTCTTGACTATATGAAAAGATTTCTTGTAGCTTTAGAAGGACTGGATTTTTTTGAATAAACATTTTGATAAATATATTTTATTAAAAACAAAAGACAGGGAAAAATGTGAAAAAAACAATGAAATTACATCTTAAAGCAACTACTGAAAATTTAACAAAACTAATATCTGACTGTAATGATTATCTCGTATCAGAGTTTTCCTCTGCTGACGGCTTTAACCTGTTGATCACAGCCATTGAGGAAGCTTTTGTAAACATAGCAAACTACTCCTACAAAAATGAACCGGGATATGTGGATTTTGAAATTTTTCGTATAGATGAAAAACGAGTAAAGGTAATTTTTTCAGACAGTGGAATTCCCTTTGATCCCACCATGTTTAACAGCATGGAAAATGCAAAAAACAACCTTGATACACTTATTCCCGGTGGACTCGGTATTGAACTTATTAAACGATCAATGAAAAATTTACAATACAAATACATAAACCAAAAAAACATTTTTTCATTTGAAGCAATACGGGAGAAAATTAAATGAAAACGAAAACTGTTATAAAAAGACAAATTATCGGTTTTATCATTTGTGCTTTGATCCTTGCCGGCTTAAATATATTGACTATATCTATTCCCGTGCTTAAGGAATACAAAGAGTTTAGAATATCAGGCTTCTTTTCAATATTTGCCGGAATGTTCTTCGGTCCTGCAGGAGCTTTAGGATGTGCAACAGGAAATTTTTTATCGGATTTGTACAGTGACTTAAGCACTGCGGATATGTATGGCTTTTTAGCTAATTTTATTTTCGCTTGGCTTCCCTACCGATTATGGCATACTTTATTGCCAATTGAAAATCATAAGCTTCAGTATATTACATCAAACGCTACTCTGTTAAAATATATATTGATAACCGTTTTTTCAACTGTGGCTTCAATGGCAGTTTTGTCCTCTTCATTCGATATCTTAGGCATGTGTAAATTTAATATTTCTTTCACACCTATTGTTCTTTATGATATCTACTTTTCTCTTTTCTGGGGAACAACTGTTTTTCTTATTGTATTCAAATTATTTCCCCAATATATACACATTCCCTATAAAGTGTATAATTACAGTTATGATCATAAAAGATATTTGCCCGACTACATAATTTGTCTTGTTATAATTATTGCTGTTATATTAAGAATCCTGTTTTCAGAATCTGATGGAATCAGATCATTGACAGAAGAGGTTTTAGATGCTGTTATTATTTCATTTACAACTGTTCTCGCTTTTCTTCCAATTAGAAGAAGCAGAAAAAAAGAATTTAATCAGCAAACCTCATTTAAAAAAAGTACAGGACTGCAATCACAGATAATATCAGTATTTTTTGTATTTGTAACTTTCGTCACAAGTATTTTTGCACTGATACTTTCATATGATACTTTTAATTATGTAAGCAATTATGTCAATAATTTTATACACACAAAATATTATTTGGAGCCTTTTCTTGTAAATATCTTTAAGCAAGTAAACATCTGCGGTTTTTTATTTATTATTTTGCTTATTATTATTCTTAATTGGATAGAAAAAAGAATAACAAGGTATGTAATAAAAATAGCCGATACCGCAAGTAAATTTGTTGAAAACGGGCTCAAAACAGATTTTCCTAAACTAAACAAGGACAAGGTAAGCGATGAAATTTTAATTTTAGCAAGTTCATATAAGAAAATGTCATCAGATATTGTAGGCTATATTAAAAAAGTTGAAGAACATACAAAACGAGAAGAAAGCATAAGACTTACCATAGATACGGCGGCAAAAATACAGTCAGGTATTCTGCCTAAGCCTCTTAAGGACAAAAACTTTTCACTTTCTGCTTATATAAAGCCTGCAAAAATAGTAGGCGGTGATTTTTACGATTACATAAAGCTTGACGACGACAGACTGCTTTTATGTATAGCCGACGTATCGTCAAAGGGAATTCCTGCGGCTATGTTTATGACTGTTGCCAGTATATTGGTAAAATGCAACAGAAGCCTATCACCCGAACAAATTTTATACAATGTAAACAATTATCTTTGCGAAACAAACAGCGAAAATATGTTTGTAACAATGTTTGTAGGAATTATTGACCGTAAAAGAAATGTTTTTGAATTTGCAAATGCAGGCCATAATTACCCCATTATCAGAAACGGAAACGAAACCAAGTGGCTTAAAACTCAGCCGGATCTAATAGCAGGATTGTTTCCTGAAACAACTTATCATCTTAACAGCATTGATATTGATAAAGATTTTCAGATTTTCGTTTATACTGACGGCATAAACGAAGCAGAAGACATAAACCACAACTTATTTGGAAATGAAAGGCTTGAAAATTTGATAAAATCAATCAATACTCTTAATGCAAGCACAGACAAACAACTTAAACTTATACTAAATGAGCTTAACGCATTTACAAAAGGAGCAGAACAATCTGACGATATTACTGCTATGGTTATTAAAATTATTTAAAGTACAAAACTAATTACCGCTCTGAACGGGGTTCAGAGCGGTAATTTTTATAATTCATTCAAATTAAAGTATTCACAATTTTATGTTTTTGCTTATTTAACGCTTAAAATCCAAAATAATTCACTCATACAAATTGAAATTATAATACTGTATTATATACTAATAATACTTATATTAAAGAAATTTTTGAATTTCTTTAATATTTTTATAATCTTCTCCTACTTCTTTAAATTCTTTATTTTCTATTAAAGAAATGTTATATTTGCTGAAAGCATCATAATATTTTACGCAGGTATCCCACTCTTCTTTTTGAGAAGGAGTAAGTTCGCTTTTTGTAATATTGTATTTATCCTGAATATATTTTCCGAAGTATTCGGTAAATTTTTTCTGCCCGTAAATATTTAAGTGCTCTACATTGTAAAAATCAGTATTTTTGTCAAGACCTGTGTCAGAAAAATTCCTTTCAAAATTTATATAATCATATCCGTATTCATTAATAATTTCCTCTGCAGTATTGCCCCTGTAAAATCTATTAAGAGTACTTTTTACTACTAAATGCGGAAACCTTACAAATACAATATTATTTAAATTTTCTGATTTACAGTATTCAAGAAAATCACGAAACTCCTGCTCTGATTTTTTGTTTAATAGATTTTTTGTATAATTATTTTTTAACTCATCGTTATATATCTTCTCTTTATTATTATAAATTTTTGTTTGTGATTTTGCTCCTTTAAGATAATTATAACCTCTGAGTCTGTCCTGAATAATGGATAAATTCCACTTAAATCCTTTTGGAAAATCATCCCACAAAGAATGATATTTTATGATTGGCAAATAATACTCCAATTCATTTTCAGGAGCATAGCTTGAAATAAGCTCAATTTTATCTCCGTCAAGAGGTATATTATCTGCATAATTTCTAAAATTAGCCTCTTTTTCAAGATCTTGGTCTCTGCCGTATAAAACACCGTTGAGCTCAATAATAATCAGCTTTGGATGCTGTTGCTTTACAGCGGATTTAAGCTGTGTTTTGTAGTTTGTAATTATGTTTGACTGCGTTGCTAAAGGATAGCTGGTATATCCAAATTTTTCATAGGCATAGCAGGAAGAAAATGCGGAATACACTTCGCTTGCTCCTATTATAACAACGTCAATTGAGTCTTTATCTTCAAGGTAAAAGCCTTTTATACGCTCCCGATTGTGGTCTGCATGGCAGAGTACAAATTCCTGAAGAAACCAAACGCAGGTTACAAGAACAAGCAAAAGGGACAGTATTTTAATTGTACGCATAATATATTTTTTCTTCTTCATAAATACTCCTTATTATCCCTAGAACTGCATATACACAAAATCTGCTGCGTTAAAACCTGAACCGTAAACGCCGAAAACAACAAGCATTATAATACCCGCAAATACTGCAAACCATCTGAAAATGAAAGGTTTTTGGTCAAGCATTGAACGAATGGTCGTTTTATTATGGCGTTCCTGAATTACGCTGATTATAAATATAAATACTGCACCTGCCAAAATAAGCAAATACTCTTTTTTGTCAAGCCCTAAATTACTGATCTGTGATCTGCCAACAGAAAGATTCTGATCAGTAAAGAAAAGCACAAATGTATTTATTGCCTGCTTAAATGAAGGAGCAACATCAAATACATATCCTACAAGAACAACTACAAAGGTTCTTAAAATCTGAAAGACGGTATATAAAGCAGTTTTTGGATTTAT
The DNA here is from genome assembly GCA_947627135.1 of uncultured Clostridia bacterium. GTDB lineage: Bacteria > Bacillota > Clostridia > Oscillospirales > Acutalibacteraceae > Ruminococcoides. Next base: position 32,076 of record CANQUV010000002.1, read on the forward strand.
ATGCAGCTTTTTATGGCACCATTCAAATACAGGTTTCATAAGAACCGACAACATAATAATACCGCCGTTCCAAATGCCAAAACCTACATACTTCCAGTATGCGCCATGCCATATACCCACAATAAAGAATACAATAAAGGATGCAATACTTGTGGGCAACACCTTTGCAATATGTGTTCCGGCAACAGTTGAACCGAATTTTGTACTTTTAATTTTTTTGCTTGTGTTCAAAAAAAGTGATGACATCGCAAGAGGATAAAACAAATAATTTTTAAACCAGTTGCCAAGAGAAATATGCCATCTGCGCCAGTATTCGTTTATGTCCTTTGAGAAATACGGTCGCCTGAAGTTTTCCATCATATCTATGCCGAATATTTGCGCAACGCCTCTTGAAATATCAATTCCTCCGGAAAAGTCTGCATAAAGCTGAAGTGCATAAAGTAAAATTGTAAATGTCAGCGCAGTACCTCCGTAGCTGTTGTACTCAGCTGTAACAGTGTTAATTGCAATTACTGCACGGTCGGCAATAACCATCTTTTTTATAAGGCCCCATAAAATAAGCTCCGCCCCATACTTAAAACGAGTAAAATCAAAGCTGTGAGACTCATACAATTGATGTGCCAGAGAATCGTAAATACTGATAGGTCCTTGTATAATCTGCGGAAAAAACGATACAAACAGTGCAAATTTAAACGGATTGCGCTGGGCAGGCGTTTTTTCTCTGTAAACATCTATAATGTAACCCATCGACTGAAAAGTATAAAACGATATACCCAGAGGCAGAAATAACTTCAACGTAGGCATTGAAAAGCTCATGCCAAATGAACCGAAGATATCATTCAGACTGCCAGAAAAAAAGTTGTAGTACTTTAAAAATGCAAGAATTCCAAAATTAAGCACAAGAGCCAAAGCCATAACAAGGCGTTTTACTTTTTTAATTTTTTCCTTGTACTTTTTCTTATCTTCTCTGCTCCATTGATCTTTGTGTTGTTTAATATTTAATTTTGAAGATTCTGAAATTTTTTCGATCCACAATGCAATAATATATGTACTTAATGTTGTAAACAATATGAAAGCAACATATTTATATCCTGCAAAAAGATAAAACACGTAGCTTGCTATAAGTAATACAACCCATTTATGTTTTTTAATTGGGAACAAAAAATATACAAGCATTGTTCCTATTACAAAAAATAAAAAATTTAATGATGTATAACTCAAAATGTCTCCTCAATTCAAACTAGGATATTTTAAGGTGTGTTAAATTGGTCCGAATAAATAAGGCTGCGAAGAATCTTTAATCCTTCTGATTCTGAATAAATGGAAACAGAAGGCAGTTCTCTGCTTAAAAACACAGCCATACCCTCCGTTACCGAATAAGCACCTGTACGGCAGAATACAAGAGTATCTCCGATTTCCAGAGAATCAAGATTTACATCTCTTGCAAGAACATCCTCTGTTGTACACAAACTTCCGCAAAGCGTCCATTTTTCAGTATTTGTTACGGTATTCTCCTTACCTTTTATATGTATGATCTTTGGAATCTGCATACCCCGAATCTGTCCGTCATACTTTAGCTGATTAAGTCCCCCGTCAAGAACTGCGTAATTAATTTTACAATTTGTTTTTACATCCATTACCTTTGTAAGATAATATCCGCACGGTGCAGCAAAAAATCTTCCCATTTCTATTGTAAGCTCAAACTTTTCCGCAATTTCTTTAACCTTTTGGGATATTTTGGCAAGACGCTCTCTCTCAATATTATCGGCATCATCTTTAAAGTATTCAACGGCAAGACCGGTACCGTATTCAATACGCTTTACTTCAAAGCCGGTTTCTTCCTTGAGTCTTTCGGAAAACTCCGATATGTAATCAAGCTCCTTTTCTATGACATCAGGCTTGCGCTTTTGTGTTCCTGTAAAATAATGAAGTCCAGTAAATTCAATACCCTTATATTCATCTCTGCGGTTTATAAGGTCAATTACATCTTCCTCATCCATACCGAACTGGCTTCCCCCTGTAACTCTTACAAGCACCGGAACTTTTATTCCTCTTTTTACTGCACTTCTGTTAATCAGTTCTGCATGAAGATAACTCTCTGCGGTAAATGTACCTGCCTTATCATTCATGGCACGCTCAATATCTGCTTCTGTTTTATTTACACCAGAAAAAATGATTTTTGAGGCGTCGACCCCTGCTTTTTCACAGATAGTAAGTTCTCCGGGAGAACATACCTCAATTTTATCAAAAACAGAAGGGAGAGATTTAAGCAAAAAAGGATTTGCTTTTATTGAAAAGCAAAGTCCTGTTTTTTCGCCGAAGTTCTCTTTTACAAGCTGTGCACGTTTTGCAAATTCATCAGCGTCAAAGATATATGACGGAGTATTTACTTCCAAAAGTAGTTTTTCTAAAAGCTGTTTATCCATAAATTCCTCTGTTATTAGTCCTGAAGTTGTTCAATAAGATTCATCATGGCCTTTGCTGAATTAAAGTTTTCAGGTACAAGGTCATTAGGCTTGATTTCTATGTCAAATGCGTCATTAAGTTCTCCTACAAGAGCAACAATATCGAATGAATCCAGAATGCCGTCTTCAATTAGTGCTGTTTCATTCTCAAAATCAACATCGGGTCTTAATTCATTTAAAATTTCCATTAACTGTTCCACTTTAATTACCTCTTTTTTCTTAATATTATATTTAATTTATGTGGTTTTTAAGTGAAGTTTTCTTCACTATGTATAACTTTTTAATTATATTTTATTTAAAATAAGATTTTAATGCCTGCATGTCTGTTTTTCCGTTAGGCAAAACAGGCATATTTTCAAGATTAACTAGCTTTCTGGGCGACATAAATCCCGGAAGTACTTTTCTGAAATGCAAAACAATTTCCTTTGACGAAGCATCGCCTGTATAGAAAAGATATAAATGCTCCTTCTTTTTGTTATATAAAGCACAGCAGTCAAGTACACCTTTAATCTGCTTTGCAGTTTCTTCAATTTCACCAAGTTCAATACGGTGTCCCATGTGTTTTATTTGACGGTCCTTTCTTCCGTGAAATTCAAGCAGACCGTCTTTGTTGTAACTTCCCAAATCGCCGGTTTTGTAAATAAGCTCACGATAATTGTTGTTAAGGGGGTTTTGTATAAAAGATTCGGCGGTTTTTTCAGGATTACCGTAATATCCCAAAGCTAAAATAGGTCCGCTTACACAAATTTCACCTATTTCTCCGTTTTTGACAGCTGTACCGTTTTCATTGAGAAGTGTTATTGTATAGTTCTCATAGGGTACGCCTATTGGAAGCACTGTGTCATCAGAAACTTCTTTATCAACTATATAATATGTACACGATGCAGTAGCTTCTGTTGGTCCGTATTGGTTTACATACATAACATCAGGTAAATTTTTCTGCCATATTTTAAGGTATTTGCACGGCATTACCGAACCTGAAAAGCATACCTTTTTAAGGTATTGCGGCTTTAAAATATCGAATGCTCCCAGCTTTGCGGGAAGTTCAATTCCTGCAACACTCCAGCACAGTGCGGTAACCTTATTTTTGTTAAGAGTTTCAAAAAGCTTTGCAGGCATTGAAAACTCGTTTTTAGGAATAATTACGGTAGATGCACCTGTCTTTATGGGAATATAAATATCACGAATAGCCGCAATATAGTCAAGCGGCGACTGATTTCCAAAAACATCTGATTCATCTGCTTTAAGCACACTGCATACAGCGTCAATATAACACATCAATGAGTGATGTGAAGTTATAACACCCTTTGGTACTCCTGTGGAACCTGAAGTAAAAATTACATAAAGCGGAGAAAGTTCATTAAGATTTGATGTTGCCTTGTTGAGAAGCATTTCATTGTGCGGAGTATTTATGATGTCTTCAACAACGATTATTTTTCCGTTAAAGTCAAGGTTTTGTGCAATATCAAGATGTTTTTTGTCAACAAGCATATATTCCGCTTTTATTACATTTATGATCTGGTTGAGCCTTGCCAAAGGCATTTCAGCGTCCATAGGTGCATAAAAACAGCCTGCTCTCACGATTCCGAGAAAACACGCCGGAGTAAATAAATGACGGCCAGACATAACTATAACAGGACTGCCCGGATCAACAAAGGCAGCAAGATAAGAACCGATTGATTTTGTTAATCTGTTAAATTCAGAAAAACTGATACTCTGTTGTGAATCAGTGAAAATCGTTTTATTAAAATATTGTTTGGCAGAAGTTTCTAGCCAATTTAATACCGATGTAATCAAGCCGGCGCCTCCCTACAAATTTCATCAAATAATACAACAATATGACTTATAAAGTATATATCATCTTTTTTAAACAGTCAATGTTTTCAATAAGTAAAAATTTGTATAAATTGCACTATTTTTTAATTGTCTTTTTATATCAAGTTTTGTATTAGAAAGTAAATGCATAAACAATTTTTTGTATAAAAATAAAAATTCAACATTATTTTTGCTGTTGTTATAAATTCTGCTATTCAATTTTAATTTGAGACGTTGCATTTTTAAAGAGCTAAAAACAAATAAATTTAAACTTAAATATGAACTTTGGTTTAATTTTTTAGCTTAAATTATTTAGCAGATTTTTTCAACTATAATATTCATTAACATATACATAAAACAACAAAAAGTCAATAGTTTTGCGTAAAAAGACAAATATAATGCACGAACAGGAATTTGTTATAATTAAACTTAATAAAATGAGAAAATATTTGTAACCCATTTTCATCTAAATAATTATTTTATTAATTTATAAAAATCCAGACATTATGCAGTGTGCAAGTAACACTTGACATAATCAAGTAAACTATGCTTTACATTTAATTACCAATAATATTATAATAAACCTATACAGATAAAGGCAGTGATTAGTATGACAATAGGAGAAAAAATACAGTTTCAGAGAAAGAAGCTTAATTTATCACAAGAACAGCTTGGACAAATGTTGTTTATAAGCAGACAAACAATCAGCCTTTGGGAAAAAGACCAAACATACCCCTCAATTGAAAATATAATAAAGTTAAAAGACATTTTTGGTGTAACCACAGATTCTCTTCTTTGTAATAATACTCAAAATCAAGAGTCTGAATTATTTCCTATCGAATCATATTCCTTTAAGTATTCTAAAGAAGTTGCATTAAATTTATTAAGAAATTTATTTTGGCATATAAACAAACGTAATATTATAATAAATGTTATACTTGCACTGTTGTTACTGGAAATCTATATTACAAATCAACAAAGTAAAACTTTTTCCTCAATATTACTGGGAGGTTTTATTGTAATTACGATTATAACTGTAAAGACTATTATCACATATTTTAAATCCGAAACTGCAAATTTACGGAGAATTGTTGAAAATCAGTACGACTATGAAATTTATGACGATTATTTTATTTTGAAAATATCATCAAATCAAGAGACTGTAAAATTTATAAAAGCTTATTTCTCTGATTTTAAAAGCACTATTGATATTGGAAAATATACATTTTGGAAGAACGACCTTAATCAGTTATATATTATTGACAGGTCTGCAATTCCAATCGACTCTCAATTTTACAGAATTCTTACAAAACACAAGCAAGTTAATTTAACGACAGTATATAAATTAAAATACAAAGTAATTTCCTTATCGCTTTTTATTGCTACTTTAATATCTATATATGCGGCATTATTTTGCTGCGCAGCAATTTTTGAATCTATGACAAACTCGTTTAACACCAACATTAATGCTTTTTCTGATACAATGTGGATATTCTGGCTGTTTCTTCCTATTCCTGTTGCTTCTGTCATTTACGGATTTTATCTTAAATCCAAAGGATATAAATACAGGAAAAATGTAATTGCCGGATTTATTATCGCAGCACTGCTTTTAATATACGGATCGTTTTCTTTTATTATGTAAGAAACTCAATAAAAAATATTAGATATTTCACACAAATACATTGACATAGAGCCTTTTTTAATAAAATTAAAAAATTCTTAATTTAAAAATAATTTGTTGCTTTAAATAATAAAAATCGGATAGACGGATTTCTCTGTCTAGCCTTCATTTTATTTTTTATTAATTATTTTTACAATAATATATTATAAAGTAATTAATATTTTGAATATTGTTAGTAAACCTTATAAAAATTATAATCGCCAATTTGCACTACTCTATAAAGCATGGATAAATTGCTTTCTATATCCGCAGGTAAGGTGTTTTCCTTTGGAACAGCTATATAATCTACATCCATGTAGTTTTTCATAGCATATTGAAGTCTTTCCCAATTAAGATTTACTGGAGACACATAGATTCTCCAATCTGTCCAGCCGCCGAAAGTGAATCCATCACCAAGGAAAAGAATTTTTGAATTTTTATCAGGTATATTAATGATCATATTTTTATTAAGATTATCTACCCAATACGGCATAACTTCAATAGAGGCAAGCGGCTGTCTTGTGTTATTGTAGAAAAAGTATTTTACTGTATCACGACAATTAAATACAGATACTGATGCAAGCAGACATACCAGCAAAACGCTTAACCATACTTTTATTTTTTCTTTCAAAACCTGCCCGTACAGTTTTGCTGTAAAAACCAAAATCCCAAGTAATAGAACAACCACTGTTTCTACATGATATCTTGCATCTGCATATCCTACCAGAGCATACATAAATGTTTTTGCCGTATAAAACAAAATCATTGTAACTGTGGCTATGATCATCTTTTTATTTTGCTTAATTAAGTCTTTATTTAATAACAACCTTACTATTATTGCTATAACTGCACAAATAAATATTATACCTGCACCCTGTGAACAATTTAGCAAGCTTGAAAAAACATAACCGATTTTATTTTTTAACGCATCCAGCCATAACTGCGGAGCATTAAAAAGGGTAAGGGTAGAATCGCCGGGAATAATTATACGGTTAGGGAATGTGGGAGATACAAGGAACATGGTTCCTGAATTATCCGAAGCCCAAACTGTTCCGATATTTATTAATGAGTAAATGATCCACGGCAGTGCAGCCAGAAAAGCACCGGATATATAAAATAGAAAACTCTTTATTCTTTTTCCCGGACGAATAAGAAGTATTACCAGGGCGCAAAATGCCGTTAATGCAAGACCGTCAAATCTTATTACCATTGTAATTCCGGCAGATAATCCTGCAAAAAACGCAAAATTGTTTTTTGCCTTTGGATTTAAGTACAGTTCAAGACAAATAAATATGCACAGTGTTGCAAAAAGAATATTTACAGGAATTGAACGGGCCGCACTAAGTTCACCTAAATATTGAATATTGGTAAACATAAAGAATGCTGCTAAATCTCCCGGCCATCTGAATTTTGTAAAATGTTTGCTTATATAAATAAACAATACCCCTGTATATAACATTATAAACAGGTTTATAAAAACTCCTGAATATCTTCCAAGACCCGTAATGATGTTTGTGATAAAAATAAGCAGCGGATAAAAATACGGAAATGAAATATTGTAGTCGCTTTCAATTACATATTGTCTTGTAGTTCCAACTTGTCCGAAATTATTAAAAAATGTTTCGGATATTTCATAATAGGAATAACTGTCAGCAGAAAACGCTCCCATATACTGCATAAGGTAAATCAGACCAATGCCTAATCCTATTACCATCAAAATATCTGCAGCTTTTTCAAAAATACTGCCGTTACCTGCAATAATAAGTATTGCCGGTATGATTGCTCCTATAATTATTAATATACTGAAGCCTAATTGTGAAAAAAACTTTTCCGGCATCAACAAGGCGCCTATATCGTACAAAATCACCATAGATATAAAAGCCGATCCACGCCGTCCAAACAAATCTAATTTAAGTTTGTTTTTTAAAAACCACTCCAGGGGCATTATTAAAATTACACCAAACAATGTTGTGCCTATACATCCTGCAACCGTACGGTTCGTTATTCCCTGATATACAACCGGAAGCAGCAAAAGTATTCCCAGAGTTATCGGATAACGTAAAACTGTGTTTATTATTCCTTTTATTTTAAGCATTGTATTTTCCTCTCATATTTCTTAACAATATTTTGAAAAGTTCGCTGTTTCCTTTAAAAAAACTTATTTTCGTAGGAGTTTTTCCTTTTTTGGGGTATGCTCGTGTTACAGGAATTTCGCATGCCTTATAGCCAAGCTGTGTTGCCCGTACGGATAAATATGCTAAAAGTTCATAGGTCACAAAAATATCCCTTAAAGGCTGAACACGCTTATCTGTCAAATACCTTGCCGAATATGCCCGGTATGCGTTGGTGGTATCTGTAAACCTTTGTTTTGCCGTTAATGAGATAATGGGAGCGTGTATGAGTTTTACCGACAACAAGCGTATAAACGGAGTGTTGATCGCTTTTCCGCCTTTTATAAATCTTGAACCTTGAATCAAATCATAACCCTGTTCCAGCTTTTCAATAAATCGAGGTACATCTTCAATACTGTCTTTGTTATTTCCGTCGATCGTAATTATACCTTTGTAACCACGTTCAAGCGCCCACCAAATTCCCATTCTTAATTGTGCACCCTGTTTTCCTTTGTCGCACTTTATAAGCAGAGTGTTGACTGCTAACTTTTTCAGACTATTTTCCTCCGTACAGCCGTCTGTGGAACCGCCGTCGCAAATAACAATATCCGCATAATTAGAAACATTATGCTCAAATGCCCGCTGCAATTCTGCTTTGATCCGCTCTCCCTCATTGATGATCGGTATCAGCAAAACATAATCTTTGCTTTTTGTTGCAAACTCTTTACATTCAAATCCGGGAACTCCCGGCTGCGGTTTGTAAAACACTCTTCTATCTCACCTTTATTCTATTGGGATTTTTGTTATATAATATGATTTTCTTATATCATTAAGAAGTGATCGTTCAAAAAATGATCGTTCAGCATACCTTAAAAACTTCTTTGATATAGTTCATTATTTCTTCTATATCGGAAACCGTATTTTGTTTTTCCATTTCTATGGATACATAACCTTTGTATCCTTCTGTATTCAAAAGTTGATTCAGTTCCTTATGCATAGACCGTTTCTGTATTCTTTTTAATCCCGGTTCACTTATATGTATGTGATTGATATACTTTACCTGCCCTGATAAACTGCTTATAGATTCTGCGTTATGTATCATTGTTCCAATATCAAGATTCAGAAGAAAACCTTTTGAGTTTACCTCTTTAATAAGCTCAAGTGCAGAAGATGTACTATTGATAAAATTAGTGTTATAAATCGGGGGATTTGCTTCCATTCCGATTACAGTTCCTTTTTCTTCTGCATAATCTCCTAATTCTCTAAAAAACGAAACGGCTGTATTTTTGTCAGCACCTTCAGGCATATTACGGTTACGGGGACATCCGAAAACCAGATTTTTACACCCGATTGCAGCCGCAAAATCTATTGCTTTCTTTGTATAATCAAAAAGTACCTTCCGTTCTTGTTCGGTTCCGAAAAGTTTCTCGTTTCTGCCAAACCATATTGATTGCATAGATGAAACTAAAAAGCCGTATTTCTGCATTAAATCGAAACTCCATTTTTCTGCATCAATCAGTCTTTCATACGGCTGCTGGGGAAATATTCTTGTGGGAGCAATTTCAAGTCCGCTGTAATTGTACTTCTGCATCAGCTTATAGACCTGACTGTTCATATCATCATTCCATGCAATATTTGATATTGATAGTTTCACTTTAATCCCCCGTTCAGTGCTGTGCATTCATCGATCACATAACGCTTGATATCCTGTAATAAAAAATCCTTATTTAACAAATAACCGTTATTTCCTTCTAAAATATCGGCATACTTTGTTTTTAAATTATATTGTAAAACATTTTCGCTGATCTCATTGTCAAATTCTGAATTTTCAAGGTAACGATAAAGCTCCTTTACGGAAACAGGCTCTGTTACTACATTAAGAAGTCTTATCTTTTTAGAAAGTGCCGATGTTATCAAGTTCCATAAAAGTTCAAGATTAAAAAATTGATAAACATTTCGGCTGTCGGTAAAGTTCAATGCACTGAAACCTGCTTTTTTAAAGTAATCAATAAGCTTTACACGCTCATCGTTTGTCAAATCCCTGCATTTATAAAAACCGTTATCTTGGAGGAAATAATATGAGGCTATGCTTTTATCCTGACTATAAAGCTGAACATACTTTTCCTGCTTTAATAGTTTAGGTATGAAATGTATATAATCATATATAAAATTCTTTTTTAGATTTTGTCCGTATAATGCCGGAAGTCTTACGATCAGAAAATCTTCAAAATCAGATCGTACCCACTCCTCCAAATACAGCCTGTTTTTTCCGTATGCAGGCAGTTTGCTTTTATCAATAACAGTATCTTCGTCGCCTTCTGAAATTTTATCGTAAACTGCCACTGTTGAAATTAAAACAAGTCTTTTGGGATTTATTTTTTTTATATTTTCAATGGCGTTTTTAATTAATTCTAAATCGGCATCCGGATTTGAATTAGCTAAAAACATTTCAGCTCTTACACCTGAATAAACAAGCAAATCAGGAGATTTTAAGAAAGCTTCTTCTATATTTTTACTGTTAAACAATCCGTCAAATTTATGGCTATTGGCAATATTTGATCCCACAAAACCGGTATATCCTACTAAAAAGCTTTTCATAATTTTACAATCCTTTTCTATATTGTCAACGTTTCTGCAAATAAAGTATAATTAATTTTTGAAAAAGTTAATTTCTGCATCGGCTCTGCTTAACGGAAAACGATGCTGAAATATAATAAGTATAATTTCTGATAATAATTTATATTTTAATTATCTATTAAAATTCTTTAAAAAATTTATCTGCTTTATCTGCGGCTGTTTGTAACTTTTTCAATTCCCTCTATAACATATTCCTGCTTTTTAAACAGCAGCTTTAACAACAGGGAAGCATACTTTATCAGAATAGTGAAAACAATAAAAATTCCTAAAAAGCCTACCCCTAAAAACAGCATTGTTGACGTCCAGCCTTGAACAGGTTGTCCCATAAAAAATATATATCCTGTGTAAATCCCCACTGCAATTGTGAATAACATCATAATGCAGGTAAGTATCATTGAAACTTTATATCCGAAATTTGTAAAAAGAATAATTGAATCAAAAGCAAGTTCCCTGCGCATTCCTATTTCATCGGCATCTCTGACATTATTCTTTTCGGCAGTATAATATATTGTTTCTGACTTTAATCCGCAGCGTGCATAAGTTGCCTTTCTGTACGGAATTGCTGCGTTCATTGATTTTGCTCGGTTTATTCCTCTTCTTGAAATAATTCGGAATGTTTCTGATTTAAGCTGATATTTATAGTCGCCGAATCTGTTGAACACTTTATAAAAGGTTTTTGATGACGCTGATGTTTTGCGGTTGGAGGCTGATACAAAGTCAAATCCTTTTAATGATTTTTCATAAACATCAAATATAAGTGACTTTTCAAAATTTGCGGCAACATTATCAAATTCGTACACAAAATCTCCGATTGCTAAATCTACACCTGCACGCATCGAAGATTCCAATCCATGATAATATCCCATGTGAACTATTGTTAAAGCCATTGTTTTTATTTCAGAAACAATGGCTTTCAGCTTGCTGACGGATTCATCTGTGGAAGCATCGTCTACTATTATAAGTTCGTACTGTTCAAAATGCTCATTAAGGCAGTCATCTACCGTTTTCAGAAAATTTACCGCTGTATTTTCATTATTGTGTATATAAACAACTGCCGAAATATAGTTTTTCTCTTTATTAATCGTTTGCATCAAGTACCTCCAATAAATCGTAAACCGTATTGATTTTTCCTGATAATACACTGATAAACACCGGTTTTTCCGAATGTTTTCGTATTAGTGTGGGCCTTGAATCATCAATTTCAGACGCCATAAGGATAGGTTTCATTGAAAAAAGCGATTTTTCATATTCAAACTTATAGGTGTCTTTAAGATACTTTCTTGCCATTGATGACATGGATTCCCAAGCTGTTCTCGGCTTTGACGGACAGTCGTTACAATTTCCCAGCCTTTCAGGTGAACAAAAATTTCCGCATTTTTTTTGACATTCAAATACGGGAACCTCATCATAAGAAGTTTCATGCGGAGTAAATGTAACTGATGTCAATGAATGATATCCGGTTTTCCCGAAAGGCATTATCGAAAAAAAAGGCCCATCCATAACTGTTATTCCCACATCTTTTAATTTGTCGTTTACCCTGCAAAGTATTATTTCACAAAGCTCATACTTGATTTTAAAGGGTTCGGCTTTGAACATTTTATTGATTTGATTTGTTGATGCATAAGTTGCATTAAGAACAAAACCGGATAAAAAATCACCATGATTTGTGTGTATTATAAATCTGTCCGATTCCTTTTCTATTTCTTTTAAATCTGTTTTATAAAGAATTTTAATGTTTTTATATTCACTGATTTTTTCCAGATAATAATCCTTCAAAATTTGAGCGTCGTATGTGTATTCCTTGGTCAAAAACGCACCGTCACACATATCGTCATTAAAATACCGTGATACAGGTACCTCTTCACACATAATATCAGCAGCTTCGCAGAATTTTTTAAACTGCTCGCCGTTTGTCCATGAAAAACACTTGCTTGTGGCATATATTTTATCAAACTCAGATAAAATACAAAAGCTGAAATCTTCATTAAACCTATTAAAATAATGTGCGGATTTTATTGCGGTTGAGTACGAACGAGGGTAGTGATAACCCATGTGAACCCTTGCCTGATTAATATAGGTAGCCCGTTTGAATGCTTCGTCATCACATTCTAACACAAGAATATTTTCTCCCTTTTCTCCACAATGTAATGCACTGTATAAACCGTATAAACCCGCACCGATTATAATTTTATCATAGCGCAGTATATTATCATTCAAAATATATTTTCCTTCCTTATACATTTTAACAAATATACAAAATTTTTTATCAGTCACCATGCAAAACAGGAAATTCTGCTGGTTATTGACCATATTAATGCACATATTAATTCTACTCAATTAAATGTATATTGTCAAGTGTACCACAGTTCTGACAATTGTAGCTATAATCGCAAAAAGCAGAGTTACTAATATTTTCTTATTATTGTTTTATTCAATACTTTCTTTATATTTTTATAGCTTGTTTTTCTTTATATTCAATTCTATTTACAATTAACTTTGCGGTATTTATAATATATATATTTGAAATATAATTAACATATATAATTTTTAATCAGAAAATAAAAGCTGACAAATATAATGTTAAAATCTGCTATGAAAATAACATCATCCTTTCATGCTGTTATCTTTCAAGCTTTTATTTTGAATATATTAAAAATAAGCATAAATGTAATTATACTTTACACAAATATGGTTTTATTGTTTGTGTCAGCTCTGAACGTCCTTTTGACAGATACTGTCATTTGTATTATGGTTGCAGCTGCCTCATACACTTTAGATATAATAGACATAAATCAATATTTAAAGCATTGAATAATTCGGAAGCTGTTATACAACATAATGAGGCGGATATTTTCACATGGATCCCTTTAGAATATGATGTACAATTAACCTACGGAGCAGATAAGGTAACATTTTCATCTTATCTTTCAAATCTAAAAAAGGATATTGATGATTGGACTTACAAAAAAATATCAGACAGCAAGAAAAATAACATATAAATCATTTTTTCAAAACATAACCACCTAAGCTTAAAAATTAAGCTTAGGTGGTTTTTATTATTTTTGTGCAATTATCAGATATCTGTGAATCGTTCCGTCAATAGAACCGTTTTTCCTTAAAATGTCTTCTGCTTCCAGCAAACGATCAAAACATCTTTCAACAGAAAAATCAGGAAATTCCCATTCTATTATTTTTGCAAACCATACAAGTGCGCCCGTATCAAAAAATTTTATAAGTCTGAAAGCTTCTTCCCCACGCAAAACTTTAAATCCTTGCCTTAAAAACAATTTAGTTTGGGCTTTCAGATTAGCTTTCGGAAAAGGTCTTGGTGTATTCGGCAACAGCAAATTTATTAGCTCTCTGTCATTTTCATCTCCTACCTGCTCTGTTATAAAAATTCCTTTTTGTTTAAGTGTTCGATATAATTCTGCAACATCATAATTTCCGTGCCTGTTAATGATTATTTCAAAACTGTTGTCATCAAACGGCATTTTATTGTATTGATTCATTTCATAAAAATTTATACCTAAAGGCAAAAGTTTCTTTTTACATAAATTTACATTAGGCAAATATCCTTCTGTTGCACTTGTATTATGAAACGGATGATGTAATGACAGAAGAAATTCTCCTCCGCCTGTGTCAATGTCCAACATCGAAAAATCACTTTTCAAATAAGACCGGATTATTTTCTCATAATCCCACGGCAAATCCGTTTCTTCTGTAAAACGACCGCCTATATGTGAAAAATCCCATCCTTTTATATGTGCCGATTTTTCCTCTGATATCCATATTTCTTTTAATATGTTTTTGTTCATTATTAACTACTCCTTTATCACTTGAATGTTTCATAAGGTGCAGTTAACTGACAACATAAATTTTACTCGGTACAATCTGTTGTCAGATTTACAACTGCACCGAGCAGCTACCTCGTAAATAATTCATAAGTTATGTTCCTTTCAAAAATTAAATTATAATTCTTAAAATGATTATATCAAAACTTAATGATATTTTCAACAAATCTTGTTATAAGCCTTTCATAAATAAGTTATAACATTATGTTTTTCATAATATTAAATGCTCTTAACAAAAAACAACTTTGTCATTAATGTAAAAATTCACTTTTTATAAACAGGTTTTGACCTTGCATAAATATAGATTTTAAGCCAATCAAAGAGTTTTGTGAAAACATTTCTCATTACAATTAAGTAAACATTATTGTAGCAAATTTTTCCATGCTTTATTTTCCCATATTATCATAAAAATATAAAATTATTTTTAAAAAATTGTCTATGCGTGAAAAATTTCAACAATGATTGTTTGTATGTGAAAAATCTCAACAATACGACAATATACTTAGATAAAGTTTATCTAAAAACCGATAGACAATAACATTCTAACATATAATATTTTCGGTGATTATATGAATACCAGAATAAAGGAACTGCGTGAAGATAACGATTTTACTCAACAACAAATAGCGGACAAGCTTGGTATTACTCAAAGAAAGTACAGCTACATCGAAACTGGAAAACAACAACTTACCGATGAACTTTTAGTTAAGCTTTCAAAAATCTATAAAGTAACCACTGATTATATTTTAAGACTATCAAATAAATAGCTTTTTACTAAGAATATTCTTTAAATTTATTAGGGGGATTAAAATGAATAAAATATACAATATTTTTACAAACAAAATTATTGGATACATCTTTATTGTATTTATGTTATGTATAATTCTTGCAAAAAGTACATATTTATTTGAATTATTACCACCATATATTGCTGTTGCAGGTGTTTTGGGGATATTAGGTCTAGTTATTCTCGTATTTAAATTTTATGATAAAATTATTCAAAAACTATCCGGAGTAACTGAATTTATAAGTAAAATCAGTTATAAAAAAATGATAATTATAATCTCCATAACCTCATTAGCAACAAAATTTTTAGCAATATTTTTATTGAATATAAACTCTATTAATAACCATCCTGATATAAATGTTTATGTTACAACATCAAATGAATTAGTAAATTACGGAACTGCTAAAACTTTCGCAGAATATTGTTTTGATGTTCCTCACATGTTTTGGTATGCTGTTTTTCTATCACCTGTAACTAAACTATTTGGAATATCCCAAACAGCTTTTTCAATATATTTATCAATAATTTCAACCATATCCGTTACCCTACTTTTTGATACAGTTTCATACAATTTTTCTAAAAATAAAGCATTTATAATATTTTTTATTTTTGTTTTATTACCAAGTCAGATTTTATTACCTTCGTATGTAACTCACGAAAATGCTCTTTTATTCTTTATAAGCATTAGTATATGGCTGTATTTTAAAGTTCTAAAGTCTTTAAATAATAAATACGCAAAACTATCAATTTATTTACTGTTTTTAATTAACCTGTTTTTTTGCAGTCAGGTAAATACTGCAGGACTTTTGTTATTTATTGCCTTTTTCATTTTATTTTTAGTTGATTATTTAAAACACATTAAAATTAAAAAATTTATTCTGACAAGTTGTAAATGTATCTCTTTATTATTAGTATTAATCATCGGCACCGCTTTATTTAATTACTTTCAATTATCTCATTCTGATTTAAAACCTGACTATATAAAAAATGATACTGTATTATGGTCACTTTATGTTGGAAGCAATTATGAAAATAAAGGAGGTTGGTCTAATGAAGATGCAGAAACTTGGATTTCTTACGATAACAATTATACAGAAAAACAAATTGAGGAATATCATAAAAACTTATTAGGCGAAAGATATATAAACCTTATTGCCAACCCAAGTAATTTATTTAATTTATTAATAAACAAATTTTCAACAACATGGTCTAATTTTAACTATTCTATTGGTTTTTCAAATGACACTATAACTAATAAAACGATTTCAAATATTTATAATAAAGTCTTATTTAAACCATTAACATTTATTGATTATTCTGTTTCACTCTTAATAGTAATTATAGGTTTTTACTTAGTTTTAAAGCATAGAAAAGAAAATAAAAACGATTTTTATTTGTTGGTTGAACTTTATTTAATGGGTTTTACTTTAATGCTTATGATTACAGAATGTATGAATAAATATACTATTTCTCTACAACCATTTATTATAATTGCTTCATTAGCATTAATTAGTAATAATTATACTAATAACAAAAACATTTTACCCAGTAAAAGAAAAAGTAAAGTTTAGAGAAAATAATAACACATAAAATAATATAAAATAACCTTAAAGCCTGTTAAAATATATTTACGGGCTTTAAGGTTTATTTTACACCTCTTATTTTTATCTACCATCTGACTATTCCCCTTCAACAAAAAACAACTTTGTCATTAATGTAAAAATTCACTTTTTATAAACAGGTTGTGACCTTGCATAAATATAGATTTTAAGCCAATCAAAGAGTTTTGTGAAAACATTTCTCATTACAATTAAGTAAACATTATTGTAGCAAATTTTTCCATATATTATCATTAAAGTACCAAGTATAGTGATTAGTATTGGAAATGATAAAATGAAGCGATTTAATAATTCTCCAGAAATGTTAATAGTTGCCGTAGGGTTAATTTTTGTAAGCATTACTATGCTTGTTAATTTGTTTTACACGCCAAAACCTGCAACCGCCACAGTAATACATTCAGGTGAGCGTACCGAAACATCGGATGAAAAAATTCAGTCTGAAACATCGTATGGTAAAAACAATGAACAAACTAATATCGATACTGAAATAGACGGTAATAGCGAGATAATTAATGAAAGTAATAATTCAAGAACCACCTCTGATAACAATAAAAACTATTTAATCAATATAAACACGGCAGACGAAAACGCCCTGGCAACTCTTGACGGAATAGGGCCAAGCAAAGCGCAAAAGATTATTGATTACCGAAGCTCAAACGGAAATTTCAAGTCAATTGAGGAGATAACAAATGTAAGCGGTATCGGCGAAAAGACATTTGAAAAAATTAAGAATAACATAACAGTATAAAACGCCAATCGGTTTTATTTCTAACCGATTGGCATTTAATTTATTTTTTTAAGGTTTTTATTCTTATATCGTTTAACTCTTCTGCTGTTAAACAGCCTGCTTGAAATAATTTTAAATATTCTTTAGATACATCGCTGTCGAAAATCAAAATATCATCAGAATTAATTGTTACATCAACCCCATTGCGGTACAATTTTGAAATAGGATGACTTTTCATATTTTCTACACGACCTAAAAGTATGTTACTTGTAGGAGTAATATTCAGCCTAATATTATTCTCTTTTAAAAACTCTATTGCCTCTTCAGATTCAGCCGCCGCAATTCCATGTTGTACCTCGTCAAGATTTAATAATTTTACACCTTTTATTACATCATCAGCAGTACCCCATTCTCCTATATGAGCTTTTAGACATAGTCCGTTTTCCTTTGCTTTTTCATATATGGGCACAAAATTCTCTATGGGTTGAGCTAACTCGTCTCCGTATAAATCAATAGAGTAAAATTCCTTATGTCCCCAAAAATGTTTTAAGCAATCCAAAAGATAATCTATTGGACAATGCCTCGATAATCCGATTTGAAGCCTTAGTTCAATATCAGGTGCAACTCTTTCGTTGATTTCCTGAAAGGCATAAATTAATTCATTTATATCATTATTAAAAAATTCATTTAAGCCCCATACATCTTCACCGATTTCAAGTATTTTAACTCCGTCAATCTTTGCCTGTATAAAGGTTGCTTCTATAAGAAATTTTCGCATTTCATTGTTGTCAAATCTTGAACCTATATACTTTTCGTTCCAGCTGTGCATTTCTTCCATTGAATTTAGAGGGCTGTGAATCGGCTCAATACTGATATTTGTTTTTTTATAAATATATTCTCTGTTTCCCCTAAAACAAAATGATTATGTAAATCTGTTTTAGGAATATTTCTTAAAACATTTAAATCGTGATTACATAAGGCTTTTATAAATATTTCTGATTCAAAGGAATTTTTATTTATATATTTTTTATCTGACATATAATTCACCCAACATTAAATAAAGTTATTCTGGTTTTTTGAATACATTAAAAACATTTTTTCAAGATATATGGCAACCCCGTCTTCATCGTTGCTTACAGTAATTTCATCTGAAATTTTCTTAACCTCGGGAATTGCATTACCCATAGCAATTCCAGTACCGCACAACTTAAGCATTTCTATATCACCGTAGTCATCACCAAAAGCTATTATTTCGGAAAATTGTATGTTAAGTTTATCTGATAATGCAATTATTGCCTTTCCTTTAGTTGCATTTTGTTTTGAAAATTTATACCAATTGCTCCCCGTAAATCTTACCATATTGCAGTTTTCTATACATTCTGATATTTGCTGTGCTGTTTTACTTTTTTTAAGCTCTACACAAATTTTAAGCGACGGCTGATTAAATTTTTTATAATCGGTATATACGGTATCACCCCAGTCGTCAAGGGTGTTAGGGTCGAAAGCTTTATAGTTCCAATAGTGTTTGTCAAAGGTATCTATTGTTATTTCACACTGATTATCGGTAAGTTTAAAAGCCGTATCAATAATTTTTCTTGTTTCTTTTTCTGACATTAAGCATGAGTATATAATATCATTCTTGTATTTTGCCAACGCCCCGCTGCTTGATATTACAACATCAGGTTTGACCGCTTTAATATACGGAAGAATATTAGACTCTCCCCTTGCAGTAGAAAAACCTATTAACATTCCCTTTAACTTGCACTTCTCCAAAACCTCAATGGTTCGGCTTGATATTGTTTTATCGCTGTGCAGTAAAGTATCGTCTAAATCAAGCAAAACAAGTTTTATCATATTTCCTCCTGCTTAATGTGGATTTGAAATAATTTGTGATACTTTTAAGTAAAAAGTTTTTGAAATATTATAATTTTACAGCGGGAATTGCCAGCTTTCCTCCCGTTTCGGGCTGTGCTCCTAAATTAAAACTGGGCGCTTTATCGTAAGCAAATTTATAACCGTACAATTCAGGTTTATACTTATTTACCGCTGCATAAACACTTTCTATTGCAATACCAAAGTGCTCCTGTTTTTCGTAAGGCTCGCTTTGAAAATAAAGCATTGTGCATTCCGAAAGTTCCGCAATTTTATACTGCTGAGGTAAAGGTTTATTATAATTTATTGGCACTTCAATTCCTGCGGCAATTTTTGAAAAACCGCCTTCAACAAGAAAATCAGGCAATTCTATTAATGCCGCCGTATCAAACTTTTCTTCAATACTGTTTAAAAGTCCTTCCCACTCACAGCCGACTTCCTCACAATAAGATAAATAATCCTTAGCCTTATGTGACCTAAGATAAATCAGTTTTCTTTTAGGTCTTTCTTTTGCTGTAATCATACATAGTTTTAACTCGTTGTTCACTGTTTGTTCCTCCTTGTTTTTAAGTAAAACAAAATAGTGGCTTATAGAATATTGAATAAACAGTCGTATTGGTATTTTCTTTTCGCGGTATTCTTGTGGCGTTATATGAAATCTTTTAGCAAAGGAGCGTGTAAAACCTTCGTGAGATTGAAAGTGGCTGTTAAGTGCAATTTCCAATACATTTTGCTTTGTGTCTTTTAATTCCATCGCTCCATTTGTTAAACAAACCGCATTAATATATTCGTGAAGTGTTGTTTTCAAATATGTTTTAAACAATCTGTCAGCGTGTCTTCTTGAATATCCGATTGCCGAACATACCTTTTTGATACAGAAATCATTATCACCGAAATGTTCCTTAATATAATCCTGAATCATTTGAACTGTCTGTATATTATCCATTAAAACCACTTGCCTTGCATAATAATTCTACTTAATACATAAAGAGTTTTCTTGATATATTCGGACAAATTTTTATTTATGAAAATTCTTATTATTTAATCTTCCGTAAGTACCGTGTCAAATGAAAAAGGAAAATCTATTACTGTTTTTTCGGTGAAATTAATTTTATAGGCTGTTCCGTCTTTGTGAAAAAAGCCTGTCGAGGGTTTGATTTTAAGATAACACATTTCTTTATCGTTTTCGTTGTTATGTTTAAAATACCAAGACTCAAATACCTTAATAAGCTTTTCTCTTATTTTTTCATTTTCTTTTAACAACGGATGACCGATATTGTATGCTTTTCCGCTGAATGCGTGCATTTTTCTTGAACACAGAGCAACATCAGGATTTAATGAAATCTCTTTTACTTTTTGAGAAGTTCCATAGGTCACAATATAGAAGTATTTACCGTCAAAGTATGTATCTACATAACGAAGCGACGGAACATTATTATTCGCTGTTGCCAATGCAAATTGATAATCCTTTGAAAACAATTCCTGCATTACATTTAAAGCGTTTTTAAAACTAATCATAATAAAACCTTCTTAATATATTAAACTTATTTCATTATTCCGAAACCCGAACCGATATTATCGCCTTTTAAAAGCAATTGCTTTACTTTTCTTTGCAGAGAAGTATCTTCCTTTAGCTTTTGATAATCCGTATCTGCCGGCGCTTGAAAAAGCCATTCAATATATTCCTTTTCGTCAGGTTTGGTACTGATTAAATCAAATCTTTTTTGAAACTGCAAAATATTGGAATCAGGGTCTAATAAATCAGTTAGCTTTGGAGAAAGCAGCCAAGAACTGCATATAAATTTACAGTTATTATATTCAGGATAATACTTTGATATAAATTCCTTTGCTTCATTTAGAGATTCATCTACTTTAGTATTTCTAAAATCAGCGTCGGAGGGAATATGGATCCCCATTACATTTTCATTTTCTAATCTTTTGAACTCATATTCAAGCTCTCCGATTCTGAATAAATTCATACTTATTTGACGGTATGTCCACCAGCCTCGGTCAAAAAAACACTTTCCTGTTCTTATTTTACATTCATCAATAAATCTTGAAAAACATTTCATTGTATCAAAAAATATTTTATCAGAAATACCCTTTTCCTGATACTTTTCATAAATTCTGCAGCCACATTCCAAATTACATATTAAAATTTTTATATGCTCTTCATCTTCACTGACATAACATTTAAGATAATCATAAGCATCTTTTGCAGTATCGATTTTCATAAGTTTTGATAATTGCCCATCAATCATATTGAAATTTATATCAGGTAAATTGTTTTTAATTTTTACTACCATTTCTTTCTGCAAATCAATCTTTTCACACAATTCAAATAAATTCATTAAAATTTCTCCTACAAAGCATTTCATTTATGCTCTTCTACATATTTTAAAAATTCGGGGGTTTTAGACCAATACTTAATTCCCCAGTTTTCAAAGTTCCATTCTTCCATATAATCGTTACATTCAAAATCTATGTAATATATTTTATCGTTCTGAACTATAAAGTTTGTAGGGAAATAATCTATATTTGTATTTGCAGGATAAAGCAAACTGCACATATCTTTAACCTGTTTAAAATAAATATCTTTCATTTTATCCTGCAAGACAAGGCCATATATTGTTTCACCCTCAATATATTCCTTTAAAATCCGCTCGTTTTCAATATCAACATCTATCATTTCAGGTATTTCAATTCCTATATTTTTCAGGCGTCTATAATCGTTAATTTCCGCTTGTATTTTATCTCCGAATTGATAATATGAACAAGGCTCGTGATGAATTTGCTTTAAGGTATAATATCCTTTTTCATCTGCTGCCAAATAAGAATATCCTCCCTTTCCTTTTCCCAATAACTTTATTATTCTATAATTCTTTCCGTTTACGGTCAATGTTTTGGGAGTTACTGTTTTAGAGTTCATTGTTTCCGGGTTCATTCTATTTCCCTCCAAGCTTTAAATCTCACCTATTATCTCAAGTGCCTGTTTTCCGTTTTTAAGAACAGTCTGTTTTAGTTCCTCAAGGCTTTCAAATTTTATTTCGGGACGGATAAATTCTTTAAGTTCAACTTTTGCAGTTTTTCCGTAAATATCTTCCCCCGAATACTTTGGCATCCATGTTTCATAAAGAGGTTTATACTCTCCGATAGTAGGTTTTACTCCAACATTTGTAACCCCACAGTATTTTTTATTCTCTATTGTTACAACTGAAGCATAAACACCGAATTTTGGAACAATAATCCCCTCTTTTACAGGCTGATTTATTGTAGGGAATCCAAGACCTTTTCCTATATGATTGCCGTGGATTATATCTGTTTTTATACCGAAATCATAGCCTAAAAACCTATTTGCCTGTTTAATATTTCCATCTTTTAAAAGACTGCGTATTTTTGTTGAGGAAACGATTTCCCCGTCGATTATAACAGGAGGTACAACGTATGCATTAATTCCAAGCTCTTTACAAACGGATACAAGGGTTTCTCCTGTTCCTTTTCCGCCTTTTCCGAAATGATAATTAAAACCGCAGAAAACCTGTTTTACATTTAACTTTTCTAATAGAATTTTTTTTACAAAATCTTTTGGTGACATATCCTTTACTTTCAAAAAATCTGCAATATACAGCTTTTCAATACCTGTTTTTTCAAAATGTCTTGCCTTTTGCTCAGAGCTTTCAAGCATTTCAAGGGTTTTTCCTGATATTATTCCTTTCGGACTTTTGGAAAAGGTGAAAACTATGGGAGTAAGCCCGTCCTTTTTTGCATCAACAGTTCTTTCAATAACTGCTCTGTGACCTATATGTATTCCGTCAAAAAAGCCAAGCGCCGCCGCTGAATATTCTTTTGAGGGTACTAACTTATTAAAAATCTGCATAAATTTCTATATACCTATCCTTATATTTTTCCGCTTTTTAAAAGAAGCAATAATTTTAATACGGCAGTTTGCGTTTTTGAATCGGGCAATTGATTATTAAGCACCATTTCGACCGCTTTATCTATATGGATTTTCTCTACATTCAAAAATTCCTCTTCATCAAGCTGTTGTTCACCTATATTTTTAATTTTACAGGCGTAAAGGTGAATTATCTCATCGGTGTATCCCGGAGAGGGGTAAAGCTGTCCTAAAGAAATAAACGAATATCCCTCAGCACCTACCTCTTCTTTTAGCTCTCGTTTGCCGTTTTCAAGGGGCGACATACCTTTTTCAAGCTTACCTGCAGGTAGCTCAAGCACAATTTCGTGATAAGGATATCTGTACTGTTTGACAAAATAAAGATTGTTTTCATCGTCAAGAGGAGCAATACAAACTCCTCCCGGATGTTTTACAACCTCTCTTTTTGATATTTGTCCGTCAGGGAGTTCAACATCATCCAATGTAATTTTTAAAATTCTGCCGTTAAAAACTGTTTGACTGTTTAATGTTTTTTCTATTAAATCCATTTATAACACTTCCCGGAGATGATTTTTTGATTAATTCTATTGATTATAATATTATGCCCGATTTTGAGCAGAGAAGTAAAATTGAAGAAAAATTAATAGCGCAATTCCCTTTTATAAAAAAAGAAACAGTAGGAAAAAGTCTGTGTCAAAAACCTATCTATGCTTACTCCATCGGAGAAAATAAAAACAAAACACTTTATGTAGGTGCATTTCACGGAATGGAATGGCTTACAAGCATTGTTTTACTTAAATTTTTAGAACAATGCTGTAAAAGTATAGATGAAAATAAAAATATTCTCTGTTTCAGAATACATGATTTTCTTAAAATAAATGGTCTTACAATTATTCCCTGCATAAATCCCGACGGTGTGGAAATTCAGATAAACGGAAGCAAATCAGCAGGAAAATACAAGCGTATTATTGATAACATTACTCCCGATACTTCTCATTGGCAGGCAAATGCAAGAGGTATTGATTTAAACCATAATTTTAATGCAGGCTGGAAACAGCTAAAAAGTTTAGAGATAAAAAACAGAATTTTATATCCTTCTCAAACACGCTACGGAGGAAGAGCTCCTGAAAGTGAACCTGAAAGTTCAAGTCTTATAAATTATTGTAAAACAAAAGGCTTTTCAAAGGCACTTGCTTTTCACAGTCAGGGCAGAGAGATTTACTGGGATTTCGGAAATTCAACTCCCAAAGAAAGTCTATTGATTGCAAACATACTTGCAGACTCAGCAAAATATAAGGTTAGCTCACCTGAAGGGCTTGCGGTAGGCGGAGGGTTTAAAGACAGATTTATAAGTCTTTTTAAAAAACCTGCGTTTACCGTTGAAATAGGACTTGGTAAAAACCCATTACCCCTGTCTGATTTTGATGAAGAATATAAAAGACTTATGCCCCTGTTATGCTTGGGAATTATTCTGTAAAATTTATAACAACATTATACTATTTATAAAATGAAAATTCAATAAACAAGTAGATTACAAAGGGTTTTATGTGTATAATTAGAAGCAACCCTTGGTTGCATAAATAAATTTAACTTTTTTAAAAATTGTAGGGACAAATTCTATATTTGTCCTTTTGTTGCGGGAGGATATTTATTCATCTCTTACAATTTACAATACATCCTAAATTTTAACATATTTTTTGCTGCTTTTTATTTAACAATCTGATGAAAACATTCCGTCAGATTGTTATTTTTATTACTGCTTATTCTTAAATAAATCTTTTTATTCTTTAACTAAAAAGCAAAAAACAACAAAAAAATATAAATTTTTGACTTTCTTGTACTATTGCTAAATTATATAATAATTGTGACAGACATTAAATACAATTTATTCAAATTAACAATTTAGGAGTGAGAAAGTGAAAATTTTATTAAAACACCGAAACCCATTTATTTCTGTAATGCTTTGCATTTGTTTAATTGCATCAACTTTCCTGATGCCGATTCCGGCATATGCAGCTGTTACAGAAGACAGCATTTCTTACTGCTTTACAGGCAGCGATGCCGATACAGCAGGTTATGCTGAGGGAACTGTTACCCTTACCTCTGCGGAAGGCGGAACATATGATTTATATTGGGCAGACAAAAACGAAAACCCTCTTGACGGTTATTATGAAATAACTTCAATGACATTGTCGGAAAACGAGAGCGGAACTTTTGAGTTTGGTTACCATACGGCCATTCCTGCTGATGCAGAAAAAATAATCGCCGTAAAATCAGACGGTACAAATGCTTGTGCAGTTTACACTCTGCCTGATAAAAAAATACTTCCATACAATTCAAATCAAACACTTTATACATTTAATTCATATTCCGATATTCACATAGACGCAGGCGGATATTATGTAAATGCAGAAAAAAACTGGGCATCAGCCCTTAACTTTGCAGTAAATAAAAATACTGATTTTATTGTAACTTCCGGAGACTCAATTACAAATGCCTCCGGACCTAAACAAGAATGGGATACATATGAAAAAATTTTGGCAAATTCAAATTATCTGAATCCCGTTTATGAATCAAACGGAAATCACGATTTAAGGACAGGTGTTTCAATCGGAACTAAAGCATATGTAAAATCCAGCGGAACTGATAATACTATTGTAAATTACGAAGCTAACAAACCTTATTACAGTGTAAGGGAGAAAAATACTAACGACCTTTTCATATTTATGGCTCTTGAGTATGTTTACAACCCAAGTTCAGGTGAGGAATTTTCCGATGCACAGCTTGAGTGGGTAGAAAATCTGCTTAAAGAAAACTACGGAAAAGGCTCTAATATCTATATTATTGAACACTCTCACCTTCAGGGTTACGGTGCAGGCGACTATACTGAAAATCCGTATTATAAGGCAGGTCTTTCAACTCAGTATATGTCAACAGTTAAATTCAAATCGTTATTGCAAAAATATCCCGATATTATCTGGATATCAGGTCATACACATGAAGACTACAATATGGGTTATAACTATTCCAATGAAAACGGAACTGCCTGCAATATGATTCACAATTCTTCAATTGCAGGTCCTACTCATCCAAGCGCCGAATCTCATTCCCTTGATTATACCTTTTTTGACGGATTATCTCAAGGATATTATGTTGCCGTATATAATGACAGTGTAATTTTCTACGGTGCAAATGTTTGTGACGAAAAAATTTATCCTGCTTATTCATACATTATGAATGGAAGCAGACAGTCTGATGAGAACGCAACTAACCCAACAGATCCTCTTGAAACAGTGCCTCCAACAGCTGCAACAGGGTCAACCCTTGGGGATGATGTTGAAACAACTACATATTATTTTGTAAATACTCTTAAATGGCAATTTGTAAACTGCTACGCATGGAGCGACGATGATACAAAAACCTGCGAATGGCCCGGTTATGCCTGCACATATTTTGCAACTGATGAATATGGAAACGATGTTTATTATGCAAAAATTCCTTCTTCATTAAATAAGGTTATTTTCAATAACGGCGGAAACGGAAAACAAACGGTTGATATTACAATAGACGGTACAAATAACTGCTTTACTCCCGACAAAACAACAAC
This sequence comes from uncultured Clostridia bacterium, assembly GCA_947627135.1. Taxonomy (GTDB): domain Bacteria; phylum Bacillota; class Clostridia; order Oscillospirales; family Acutalibacteraceae; genus Ruminococcoides. The sequence continues at coordinate 59,122 of CANQUV010000002.1, forward strand.
CTCGGAAAAATACAATGTTAATACATCAGTCTGGGACGGAATCGTTCCTACCGATCCGATTGTAACAGACCCAACTGCTAATACAACAATTGAGACTGAAACAACTGTTCCTGTTACTGACCCGACAGATGAAACTACTGCTCCTGTTACTGACCCGACAGATGAAACTACTGCTCCTGTTACTGACCCGACAGATGAAACTACTGTTCCTGTTACAAGTTCGACAGATGAAACTACTGCTCCTGATACTAACGAATCAACAGAGACTATTCCGTCTGATCCTTATACATTAGGCGACGTTGACAATGACGGCTATATAAATGCTAAGGATGCAACCCTTATTCAAATGCATCTTGTTAAATTTACGATACTTAATGAAATTCAGCTAAACGCATCAGATGTTGACGCAGATAACATTGTTAACATTAAAGACGCAACATACATACAGCTTTTTGCTGCACACTTAATTAATAATTTGCCAGCTTTGGAAACAAACAACGCTGATACTGCATATTTGAAGCTGTATAATTCAGCTCTGATAAGCAATTTTTCTGCTTTGCAGACTTATTCAATCGATACCTCTTTGAACAAAGCAAAAGACGCTTTGAATAATTATTATCAATTCAGCTCATATGACCAATATCAAACACTTAAAAAACTTTATTACACTTATTTAGCCTTGGATAATCCTTCCGAGGAAACTAAGGACAGTATGGCTGCCCAAATTGAAAATGCTATTAGTGACCTTAAATCTATTGCAGATTATATAATAGCTAAAGAACAAGGAAACGGATACGCCAAAAATCTTGTACTTTATTTTGCAGTTCCTGACCAGTGGCTTGACGCCGGTTACACTGTTAAATCAAATTTGTGCTTTGATAAAGTTGACAACCTCTGGGGACAGCATAAAATGATACAGACCACAGATAAATATCAGGGTCTTACCGTATTCAGATATACATATTCCGCTATGGATTTTGTTTCCGACAGTATTGAAACTTTACAGTTCCAAGCATATGAAGGTTCAACTTGGAAAGCTCAGTTTGTAGCAGCAAGCACAAAAACAAAATGCGATTCTATAAACGGTATGCTTTATGACAGCAAAACAGAAAAATGGGTATCTTACACTCCGTCAGAGGGAACAACAGATGTAACTGAACCTTTACCCGATGCGGAATATGGTCTTTGTTACTACACAAGCTCTCACTCATGGGATACTTTGGATACATTTTTCACAAAGCAGGCTGATGGAATTTATACCCTTGATTTTACAGCTGCAAATACAGCAGATATCAGCTGTAATGTTTATAAATTTGCAGACAGCACATATAATTGCGTTGAAGCAAGTACATCTTTTGATATAATTGCTTCAACATCAAATTCAAAGGTCTTTAATCTGTCACCTTCGACTTCCAGAGGAAAAAGCATTACCCTTAAAGGCGTTACTGAAGGAAACTTATTAAAATTTGTTTATGATTCCAACACAAACACCCTGACAATAAGCTATGATTTAACTCAGGATACAACAGACCCTAAACAATCCGATTATGTACTTTGTCACTATACCTCAACACATGCCTGGACTGATATGGATACATTTTTTGTTCAGGAGTCTGACAACATTCATAAACTGAGCTATACTGCTGTTTCAGATGAAAATATAAGCCTTAATGTATTTAATATGTCTGATAGTACTTATAACTGTGTTGCTGAAAGCGAATCTCTAACAATTACTAAGGGTACAGAAGACTCTAAATCATTTACTCTTCAGAGTTCTTCTTCAAGAGAAAAAAGCATTACTCTTTTTGGTGTTACTAAAGGAATGGTATTAAACTTTGTTTATGATTCCAATGCTAACACCCTGACAATAAGCTATGATTTATCTGAAGAGTTACCGTATCCTGCACCTTCTGATTATGCACTTTGTTTCTATAATTCAACACATCCCTGGACTGAAATTGATACCTTTTTCATTCAACAGTCAGAGAACATTCATACACTAAGTTATACTGCTATTTCAGATGAAAATATAAGCCTTAATGTTTATAATAAATCTGATAACACCTATAACTGTGTTGCTGAAAGTACATCTGTGTCAATTCCTAAAGATTCGGATTTATCTGAAACAATTAAGCTTCAGAACTCATCCTCAAGAGGAAGCAGTATTACATTAAGAGGAATTAAAACAGGTATGAAAATTGAGTTTATTTATCATTCAGATACAAATACTTTAAATATAATCTATAATAATTCTTAAATTAGTTGTATAATATATGAAGTTCCATTCTATTTAATATCGGTATTATCCGTATTAATAAAATAATACGGATAATACAACTAAATTTTTTACCCTTGTTCATATTGGTGATGCATATTAAATATTTTTTTGAAGTAGTAAAATATGATGACAACCTTCCCGGCAAAGTTCTAATGCAGCATAAGCCCGGAAAAAGATGTGATACCACCCTGCATTGGCATAAAGAGCTGGAGTTTGTCTATATGATAAACGGAACATTAAATGTAAAAATTAACGGTAACAGCTTTCAAATAAATGACGGAGAATTTTATTTTTGCAACAGCGAGGAAATTCACATTACAAACGCTCCGGATAAAAACAAGGTCATCAAATATATTGTAATTCTTCTTTCTTATGAATATCTCCGCCCTTTTTGCAAAAAATCGATAATATTAACTTTTCTATTAACAGTCATGCAAAACAAAAGCTTAAAACTCTTTTTTCAGAGATCATAAAATATACTGAAAGCGATGAACCATACAAGTCTTTGAATATGAAATCCGTTATACTGAAAATTTACTACATTCTTTTAAGCGAATGTTCTGTTTATAAAAAGAACGCAATTTCTTTAAATGTTCCGGATAATTTTATCTATGCAAAAAAAATAATTGAGTATATAGGTAAAAACTATTTAGATGATATTTCACTTAAAGAAATGGCAGATATAGTCGGCCTTAGTCCTGCTTACTTTTCAAAATATTTTAAAAGCATTACTGAAACAAGTCCTATACAATATTTAAATCTTGTTAGACTTGAACACGCACTTTCGGATATGCTTAATTACAATGAAAGCGTAACACAGGCATCAATGAATAATGGCTTTGCAAGTACAAAAGCATTTATTGAAATATGTAAAAAAGTTTACGGCTGTACTCCGGTGCAATATAAAAAAAGATTTATTAATAAATAAAACAATTACTTTTATTTTTAAAGAAACCTAAAAAGGCCGTTCATTCTTATTTTGAATGAACGGCCTTTTTATTGTTTTTAAATTATACCTGCGCAATTTTATTAGTTATAATTTCAAAAAGCTTATCATATCTTGTCCACTTTTTAATAAGTTCCAGTAAAACGGATATGCCGTAACAAACAACTGTCAATACAACAAATATAATAATAGAATACTTAAAACTATAAATAAATGTTTTAAAATACATATCGTAAATAAAAACATGGAACATATATATATTTCCGCTGTGTTTTCCTAAATTCTCTAATACATTATTTAATACAGGAATATTTGAAATTACCAGGAAGGAAAGTAGGATTACAGGTAAAATAAACATCCCATCTAATTCTACTGATACTTTAAAAATTGTAACTTTATAATAAAATGTAATTAAAATTAATAAAAGCAAAACTGGAATACAAATTCTGTATAATTGTATTCTCTTTGGTATTCTTTCGAATACATCAAATTTAGAAAAATACATTCCAATAACAAAAGGAAACAAATACTCTTTTACACAAGCTACATCCGGTAATATGTATAAAGGAACAAAAATTATAAACAATGTAAAAACAATTGATATTTCAGGAAATTTTTCAAAAATTTTAAAAATAAGAGGAAAAAACATATTTAGAAAAATAATAAGAGTCATAAACCACCATGAGGAGTTCATTGTCTGAATTATCCCTCCTCCTCCGTTCCAACCGGACATTCCGAAAAAGTCCCGTAAAAAATACCAGAAATTGTTTTCGTAAATTGTTGTGGGAGGATAATTAAAAATAAATCCTAACGGAACAAATATTATGTATATAAACCAAAAATTTGATAATAGATGCAATACGTGATTTACGGCATATTTAACTTTTTCCTTTATTCCGGTATTACCCCCCCCCATTGAATTTTTATTCAAATAGGAAGTATAGCTTTTATATAACCCAAATCCGCTCAAAAAAACAAATATGGCTACACATATTTTGAAAAATACTGAAATGACAGTTTCCGCAGGAACATCATGATACTTAAAAACAGGCGTAAAGCTATTCATAACCTCAAGTGTCTCAAAAAATAAATGATGCCACAACAACATTAAAACAGCAATTCCCTTTGCAATATTTGTTTGTCTTTTATCAAACATATTTCCTTCCCCTAAACCTAAACATCATATATTTTATTCATAAATTGAATTTACTTCAATTAAAATTCAATAAACAAGTTTCTTTACACAATTCTATTTCAAAAATAAAACAAAAAACTGTTTGTTCTTAATTTGAATGAACGGCCTTTTTATTGTTTTTAAATTATGCCTGCGCAATTTTATTAGTTATAATTTCAAAAAGCTTATCATATCTTGTCCACTTTTTAATAAGTTCCAGTAAAACGGATATACCGTAACAAACAACTGTCAATACAACAAATATAATAATAGAATACTTAAAACTATAAATAAACGTTTTAAAATACATATCGTAAATAAAAACATGGAACATATATATATTTCCGCTGTGTTTTCCTAAATTCTCTAACACATTATTTAATACAGGAATCTTTGAAATTACCAGGAAGGAAAGAAGGATTACAGGTAAAGCAAAAAATTCATCTAAATTTTTATCATAAGTAAATAATAAGATTTTAATAAAAAATCCAATTACAATTGATGATATTAACACCGGAACACATATTTTATATAATTGAAATCGTTTGGGTATTCTCTCAAATACACTAAATTTAGAAAAATACATTCCAAGAACAAAAGGAAAAAAATAAACATTTACATCTGCAATACTCGGTAATATTGGTATAAGAAATATTATAATATGAGGATATTTATTAAAGAATTTATAAATTAGGGGGAAAAAAATATTTAATATAAGTATCAGAGTCATAAACCACCATGAGGAGTTCATTGTCTGAATTATTCCTCCTGCTCTGTCCCAACCGGACATTCCGAAAAAGTCCCGTAAAAAATACCAGAAATTGTTTTCGTAAATTGTTGTGGGAGGATAATTAAAAATAAATCCTAACGGAACAAATATTATGTATATAAACCAAAAATTTGATAATAGATGCAATACGTGATTTACGGCATATTTAACTTTTTCCTTTATTCCGGTATTACCCCCCCCCATTGAATTTTTATTCAAATAGGAAGTATAGCTTTTATATAACCCAAATCCGCTCAAAAAAACAAATATGGCTACACATATTTTGAAAAATACTGAAATGACAGTTTCCGCAGGAACATCATGATACTTAAAAACAGGCGTAAAGCTATTCATAACCTCAAGTGTCTCAAAAAATAAATGATGCCACAACAACATTAAAACAGCAATTCCCTTTGCAATATTTGTTTGTCTTTTATCAAACATATTTCCTTCCCCTAAACCTAAACATAATATATTTTATTCATCAATAGAATTTACATCATTAATAATTTTATCAATTTCGTCGTCTGTTGCAATCGGCTTTTGTGCTTCAATTTTTAAATCTTCCGGCTTTTTAGCATTTTTAAGTGCCTGTGATGATGAAAAAATATCTTCGTAAACTTTTTGGGCCTGTGAAGTATCTTCGTTTATTTCTTCAATTATATTATCAGTTGAATCTTCATTAATATCTTCAATTTTTTCTTTCATTTCTTCTTCATTGTTATTACTTGTATCTTCTTGGGATATTGGCAAATTTATTTTTTCAATGCCCTCGTTTAAAATTCTCTCTGTTTCCTCAAAAGCCTCAGCTTCTGCCTTTTCTGCTTCTTCCTGTGCTTTTCTGCGTCTTTCTTCTGCCTGTTTTTTAAGTTCTGCAAGGTGATTTTCAGGCTTTGTTACCTTTTTTTCACCCTCTTTAAAGTAAATATCATACCAAACAAGAAAAACATAAATTGTCCAAACCTTGCGGCTGTTATCCTCTTTGTTATTGTAATGCTCATCAAGCCAGTCAAGTAAAATATCGCAGTTAAAAAATTTCTGGGCAGTTTTGCTTAAAAATTTTTCTCTTACTACCATATAGTAATGCTCATCTCTTAACCATACCCTTGTTGGAACGGGAAAGCCCAGTTTTTCTTTTTCTGCTGTTTCTATTGGAAGATGTCTTGCTGCTGCTTTACGCATGGCATATTTTGTGTTTTGCTTGTTGCATCTTAATTTTGTTGGAAGCTTGGACGCAACCTTGAATACCTCTTTATCAAGGAACGGTACTCTTAATTCAAGAGAATTTGCCATACTCATTCTGTCTGCCTTAAGAAGAATATCACCAACCATCCACATATTTATATCCAAATACTGCATTTTTGTAACATCGTCATATTTTCTGGCTTTGATGTAATGTTTTTTAGTAAGCTCCTGGGGACGGGTAGCAATAGACGGATCTTTCAAAAGCGCCTGCTTTTCCTCTTTATCATACATAAAGGCGTTACCTATAAAACGCTCTTCAAGAGGATGGGTCGCTCTTATGAGATAATCTCTGCCTTTAATATCAGGGAGCTTTTTGCAAAGCTTGCAAATTGCTTTTCTGATGCAATAAGGCACGATTGTCTGATATATTTTAAAAACTCTGGGATCGTTATAACAGGTGTATCCGCCAAACAGCTCGTCCGCACCTTCTCCTGAAAGCACAACCTTTACATATTCACTTGCAAGGCGTGATACAAAGTAAAGAGCAATACAGGAAGGGTCTGCCAAAGGCTGGTCCATATAGTACTGGACTGTTGGAACTGCATCCCAGAATTCTTCACTTGAAATCAGGTGAGTATGATGTTCAACACCGATTTTTTTACTTAAATTTTCCGCCCAGCTGATCTCGTTATATTTTTTGCCGAAATCAAAACCGACCGTAAATGTTTTTTGGTCTGCAAAGTATGTTGAAACATAGCTTGAGTCAACACCGCTTGACAGAAAACAGCCAACCTCTACATCAGCTATTTTATGTGCATTTACTGAATTTTCAAAAACCTTTTCAATTTTATCTACCGCTTCTTCTTCTGTAAGAGTTTCGTCAGGCTCAAATTTAGGGTCAAAATAACGGGTCGTTTCAATTTTTCCGTCTTTATACCAAAGGTAATGTCCCGGAAGAAGGCAGTAAACACCCTCAAAGAATGTTTCAGGCGGTACGCAGTACTGATATGAAAGATAAGTATCCAGGGCGTTATAGTTAAATTCCTTTTCAAATTCAGGATATTCAAGAATACTTTTTATTTCACTTGCGTAAATAAAGTTACCGTTTACCATAGTGTAGTGCATGGGCTTGATTCCAAAAAAGTCACGAGCTATGAATACAGACTTATCCACCGTATTGTAAATGGCAAAACCAAACATTCCTCTTAATTTATCAAGGAGTCCCTCCTGCCATTCTTCAAAGCCGTGAATTAAAACTTCCGAGTCGGTATCCGTGTAGAATTTATGACCCTTTTCAATGAGGATCTTTCTCAAATCCTGATAATTGTAAATTTCACCGTTAAAAGTAAGAACAAGGGTTTTGTCTTCGTTATAAATAGGCTGACTTCCTGTTAAACCGATATCAATAATACTTAAACGACGAAATCCCATTGAAATATAATCATCGGTGAAAACACCGTCTGAGTCAGGACCTCTGTGAGTTATTACCTCTGTCATATTTTTTATTGTCTGATCACGGTCAACGACCTGACCTGTAAATCCGCAAATACCGCACATAATGCAGTCTCCTTTCAAAAGGCAGCCGATGGCTGCACCTATCCGAGCAGATAGCACCATATAATAGCACCCTTTTATGCCCGACTGTTTCCAAGCAGTTTTCTAAAAAAGTAAAAATAATATGTATAAAATATTTTATCATATTTTTATTTCTTTAGCAACTGAATATAACTAAAAACTATAATTTTATCCCATACCTTGATGTTTTTTCCTTTTTCGTAAGATTTTGTATTGCTAAAAATCACAAGCTGTTATATAATTTTTATATATGTTTATGTGAGGTTAAAAATGGTTATTATTGGCTTATTAGGTACAATTGTTAATACTTTAACGGTATTGTTAGGTTCTTCTTTAGGACTTTTAATGAAAAAAGGCATTTCCGAAAGGTTTTCAGATATAATTTTCAAAGGACTTGCATTGGTAACGATTTTTATAGGTATTTCAGGTTCTCTTGTTGGTGAAAACACACTTTTGGCAGTTATTGCTATGGTATTGGGGGCATTTTTAGGAGAGCTTATAAATATTGACAAACATATTAACACACTGAGTAAAAGGCTTGAAAGCAAATTTGATAAAGGAAACACAAATTCAACTTTTTCTCAGGGTTTTACATCAGCGTGTCTGCTATTCTGTGTTGGCGCTATGACCATTGTAGGCTGTTTACAAGCAGGTTTAAAAGGTGACAATACCGTACTTTATACAAAATCAACAATGGATTTTGTCTCCTCGTTTATTTTTGCAAGCACTATGGGACTTGGAGTTGTTTTTTCAAGCGTATTTGTGCTTGTTTATCAGGGACTGTTAACTTTGCTTGCAGGAGTTTTATCTCCGATTTTAACAACTTCGGTAATAAATGAGATGTCCTGTGTAGGTTACATAATCATTATAGGTCTGGGGCTTAATATGCTGAACTTAACAAAACTTAAAATTATGAACTTTGTGCCTGCAATTTTTCTGCCTATACTGTTATGTCCCGTTTATGAATGGATATTAAAATTATTTCCCGTATAATTTTTCCATGTAACATGTAATTTAAAATAAATAATTCTCTTAAAAGCTGTTTTAAATTTAAGACAGCTTTTTTTGCATAATTAATTACAATATAAAAATGTCAATAATTCTTTTAGTTTTGATATGTATAATTCTAATTGAAAACTAAAACCAATATTTAATATGTTAGAATTTAAGTTAATAATTGATTTTTTCAGGAGGCATGTTGGTATGTCACAAGTATTGAGACTTTTTGCGGAAAAGCGAGAGGGTTTTGATGTTCTTGCAAAGCAGACTTTGTGGGACTTACGCCACAATTTAGGAATAAAATCTATAAAAGACTTAAGATATGTAAACAGATATGATATATCAGGACTTTCTAAGGAAGATTTTGATAAAGCAAAGGGAATTATTTTATCCGAACCCAACGCTGATATAATTTACGAGGAAACTTTACCTGTTGAAGAAGGATGGCAAGTATTCGCTATGGAATATTTACCGGGCCAATACGACCAGAGGGGCGACTCTGCGGAGCAGTGTGTTCAGCTTTTAACACAGGGCGAGCGCTGTAAGGTATTAACTGCAAGAGTTATTGTACTAAAGGGCGATATTACCGAGGACGAGCTTAACAAGGTGAAGGAATACCTTGTAAACCCTGTTGAAAGCCGAATTGCCTCACTTGATAAGCCGGATACTCTTGACATTCCGGCAGAAGTTCCCGAAAAGGTAAAAACCGTTGACGGATTTATAAGCTGGAATAAAGAGGAAATGACAAACTACTACAACTCAATGGGATTTGCCATGACGTTATCCGACCTTGAATTTTGCCGTGACTATTTTAGAGATACTGAGCATCGTGATCCGTTTGTTACGGAGCTGCGGGTAATTGACACATACTGGTCAGACCATTGTAGACACACAACATTTTTAACAAGACTTGATAAAATTGAAATAGAGAAAAAAGCTTTAGGAGAAGTTATAGAAAACGCCCTTAAAGCCTACTTTGATGCAAGAGACGAAGTTTACGGAAAAGACACAAACAGAGATGTATCTTTAATGGATATGGCTCTTGTGGGGATGAAGCTTCTTAAAAAGAGAGGACTTATACCCGACCTTGACGAAAGCGATGAAATTAATGCCTGCTCAATTGAAGTACCCGTTACAATAGACGGAAAAACAGAACAGTGGCTAGTTCAGTTTAAAAACGAAACTCACAATCACCCAACGGAAATTGAACCATTCGGCGGAGCGGCAACTTGTCTTGGCGGAGCAATAAGAGATCCGCTTTCAGGCAGAAGCTATGTATATCAGGCAATGCGAGTTACAGGTTCAGGCGACCCTACCATTCCTTTTAAAGATACAATGAAAGGAAAGCTTCCCACAAGAAAGATCACAACAGGCGCCGCACAGGGATACAGCTCTTACGGCAACCAGATAGGTCTTGCAACCGGTCAGGTTACAGAGCTTTACGATAAAGGATATGTTGCAAAGAGAATGGAGATCGGTGCGGTGATCGGTGCTTCACCAAAAGAAAATGTTATCCGTGAGGTACCTGCTCCCGACGATGTTATCGTTCTTTTAGGCGGAAGAACAGGCCGTGACGGCTGCGGCGGTGCAACAGGCTCATCAAAGGCACATACATTAAGCTCCATTGAGACCTGCGGTGCAGAGGTTCAAAAGGGTAATCCGCCGACAGAAAGAAAAATTCAGCGACTGTTTAGAAACGGCAAGGTAGCAAAAATGATAAAACGCTGTAACGATTTCGGCGCAGGCGGAGTTTGCGTTGCAATCGGAGAACTTGCAGACGGACTTGCAGTTGACCTTGATAAAGTAACTAAAAAATACGAAGGTCTTGACGGTACAGAACTTGCAATTTCAGAAAGTCAGGAAAGAATGGCGGTCGTACTGGACAAGAACGATGTTGATAAATTTATACAGAAAGCAGAAAAAGAAAATCTTGAAGCAACAGCAGTTGCAGTTGTAACAGAAAACCCACGTCTTACAATGAAATGGAGAGGCGATACAATTGTAGATTTAAGCAGGGAATTTCTTAATACAAACGGAGTAACACAAATTGCGAATGCATATATTAATGTTCCCGATGCAGAGGATTGTTACAGAAACAACTGTCCTAATGTATTAAAGGATTTAAGTCTTGAAGAAGCTTTTGTTAAAAACCTTGAAAGACTTGAGGTATGCTCACAAATCGGTTTAAGCGAACGCTTCGACGCCTCTATTGGCGCTGCAACAGTTATAATGCCATTCGGGGGTAAAACGCAGCTTACCCCGCAGGAGGCTATGGCGGCTAAAATTCCCCTTGAAAAAGGAGATACAGACGACGCTACCGCTATGAGTTTCGGATACATTCCCGGCGTATCACGCTGGAGTCCGTTCCACGGTTCCGCCTATGCAGTTGTAGAATCACTTTCCAAGCTTCTTGCAATCGGCGCTTATCCTCTTAAAGCAAGACTTACCTTCCAGGAATATTTTGAACGTCTTATGACTGACCCTAAACGCTGGGGCAAACCTGCCGCCGCACTTTTAGGCGCTATGGAGGCTCAGCTTCAGCTTGAAATCCCGTCAATCGGCGGTAAAGACAGTATGTCAGGAACATTTGAAGATATTGATGTTCCTCCTACTCTGGTAAGCTTTGCAGTTGCTATGACAAAAGCTTCAAAAACAATTTCATCTGAATTTAAAAAGGCAAATTCAAAGGTTATATATGTTCCGGTTCCCGAAAATAAGGAAACCCTAATGCCTGATTGGGCTAAGCTTAAAGAAATGTATAACGCCGTTTATGATCTTGTGGAACAGGGTAAAGTATTGTCTGCTTCCGTTACAAAAGAGGGCGGTGCCGCTGCAAGCGTTTGTAAGGCAAGCTTCGGTAACAAAATCGGTTTTAATTTTGCAAATGAACTTAATTTTGACGAACTTTTTGCTCCGTTCTCCGGCTCGCTTATTCTTGAACTTGCAGATGGTGCAGAACTTGATAAAAATGTACTTTATTATGATTTAGGTGTGACAGTCAGTGAAGAAAAAATTTCAATCGGCGGTAAAAAATTTGAAATCGATACGCTCATTGATAAGTGGAGCGAACCGCTTGAAAAGATATTCCCGACGAAAGCAGAATGTCCTGAAATTGAAACAGACGGAAGATTATATACAGAAAGAAATACAAAATCGCCTGCAATAAAAACTGCAAAGCCAAAGGTATTTATTCCTGTATTCCCCGGTACTAACTGTGAGGTTGATACAGCCCGTGCTTTTGAAAAGGCAGGTGCAGAACCTGAACTTCTTATTGTTAAAAACCTGACCCCTGCCCATATTGAAGAAACTATTGATAAAATGGAAGAGCTTATCAATAAGTCACAAATGATTATGATTCCGGGAGGTTTTTCAGGCGGTGACGAACCTGAAGGTTCGGGAAAATTTATTGCTACAACATTTAGAAATCCCAGAATTTCAAATGCGGTTAACGAACTTCTTAAAAATAGAGACGGTTTAATATTGGGTATATGCAACGGATTCCAGGCACTTATCAAGTTAGGACTTGTTCCCTTCGGAGAAATTGTAGATATTGCGCCTGATTTCCCAACACTTACATTTAACTCAATAGGCAGACATATTTCTCATATTGCTTATACAAGAGTTACCTCTGTTAAATCTCCTTGGTTTGCAAAGGTAAATGCAGGAGATGTATTTGCCGTTCCCGTATCACACGGCGAGGGCAGATTTATGGCAAACAGTGAAACTGTTAAAAAGCTGTTTGAAAACGGACAGATCGCCACACAGTATGTTGATTTGAATGGAAATCCCAGCTCTGATATTGCTTATAATCTTAACGGTTCCGTATGTGCTATTGAGGGTATAACCTCACCTGACGGAAGAGTTTTAGGCAAAATGGGACACAGTGAAAGAAAAGGAGAAAACCTTTATAAAAATGTTCCGTTTGAAAAGGACCAGCAAATTTTTGAAAGCGGCGTATCATATTTTAAATAAAATATTACTAAATATACTGATTTCATACAATAAAAGTATAAAAGATATATTATTTAGCTTCAGTTTTATGACAATAAATTATTTTATTTAGTTTTTACAAACAAAACGGGATAACGCCGTTGCAATATTAAAATAAATTTCAATAAAAAGTAAAATTGTTGCATTTTTTATTATTTATCATTATGCTGCTTATTATCATTTGTGTATAATAAAATTATTAAATCAATTAATATGATAAACAACAGGCAGAAGCATTTTGCTTCTGCCTGATTTACTGTAAAAATAAAAGTTTATTGTTGAAAGATAAAATATGATATACCCGTTTAAAAATTCTCATAAATACATTGTAAACTTTTTAAAAAATTCTGAAAATTTTTAATTTTTTGATAAAGGCTTTTAAATTTTTAACTGACTTAAAAAAGCGGTACACAAACAATTTTGTGTACCGCTTCAATCATTTGATACTATGATATTTTTGTTATTGTACCGTTTTGATAGGTGTATGTACCTGTTTCAAAATAGTAGTTTTGTCCGTATTTGCTATCCCAGTTACCGTTACCATCGTTAAAGCACACATTTGCATAAGTTGCGTTTTTTAAGTTTATAGTAAACATGTGGGTATAGCCTGCTTGTTCATCAGTAGGAGTCATTTTAAATCCGGGAACATCTGTCCAATTTCCGTTACCTATTTGATAATGGATATATGGAGTATTGTATCCTCTATAATAAATTCTTACGAGATTATCAGTGCTTTCTGCTACAATTACTGTTCTTGACGCTGTTATAGATTCAGTAGTGTAAGGATCTTGTCTTACTCTTACTGTAACAGTATATACGCCTGCCTTTGTAAACTGCCATGCACATCCCACAAGACCCGGTGCATACGGATGAGTAACTTGTACATTACCGTTTGAATCAGTTATTTCATACTGACATTCTGTTAATGCTGTGTTATTGTTAAGACTTACCTTCATCCAAATATCTTCTCCTGCATTAATTACGCCGTCTGCAGGGGTAATATTAAAAGACTTGATTTTTACTGAATCATCAACAGGTGTAATTACTCCATTCTGGTATGTATATGTACCTGCTTCAAAATAGTAGTTTTGTCCGTTATTGCTGTCCCAGTTACCGTTACCGTCATTAAAGCATACATAAGCGTATGTTGAACTGCCTAAATTAATAACAGACTTATGAGTATAGCCTTCCATCTCATTTGTAGAATTCATTGCAGTACCGGGAACTTCTGTCCAATTTCCGTTGCCGATCTGATAATGAATAAACGGATTATTATAACCTTTATAATATATGGTTAATATATTATCAGCATTTGCTTTTACTACATACTGCATCGTTTTTTCAGCATACTGACTTGCATAATCCCTTACAACAAGTTTAATATCATAGGTACCGGCTTCTGTCGGAGTCCATGTACCTCCGTGTGTTGAATATACTGTATCTACTAATTCTCCGTTATTATATATATAATATATTCCGCCGGATATGCCCAAATATGTAATTTCATTTACTGTTGTATATTTAAAAGTAACTTTTGTTCCTACTACTTGAGGTGATGCGGGAGTTGCTGTAAAACTGGTAATTCTTAAACCGTCTACTGTAATGGGATTAATTTCTTTATATGCTATTTTTCCCGTTGCATCTTTAACATTTACATAAGGAGTAAGCACATCACCGTCATGATAATTACTTTGATCAAAAGCGTAACTTGCATTTGTTGAATAATCACTTTCAACCTTGGAACCATCTTGCTTTCTAATACCAAACTGATATTCATAAGGTTCTGTACCGTTTACGGCAGATGCTCTGAGATAAAGCATTTTTGAACCTAATAACGTATTTCCATCTACATCAGAAATTAAGCTTGAAACTCTAAATGAATTTACATTAATAGGCGTTATTGTACCGTTATAATAACCATAAGTACCTGCTTCAAAAAAGTAGTTTTGTCCGTTTCTGCTGTCCCAGTTACCGTTACCGTCATTAAAACATACATATGCATATTTTGAAGTGCCTAAGTTAATTGTATATTTATGTGTATAACCTGTAAATTCATCTGTCGGCTCCATCGCATAACCCGGAACATTTGTCCAATTTCCGCTGCCTACCTGATAGTGAATATAAGGTGTTGAATAACCCCTGTAATAAATTGTTAATTCATTGGTTGGATCATCATAATCTGCAACTGACTTTAATGCCTTATAAACATTTAATTTTCCGCCGGTTAAAACTTTACCGTTCAAACTATCTAATGCGTCTGCATTATCTAATATTTCTTCTTTTATTTGCTGATTATTCAAATTAGGTTTAAGTGAGGCAACCAAGGCTACTCCACCTGTAACAAAAGGAGTTGCCATTGAAGTACCGCTTAAATTTTCATAAGTGTTATTAAGGTAGGTTGATTTTATATTAGAACCGGGAGCTGCTATATCAACAGTAGTTGCTCCGTAATTTGAAAAATTAGAAAGCTCATTAGCTGATGTAATAGATGCTACTGAAATTATGTTATCTAAGTCATAGTCTGATGGATAGCTCGGAGTAACATCACCATCATAATTATCATTTCCGGCAGCACAAATTAATAAACCTTTATAATTTTGGATCGCATAATATACTGAATTTTGATAGTAATAACCTCCGCCGCTGTAATTTATAATATTTATATTATTTTCATTAGCATAAGTAAGCGCTTTAATCTGAGCATCGTATGGAAATCTATTATCTGTATTTGCAATTTGAAGAGGTACGATCTTAACATTTGGTGCAACTCCGCAAACTCCATTATTTAATGTAGCCGCTACAATTCCTGCAACATGGGTACCATGACCGGCTGTATCGTCATTTGTAATATTATTATCGTTGAAAAAATCGTATCCTTCTAAAAGATTCGAATTTAATGCAGTATGATTTGCTACACCGGTATCCATAATACCTACTTTTAAATCAGGTGAACCGTATGTATAATTTTGCCACGCCAATGGGGCGCTCACTGATTCGATTCCCCATTCGTAACTTTCACTTAAATCTTCATTATTTTCAGTTATTGCTTCGGGCTCATCATAATAATTTGGTTCAGCTGAAAGAACTCCCGGTAGGCTTTCAACTTCTTTAATTACATCAAGAACTTCTGTTTTTGATGAAGTATTTAAATCGAGTTTAAGAATTTGATGAAAATCTACCGAATTTAAATATTCCTCAATTTCGTTACTGTCACCATGCATTTGTGTTAAGTCTTCAATATCTGACACTTGAGGAATACTGTAAAAATTTGTTTCAGGCAGATCTGAGGCAAGACTGTCCTGTCTGGTCATAACGACTAAAATTTCATTAGTCGAAAAGTCTGAATCAACATTAATTTCAGAGAATATTTCTTTCTCTTCTGTTGTTTTAGCTTTTTCATCATTGTAATAATTAAGTTCGTCACTTGCAATAACCTGTGCACTGTCATCTGGTGTTTGGGTTACATCAAAGGCGTACGATTGAAAACATGTCAGAGACGTTGCCATTAAAATCATCGCAAGTGCAGAGGCGCAAGTTTTTTTAATTGTTCTTAACATAAATTTACACTCCTTTTTTTAGTTTATTGTTTTAATTCAACAATTATATTATATATCTGTGAATAAATTTTACAAGTTCCTTTTTTTTGATAATTTTATTAAGTTTTACAAATCATTTTGTAATAAGTTACAATAATTTTTATTATTTTTATATAAATCAAACAAAAATATTATGTTTGAAAAGTATCTTCAAATAAATAATTTGTCGCATTTTAACAAATTTTACTTATTTTTAATATTTTAGAAATTTTTCGGGAAATTTGTCGAATAAAATCATTAAATAAAAATTTCTCTCTTTGTTTGTGTTAAAGTTACACCCTTTTTATGATTTTTAACAATGTAATAAGCATTATCATTTGCTCAATTGCTGTAAAAGTTTGATTTCTATTTTCACATTTCTTAAATTCGTATTATTTTTTCATTTTAAATTATCTAAATAAAAAACTAATCGGTACGCAAATAATTTGCGTACCGATTTATAATTAATATTTTTATTTCTTTTTTTTGCTGTTTTTGCTTATTGTTTTTTCAAGCTCTTCTCTTGCTACTGCAAGCATAAGCTTAATTCTGTTTTCCTGATTTACTTTTGGAGCGCCGGGGTCATAATCTATTGTAACGATATTTGCCTTTGGGTTAATACTCTTGATTTTTCTTACTGCTCCTTTGCCGTTTATGTGATTAGGCAAACAGCCGAAGGGCTGTGTGCAAACAATATTTTCAAAGCCCGTTTCTGCAAGTTCCAGCATTTCTGCCGTTAATAGCCATCCTTCTCCCATTTTGCTTCCGTAACCTATTACTCCTTTTACGAGTTCCTTTGTATGATTATAGGATGACGGAGGTAAAAATCCGTACTTTTTAGTGCAGTCAATAATCATTTTCTCCATCTTTTTAAGAAAATTCATAAGCATATTGACAACAGAATATTTTAATTTATTACCGCCGTACAGTTTAATATCCTCAAGACGGTTATCAACCTTAAACATCACAAAACCCATAAGTCCGGGCAGGCAAACCTCACAATCCTGCTCTGAAAGAAATCGCTCAAGGTCATTATTGCCTAATCGTGCATATTTAACATAAATCTCGCCTACTACACCTACCTTGACCTTCGGCACTCTTTTAACCTTTATTTGGGAAAATTCCTTACAGATTTCATAAAGACTTTCTTCAATTTCCTTAGTTTTATATCCGTAGCCGTTTGCAAATTCCTCTGAAATTTTCTGCGTCCACTTTTCTACAAGGGCGTTGGTTTGTCCCTTTGTAATTTCATAAGGCCTTGTCTGATTTGCGGCAAGCATAATAACATCACCGTAAACAAGTCCCGCTGCCAGCTCTCTTATCATTGGTAATGTGAGAGAAAAACCGGGATTTTTTTCAAGACCCGACAGATTAAGAGAAATAATCGGTACAAAATCAAGTCCTGCCTTATGAAGTGCTTTCCTTAAAAGATGAATATAGTTAGACGCTCTGCAACCTCCCCCTGTCTGGGTAATCATAAGGGCAGTTTTATGAATGTCATACTTTCCGCTTTCCAATGCGTGAATAAGCTGTCCTATTACAAGAAGCGCAGGATAACAAGTATCGTTATGAACATACTTTAAGCCTGTCTGGGCAATTTCCGGACCATCTGTATCTAAAAGTTCCATTTTGTATCCGTTATGAATTAAAACGCTTTTCATTATATTAAAATGAGTAGGCATCATCATAGGAATTAAAATGGTATATTCTTCTTTCATCTCTTTTGTAAAAAGAAGTCTGCCGGTTTCATCATATACTAATTCTGCCATAAATTCACCTTTTCTGCGGTAATTTTACCTGATAAACATTATTCCCGGCCGATAGCCGCAAGCAAGCTGCGAATACGGATCTTTACCGCACCTAAGTTTGTAATTTCATCAATTTTTATCTGGGTATATATTTTTCCCTTTTTTTCAAGAATATCTCTTACCTCGTCGGTAGTAATAGCGTCTACTCCGCATCCGAAAGATACAAGCTGAATTAGATCCATATCTTTTCTTTCGGTTATATATTTTGCCGCCGCATAAAGTCTTGAATGGTAAGTCCACTGATTTAAAACGCCGGTTTTAAATTTTTCTACTCTGGGAGAAATGATATCTTCAGAAACAATGGAAACCCCAAAGCTTGAAATCAGCTTATCTATACCATGGTTAATTTCCGGGTCAACATGATACGGTCTGCCTGAAAGAACCATAATATGTCTGCCTTCTTTTTCTGCGTTTGAAATAATCTCGTTGCCCTTTTGTCTGATTTTTTCCATATATTTATCATACTCGGCATAAGCAGAATCCGCCGCTTTTTTAACCTGATTTTGTGTAACATCGGGAAAATAATGAGATAACTTTTCAAATGCTTTTTTAGGAAAATCTTTTTTTCTGTGTATTCCAAAGTATTCTTTTATAAAAATAATTTTTTGAATATCCTTCATATTGTTGTTAATAACCTCAGGATAATATGCAACAACAGGACAATTATAATGATTATCGCCCAATCCTTCATCAAAGTTATAGGAAAGGCATGGATAAAAAATAGTATCTACCCCTTGGTCAATAAGAGTCTGAACATGTCCGTGCATAAGTTTTGCAGGAAAGCATACCGTATCCGACGGAATTGTCTGCTGACCTCTTTGATAAAGCTTTCTGCTTGAAAGGGGCGAACATATAACTTCAAAGCCCAAAGATGTAAAGAAGCTGTGCCAGAAAGGCAAAAGCTCATACATATTAAGACCCATAGGAATACCTATCTTGCCTCTTTTGCCCTTAACAGGCTTATAGCTCTGCAAAAGTTTAAGCTTATAATCATAAATATTATTATCTTCGCCTGAAGATTTTTTCTTTGTAATAGGTCTTTCACAACGGTTGCCTGCAATAAATTTTTTACCGCTTCCAAAGGAATTTACTGTTAAACGGCAGTTATTCTGGCACATACCGCAGTTTACGACCTTAATTTCGTGAACAAAGTTTTCTAATCCCTGTTTATCTATAATTGAGCTCTTGGGATTTTCTCTATTTTCAACTTTAGACATTGAGTATAGTGCAGCTCCATAAGCTCCCATAAGACCTGCAATATTTGGTCTGACAACATTAACT
Organism: uncultured Clostridia bacterium; assembly: GCA_947627135.1. Lineage (GTDB taxonomy): Bacteria > Bacillota > Clostridia > Oscillospirales > Acutalibacteraceae > Ruminococcoides. The sequence continues at coordinate 78,702 of CANQUV010000002.1, forward strand.
CCCATTTCCATTTCAAATGCACGAAGAACGGCGTCGTTTAAGAAAGTACCCCCCTGAACGACCACCTTTTTCCCCAGTTCATCAGGACTTGATGCTCTTATAACTTTATAAAGTGCATTTTTAACAACTGAAAGTGAAAGTCCTGCAGAAATATCTTCAATGGTAGCACCGTCTTTTTGAGCCTGCTTTACTGACGAATTCATAAATACGGTACAGCGTGAACCTAAATCAACAGGATGCTTTGCGAAAAGTCCCATTTTTGCAAAATCTTCTATGGAATAGTCAAGGGCGTTTGCAAAAGTCTGCAAAAAGCTGCCGCAGCCTGAAGAACAGGCCTCATTTAAAAAAATGTTATCTATTGCACCGTTGTGTATCTTAAAGCATTTAATATCTTGTCCGCCTATATCAATAACAAATTCGACATCAGGCATAAAATATTTTGCAGCCGTAAAATGGGCAACAGTCTCCACAATTCCGAAATCAACATCAAATGCATTTTTAATGATTTCTTCACCGTAACCTGTTACAGCAGACGACGCTATATCTATTTCGGGACAAATTTCATAAACTTTATTCAAAAATCCTTTAATAAGGTCAACCGGATTGCCCTTTGAAGGCATATATTCTGAATATAGAAGTTCTCCGTTTTCGTTTAAAACTACGGCTTTTACCGTGGTTGAACCTGCGTCCATACCAATATAAGCTTTACCCGTATAACCTTTTAGCTCCTTTTGTGTTACGGTAGCTTTATCGTGGCGTGTTTTAAATTGATTGTAATCTTCCTGATTTTCAAAAAGCGGTTTATTAAATGCAAAGTTTCCGCTTCCGTGATAATTTTTAACTTTTTCTATCACTTCATCAAAATCGATAGTTTTTTCAGCACAAAGAGCCGCACCGCAGGCAACATAATAAAGAGAGTTTTCTGGACAGATACCCTGTGTATTTAATGTATCGTCAAAACATTTTCTTAGTTCAGACATAAAGGTTAAAGGTCCGCCCAAATAAACGATTTTTCCTGTTATTTCTCTGCCCTGTGCAAGTCCTGCCACAGTCTGGCTCACAACGGCCTGAAAAATACTTTCCGCAATATCGCTTTTTCTGGCACCCTGATTTAAAAGAGGCTGAATATCCGTTTTTGCAAATACTCCGCACCTTGATGCGATCGTATAGGTTTTTTCATATTTCTTTGCAAGGTCGTCAAGCTCCTCCAGAGGAACATTTAAAAGTGTTGCCATCTGGTCAATAAAGGCGCCTGTGCCTCCCGCACAGGTTCCGTTCATTCTTACTTCAAGTCCATTTGTAAGAAAAAGAATTTTAGCGTCTTCTCCACCTAACTCAATTACAACATCTGTTCCGGGAATAAAAGTATTAGCTGCAACCCTTGTAGCGTAAACCTCTTGAACAAAATCTATTCCACAGCTTTCTGCAACTCCCATTCCTGCACTGCCGCTCATTGAAACTTTAGCATTTACGGCTTCGGGCAGAGTTTCCCTTACTCTTGCAAGAATTTCGCCGATTTTTTCTGTAATCTGTGAAAAGTGACGCTCGTATGTATTGTATATTAATTTATTTTTATCGTCTAAAACTACACATTTTATAGTTGTTGAGCCTATATCTAATCCCAGTTTCAAGTTAGTTGACCTCCAAAAGCTCAGTCAAATTTACAATTTTGAACTTATCACTTTATTATAAAATAAAATCTGTTTAGTTTAATTCCGATTAAGAAATATAATCTACTAGTTTTTATTTTAATTATTGGAAATTTGAATTTTTTAATTATTATTTAAACAGTTTGTAAAAAATCTGCAAACACTGCCCTGAAAAAATATTAAACACAAAAAGGGAACAGCATTTGCTGTTCCTCTCTTAATAATTAAAATCAATTTTAAAATTTAGAACGAAAAGTTTTCATCCGTTTCACTGCTTACGGTTTCTGATATGGTTTCTTTAGTTTCATTTACTGCATTTTTTACGGTATCTTTCACCTTTTGAGCTGTATCTGAAACCGTATCCTTAACATCAGATACTGCATCTGCAACAGCATCTTTTACATTTTTTACCGTATCCTTTGCTTTTTCATCAGTGTCTTTAGCCGCAACCGTAATATCATCCTGTGCAGCCTGCGTTTTTTCGTCTTTTACCGGAAACGGAGATTGTTCATATTCGTCTTCGTTTGAGCAGGCTACCGTTATATCTTCAATAGCGTCTTTATCGTAATTATCATAAATTTCTACTGTTTGGTTTTCAAGAATCAAACTGTATCTTTCTCTTGCTTTTTTTATTCTGCTTTTTGAAGTTTCAATTACCTTAAAAAGTTCGCTTTCATTTTTAGCAGGCAAAAAATTTTCGCCCTTGCCGGAATTTTCATAATAATGCTTTCCCAACGCAATATACGCCCTGTTGATCATTTCGCTTTCATTTTTCATAACAAGTCGCAACCGGTTAAGCTGGGCATTGGTTCTGTTTTTCTCAATAATAGTATGAGTAACTGCTGAGATCGTATCAACCGCTGTGTTTAACGAGTTCTTAACTGTATCTAAAAAATTCATAAAAATATCTCCTTTATAAGACATATCTGTATTTAACTTACACATTATTATTATGACAGATAATTTAACTAAAATCAATAATTTTTTAAAAATAACTTGTTAAAAATATCCTGAATTGATATAATATTTAAAAGATTATTTAATTTTAATTTATAATATTTTAATAAACCCTTAAAAGGAGAAGATAAAATGTCCGGAAAGGTTACAAAAAATATAGCTTGCCCGAAATGTAATGAAACCACTCAAGCAGAAATATATACAAGCATTAACGCATTTAATGACCCTGAATTGAGAGAAAAAGCACTTGACGAAAGTTTATTCAAGTGGAGATGCGAAGCTTGTGGACATGAAGCAAGACTTACATATCCTGTATTATATAATGACATGAAAAACCGTTTTATGGTTTATCTTATACCCAGAATAGAACGCTTTCAGCTTGCAGACCGAGAGCTTGAGGAAGAATTTAGTAATTTGCTAAATATAAATAAACGGCTTGTTCCTGATTTTAATACATTTAAGGAAAAAGTATTTATTTTCGAATCGGGTCTTGACGATATGGCTGTTGAAGTTACAAAGCTTGCAATCAGCGAAACTGTTGCAAAAAAGCAAAACTTAAGTGAGGTAACAGAAGGATATCTCTCTATGTATGACAGAGAAACAAACACTATGGGATTTACATTCTTTTTAGGGGAAAACAAGGAGCCCTATGTTCAAAGCGCAAGGCTTGAAATTTACGGAAAATCAATTAGTATAGTAAAAGAATTTGCACTTAAGGACAAGAAATTAAAAGGATTTATTAAAATAGACCGTGAATGGGCAGAAAATGTACTTTACAGATATAAACGTTCAAAGCACCATCTACAAAATTATGAAAACGAAAATAAACCGACCATAAGGAAAAAAGAGTTTGAAAAGAAAAGACTTAATATTAACATTATAAATCCTGCAAATAAGGATGAGAAAAAAACCGAAAGCCAAAGTCCTAAAAATAAAAAGCTCAACATATCTGTTGATAAAGAGGCAGTCAACGAAAGAATGTACGAAGAACTTAAAGAAGAAATAATGGAAAATCGCTCTATGGCAGATATTGAAGAAGAAAACGAAGAATAAAAACTACCGCCGTAAATTTTTGCGGCGGTAAAATTTTATGAATATCAGATATTTTCCATAATCGTTATTAATATCTTATGCCTATTATAAAGTTTACAATAATTATATGTTTTTTATAACGGATATTGCCTCGTCTAAATCATTACACAAAGCAAAAATCATTGGCTTTATTTCTTCTGTGGGCTGTAACAGATCCGGTATCATAACAGGCTTCATATTTGCATTATATGCTGATTTTATTCCGTTAATGCTGTCTTCAAAAGCAAGACATTCTTCAGGCTTTAAAGAAAGCTCTTTTGCCGCTGTTAAAAATGTTTCCGGATTAGGTTTTCCTTTTTTAACCATATTCCCGCATACAAATTTATCAAAATATTTTGTTACACCCGCTCTGTTAAGCAGGTCAAGTGCTGTTTTACTGCTTGAAGAGGTTGCAAGTGATATTTTTATTCCTCTTTCTTTTAAGTATTTTAAAAGATTTAAAAGTCCTTTTTTTACTGGAACTCCCTCTTTCTCCAAATATTCATAAAAATAAATATTTGCCTTTGTTCTTATATTCTGATAATCAAATCCTTCACCGTACAGCTCTTTATACAAATCCCTTACTTCTGCTGTTCTTTTTCCTACGGTTTTTTTATAAATATCAAAGCTGTATTCATATCCGTTTTCTTCCATTGTTCTCTGCCATATCTGATACACAAGTCTTTCCGTATCAAACATAAGACCGTCCATATCAAAAACTGCGCCCTTTATCATATCAGTAATTCCTCACAAGTGTAATAACCTTGCCCAGCAATATAACCTCGTCTACAATAATCGGTTCAAAATCGTCATTTTCAGGCTGAAGGCGGAAGTGGCCTTTTTCTTTATAAAAACGCTTGACCGTTGCACTGTCTTCAACTAATGCAACAACAATATCCCCGTTATCTGCAACAGGTGTTCTGTGAACCACTACTATATCGCCGTTTAAAATTCCTGCATTTATCATACTTTCACCCTGAACCCTTAGGGCAAAAAGTTCTCTGCCGCGCCGTACGCTTTCAGGCACCGGCACGTAATCTTCAATATCCTCAACTGCAAGAATAGGCATACCTGCTGCAACTTTGCCCAAAACAGGTACATTTGTACTTTTTTCGCCCTTGCCTATAACCTTAATGCAGCGGTTTACTCCATGTTCACGCTCAATTAAGCCTTTTTCCTCCAAGGTTTTTAAATGCAGATGAATTGTAGATGTGGATTTTAATCCTGTCGCATCGCAAATTTCTCTTACAGACGGCACTCTGCCGTCTTGTGAACATTCTACCAAATAGTCATAAACTTTTTGCTGACTTTTGCTTAAAGGTTTCATAAATATCTCCCCAACAAAAACATAGAATTCTTCTAATACATTTTAACATACTTAACCAATAAAAGTCAAACATTTGTTTGGTAAAATATTTTTACAATTATTACAAATTTGTCAATTATTCTATAAAAAGGTCCATTTTTCTTTAAAAAATTTACTTTTTTCTCAAAACATCTTATTTTGTTCACATAACTGTCACATTTATGTTGTTTAATACTATTATACTCCAGGGCGGAACCGCAACTGCCCGAGTATATTGTTCTACCCTCCTCAATGTAAATCGAATTAGAGATTTACGATTGTACCCCTCATTTTTTTAAGAACAAAGGAAACACCAAACCTTCCGCAAGGGTTTGGTGTTTTTCCTTTTTACGGTTATTTATATTCTTTACAGGTAACTTATAAAAAATAATAAAATTACAGTATAAAATACGGTTTTATTTGTGAGATAAAAATTTTCCACAAACAAAACCGCTTTTATTTTATTATTTTATTATATCTGTTTTTTCTGCATTTACATATTCAAGTTCAAACCAGAATGTACTTCCCTTATTAAGCTGACTGTTTACCCCATAATGAGAATGATGCAAATCCAAAATATTTTTAACGATCGAAAGTCCTAAACCTGTACCTATTACCGCTCGCTTATGCTCCTTATCTACCTTATAATATCTGTCCCAAATATATTCCAGCTTATCATCAGGAATACCGTCACCGTGGTCTGTAACCTCTATTCTTACGATATTTTCTTTAACAATCTGGCTTACAATAATTGTTTTATCCTCTCCCGCATAGTTTACAGCGTTATTCATAAGGTTATAAATTACCTGTGAAATTTTAAGCTCGTCTCCTTTAACAATTACATTTGCATCACTTTCAAATACTATATTATATCCCTCTTGTTCTTTGAGCTTTGCATACCTTTTAAATATATTCCTTATACTGTCTGTCAGGCTGAATTCTTCTATATCTAAAGACATCGTTCCTGATTGAAGCTTTGACAAATCAAGCAGATCTGTTACTAGATTGCTTAACCGGCTCGCCTCGTCAATAATAATTTGAACATTTTCGGGAGTATTTTCTCCCGGCAAATCTCTCATAACTTCACCGTAGCCTTTTATCATTGTAAGAGGCGTGCGCAAATCATGAGAAATGTTTGCTATAAGCTCCTGTCTTAATTCATCTACCTTTGAAAGCTCCTTGCGGGTATAGTTAAGAGTATCGTTGAGCTCCTTAACTTCAAGATAACCGCTGCCTTTAAATTCTACATTATAATTTTGCTTTGCAAGTTCTTTTGCCGTTTTGCTCATATCAGACAAAGGCTTGGAAATTCTCCTTGATGCGTAAAACGAAAGTCCGATAGCCATTATAAACACAAACGCAGATACTATCATAAGCTGTATTCTTAATGTATCTACAACTGAACTTACCGGAGTGATCATTGAATTTATCAGCATAAAGCATTGGGTATCTTTATTGATCTGTATTATTTCTCCGTAAACTAAATTTTCATATTTAGAATACTCATTCTCTGAATTACCGTTATCTTGATAATCCTCCTGTGAGTCAGATGAATATTTGTAAAGGTTTCTCTGAAGTTCCTCAATGCTCATAATATCTGATTGAAGCGTTACTGTTCCCAAATATGTTCCCCCGGAATTAGATGCTTCTCGATAATACTTGTATGCCTGATGTTCCTGATAATCAGTTCTCCACACTGCGTTGTTATAATCGCAGGAATACATTTTTTTAAAAATCGGGGTAGATGTATCATATATGTAAACAGACAGGCTGTTTTTGCGTGAAACTGTGTCAATTACTTCAGAAATATTGCTGTTATTTCTTACGCTTACAGATATTTGCTTTGCTCCCTGTTCTACCTGAGTTGTTTTTATTGACTTGTAAAAACTTTCCAGAAAAACTATCTGAAAAAACCACAATAAAACTATTGTTGCAAATACTATTGCCAGAAAATATTTTGCAAGCTTATACTTAAGCGGATGTAAATTTAATTTATATTGTTTCAAAACGATATCCTACTCCCCGTAATGTTACAATACATTTGCTGTACTCACCAAGACTTTTTCTTAACAGCTTTATATGGGTATCGAGCGTTCTTTCGTCTCCGAAGAAATCATATCCCCATACCTCGCTTATAAGCTTTTCTCTCGTTAAGGCTATACCCTTGTTTTTTACCATATAGAAAAACAATTCGTATTCCTTTGGAGTCATATCAATTCTTTGACCGTCTATGGTTACAATTCTTGCGCTGAAATCTACGGTCAATCCCTCATAATTATACACATCGTTTACTATGTTTGAATCTGAATTGCTTCTTTTTATTACTGCATTTACTCTCATCATAAGCTCTTTTGGTGAAAACGGCTTTACTACATAATCATCCGTTCCAAGCTCAAATCCGTGGATCTTATCGTATTCTTCTCCTCTTGCAGACAACATTATTATTGGTGTATTGCTGAATTTTCTTATCTCTCTGCAAGCAGAAAATCCGTCAAGTTCGGGCATCATAACATCCATTATTATTAAATCAAAACTGTTTTGTTTGCATATCCCGATTGCTTGCATACCGTCTACTGCTTCTGCAACAGTATGCCCTTCAAATTCTGCGTATTTTTTTATAATTTCTCTTATTCTTGCCTCGTCGTCAACAACTAATATTTTACTCATTTAAACCTCCGCTGCATTATTTTATATTTTTGCATTTTTATTATTTGTATTTTTAAAATAATATTTGTATGTGATAAAATTATGTTCATTTTCTTAAATTTCTTAAAATTATATTCTTTATTTCGATAATAACATATTTTTTAAATTATTGAAATAGATTAAGAAATAATTTATAATAAAAAACAGATAATTTTTATTTTCGGAGGTTTATAATGGAAATAAGAAAAATTAAAGCTGATAATGTTGTATGCACTGTTAAAAAACTTTTTATGGACTGCAACTACTTTATCGGCGATGACATAATGAATGCTCTTATAAATGCAGAGCAAACGGAAACCTCTCCTGTGGGGAAAAACGTGTTAAATCAAATCATACAAAATGATAAAATTGCAAAGGCTGAACAAATTCCTCTTTGTCAGGATACAGGTATGGCAATTTTGTTTGTTGAATACGGTGACAAGGTAGTCATTGAGGACGGTTCCTTTGAAGAAGCGGTAAATCAAGGTGTGAGAGAAGCATACAAAGAGGGATATTTAAGAAAAAGTATTGTTAGTGACCCTGTCTTTGACAGAATAAACACAAAAGATAATACTCCCGCAGTTATACATACCAGAATTGTAAGCGGAAATCAGATCAAGATTCTTGCAGGAGGAAAAGGCTTTGGAAGCGAGAATATGTCTGCAATTAAAATGATCACTCCCTCTTACGGCGTTGAGGGAGTTAAACAGTTTGTACTTGATACAGTTAGAAATGCAGGACCTAACCCTTGTCCTCCCATTGTAGTGGGAGTTGGCATCGGAGGTGATTTTGAAGTATGTGCAAAACTTGCAAAACAGGCAACATTCCGTCCTATTGATACACAAAACAGCGACGAAAGATATGCTAGCCTTGAAAAAGAACTTCTGGAAAAAATCAATAAAATGGGATTTGGGCCTGCGGGTTTAGGAGGAAACACTACTGCAATAGGTGTAAACATAGAAACTGCACCAACTCATATTGCAGGTATGCCTGTGGCGGTTAATATCTGCTGTCACGCTGCACGCCATAAAAGTGCGGTAATTTAAAAAACAGAGACTTAATACTGCAATAATACTTTCCATTAAAGTGAGGCAGTTTAAAAAGTATCGTAAGTTAAAAGTTGTAATTCAGGAGGAAATTATGAAAAAAATAACACTTCCGTTAAAAGATGAAGATATTAAAAATTTAAAGGCAGGCGACAGCGTACTTTTAACAGGCTCAATGATAACAGGCAGAGACGCAGCACACAAGCGTTTGTTTGAACTTATTCAAAAAGGTGAAAATTTGCCGGTGGATATAAAGGGAGAAACTATATATTATGTTGGTCCAGCTCCTGCAAAACCGCCATATACGGTAGGACCGGCAGGTCCCACATCAAGTTACAGAATGGATAAATACGCACCTTCTCTTTTAAATAACGGACTAAAGGGAATGATCGGCAAAGGAGCAAGAAATAAAGATGTTATAGATGCCATTATAAAAAATGGAGGAATTTATTTTGCCGCAATCGGCGGTGCGGCGGCTCTTATTGCAAAGAGCATAAAAAGCGAGAAGCTTTTGTGCTATGAAGATTTAGGCACTGAAGCAATAAGAAAATATGAGGTTGAGGATTTTCCATGTATAGTTGTAATTGATAGTCGGGGCAATAACATTTATGAAACAGAGCCCCCAAAGTATAATCGGGAATAAACAAATAAATAAAAGCTTAAAAATAATAAAAGCGGTACAGAATTAACTGTACCGCTTTTAAGTATAAACTATTATTATAAACCTATTAAATAAACCTATTAAAAATCAACTTGAACTAATATTTTAATTTTCAAGATAGATTTCGTTTTTGAGAGCTTTCGGCGTAATTATATAGAACAATATGACCACTGCCGCATTTGCTAAAACATCAAATACTTTAACTACACCTGTTGCAAAAAAGCATGAAACAGGTCCCGGTATGCCTGCGTCGGCTGCAATAGTATAAAAATAATTTTCCCAATAGTTATTAAGAGGTATTCCGCCGTTTCTTATAATTGTCAGTCCTGCAGAAAGTATAGTTGTTACAACAAATACCAATAGTAATGAAATGCCTATTTTTTTAAATTTTACTTTTCCCTCTTTATCTCTCATACAAATACCGCAAATTACTGCAACTGCTGCACTTGAAGCAAAATAAATAATTGTACTCATATCATTATGTAAAATAGATAGATAAAAGTTATTTATAAAGCCGACTATAATTCCTGCAACCGGCTCTAACGCTATTGCTGCAAATGCTGTTCCGCAGGTATCCAACCATACAGGAAGGTTAAACGATGATGCGACTGTGTAAAAAATCTGATTCATTAAAATGCCTGCCAGTAATATAACGATATATTTCACCGCAGTATTATGAGTTCTTTTCATAATTAACCCTCCTTACCGCTATTGTCGGATCGTGTATTTTCATCTGTTTCAGAGGTTTCCTTAAAAATTACTCTTATAACAGTTTTTTTCAGTCTGTCATAAAGACTCGCTCTTTCACCTTTTTCTTCATTTCCTTTACTGATTTCCTCTACAAAACTTGTTGTTATAATACCGGCAGGAAGTGCAATTACAGCAATTCCAAACAGTGAAGATATCATACTTATAAGTCTTCCCAAATCAGATGCAGGTGCAATATCTCCGTAGCCGACCGTTGTTAGTGCAGTAGTCGCCCAATAAAGTGCAGAGAAAAATGTATTAAAAGTATCCGGCTCATAAGCAAACATTACAAGTGCTGAAACAAATATATACACAATTGCAATTAACAAAACCGTTCCTAAAGTTCTTTCCTCTTTTTTTAAGGCTTTTAAAATCTTTGTAAAGCTGCTTGAATATCTTAAAAGCTTGAATAGTCTTAAAATTCTTAATACTCTGAATCCTTCTCCTAAAAGACCTAAAGATGGTAGCAAAGAAACAAGATCCATTATTGCAAGAGGCGTTACAGGGTAAAGTATAAATGACCACGGTCTTTTTAATCGGGAAAGTTTATCATTTACTGTCCACCTTAATATATAATCAAAAAATAAAATATATACGGTTATGTGGTCTAAAAGATTTAGCCATTGACTTTCTCTTTTAAACATAAGCGGCACTAAACTTAACAGCGCAACAATCATAATAAAGGTATTGTATATACGATTTGATTTACTGTCTTCGTTTTGACCACTAAGCAATTCTGCTATTATTTCTCTCAAAAAAACCACTTCCTTATAAATACAACAACAGGGAAATGCCTGTTGGGCATTTCCCTGCAAAATTTAACTTAAGTAATCATTAAAACATATAAGCAGCTACCGGCAACAGTATATGTCCCACTAAAGCTATTAACAAGACGGTATAAAACATTAAATTACCTAATTGACTTGCATAAGTATTATCCTGATATTTTGTTCTTATTCTGTTTACATTTATAATGCTTATTGCGCCTGCCAATATTGTCATAATACCCAAAACATTTACATATTCGAGAAGACCCAGTTCAAGTGCGTCCGGAAGGAGGTTTGCTCCGACCATAATGTTTGATACAGCGCCGAACAATGCCGCCGGAATCATAGATAACGGATCAACCCTGTGCTTTGTATTGATAAACATTACAATAAGCACCCATAAAGATGTACCAAACAAAGCAATTATACATTTTGCGTATAAGCCTAAACCGTCACGATTAATTTCAACGGCTGTTACAACTTCTGAATAAAGAGCATTGTTTGGAATATCCGGATTACCATACTTTGAATTGTTTCTAATTGCATAAACTCCAGTTTCTGCTCTTAAAAGCTCATAACCGCTTATGCTTAAAGACGGATTTACTCCGCTGTCTTCTTTATCAGCTTCAAAGACAACCTTATCGGCAGTATATCCGCTTTGGAGATATATTCTTAATTGATGCGATTCAAGAGGAAATCTTTTTGTCCAGTAATTTTTTGAAACAGTAACAGTATATCTTACCTGTTGATAATTTTCTTCCCCTTCATGTTTATCAATAAGCATTGTTGTGCTTGTTATTTTTCCTTTATAGGGATGCACATTATGAGCCATGTCTAATTCTGCATCGCCGTGCCAATTAAACCATGCAATCATAGTCATAGTAAAAGTTGAGCCTTTAATATCAAGAGAATCAAGATTCTCTACATAAGTACCTGCTTTTACAACAACTGCATTTTTTCCTATTCTTTCTATATCTTTTTGTGTTTGTTCATCTGTGGTTAAGTTATCATGCCAGTATGTATCTTCTGATGTTTTATCCTGATACAGAGATAATGTACAAAAGGAGATGAAAACTACTCCAATAATAAAATAACTGATAAAAAGAAACACAAGTCTTTTTTTAGGAATATTAAATTTTTTCATTTCCTGTCTAATCCTTTTTAATTATTCTCCTTCTGAATTTTTTGTTCTGCCGGCAAGCAGCATATAAACAACTGCAGCTAAAACACCGCCAACCAACGGAGCAACAATAAATACCCAAACATTAGCTAAAGACTCGCCGCCTGCAAAAAGAGCTGGTCCGAATGAACGAGCAGGGTTTACTGATGTTCCTGTTAATCCGATACCAAGAATATGAACAAGAGTAAGAGTTAAACCTATAACTATACCTGCAACAGCACCGTTTTCAACTTTAGAAGTAACGCCTAAGATAGCGATTACAAAAACAAATGTAAGGATAACCTCAATTATAATGGTAGCAACAATATTGCCTCCTGCAAGACCGTTTGAACCCAGTGCACCTGTTTGATCTTTAAGACCTGCAAGATTAAATATGCCCATTAAAACGCCGGCACCTGCAATTGCACCTAAAAACTGTGCAATAATATAGCAGATAAAATCTTTAACGTTCATTCTTCCGCTTACAAGCATACCGATTGAAACAGCCGGGTTAATATGACAGCCTGAAACATTACCGATTGAGTAAGCCATTGCTACAATTACAAGACCGAAAGCAAGAGCAGTTAAAATATAACCGCCTCCGTTTGCTGCATCGCAGCCAACAGTCATTGCCGTTCCGCAGCCGAAAATTACAAGTACTGCTGTACCGATAAATTCAGCTAACATTTTTTTGATTGTGATCATGTAAAATTCCTCCACCTCTAATTAAATATTTGTCAAAAGCATATAAAATAATTTATTCTGACAGGATAATTTTAGCAAATTTTTGAAATATTTTCAACATAAATCTATCACATTTATTTTTTTCTGCAATTTTATACAATAATTTACTTTTTATTTGTATAAAAAAACAAAAGTCTTTTAAAAATAAATTTATTTTTTAATAAATACTTAACATTTCAATTCTAACATATAGATAAAAATTTATTTTTCCGCCATAATTTCTTCCATAAATTTTTCAACTGAATCCGCCGCAAATTTTACAAGTTCCGGACAGGGCCGTTTTTTATAATATTCCGATGTTCTTTTTTCCGGAACCGGCGTTATGCCGCCTTTTTCCGACAGTCCCAAAAGCTCTCTGCAAATTATTGAACCATTATCTTTTTTAAATTCTTCTGCAAGCTTTTGTATGTTCTTATAAAGTTCTTTTTTTGCTTCAAAATTCCTTGGATCATCATATCCGTATTTTAATCCCAATACCATAAACATTCCGCTTACTGCTCCGCAAACTTCTCTCATTCTTCCCATTCCGCCGCCAAAACCGGAAGATATCATAACCGCCGTTTTTTTATCTATTCCCAGATCCTCTGCAAATGCAAGCAAAACTGCCTGTGAACAGTTATATCCCTCTAAAAAATACCGTTTTGCTGTATCTCCCTTTTTACTCATAATAAGTCCTCCCTTTTTTATTAAATATTTATATAAATAAGTATAACATTGTATAAATTGTTTTCAAGATTTCTGCATAACATTTATATTGCTTAAACTGTCATTTTTATGTTATACTGTATGATAATAAAATAATATATTTTTAAATATAACATATAACAGGTAACAGGTGATAAAATTGTCTTTTGCACAGGATAAAATAAGAAACTTCAGTATTATTGCTCATATTGACCACGGTAAATCCACCTTGGCAGACAGAATTTTAGAACATACCCAATCTGTTTCAAGCAGAGATATGGAAGCTCAAATTCTCGACGATATGGAGCTTGAGCGAGAAAGAGGAATTACAATCAAAGCAAGAGCAGTTTCCGTTATATACAAAGCAGATAACGGAAACGACTATCTATTTAATCTTATAGACACTCCCGGACATGTTGACTTTAACTACGAGGTATCCCGTTCACTTGCGGCCTGTGAGGGGGCAGTGCTTGTAGTTGACGCATCACAGGGAATTGAAGCTCAAACCCTTGCAAACACCTACCTTGCCGTTGACAACGGACTGGAAATAGTTCCTGTTGTAAACAAGATAGACCTGCCAAGCGCTGACCCAGACAGAGTAATCAATGAAATAGAAGATGTTATAGGGATCCCGGCACAGGACGCACCGAAAATTTCAGCAAAGGCAGGAATTAACATACACGCAGTTTTGGAAAAGATAGTATCGGACATTCCTGCACCAAAAGGAGATATAAACGCACCCTTAAGGGCCTTGATTTTTGACAGCTATTACGACAGCTACAAAGGCGTAATAATATATGTAAGATTAAACGAGGGGCAAATACATCCCGGCGATGAATTCAAACTTATGTCAACGGGTTCGGTATTTAATGTAGTTGAATGCGGACTTATGCACGCAACCTCAATGGAATCCACCGGCGGATTGTATGCAGGCGAGGTTGGATATATAGCCGGCTCGATAAAATCCTTAAGCGACGCACAGGTAGGCGATACCGTAACTCTCACAAAAAATCCGGCAAAAGAGCCGTTGCCGGGATATCGTGCGGCACAATCAATGGTATTCTGCGGAATTTATCCTGTTGACGGTGCAAAATACGGAGATTTAAAGGACGCTCTTGAAAAGCTTCAGCTAAACGACGCCGCATTAAGCTTTGAGCCTGAAACATCGGTCGCTTTAGGCTTTGGTTTCAGATGCGGATTTTTAGGTCTTTTGCACATGGAAATAATTCAGGAAAGACTGGAGAGAGAGTATGCGCTTGACCTTATAACAACTGCACCCAGCGTAATTTACAGAATTACGATGACAGACGGAGAAGTTCAGATGATAGATAATCCTACAAATTACCCCGACCCATCCCTTATAGCAAAGGCGGAAGAACCTATGACAGACGCTCATATTTACGCACCGTCGGAATATGTAGGGAACATAATGGAGCTATGTCAGGACAGAAGAGGAAACTTTGTAGGGATGACATATATAGACTCAGACCGTGTGGATATTCACTATGAACTGCCCCTTGCAGAAATCATATACGATTTCTTTGACACCTTAAAATCACGAACAAGGGGATATGCCTCCTTTGACTATGAACTTAAAGAATATAAAGAAAGCAAACTTGTAAAGCTTGATATTATGTTAAACGGTGAAGTTGTAGACGCTTTATCGTTTATAATTCACGCAGATAAAGCCTACGGCAGAGCAAGAAAAATGGCAGAAAAGCTAAAGGAGAAAATTCCAAGACAGCTTTTTGAAGTTCCCATTCAAGCCTGCATAGGCGGAAAAATTATTGCAAGAGAAACAGTTAAGGCTATGCGAAAGGATGTACTTGCAAAATGCTACGGCGGAGATATCTCCCGTAAGAAAAAACTTCTTGAAAAGCAAAAGGAAGGCAAAAAACGTATGCGTCAGTTAGGAACCGTTGAAGTTCCGCAGGAAGCATTTATGGCTGTTTTGAAATTAGATACAGACTAAAGCGCTTTGAATATTTTTAAGATATGCCAGAAAGGCAGATGACTTATGCAGATTTTAAAGGATTGTTTATTTGTTGGTATAGGTGGTTTTACGGGTGCAATATTAAGATACTTAATAACCTTGATCCCATTAAAAACCCAATTCCCTTTATCTACTTTTTTTGTAAATATAACAGGAGCATTAATAATAGGCTTTGTAGTTGGTGCAACAGAAACTTTGCCCAATATGAATCCACATATTATTCTGTTTCTCAAAACGGGTTTATGCGGAGGTTATACTACATTGTCTGCTATGTCGCTTGAAGCTGTAAATCTTTTTAAAAGCAACAATAGTCTGATGTCTGTTGTATATATTATCACAACTGTTGTTTTCTGTATTTTTGGCGTTCTTTTGGGAGAATTTATTGCCTCTTTGGTTTTTAAAAATACATAATGAAGAAACTGCCTTACTTTTTTGTAAGGCAGTTTTTGCTTTTATAAAAATATTTACTTACTCTTGGGTTTTGACACGAGAGCCGCTATCAATGAAAATACGATTGCCGCCGAAATACCTGCAGCAGCGGCGGTAAGCCCGCCTGTTAAAATTCCCAATGCTCCGTCTTTTACTATTGCCTCCTGAACACCCTTTACCATTAAAAAACCAAATCCTGAAAGAGGAACACTTGCACCTGCTCCGGCAAATTCAACGAGAGGTTCATAAAGACCTATTGCACCTAATATTACGCCTGCAACCACATAACCTGTTAAAATTCTTGCAGGGGTAAGCTTGGTTTTATCAATTAAAATCTGTCCTACTACACAAATCAGACCGCCTACTACAAAAGCGTTTAAAAATTCCATAATATCAACCTCTTTAATTTTTAATTATTATTAGATTTTTTTGGATTATTATGCAAAAAAGCCCTTGGTTTTGTGATGAAATTATGAAAATTTGTGTATTTATTTTGATTTTTTAAAAATAATGTTTCCTCTTTGCTTAATTTTATAGTATAATAAACCTGTTACTTTGTTGATAAATATCATGAATTTCAACTAAAAAGAAACGTATTTACTTATTTAGAAGGAGTGAAAACTCAATGGTTGAGGTTAAAAACCTTACTAAACGCTACGGAGGAATTAAAGCGGTAAACGATATATCCTTCACGGTAGAAACAGGAGAGATTCTGGGTTTTCTCGGACCTAACGGTGCAGGAAAATCTACTACTATGAATATGATCACCGGCTACATATCTTCTACAAGCGGAACTGTTAATATTGACGGATGTGATATTTTGGAAAATCCAAAGGAAGCAAAGTCAAAAATCGGATATCTTCCTGAAATTCCGCCATTATACCTTGATATGACTGTAAGAAAATATCTTGAATTTATGTTTGATTTAAAAAGGGTATCCTTACCTAAAAGAGAGCATATTTCAGAGATTATGAAGCTCATTAAAATTACAGATGTACAAGATCGTATAATAAAAAATCTTTCAAAAGGTTATAAACAGCGAGTTGGTTTTGCGCAGGCATTACTCGGCAATCCGCCTGTTTTAATTCTGGACGAGCCCACCGTTGGTCTTGACCCCAAACAGATAATTGAAATAAGAACTTTAATCAAAAGTTTAGGCAAAAAACATACCGTTATTTTTTCATCTCATGTGTTATCGGAAATTTCCGCAACCTGTGACAGAATCATTGTTATTTCAAACGGAGTCATTGTTGCAGACGCAAAAACATCCGAACTTTCATCGTCAATTTCAGGCGAACAAAAGCTTGCGCTTGAAATCGAGGGAAGCCAAAGCACAATTCTTAACAGTCTTAAAAATATTTCGGGCGTAATAAGGGTTAAAAAGATGAGAGATACAAGCGAATTGTCAAGTAAGTATGTTGTTGAATATCAAAAAAATTACGACATAAGACGAGAGGTATTCAATGCTATGTCAAGAAACAACTGTCCGATACTTAATATGCAAAACGGAAACGAAACTCTTGAAGAGTCATTCTTAAAGCTTGTTTCTCAAGACCAAAATCAAAAAGAAAAGGGAGGAAAAATTTGATGAGTGCAATATTAAAGCGTGAGCTTGGGTCATTTTTTAATTCAGCAACAGCTTATGTTGTAATGGCAGTATTTTTCTTTTTCTCCGGCTTTTTCTTTTATGCCTCCTGCCTTGCGAGTGATTCGGCAAATTTATCTTATGTTTACAGCAATATGTTCTTTATTATTTTGTTTATAGTTCCTATTATTACAATGAAAAGCTTCAGTGAAGAAAAGCGTCAGAAAACAGACCAGGCTCTTTTAACTTCTCCTGCAAGTCTTTTTCAGATAGTAATAGGCAAATTTTTAGGTGCGTTTGTTCTTTATGCGATCTGCTGTGTAATTTTTATTGTGTATGCTGTTGTAATTGCTTTCTTTGTCTCTCCTGACTGGTCGGTAATTTTATGCACAACCATCGGCATTCTGCTTTTAGGCGGAGCTTTGATTGCTATTGATATTTTCATTTCTTCACTTACTGAAAGTCAGGTGATCTCCGCTGTTGCAGGCTTTGCGATCGGAATTGTTATTTATCTTATGAGCACACTTATTTCTGCAATTCCCTTTGATTGGATCTCTTCAATTCTTGAAACTGTAAACTTTGTAAACTATTACACCAACTTTACTTACGGTGTTTTAAGATTATCAGATGTTGTATTTTTCTTAAGCATTATTGGATTGTTTTTATTCTTTACCATCCGTGTTTTTGAAAAGAAACGCTGGAGCTAAAGGAGGTAAAACAAAATGAGTATTGATAACAAAAATAAAGAAATAAATGAAAATGTTCAAACTTCCGCTGAAACATCGGCTGAAGAAGTAAATGCCGTAACAGAAGCTGAACAAACTTCTGAAGAAACAAAGACTGAAACAGAAGATAAACAAACTTCTGAAGAAACAAAGACTGAAACAGAAGACAAACAAACTTCTGAAGAAGCAAAACCTGATACAAAAACCGTCAAAAAGAAAAAAGCACAAAAGAAAAAAGGCGGTTTAAAAAAGTTTTTTAAATCAAGGAAAGCTAAACACGGTACAATTGCGGTTGCAATAGTTGCTGTTGTAATTGCACTTACTATACTTTTAAATGTGATATGCAATCTGCTTGTTGAGCGTTTTCCTGCCCTTTCCTTTGATTTAACATCTAACCAGGTTTTTGCCCTTCAAGACGACACATCGGACTATGTATCCCACCTTGATAAGGATGTTACAATTTATGTCCTTGCAGACGAAGACAGCTTTGTTGCAAACGGAAAATACTTTGTTCAGGCAGAAAAATTCCTTAACTCTATGGAAGATCTTTCAGAGCATATAAAGATTAAATATGTTGATGTATCAAAAAATCCAACATTCACAAGTAATTACAATAATATTGACTGGTCAATATCAACTCATGTATTTCTTGTTGAATGCGGTGAAGAATACAGGGTACTTGATATAAAAGACTGTTTTGAATACGATGAAGAATCTTACTACTATTACGGTACAATGGATATCACCTCATCAACTGTTGAGCAGGCTATTGTTACAGCTATGCTTAATGTAACAACAGATAACAAAATAGTTGTTGATATAATTTCAGGCAATTCAGAACAAGACAGCACTTCAATAAAGGAGTTGCTTGAAAACAATGCATATCAAACAAATGAAGTAAATCTTACAACTTCCGACCTTGATGAAGACGCAAAAGTTGCTTTCTTATTTGCCCCTTCAGTTGACCTTGACGCTCCGGCCATAGAAAAACTTGAAAAGTGGCTTAATAACAGCGGAGATTACGGAAAATCCTTAATTTACGTTGCAAATTATGATGTTGAAAGTACTCCGAACCTCGATATTTTCCTTGAAAAATGGGGAATAAAAATGAGCGACGGAATAATTTTTGAAACAGACCCCAACTATCTTGTATCAAACACATATTTAGTATCATTAACAAATTATAACGAAATATTTACAGAGGACCTTAAAAACAATTCAATTCCAGTAATATCATCTTATGCAAGAGGCGTTGAAGTTACAGACACAGAACTTGCGACCCCCGTTTTAACGACCTCTAATTCTGCGGGTATTTTACCTTATTCGGAAAAATCAAATACCGAATGGGATTATAGAAGTGCTATTACAGGAGATCCTTTAAATGTTGCGGCTATGGGCACGCAGGCAAATACAGACAGCGTAGAATCAAATGTTGTAGTATTCGGTTCCTTTGAAATGTTCTCAAACTCTATTATGTCATATAACAGTTATAACAACTCGGCATTCCTTGTAAATGCCGTAAATACGCTTGCTGACCGTGACAATATAGGTATTACAATAGAAAGCAAATCTATGGACACAGCTAATTTAGGTATTGACCTTGCCGGTCAGAACGCATTAATGATCCTGTTTGTAATCATTGTTCCTATTGCCGTTCTTGTTGCAGGTCTGGTAATATGGATTCGCAGGAGGAATAAATAATGAAGAAAAATAAAAAGCTCCTTATTATTGTTATTGCTTGTGCCGTAGTACTTGTAGGCGTTTTGCTTGCACTATTGTTCTGGCCTAAAGGAACCGGTAATTTAAGCGATTCCCTTGATGACGGTACTCCTATTTCAACATCTGTTGATGATAAGGGAGTTCATCAGGCACAGCTTAAATTAAACGAAAAAGGCGAGCTTGATAACAACAGTTACGGAACTTTGATTGATTATGTTCCGGCGCAGATATCAACAATTAAGGTTGAAAATACATCCGGAAGCTATGAAATAAAATCAACTACGCCCACAACAACCGATGAAAAAGGCAATACTATAAGCGATACTACCGTTTATACACTTGTAGGCTTTGAAGATTTTGATCTTCAGTCCGGTCAGGCAGATAGTATTGCAAATAATGTTGCGGCTCTTGATTTTACAAGCGTTGCAAGTATTGACGGTGCAAACGAAAAGGACTTCGGTTTTGAAAACCCCAGAGCCACAGCTACCGTAACTTATACAGATGATACAAGTGCTGTCATAATTGTAGGCAATCAGGCACCTATGGAAGCCGGTTCATATATAAAATTCGGCTCGGGTTCTACAATTTATCTTGTAGCAGACGATTCAATTTCGGCCTTGCTTTACAGTGTAAACGATTTAATTTCATTAACAATTAACAATTCGGCAGAATCCAATGATGACGCAACTCCTACAAAGGTTACATTAAGCGGAACAAATTACCCGAAAGAAGTAGAATTTGTACAGAATACAGATAAATCAAATTCCGCACAATATGTAATTCAGAAACCGGAAACTCTTTTTGCCGACGATAACAAAACCAGTTTGGTTACAGGTGCGATCAGAGGTCTTTATGCAGACAGCGTTGCCTATGCAAACCCGTCAGATAAACAAATCAGCGACTGCGGCCTTAATGATCCCTATGCACATGTAGTTGGCGAATATCCGGATGAAACCTTTGATTTAATTGCTTCAAAACCGGATTCCGAAGGTAATGTTTTCATAATGAAAAACGGAGGAAATGTAGTTTATAAAATGGCAAGTGCAAATCTTCCATGGACTACATTAAAATATGAGGATTTAATTTCAACTTATGTTTTAAATCCGAGTTTTACCGCACTTACTTCCATGACTGTAAACGACGGCAGTACGGATTATAAGTTTGACCTTTCAACAGAAACTTCTACTTCAACAGATAACGAAGGTTCAGAAACAACGACCCAGACTACTACGGTTAAGTACGGAGCGCTTTTAATTACCCTTGAAAACTTTAATATTTTCTTCCAAAATGTTGCATACACAGAAAGAATAGATAAAACAGCATCCAACCCATCGGGTTCACCTGTTTTAACTGTCAAATATACTTACTCCACAAAGGACGATACCGATACAATAAGTTTTTATAAGTATGATTCAGGAAAATATATTGCAACATTAAACGGCAGAACTGTCGGAACTGTATATGAAAACAGAATTAAAAATATAATTGAACAGGTTTCAAAAGTTGCAAAGGATGAAACAGTAGATACTTTAAGCTAAATTTGTTAAAATTAATAAAGCAGCACCTGCCGAAGAGTTTATCTTCTTTAGGCAGGTGCTGTTGTTTTTTTAATATTAATAATTTATACATTTTAAAAATATTATTATTTATACAAATATTTTTACTGTATCTTTTTTAAAAATCTCTGCAAAATTTTGCAATTATTAAAGGGTTTCACCGTTACCGACGGCGACAAAGGCTTAAAAAACCAGATGCATTTTCTTTTGTGAGCAAGGTTTCGCCGTCACCGACGGCGACAAAGGGCTCCTCGCCCTTTGATCCCCCGCGAGCTTTTGAAAAAGCTCGACCAAAACTTTTGCTTATTTTATCTATAACCTTTGCTTATTTTATCTATAACCTTTGCTTTCTTTATCTATAACTTTTGCTTACCTTAACTATAACTTTTGCTTGTTTTATACAAGTTTTTTAAGACAGTTTTGTTCCGCATTCAGGGCAGAATTTTGTTCCTTCTTTAACTTCTGCTCCGCAGTTTGTGCAGAATTTTTTGGTTGGTGCTTCAGGTTTTTTTTCACCGCATTGTGAACAGAATTTTCCTGTATTTACTGCACCGCAGATACAAGTCCATTCGTTTTCACCTACTGATGTTGCAGGAGATTGTGGCTCCGAAACCGGCTGCTCCGGCTGGGAAGGAGCCTGTGGCTGTACGGGAGGCTGTGGAGGCTGTTTAGGCTGTAAATTATTTCCGTAACCGCCTAATATATTTCCTCCCATATTCATTCCCATTCCAACGCCCATAAAACCTGCCATAGAGCCGTTGCCGTTTGATCCTGCATCCTTTAATCCCTCTGCAAGATTTGCGGCTACATAGCCCTTTTGAACTGCGTCATCGGAAAGCATAGCGCCTTTGTTACGCATATTGATAAGCTTTTGTGATTCTTCATCATAAGAAAGGCTGGCAATACCAACTGACTGTATTTCCATACCTCTGTTGCCGTTCCAATCTTCATCGAGAGTTTCAGCCATATATTTGCCAAGTTCACGGCCTTTTGAAACTACAAATGAAATTCTGATACCGTCTGCGGACATCTGATTGATAGCGCTTGTAAAAGCTTCTAAATACTCATCTAAATATTGACGGTTTACATCGTTAATGTCAACAGATGTTCCGTCAGTTACTGCGCCTTTTGGAATTACCTCTGCATAAAATTTAAGAGGGTCTGTAATCTTAATTGAATAGGTACCGTGTGCTCTTAAGAAAAGTTCGCTGTTATAAAAAGTATCAAAATAGTTTACCGGATTGACTGTTCCGAATTTAATGCCCTTGATCTCCTGCAAATTAATAAAGAATACTTTTTGTGATTGAGGAGTAATTCCACCGTATTTAATACGGTTGAAAGTCTCTTTCAATGAATCGCCGAATTGTCCGTTAAAAAGAGAAGGCATTGAGCTGTTATCCACCTTGTAATAACCCGGTTCTGCAGTATAATCAACAACCTTGCCTCCGTCAATAAGCATCATAAACTGATTATCCATAACATGAATAACAGAACCGTTTGATACTATACTGTTTGAACCTTTTTTATTTTGTGATTTTCCGTTTTGAGTAATAAGTCTGCCCGGCGCAAAGCAGGTAGTATCGCTCATAGGCTCAGGCTCTATAACTTCAAGCCAACTTTCTGCAAGACCGCCTCCGATTGCATTTAACGCCGCTTTAATAATACCCATAGTAATCTCTCCTTAAAAATGTTTTGTATTTTTTGTTTTTTCATCTATCCTGTTAAACTTCCAGGAGTAAATGTTTATTTCCTTTATGCCGGTTCCGCAGTATTCGCAGAACTTTGTACCTATGTTTGTAATTGGCGCACCGCAGTTGGGACAGTTTAAACCCACTGAACCTTCGCCATGGTTATGTTCTTTGATTTTGCTTATATCCTGAATATATACAAGGCAGATATCATAAACAGTTTGAGTTTTAAGATCTTTATTTCCGGATAAAAGCTCACCGTTTTCATTTGATAAATAACCTATGTACTCAACTGCCGACTGAAATGTTATCTCAACAGTTGCCCCTGTTTTTTTATACATGGAAATCTGCGTATCGTGAATTACTATTTGAGAAAAGTATGAAGCTGCACCCTGCCTGTTCAAATCATCTATTATGTTATTAACCTGTAATGTTAAATCTTCAGAACAATCGGTATTTGCAAGCTCTGTTTTTTCACTGATTGCATTTAGATAATCCTTTAAAACGACCTCTGCCTTTTGAGAGTATTGCTCAAAATTAAATTCAGGAAAATCCCGTTTTATTTGAGGAAGATAAATTGTTGTCATAGATGCAACCGAGCGTGGAGTTTCAGACATAATTTCTTTTTGTTTTTGAATACCTTCATTCAGAGTAGATGTACCGAAAACATCTCTTGAAAATTGTCTGACCTTATATCTGATAAAAAGAACAAGCACTAAAACTGCCGCAAGCAAAATAATTGTTATTGAGACAAAAACAATCAAACCTGTATTCATATTTCTCTTATCCTGATTTGTTATTATTTATATTTTCTTTTTGTATATTTATTCAAAAAATCATTTATTATTTTCTGTAACTGCAATTCCCAAAACTTCAAGGCTTTCAGCGTCAACAGTTGAAGGACAAGCCGACATTAGTTCGCTTGCATTTTGTACCTTCGGAAATGCAGTAACATCTCTTAAGCTGTCTGCATTACATAAAATCATGGCAACTCTGTCAAGACCTATACCCATTCCTCCGTGAGGAGGAGCTCCGTATTTATATGCTTCTACCAAAAAGCCGAATTTTGCATCGATCTCTTCGTCTGTCATTTTTAATGCTCTGAACATCTTTTGCTGAAGTTCAGGGTCAGTGATTCTCATTGAACCGCTGGAAAGTTCTGTGCCGTTTAAGGTAAGATCATACGCTTTTGCAACAACCTTTGAAGGGTCGGTATCAAGATATTGCAGACACTCTTCTTTAGGCATTGTAAAAGGATGGTGCATAGCTACCCATTCTCCGGATTCGTCATCATATTCAAAGAACGGAAAATCTACGATCCATAAAAATTTGAATGTATTGGGAATTAGATCAAGTTTCTTTGCAGCTTTAAGCCTTAAAGCTCCTAATGTTGAAAGTACAACAGATTTTTTATCGGCAACAATAAATACAACATCGCCTTTTTCTGCACCAAGTGTATTTAAAATTTTTTCAAGCTCGCCCTCTGCCATAAACTTTTTAAAAGAGCAGGCAGGTTCATCATCTACCCATCTTATATATGCAAGACCTTTTGCACCTATGCCTTTAACATATTCTGTAAGTTTGTCAATTTCTTTTCTTGTATAAGTATTTGCACTGTTTTTTGCTACAATTGCTCGAACTGTTCCGCCTTCTTTAACTGCATTTGCAAATACCCCGAACCCGCTGTCCTTTACAAGCTCTGAAATATTCTGAATTTTCATATCAAAACGAATATCAGGCTTGTCTGAACCGTAGTTTTCCATGGCCTCATTATAGCTCATTCTCTCAAAAGGAGTTTCCAGCTCCTGATTCATAATTTCCTTGAAAAGTCTTTTAAAAAGACCTTCGTTAATTTCAAGAATATCATCTACATCAACAAATGAAAGCTCCATATCTATCTGTGTAAATTCAGGCTGACGGTCTGCTCTTAGATCTTCATCTCTGAAACACCTTGCAAGCTGAATGTATCTGTCAAAGCCTGACAGCATTAAAAGCTGTTTATACATCTGGGGCGACTGGGGAAGCGCATAGAACTTTCCCTTATGAATTCTTGAGGGAACCAGATAATCTCTTGCTCCCTCGGGAGTTGACTTGATCATCATAGGTGTTTCTATTTCTACAAATCCGTTTTCATAAAAGTAGTCTCTTGAAACCTTTGCAATTTTACTTCTCATTATAATATTTTTCTGCAAGGGCGCTCTTCTTAAATCAAGATAACGGTGTTTGAGTCTTAATTCTTCATTTGTATCTGTATTATCAAGAATTTCAAATGGAGGTGTTTGCGCCTTTGAAAGAACTCTTAAATCCGTTACTTCAATTTCAATATCTCCTGTTGAAATTTCGTTGTTTTTTGAGCTTCTTTCTCTTACAATTCCTTTTGCAGCAAGTACAAACTCACTTCTGCAGGCAAATGCCTTTTCAAAAGTTTCTTTATCTGTAATGTCTGTAAAAGCAAGCTGAACAATACCTGTACGGTCTCTTAAATCTATAAATATCAGCTGGCCTAAATCACGCTGTCGCTGTACCCAGCCGCAGACTGTAACTTCCTTTCCGCAGTCTTCTATTCTTAAGTCGCCGCAATAGTTGGTTCTTTTTAATCCTGTCATAAATTCTGCCATAATATCCTCCGGTTAAACGCCTGCTATAAGACGGTTTCTGTTTTGTGTATATACTTGAAAAAATTCCTGTGCAAAGCTTTCTGTCAAGCTGATTTCAACCTGTTCGCCTGTTTCCATATTTTTTATTTTCGCTTTGCTTTCTTCGATTTCATTATCCCCTAAAACCATACTGAACTTTGCACCGATTTTATCTGCATATTTCATTTGTGCTCTTAAACCTCTGCCTACAACATCGGTTTCTCCTTTAAGCCCACTCTCTCTGATTTGTTTAATAAGCTCAAAAGCTTTTAATTTTGCTTTATCTCCCAGCCCTGCAATATACAAATCGCAGGTATCGGATTTTGGAATTTCAATACCCTGATTATCCATAAGCATCAATAATCTCTCAATTCCCATAGCAAAGCCTAACGATGGTACATGCTGACCGCCTAACTCTTCAATTAAACCGTCATATCTTCCTCCGCCGCAAACCGTTCCCTGAGAGCCGATATAATCGGTTACAAATTCAAAAACGGTTTTTGTGTAATAGTCAAGACCTCTTACAATTGAGGGGTTTACTATATATTTAACGCCTGCACCGTCAAGATAAGTTTTTACCTTTTCAAAATGCTCGTTACAATCTTCACATAAATAATCTATGACCTTTGGTGCATTTTCTGCGATCTTTTTATCCTCGGGACTTTTACAGTCCAGTATTCTCATAGGATTTTTCTCAAGTCTTGAAAGGCAGGTATCACAAAGTTTATCCTTGTATTTTTCAAAGTATTCTCTTAACGCCTTGTGGTATTCTGCCCTGCATTTTGGACATCCGATCGAATTGATTTCCAAATGAAGTTCTTTGATTTGAAGTCTGTCAAAAATTGATTGTGCCGCACAAATAAGTTCTGCGTCGGCAACCGGGTCTGCTGTACCGTATTCTTCCAAACCGAATTGGTGAAATTCTCTAAGTCTGCCTGCTTGAGGCTTTTCATATCTGTAACAGGAAACAAAGTATGACACTTTTACGGGAAGCCCGTCGTTTAAAACAGCGTGCTCCAGCACTGCCCTTGCGGCTCCTGCAGTACCCTCCGGACGAAGTGTTACGGATTCTCCGCCTTTTGTATCAAAAGTGTACATTTCCTTTTGAACAACATCTGTTGTCTGACCTACACCTCTTGCAAAAAGCTCTGTGTGCTCAAAAACGGGCGTGCGGATTTCTTTAAAGCCGTAATTTTCAGCTTCGTTTCTCATTATTTTTTCTACAAACTGCCATTTGAAACTTTCTTTTGGAAGTACATCTTCCGTTCCTTTTATTTTTTTGGTAATAAGGCTCATCGGCCTGCCTCCTAATTTATAATACAATTATTGGGCAGCAAACGCCGCCCAATAGTAATTTTAGAAATTGATATTTTTAATTTATATATTACTTTAATATTACTTTAAAATATTTCTCCAGTCAAGGTCGCCTCTTTCAAGACCGTGGATCAAAACTTCAGCAGTTGCAATATTTGTTGCAACGGGAATATTATGCATATCGCAAAGTCTTAAAAGATTCATATCGTTAGGTTCATTAGGTTTTGGGTTTAAAGGATCTCTGAAAAAAAGCAGCATATCGACCTCATTACAGGCGATTCTTGCGGAAATCTGCTGACCGCCTCCTTGTGAACCTGCAAGAAATTTTTGTATTGTAAGACCTGTTGCCTCTGAAATTATTTTACCTGTTGTACCCGTTGCACAAAGAGTATTCCTGCTTAAAATACCGCAATAAGCAATACAAAACTGTACCATTAATTCTTTTTTCTCGTCATGTGCAATCAACGCAATATTCATAACAATACCTCCGTTAAAATAAAACTTCCATATAAAATAAGCTATATTTTTTGACCCTTATATGCTAAAGGAACGTCTGCACCCATAATTCTCAAAGCAAGACAATCAAAAACATTTGAGCAGGCACTCCAGCAAACGCCCGCTTCACCTCTTTGCATTACAGAGGAAAGATGCAGATCATCAGGAACTAAAGCAATAAGCTGTGTTTGAGATACATCTATAACCTGATCTAAATCCTTATAAAAGCCAAGTTCCTCAAATTTTTTTCTGTTAAATCTGTTTACAATCAACCTGATATTTTTTTTATTAAACTCTTCCAGTTTTTTTCTGATTTTAACAACTCCCCTTAAACTTGTAGGTTCGGCATTGGCAACTAATAATGCCATATCGGCAGGATATGCGGCAGTTACAAAGCCGGAACCTATTCCCGCCGGAGAATCAATAATAATATAGTCGTAATCGTTTTTGAGGCTGTCAACAAGCTGTGAAAATACAGACGGACTCACCTCATTTTCGGTATCAAAAGGAGCTGCCAGCATATAGAGATTATTTATATGAGGACTTTTATAAACGGCATCGGAATAATTGCAGTTTCCCGAAACAGCATCTGAAGTATCAAACAAAACGCTCTCTTCAACGTCAAGCATAATATCCAGCCCTCTCATGCCGCAGTCACAATCTATTAACAAAACTTTTTTCTGTTGTTTAACAAGGGCGACCGCAAGACATACACACACCGTAGATTTGCCGGTTCCGCCTTTGCCGGACGCCACAACTATTACTTTATTCATAATGATATTATACCTCGTTACTATTTTAACATAAAGATAATAAAAGAGCAAATAAATTTGTTTTGTTTCCGTGCCAAAAATTTTTGTATTATTTTAGTAATTATCAATAAATATCGACTTGAAAAAGGGGATTTTTCCAATAATGTGTAATGTTTTTGTGAAATTTGCACATCATAGTAACATATATTAATATTTTAAAATATTTATAAACATTTACAATTAATCAAATATAAATATTTTTTCTTTAATTATTGTTTTTTGATATGCTTTTTATTGGTATTTTAATTATTTTTTTACTAACTTACATAAAAGTTTTAAAAGCCTTTCAGCGTATTTTACATAAGCTGCGAAAGATATCAAAATAAGTCTATTGACCCCAATAATATTGAAAAAGTGCAGCAGAAAACACACCGAAAAAAATAAAAGTTTTATTATTGTTTTTTATTAAAATAAGCGTCAAGCATTTCCTTGGCTACATTCATGGAATAACTGCCCCTTACACCGTGTTCCAGTACTACTGCAACTGCAACCTGCGGATTTTCATAAGGCGCATAACAAATAAAGGTTGTGTGGTCTGAACCTGAATTCTCTGCCGTTCCTGTTTTTGCCGCAATAGGAATATGATAATTTCCAAAAACAGAGTACGCCGTACCGCCGGCGCTTTCAGCAACATTACGCATAGCGCTTTGCACAAGTTCAAGATTTTCTTTTGAAACACTTACTGTATCTATTGTTTCCGGTTTATCCGGGTCGTTATATTCTATAATTTTTTCACGCTTATAGTCTGTTATCTTGCTTACAAGATGTGTTTTCAGCCTTGTTCCATTGTTTGCAATAGTTGCAGTATAAGTTGCCAGCTGTACGGGGGTAAATGCATTATCACTTTGTCCTATTGCCGCCTGTACCGTGTTGCCTGCGGTCCATGTTTTTGAATCTCTGCCTGCAAGAAATCCTTTGCTTTCTCCTATTTCTACTCCTGTGTTTTCCCCTAAACCAAACTTTTCAGCATAAAGATACATTGTGTTAATTCCCAGCCGTCTGCCTGTTTCTGCAAAAAAATAGTTGCAGGATTGCGTTATTGCTCCCATAAGGTCAAGGTTGCCGTGATAATGCATACATGCAACAGGGTCTGATTCATAATAATCATAGTACCTGGTGCAGTCAATAAGTGTATTTTTATTTATAACTCCCTCTTCTAAAGCGGCACTTGCTACGCAGGGCTTAAATATTGATCCGGGTGCAAAGCTTCCGTTAAATACTCTGTCATATAACGGAGCGTTTTTTTCATCTGTTTCAAGACTTACATAATAATCGCCGTATTCGCTGTATTTTTCCAAATCATAAGAGGGATAGCTTGCCGCTGCAAGAACTGAAAAATCTTTTACCGAAAGCATAACCGCCGCCCCTGCACGGCAATCTTCTCCGTAACCTGAATCTCCGTTTTGATAGGCTAGGCTTTCTCCGTTTTTTCTGGCGGCTGTAACATTTTCTGCAAGCGCTTTATTGGCTGCATCTTGAATTTTGCTGTCTATTGTTAAATAAACGGTATTTCCCGGTTGTGCATCTGTTTTTCCTATTTCATTTACTACTGTTCCGTCTGAATTTTTTTCGACGATTTTTGTTCCCGACTCTCCTTTGAGTATATCCTCAAAAGCTTCTTCAATACCGAATTTTCCGATTTTATCATTAAATGTATATTCTTTGCCCTGTTTTGTTTTTTCATTATATTCTTCTTCGCTTATAGAACCTAATGCTCCTAAAAGGTGAGGTGCTATATAAGGGTCGGGATTATATCTTACAAAATATGTTTCTACCTGTACTCCGCTTACATTTTGGAAATTTTCGCTGATGATCGATACCATCTGCTCACTGATATTAAGGGCAAAATCGTAGGGAGTTGTATTGGAAAATCCTTGCACCTCCATATTATATCTTACTGACAAAACATCTCTCAAGACTTTTTTATCCGTTATGTTTTCTGCATCATATCTTGCTGAAAGCTCTTTAATACACTTTGATGCGTCGGCTTTATCGTCAAGATTTAAAAACTCCGCCGACTTTAATACATTTACCTGATCGTTACTTTCCGGCTTAAATGAATAAATATCTCCGTTTGCTATTTCTATGGGCAATACATCCTGCCACTTTTCGCTTCTTGCGTCCATATATGCAATAAGCTCAGATATAATATCATTGATTTTTTCCATATCAACATAAAGCCTGTTAAGAGTAATTTTATAACAGGTTTTGTTTACGGTCAGACCGTTTCCGTCTTTATCAAGAATTTCTCCCCTGGCGGCGTCGGTTTTTTCTGTGTATGTTGTACTGCTTAATGCAATTTTTTTATAATTTTCACCCTCTGCAATCTGCCACACGAACAGTCTTGCAATAAATCCGCAGAATATTACAGCGACAATTATTATACATATAAAGATTCTGCGTGAGGGCTCATATTCTTTATTTTCTTTTTTACCCTTCTTTTTTCTTTTAAACATAATCGTCGTCACCGCCTATAATAAATCTTTTATTGACTACGTTTATTCTTTTTCTCTGACCTGTGTAAAAATAAGCATATTTAAAAAGTAAATGGGAATTATGCATATAAAAGTATAAATAATTCTTGAAATATAATGGTTTACAAAATAATAGACTATGTTACCGTAACCTTTGAAAATATAAAAAAATACAAAATACAAGCCGATTGCAACCACACAGGAACAAAATGTATAAAGCATAGTGTTTAAAAAGCTTTTTACCATAATTGAGTTAAAAATAATTGATTCTAAACAGCACAGCGCCGTTATAACTATTGTAAAATATCCGATTGTGTTTGATATTGCAAGGTCGCATAAAACTCCGCAGGTAAGTCCGAAAAACAACGCCGGAACTTCTTTTTCAAAGGCAGCTACGGTCAATGCTGTACAAATTAAAAGTACGGGCTTGCCGCCGCAGATCTCCGGAATAAGGTTTGGAGTTCCCTGCAAGATATAAAATATTAAAATTTCTATGCCATATACAAAGTAACGTAAAACAATTAATTTTTTTTGCATTTTTACCCCTTATTATTCTGGTTTTTCGGCAGTTGTTTTTTCTGTTGCTGTTGTTTCTTTTGCAGATTTTGATGTATTAGACGAATTATCCGACTTTTCCAACGAAATCTGACCCTTTGTGTTAAAATCAGTAATCACAAGCACACTTGAAACCTTGCGGATATCTTCATAAGGCTCTATTACGGTAAATTTTGAAACATCGTAATCATCATAAGAAAACTCTTTTACTTCACCTATAATAATATCAGCAGGGAAAAGTCCGCCGACTCCTGATGTTTTAATAATATCCCCCTGTGAAATTTTGTTTTCGGAAGAAATTTTTGTAAGCATAGTAAGGTTATCGTCGCAATAACGGGAACTTCCAGATATTACTCCGCTGTCTTTGGTTTTTGAATCCGCAGCACCGATTTTTATTTCAGGAGATAAAATTGTTTTTACCTTACTTGATGATGTATCACATTCTGAAACTATGCCAACAAGTCCGTTCTCCGTAATAACGGGGTCGTTTACGCTGATACCCAAAGAAGTTCCTGCGTCTATTGTAAATGAATAAAAATCAGCGTTTGAATCTCGTCTTATAACAGTTGAGGGTACATAAGTATAGGTTGGATTTTCTTTTTTTATGTTATAAAATTTCCAAAGACGGTCGTTTTCTTCCTTTAAGTCATAGTAATCTGCTGCCTGTTCACGCAATTTTGCATTTTCTTCGGAAAGCTTTTTATTTTCCTCCAAAAGCTCATTATATGAGGATTTATTAAGATTTTCGGAAACCTCTGCGGTAACCTGTGATAACCCGTTTGTAATCATATTTATTCCGCTTGACAAAAAGGGATAACAAAAATAACTGACAGACGCAATAACAATTACCGCACAAATTGTTACTGCAAAAATTTTTACGCTTTTTCTGCGAAATAACTTTTTCATCTCATACCTCCTTATATAAATTAAGGGAACAAAGTCCTTTTAACAAACTCTGCTCCCTGCAATAATACTATAATATAATAGTTATTTTTTTCTTGAGGAAACCCTGTCGTCAATACTGAAGCCAAGTCTTTTGCCTGCACCTACCGCAACACA
The DNA here is from genome assembly GCA_947627135.1 of uncultured Clostridia bacterium. Classification (GTDB taxonomy): domain Bacteria; phylum Bacillota; class Clostridia; order Oscillospirales; family Acutalibacteraceae; genus Ruminococcoides. The sequence goes on from CANQUV010000002.1 coordinate 111,257, forward strand.
CTCAAGCGGTTTTGCCGCTATATGAACAGGCATTCCAGTTTGCTGCATAACAAGCATATCTATTCCTCTTAACAGCGCTCCCCCTCCTGTAAGCATTATACCTGAATCTATAATGTCGGCAGCAAGCTCCGGAGGCGTGTTTTCCAGAGTAGATTTAATTGCTTCTACAATAGTCATTAAAGGCTCTGCCAAAGCATCTCTTACCTCATCTGCAGAAATTGTAACATCCTTTGGAAGACCGTCTACCATATTTCTGCCCTTTACTAGCATACTCTTTTCGTCCTCATAAGGAAATGCAGAGCCGATCGAAACTTTAATTGTTTCTGCCGTTCTTTCGCCTATTATTAAATTGTATTCTTTTTTTACAAAGTTAATTATTGCTTCATCAAATTTATCACCTGCGACCCTTACGGAACAGGATGTTACTATATCCCCAAGAGAAATTACCGCAACTTCTGATGTTCCTCCGCCTATATCTACTACCAGACTTCCCACCGGTTCATCTACCGGAAGTCCTGCTCCTATTGCAGCCGCCATAGGCTCCTCTATTAATTGAACCTGTTTTCCTCCTGCCTGAATTGCCGCATCTTCTACGGCGTTTCTCTCAACCTCCGTTACCCCTGAAGGCATACAGATAATAATTCTCGGTTTTGAAAAAAGTCCGGGTTTTACGGCTCTGCGTATAAAATGCTTTAACATGGCGGCAGTAACGTCAAAATCTGCAATTACACCGTCCTTTAAAGGTCTTACGGCATTTATAGAATCGGGAGTTCTTCCTATCATATCTTTAGCTTCTTTGCCTACTGCAATTACAGATTCCGACTGTGAATCCAGCGCAACTACCGAAGGTTCTCTCATTACAATACCTTTTCCCTTCACGCAGACAAGTGTATTTGCAGTTCCTAAATCTATTGCTACATCTTTTGAAAATGAAAACATTTAATTCTACTCCTTTTAGAGTTAGAGCATATAAGAAAAGCGTCAATATGTTTAAAAAGGTCCTGTCAGTTACTTTTAAAATACACTCTATATAATTGTACCCTAATTATATATTATTTAATATTTTATTTCAATAATTATTATACTTTTCCCGTTGAACCGAAACCGCCTGCTCCACGCAGGGTCTCATCAAGACTTTCACAAACCTCCATTTGAGGCATAAAAACAGGTGCAATAACCATTTGGGCAATTCTTTCAAAAGGTTCGATAGTATAATCATCCTTTGATACATTACAAAGACCTACACAGATCTCACCTCTGTAATCGCTGTCTATAACGCCTACGCCGTTTGATAGACAAATACCGTGCTTGACCCCCAGACCCGATCTTGCATAAAGAAATGCCGCAGAATTTTTATCTTCCAATGCAATAGCAATACCTGTGGGAACAATTTTAAGTTCTCCGTGTTTTAAGGTCAAAGGTTCACTGATACAGGCATATAAATCCATACCTGCCGACCCTTCTGTTGCTCTTGTAGGTAATTTTGCATTATCCTTTACCTTCATAATTTTAAGAACAGATTTCATTTAAACCCCATTTCTTGCAAGTTTTACAACTAAATACTGCAAAATAATTTTATATTTCTTGTGAAAAATTATTATAAAGAAAGTAAAAATAAATTTTATTTTCTTATGAGAATTTTATAATATATGTTAATTTCTTTAAAATAATTCCCATAAAGACTTTAAACAATTTTTGCTTATTTTACACCTCTAAAATACAATCCCCGTGTAAAATTTTCAGAAAACAGTAAATTACTGTTAAAATCAAGCTGTTTTTCCACAGTTTCCACATAGTTTTCAACAGTGAAATTAAATGTTTGAAAAGTTAAATTTTTGAATACATTTTCTTTGTCAAATACTTTTAGAGGAACGCTGTTTAAAATCTCGGTTGTATAACCATCGCATTTTAAAATGAATTTTTTACCCAGCCTATCCTGCAAAACTGATTTGCCCTTACATTCCTTACAGCTTATATTTCTGCTCTTTGCCGGACAGTTTCTGGTTATCATTAAGGGCAGGTATCCGTAACTTACAATTCCTGTTTTAATTTTACCGCCTAATTTTGAGATTTGGTCTAATGTAAGCTCAATACTAAGCTCTGTGTCTTCAAAACCGAATTCTTCTGCCCATAATAAATCCGGAGTATTTGTAAAATTTAACCTGAATCCTCCGTGGAGTTTCATTTTCGCCTGCTTTGCAAGGTACGCCATACCTATATTTGAACAGTAAACGTCCTTTATGCCTGCTTTTTTAAGTTCAGCTAATCTATTTATTATTTTACCGTCACCTGAAAAAACAACAGGCGGAAGCTCTGCTCCGATTTTAAATCCTTTTGACAAAAGTCCTTTTATTTCATCATTATCAGAATCAAAGGGTATAAAAACCATATCAAATTCTTTAAAAGCGGTTCCCAGCTTTGCAGATTTTGTTTTTGCATATTTTCTGCTTAAAAATCTCTCTGTTTTTTCAAAATTAAAATTTGCCTCATCTTCAAAAATTTTGTAATCTTTTCTTTTTTTTCGAACAACAGACAGCTCTTCAATGCATTCTCTTCTTAACTTATTAATTGCAGACAACGGCATGGTTACTTCTTCTTCAAGATTACAGCTTATGTGTTTTACAACGTATGGAGTTGAGCCTGTTTTTTCAAGCTGAATTATACACCTTTCCTTTGACAACGGTTTATTTATTGCTTTTTCACAAACAGTTTCTCCCTTTATTGTAACCTTATTTTTGCCGTCTGATACTGTTAAAATCGGATTTTTATTTATTTCTGCCGTAAATTCAAAGGAAATTTCGATTTTTGGTACTTCATCTTTATATATATTTCTTATTTTTGCCAATAGTTTTTCACTTGCTGATATAACATCGCTCTTTTGGCGGGTCCCGAACATTTCATATCCTCTGCGGTTTTTATAGTATCCGTCGGTAAAGCCTGTTCTTGAAAATACAGAACTTAAATATTCTCTTGTTTCATCAGTTACAAATCCTGTATCTCTGCTTTCTTTACAGGCTCTTACTGCCGCTGCAACATATTCCGGACGCTTCATTCTGCCTTCAATTTTTGCAGAAGCAACTCCTATTTCTTCAAGGTCTTTTATATAGTCTACAAGACTGTTATCCTTTAAGCTTAATGCGTGATCCTCTTTGGAATTATCCACAGAAAACGGAAGTCTGCATGGTTGCGCACAGGCCCCTCGGCTGCCGCTTCTTGAGCCGATAATTGAGGAAAAATAACATTGTCCCGACATACACATACACAATGCACCGTGAACAAAAACCTCCAGTTCAATAGGACAGTTATCAGCAATCTCTTTAATTTCTTCTCTTGTCATCTCTCTTGCAAGAACAACTCTTTTAAATCCCGCTTCATAAAGTGCCTTTGCTCCGCTTAAATTATGAACGCTCATTTGTGTTGAAGCGTGAAGCGGCAATTCGGGCGCAATTTTTTTAATCATTTGTGCAATTCCGATACTTTGCACGATTATTGCGTCTATATGCGCTTTACAGGCGTTTATTATTAAATTTTTTACACGGGGAAGTTCTTCATCAAAAATAACGGTATTTACCGTTAAATAAACAAGAACATCTCTTTCATGACAGTATTCAGCAGCCTTTAAAAGCTCATCGTTATCAAAATTTTTTGCCGATGCCCTTGCAGAAAATTCTTTTGCTCCCAGATATACGGCGTCTGCCCCGCACCTTACCGCTGCTACAACACTTTCAAACCCACCGCATGGAGCTAAAATCTCTATTTTATTTGTTTTCATTTTTATTAATTTAATTTTTAATTCAGACTATTTAATTTTTTTATTAACATTCTTTGCTTTTTATTTTTTGTTCTTTATCTTTCCCTTTATTTTTTTCCATTATTTATTATCTTCGTCAAAAAGTGAATACTGTCTTAGGGGAATATAACCTTTTTTCATTACATCTGCCGCCGTTTCCGGCTTGATTATATCTTCGTTCACTTTTTTATTGAAATTGTTTGAGCTGTTTTTTCCGAAAACATATTGACTTTTATTTTGTGACTTGTTTTGAGGATTTTTTTTATTACCGTTTTCTTTATTTCCATAGGCGACAGGCTTTTTATTGTTTTTATTATCTTCATTTTTTTCTGAAGTTTTTTCTGCGGTTTTTTCTGCGGTTTTTTCTGTATTATTGCTGTTTCCCTGCGATTTTCCGGAAACCTCCTCATTTAAATCGTCAAATTCTTTCTCAGAATCTTTTTTATTCTTTGCAGAAATGTTTATCTGCTTATCAAGAAATTTTTTAAGCTCATTATACTGGGCAGTCAGATTTGAATTTTTCTTCCTTAAATCTTCAAATTTTTCCAAAAGTTCATCGTATTTTTTATCAAGCTCACTGTTTTGTTTCTTTAGCTCGATAATCTGCTTGCTTTGCTTATCTGCCTGCCTTAATACCTTGTTTGCCTGGTCTACAAGTTCCGCCTTTTTGCCAAGCGCTTTTTTTTCGTCGTCTGCATAATCAAGCGCTGTCATTATTGCACAGCCTCTTGCGTCAAGCTGAGGGTACGCTTTTGCTACCGCATCTATTCTTTCGTTTACTTTTTGGGCAATATTTTTAATGTATTTTTCGTCATCAGAAGATACAAGCATAAGTCTTCTTCCTCCAACATAAACCGTTACTTTATTTTTACTCATAACAATTCCTCCGTCTATACCTTTTCACACTAATTATACAACAAAAACATAGAATAAAAAAGAGTATTTTAAAATTTGTAAGATTGTATTTTTTAATCCCAGATAATAACAGCAAAATATAAGAAAAAATCGGTTATTTTAGTTGAAAATAAGATTTTTGTGTGATAGAATAGGGTTATATGTGACTTTTAAAGTAACTTTGAAACTGCAAGGTTTAAAATTACTTCATTTAAGACATATTAGAATAGGTATTAAAAAAGTTTTTAACTAAAAATTTTTATTTTCAGGATGTGTATTTATGCCAATTCCATTTGACTCAAGAAAAGATTATTACCGTTATCCGTTCGGTGCAGTAGAACAGGGAACGAGTATTCATCTAAGAGTATTGATTCCTCATAATTTAAGCACTTCAAGCGTTGAGATGTGCGTAAAATATGACGATGATTATAATTGGAACTTTTATAATATGTTCTGGCACGGTTACTTTGATGACCAGACTGAAATTTGGGAATGTGATTTTACTGCCGACAGAATAGGACTGTACTGGTACGGCTTTAAGCTAAATACAAACGAAGGAGTAAGATATATTGTACCGTCTGACCCGTATCAAATAAGTTCCATTGAGCGTTCGCCGGGAAGAAGCTGGCAGATCACCTGTTATAAAAAAGGTTTTGAAACTCCGTCTTGGCCGATAGGCGGAGTAATGTATCAAATTTTTCCTGACCGATTCAACTTCAGCGGTGAAAAAAAGGACTTCGGCCGTACAGATTTATCCATAAATCATGATTGGTACGCTCTGCCTCAATGGTGGCCCAATGAGCATGGAGAAATTACTAACACCGACTTTTTTATGGGAGATTTAAAAGGAATTGAACAAAAGCTTAATTATTTAGAGAGTTTAGGAGTAACCTGCATTTATTTAAACCCCATTTCAAAAGCCTATTCAAATCATCGATATGACACAGGCGATTACAGCCAGGTAGACCCTATCTTAGGAACAGAAGGGGATTTTGTAAGCCTTTGTGCTGAAGCAAAAAAACATGGTATTCATGTTATAAACGATGGTGTTTTCTCTCATACAGGAAGCGACAGCAAATATTTTAACAGAAGCGGAAGATACGGCAGCGGAGGAGCATACAGAGACCAGAACAGTCCCTATTCAAGCTGGTACAAATTTAACCAATGGCCTGATAATTATAATTCATGGTGGGGATTTTACACCCTGCCGGAAGTAAACGAAAACGATCCGTCGTTTAACGAATATATAAACGGTGAAAACGGAATTGTAAGAAAGTGGATGAAGTGCGGCAATTCCGGCTGGAGACTTGATGTTGCAGACGAACTGCCCAACGAATTTCTAGAAAATTTAAGAAAGGCCGTTAAGGCGGAAAACCCACAAGGAATAATTATAGGCGAAGTCTGGGAAGACGCCTCAAATAAAGAAAGTTACGGAGCAAGAAGAAAGTTTTTGCTGGGAGAAGAGCTTGACAGCGTAATGAATTATGTATTCCGCAACGCAATTTTAGACTTTGTAAAAGGCGGAGATGCAAAATATGTTATGAATACGATAATGTCTGTTGTAGAAAACTATCCCAGACCTGTACTGCGGGTTTTAATGAATCTGCTTTCAACTCACGATACAGAGCGAGCATTAACGGTAATAGCAGGAGAACCGCTAAACGGAAGAGACCGCCACTGGCAGGCACATACAAGGCTGTCTGACGAACAGAGACATTACGGATTAAAAATGATGAAGATAGCTGTTGCCATGCAATATACACTACCGGGCTTTCCGTGTGTTTATTACGGAGATGAAGCCGGAATGGAAGGATATCGTGATCCGTTCAACCGATGTTGTTATCCTTGGGGCAGAGAGGATAAAGAGCTTATTGAGTGGCATACAAAACTTGGCAATCTGCGCAAATCATGCAGTGCATTGTGGGACGGAGATATCATCGAAGTTCAGTGTTACGGCAGACTGCTTTCATATATGAGAATTGACGGCAACAGCTCCTTATTCTGTGCATTTAACGCAGGCGATACACAAATGGTAATTAATATACCTCCGGGATACTCAAACAGTAAGCCTTTATTTGGAACAAGCGTTGAAAACAGCGGTTTGATTATTCCCGCACACGGCTGCGCATTTTTGCTTAAATAAATTACTTTAAAAATAAATATTTTTTAAAATCAGTTTCCTTGTTTAAGTAAGGGAGCTGATTGTTTTTTAGTATTGCAGTAATAGATACCGCTTGTACGATCCAATATTTATGTTTGATAAAAAATAGATTTCTTTTTGTATGTTTACATTTTTGAAAAATTAAAAAACCTTCCTACGAATGAAGCCTTCTTCTGCAAAATTTTAACTTATAATTTCTTATTTGTCTTTTATTTTACTTATACTGTGGTATAATTTAATTATTAAATAAATTCAGGCGGTTTTATGATTAAATTGTTTAAAGCATATTTAAAGGATTATAAATTTCATATAATTGTGGGGCCTTTGTGCAAACTGTTTGAAGCTGTCTTGGAGCTTATTGTTCCCCTTGTAATGGCAAATATCATTGATGTCGGCGTTGCTAACAGGGATACGGGTTACATTCTTATAATGGGCGGAGTAATGGTTCTTTTAGGTTTCATAGGACTTTGCAGTGCCCTTGTATGTCAATACTATGCATCAGTTGCGTCCCAGGGCTGCGGAACCAAAATGAGAAATGATCTGTTTAAACATATTAATTCTCTTTCCCATAAAGAACTGGACCTCATTGGCACCCCCTCTCTTATTACAAGAATAACCAACGATGTTAATCAAATACAAAATGCAGTTGCCATGCTTATCAGACTTGCCCTTAGAGCGCCGTTTCTTGTTATCGGCGCAATGGTTATGGCTATTATTATAGATATAAAGTTGTCCGTTATATTTTTTGTTTCAGCAGTTTTAATTGGATTGGTGTTATATTTTGTTATGTCAAAAAGCGTTCCCTTTTATAAAGCAATTCAAAAAAAACTTGATAAGGTTTCTCTTGTATCAAGAGAAAATTTATCAGGCAACAGAGTCATAAGAGCTTTTTCCAAACAAAATCAGGAACAAAAACGATTTAATGAGATTTCAGACGATTTATCATATACTTCAATCAGAGTAGGCAAGCTTTCTGCTTTGCTTTCTCCTGCAACATTTGCAATAACAAACCTTGCCATTGTTTTTATCGTTTGGTTTGGTTCAAAAGGAGCAAATATTGGAGAAATTATGTCAGGCGATATTATTGCACTTGTAAACTACATGACCCAAATTTTACTTGCAATGGTAGTTGTAGCAAATCTCGTTGTACTTTTTACAAAGGCTTCTGCCTCTGCACAAAGAATTAATCAAGTATTTGAAACGGAAAGTTCTGTTATTGAAAACACAAACACTAAAATCAACCCTAATAACAATGCTCCTAAAATTGAATTTGATAATGTTTGCTTTTCATATTCAGAGGGTGAAAACGAGCTTTCTAATATCAGCTTTAAAATAAATAAAGGAGATACCGTTGGAATTATAGGAGGAACCGGAAGCGGAAAATCCACTTTGATAAACTTAATTCCAAGATTTTATGATGTAAACAGCGGAAAAATTTTGTTTGACGGAGTAAATGTTAAGGATTATCCTTTTCAAACCTTACGCAAACAAATCGGAATCGTTCCACAGCAATCAGTTTTATTCAGCGGAACAGTAAGAGAAAATATGAAATGGCAAAACCCAAATTCTACTGATGAAGAAATCTTAAAGGCATTGGAAATAGCGCAGGCAAAAGATTTTGTTCTTGAAAAATCCGAAGGACTTGATACCATGGTAGTTCAGGGAGGTAAAAACTTTTCAGGAGGACAAAGGCAAAGATTATGCATAGCAAGGGCAATAGTATCGATGCCAAAGGTTTTAATACTCGACGACAGTTTTTCCGCTCTTGACTTTGCAACAGACGCCGCTTTAAGAAAAGCTTTAAAAGAGCAGACGGAAAATATGACTGTAATAATAGTATCTCAAAGATGTTCAACAATAAAAAATTCAGATTTAATACTGGTTCTTGACAATGGCGGTCTTGCAGGCAAGGGCAATCATAAAGAACTTCTTGAAAGCTGTCCCCTGTATAAAGAGATCTGCTTGTCACAGCTTGAAAAAGAGGAGGTTTATAAATAATGAAGAAAACCTCCGCAGTAAAAAATGTTTTGAAATATTCAAAAACCTATTTGCCATATTTTATTTTTGCTCTCGTTTTTGCCATAATCAGCGTTTCTTTAACGCTTTATATTCCAGTTTTGGTAGGTGAAGCAATAGATAATATTATTGCACAGGGACAGGTAAACTTTAAAAATATTTTTAGAATTTTAATGTATATATTAGTTTCAATAGCAGGAGTTGTTATATTTCAATGGGCGATGAATTTCTGTACAAATTCAATAAGCTATAAAACGGTAAGAGACTTGCGCAGAGATATTTTCAAAAAATTTAACACTACTCCGTTATCTTATATTGACTCACACCCTCATGGGGATCTGATCAGCCGAATGGTAAATGATGTTGACGCAATCGGCGATGGTTTAATTCAGATGATCACTCAGCTTTTTTCAGGGATAGTTACAATTGCAGGCACAATTATTTTTATGATATCAATAGATATAAAAATAGCCCTTATAGTAGTAATTGTTACTCCTCTTTCTTTGTTTGTTGCGGCTTTTATAGGAAAGCTCTCAAGCAAAAGATTTAGAAAACAACAGGAATTGCAGGGAACAATCAGCGGTTATGTTGAAGAACTTATAGGCAATCAACAAATAGTTAAATCCTTTTCTTATGAAGAAAGGTCCTTTGAAGGCTTTAAAAAATATAACGCAGAGCTTTATACAGTTGGCTTAAAAGCACAGATTGCAGGTGCTTTGGCAAATCCAAGCACAAGATTTGTAAATGCACTTGTATATGCGTCAGTGGGTATTTTCGGCGCAATAACAGCAGTTACCGGAGGAATCACAGTTGGCGGACTTTCCTGCTTTTTAACTTATGCCAACCAATACACAAAACCTTTTAACGAAATCACAGGTGTTTTAACACAGCTGCAAACTGCAATTGCGGCGGCAAATAGGGTATTTAAAGTATTAGAGGAGGAATCTGAAACTCCGGATAACCCTGAAAATACCTGTTACGCAAAATCTCAGACTGATACCAAATCAACGCAAAAGGGAACGGTTGAATTCAAAAATGTTTTCTTTTCTTATACAAAGGAAAAAAGTTTAATAGAAAACTTTTCATTAAAGGTAGAAAAAGGACAGCATATAGCAATTGTAGGACCTACCGGCTGCGGAAAAACCACAATGATTAATCTTCTTATGCGGTTTTATGATGTTACTAAAGGAGAAATTCTTGTTGACGGAGTAAATGTTAAGGATATACACAGAAATGTTTTAAGAAGTAAATTCGGAATGGTATTGCAGGACAGCTGGCTATTTCACGGTACAATCAGAGAAAATCTTATGTACGGCAACGAAAACGCCACAGAGGAGCAAATGATATATTGTGCAAAGCAGGCTTATGCCCACAGCTTTATAAAGAGAATGCCAAAAGGCTATGATACGGTAATTACTGAGGAAGGTTCAAACCTTTCCCAAGGGCAAAGACAGCTTTTATGTATAGCAAGAGCTATGCTTTCAAATCCTTCAATGCTGATTCTAGACGAAGCAACAAGCTCCATAGATATTTTAACGGAACAGCGAGTTCAAAAAGCTTTTGCAAAAATTATGGAGGGACGAACCAGCTTTATCGTTGCACACAGACTTTCAACTATCAAAGAAAGTGATTTGATACTTGTAATGAATAACGGAAATATCGTAGAGCAAGGAAATCACGAAACCCTCTTAAATAAAAACGGATTTTACGCAAAGCTTTATAACAGCCAGTTTGAAAGGCAGTAGTTTAAGAACAAACTCTTATTTCTGTTAAATTTCTATAAATTTTCTCATAATTTTTCTTATAAAATCAAAACTGCCTTGCTTTTAAAAGTAAGGCAGTTTTTATATATAATTTTAGAAAGTTTAAAGCATATCGAAGAACAGAGTTATACCAAAAATCAGTTATACGAAAATTGAGCTATACGGAAATCAATTGAGCGTTATAAAATCCATTCCGTTTTCTTCTGCGTAGGTTTCGGCGGCAGTTCCTTTGTAGCCATAAATCTTATATCCGTCTACCTTATTGAATTTAGGAAAATTATAATATCCGAAACAATATTCGCCTATTTCTGTAACACTTGCAGGAATGGTTATGCTTGTAAGGCTTGTGCAATCGCAAAACGCATACTCGCCTATTTCTGTAACATTTTCCGAAATCGTTACACTTGTAAGACTTGAGCAAAATAAAAAAGCTTCACCACCTATGTATGTAACACTATTGGGAATTACCACACTTTCAAGACTATTGCAATTTGCAAATGCCGCTCCTTCAATAATTTTTACTCCTTTGCCGATAGTTATGCTTTTAAGGTTTTTGCAAATATAAAATGCATTATAGCCAATGCTTGTAACAGTATCAGGTATTATTACACTGTTTATATCATCATTATAAAGGAATGACTCATGACCGATTTCGCTGACTGTACGGCCGTTTATAGTGCTTGGTATATTAATATCTTTCTCTGTTCCTTTATAGCCTGTAATCATTACTGTACCGTCATCTTTATTCTCAACTTCAAAATCATCGGAATTAACAGGGTCTGTTACAGTCGGATCTGTTGCAGGAGGGTCTGTTACAGGAGGATCTGTTGCAGGAGGATCTGTTACAGAAGGATTTGTTACAGAAGGGTCTGTTACAGAAGGATTTGTTACAGGCTCATCCTTATATTTTCCTGTTTGATTGCCTTCTGCCTGTAAGTTTGCGCAGAAAAGTTGAATATATGTTACGTCCTTCACTTTTGTATTACCGTCATTATCTACATCGCAAACTGTTAGATCAATCATATTTTCTCCTAACAGCTTTGCTAAATAAAGCTGAATGTAGGTTGCGTCTTTTACTGTAACTTTGCCGTCATTATCTGCATCGCCCAGAATTTTTGAAGAAGGATTTGTGGGATTTGTTATAGGCGGGTCTGTTTCAGTTGGCTTTACAGTTGTGGGTTCTGTTGACGGCATTGGTGTTGTCGGGTCTGTTACAGGGTTATCTAAGCTAATAAATTTAATCCCGTTTTGATTTGCGTATTTTTCAGCGGCTGTTCCGCTGTAACCGGTAATGGTAAGATTTGGACAGCCGGAAAATGCAGAAGCATTAATACTTGTAACACTTTTGGGAATTGTTATACTTTTAAGACCTGTACAATTTTGAAATGCTCCATTATCAATAGTTTTAACATTTGGAGGAATTGTTATACTTACAAGACTTTTGCACCCGGAAAATGCATACCATGGAATATATGTAACACCATTGGGAATTACCACACTATTAAGACTTGTACAACCGTAAAATACAGAATCTCCCATGCTTGTAACACTGCCGGGTATAGTTACACTTTTAAGACCTGAGCAACCATAAAATACATAATTATCAAGTTTTGTAATACTATTGGGAATTACTACACTCCTAAGTCTTGTATTATTCTCAAATGCACTTTCACCAATACTTTTAACTATACCATTGTTAAGCGAGGCAGCTGTTCTGGGTATTTCAACATTCGATGAAGTGCCTTTATATTCAGCTAAAACTATATTTCCTATTGAATCATATTTAAAGACAAAGTCACCATCAGAATTATGTTCAGAATCTTCTACAATGATATGGAATGATACTGTGGCTGAATACGGGAAATATTGGTCGCCGTAATAATATTTATATTTTAATGTTACTCCATTACTGGAAGTAGTAGGCTTAACTGCTTTAATTTCGCAGTAATCACTAATTGAATTTATTATATCTACATACTCTTCTCTCGTATCATCTGAGGACCAAATCGGTGAAAATCCGTTGTGAAGACTTCTAATATTGTTGGCATCAATCGCCATTGATTCACCTACTTTTAGTGTATAAGTTTTTGAACCAAACGGAAAATCAGTAGTTATTGCTCCCGCAGGAAAAATCACAAGACTTGTCATCAGCAATAAAACCGCTAATAATACAGAAATCGGTTTGCTTATGATTTTTAAGTTTGATTTATTTTTAGTATTCATTAATTTGCCTCCTTAACCTTTATTTATACAAATTTACACTAAAATAATATCATAATGCACAAGATAAAATCAATAAAAATTTTGTATATTTTTTGTTGTATTTATTTACTTTTTATAAAATCAAAACTGCATTACTTATAAAAGTAAGGCAGTTTTATATATGATTTTAAAAAGTTTGCAGCATAACTAAAACTGAGTTATGCTTTAAACCCGATTATGAAAAAATCAAGTAAGCGGTATAAACTCAATTCCGTTTTCTTCTGCGTAGGTTTCGGCGGCTGTTTTGCTGTAACCGTAAATTTTAAAGCCGTCTACTTTAAGGACTTCCCATATATTATAATCAAAATAATATCCAAAAACTTCTTCGCCTATTTCTTCAACATTTGCAGGGATTGTTACACTTGTAAGGCCTGTGTTAAAAAATGCACAGTCACCAATACTCGTAACTCCTTTGCCGATAGTTATATTTTTAAGATTTTCACAATTATAAAATACACCATCTCCAATGCTCATAACTCCTTTGCCGATAGTTATATTTTTAAGATTTTTACAATTATAAAATACACCCTCTCCAATACTTGTAACGCTATCGGGTATTGTTATTCTTTTAAGGCTTGTGCAATCGGAAAATGCTCTGTACCCAATGCTTGTAACGCTATCGGGTATTGTTACACTTTTAAGACTTGAACAACGGAAAAATGTAAAACTGCTAATGCTTGTAACACTATTTGGTATTACCACATTTTCAAGGCTTGTGCAATCGGAAAATACATCATTGGCAATTTTTGTAACGCTATCGGGTATTGTTATACTTTCAAGGCTTGAACAGTAGTGAAATGCAAATTCACCAATGCTTATAACACTATCAGGTATTATTACACTGTTAATATTTTCATTATCAATAAATGCATAATCTCCTATTTCGCTGACTGTACATCCGTTTATAATACCGGGTATAGCAATATTTTGTGCTGTTCCTGTATAGTTTGTAATTACTACTGTACCGTCATCTTTATTCTCAACTTCAAAATCATCGGAATTAACAGGGTCTGTTGCAAGCTCATCCTTATATTTCCCTGTTTGATTGCCTTCTGCCTGTAAGTTTGCGCAGAAAAGTTGAATATATGTTACGTCCTTCACTTTTGTATTACCGTCATTATCTACATCGCAAACTGTTAAATCAATCATATTTTCTCCTAACAGCTTTGCTAAATAAAGTTGAATGTAGGTTGCGTCTTTTACTGTAACTTTGCCGTCACCATCTGCATCGCCCAGAATTTTTGCAGAAGGATTTGTGGGATTTGTTATAGGCGGGTCTGTTTCAGTTGGCTTTGCAGTAGTCGGTTGAGTTGTGGGCGGTTGAGTCGTAGGCGGTTCGGTTACGGGAGGATTTGTTGGAACTGAACCTAATGATATAAACTCAAAACCGTTTTCCTTTGCATAGATTTCAGCGGCTGTTCCGCTATAACCGGTTATTTTAAATCCGTAAATTTTTGTGTATTCTTCGGTTGTTTCATCAAATGTATATCCAAATGCGTGGCTGCCGATTTTTTTAATGCTCTTTGGCAGGGTCACCGAATATAATAATACATTATTGCAAAATGCATCTTCTCCGATACTTGTAACAGAGTTGCCTATAACTGCACTGCTTAATCTGCTGCATCCGTAAAATGCATTGTCTCCAATAGTTTTTACGCTGTCGGGAATAGTTATTTCAGGCAGGCTGATGCATCCGTAAAATGCCTTGTCTTCAATGGTTTCAACCTTTTGAGGAATAGTTACATTATTAAGCTTTTCCCAATTATAAAAGGCCCCTTCACCAATGGTTTTTAAGTTTGACGGAAGCTTTATACTTTGTAAAGTTGTATTGCCGTCGTAATTATATAAATTTCCGATAAATTCTACGCTGTCCGGAATTTCAAATGATGAGATTAATGGATTATGCTCAGAAAATCCCGCTGCAATTCCCTTAGTTCCGTTATCAATAACGATTGTTTTGTAGGTATAAGTATCGGCTGTATGTTTATAAGCAACTTTGCCAATATAAATAACTACTCCTTCAGGCTGACTACTATACCATTGCGTTTGATAAAATGCACCGTAATCAATTCTTACAACGCTGTCCGGCACTTGTATTACCGATAAATTATTACAACCACGGAAAGCATTTTCTCCAATATAGGTAACGCCGTTGGGAATTACTACGCTTGACAATGACTGACATCTTCTAAATGTGTTGCAATTGATTTTTGTAATACCGTTACCTAAGGTTAAACTTCTCATATTGATACAGCTGAAAAAAGCATCTAAACCTAAATATGTTACGCTGTTAGGAATATTTACGCTTGTTAATTTCTCACATTCTGCAAACGCACCGTCGCCTATACTTTTAATGCCGTTAGGAATAATTACATTTGAAAAAGTACCGTATCTAAATGCGTTTCTTCCTATTCCCGCTACCTGATAACCGCCTAAGGTTGACGGAATATTAATTGTTGCTCTGGCAGCTCCTGTAAAGCCTCTTATTGTTGCAGTAGATGTTGCTGCATCTACTGTATATACAAAATCTCCTTCTGTCTTTTTGTTTGAAAGTGAAACAAAGGGGATAGCCGACAAATGTCCTGCTGATCCAATACAATACCTTTCAGCTTCGGTATCATAGTATCCGTAAATTTTGAAATTGCTGTATAATTTGTCTCCGCCAGAATAATGATATCCAAGTGCCGCCTCTCCAATAGAGGTTACATTTGGAGGAATGGTTACACTTTCAATTGAATAACAGCCATAAAATGCGTAATCACCAATCGTTTTAATATTATTGCCTAATTGCAGGCTTGAAATATTTATACATTCATAAAACGCAGATACACCTATACTTATAACGCTGTTCGGTATTGGTGCAGACTTAAGATTTGTACAACCGTAAAACGCACGACAACCGATACTTATAACGCTATTGGGAATTGTTACTTTCTCCATAAAAGAACACTTTTCAAACGCACTTTTACCAATACTTGTAACGCTATTGGGTATTGTTACACTTAAAAGATCTTTATTTTCATAAAATGCCTCGTAACCAATTTTTGTAACAGTATATCCGTCAATAGACGAAGGTATGGACAAATTTGTTGCAGAGCCGTAATATCCTGTTATCTCAATGGTGTTGTCATCTAAGATCGAATAGCCGTAGTCATATACTGAATCTGCATGTGCAGTAAGGGGGCAAACTGTTACTGCGCTTAACAGCATAACCAGTGCCAGTATAGGGGCTACAATTTTTTTATTTATCTGTTTCATACTAATCGTTCCTCCTTTATTAATAATTTATATATTCTCTTATTTCATTGTATATCAGCTAAATTTATAAGTCAATATAACAAATAAAATCCTTTTGCGACAAAAAAATTAATTTGCTTTGTATATTATGGCATACAATTTTTGTTTTATCTGACAAAATATACAATATTTTCATAGTGTTCAGATAAACTTTTTTCAGGATGGTGTCTGTCTATGGAATTTGATAAATATGCGGTTGGAAAGGTAATAAAGCGTAAGCAATAAGAAAAGGGTCTTTCTCAGGAAGTTTTAAGCGGTCTTGCAGGGCTTGCCAGAACTCATCTGACTATGATTGAAACAGGTGTTAAACAGGCAAATTTTGAAACAATATGGAAAATTGCAAATGCTTTGGAAATCTCTCCAAGCAAACTGGTAAAATATATTGAAGATGAAATAAAAAACAACGAAGCGAAAGATTGATCCTTTTACTTCGTTGTTTTTATTTTTTGTATTAATTTAATTGGTTAGCTGAAAAATCCTTGAGAAATTTAATTGAGCGCCTCTATTGCAGCTTTGATAAGTGCTATTTTTTCTCGTTCTTTTTCTGCCTGTCCTTTAACCTTTTCAATAACCTGAGCAGGTGCTTTTGATACAAATCCCTGATTGTTCAGTTTGCCCTCACTTTGTGCAAGGCGTTTTTCAACCTGTGCAAGTTCTTTATTAAGTCTTTCAAGCTCTGCTTTTTTATCTACAAGCTCATCCATCGGAATATAAATTTTTGCACTTCCCGTTACTATTGTAACTGCTCCTTCAAGACTAAAGCTGTCGCCAAGCTCAACCTCGCTTGCTGAAGCCATTTTGCAGATGAATTTTTCTCCCTGCTTAAAAGTATCCTTAAATTCCGTTGCAATATAAACCTTTGCTTTCTTTGACGGAGGAACGTTCATCTCCTGACGTCTGTTACGGATAGCCTTGATTGCTTCGATAACCTTTTCCATCTGAGCTGTTGCTTCTGCAAAGTTTAATTCCTCTTTATATTCAGGATATTTTGCAAGCATTACGGTTTCGCCTGTATGAGGTATCGTCTGCCAGATTTCCTCCGTAATATAAGGCATAAAGGGATGAAGCAGACGAAGAGTTCTATCTAGTACCCAAACAAGTACCTGACGGGCATTCTGGGCGTCTTTACCCTCGCCTTGAAGTCTTGGCTTTGTAAACTCGATATACCAGTCGCAGTAATAATCCCATGTGAAATCATAAATTTTTTGAACTGCAATTCCCAACTCAAATTTATCAAGATTTTCGTTGATTTCCTTTGCGACATTATTTAATGTTGCAATTATCCACTTATCCTCTGTTGTAAGCTCATCCGGAAGTTGATTTTTAACCTCAAAGTCGTCAATGTTTATATGCACAAAACGAGAAGCATTCCACAGCTTGTTTGCAAAGTTTGAACAAGCCTCTACCTTTTTATCCGAGAAACGCATATCATTTCCCGGCGAGTTGCCTGTTGCAAGGAAAAGTCTTAATGCGTCTGCACCGTATTCCTTTATAATCTCAAGAGGGTCAATGCCGTTACCTAAAGATTTAGACATTTTAATACCTTTTTCATCTCTCACTATACCATGTATGAAAACCGTATCAAAAGGCTGGCTTTCTGTATGCTCACAGGCAGAGAAGATCATCCTGGCAACCCAGAAGAAAATAATGTCATAGCCTGTAACGAGGGTATTGGTAGGATAGAAATATTCAAACTCTTTTGTTTTTTCAGGCCATCCAAGTGTACTGAAAGGCCATAAAGCAGAAGAAAACCAAGTATCGAGAGTATCTTCATCCTGTTTCAGGTTTGTGCTGTGACATTTCGGGCAGGTGTGGGGAGTATCGGCAGATACAATAATCTCTCCGCAATCCTGACAGTACCATGCAGGGATTCTGTGTCCCCACCATAACTGACGGGATATACACCAATCCTTGATATTTTCCATCCAATGAAAATAAACCTTTTCAAATCTTTCCGGAATGAACTTTGTTTTTCCTGTTTTTACACATTCAATGGCAGGCTTAGCCAAAGGCTCCATTTTTACAAACCACTGCTTTGAAACTCTCGGCTCAACTGTGGTTTTACAGCGGTAACAGGTTCCTACATTATGGGTTAAAGGCTCTATTTTTACTAAAAATCCGCCTTCTTCAAGGTCTTTAACTATTGCTTTTCTGCACTCGTATCTGTCCATACCCTGATATTTGCCTGCATTTTCATTCATTACCGCAGTTTCGTCCATTACGTTTATAACAGGCAGGTTGTGTCTTAATCCTACCTCAAAGTCGTTAGGGTCGTGGGCAGGTGTGATTTTTACTACGCCTGTTCCGAAATCCTGCTCAACATATTCATCTGCTACAACAGGAATCTCCCTGCCTACTATGGGAAGTGTAACGGTTTTGCCTACAAAATCCTTGTATCTTTCATCGTCAGGGTGAACCGCTACTGCCGTATCTCCTAAAAGCGTTTCAGGTCTTGTTGTTGCAAGCTCAACATAGCCGGAACCGTCTGTAAGAGGATATCTTAAATGCCAGAATGAACCCTCCTGCTCCGCAAAATCTACTTCTGCATCGGAAATTGACGTACAACAATGCGGACACCAGTTGATAATACGTTCTCCTCTGTAAATTAAGCCTTTTTTATAAAGCTTTACAAATACCTCTTTAACAGCCTTTGAACAGCCCTCATCCATTGTAAAGCGTTCACGCTCCCAGTCACAGCTGGAACCTAACTTTTTAAGCTGGTCTGTAATTCTTCCGCCGTATTCTTTCTTCCAATCCCATGCACGCTCAAGAAACTTTTCTCTGCCCAGATCTTCTTTGGTAATGCCCTCTTTTCGCATAGCCTCTACGATTTTTGCCTCTGTTGCAATAGATGCATGGTCTGTTCCCGGAAGCCAAAGTGCAGAGTATCCCTGCATTCTTCTCCAGCGAATTAAAATATCCTGAAGAGTTTCGTCAAGAGCATGGCCCATGTGAAGCTGTCCCGTAATATTCGGCGGAGGCATAACTATTGTGTAAGGCTTTTTATCTTTATCGACCTCTGCGTGAAAATAGTTACCCTTCATCCAGAAGTCATAAATTTTGTCTTCAAATTCACTTGGATTATAGGATTTTGCTAATTCCTTTGCCATAAATGTTCTTCCTTTCCTTTGTTGGCATTTGGTTTTGTGTTTTCTTATGTTACCGATGCATTATATGTTCAATTTTTCTACAATAAATAGAAGCCGGCGGCGGACTGCCCTATTCCAGCAGACAGCACCATATATGAACATTATCCGACTGTTTTCCGGCAGTTTACTATAAAGTAAAAAACACCCTAAGCTCAATAAAAGCTTAGGGCGAACTAATTCTAATCCGTGGTACCACCTAAATTCAGAAAATCTGCACTCTGCAATACGGGTCATTTATAATTTTTACAACCTTATATTGCATCCCTTGTAACGGCGGGCATCCGTTGGAGTCTACTGGGATTAAAAAACTTAAAATCCGTTCCTTCCAAAGCTCAAGGGCTACTTCCTCCGAAGATTTTACGAAGATTTACACCATCCATCTTCTCTCTTTGCAAAAATCTGCGGGTACTCCTCCCTGTCAATGCCTGTAACATATTCTGTTGAAAATTATAACAAACATAAAATAATATGTCAACATTAAAAGTTGGTGATAATGTCTTAAAAATTTATCAATAATATATTTTTAATATATATTGACAAATTTATACTGCACTGGTATAATACACTCGTCAGGCGATATATCGACAGACGATATATCGCCAAGCGTAATACAGAAAGGAAAATAACTATGGGTACAAAAAATCCACCTTTAACGGAAGCTGTTTACTATATTTTGCTGTCACTGTTAAACCCTTTACACGGCTACGGTATTATGCAGAATATCAAAGCTCTGACAAACGGAAGAATAAATATGGGAGCAGGCACTTTATACGGGGCATTAAACTCCTTATTATCCAAAGGTTTTATTAAGGAATATAAAGCTGACGACCCCTCAAAAAAAGAATACATTATTACAGATTCAGGCAAAGCTGTACTTAAAAATGAACTGAAAAGATTAAGAGAGCTTGTTGCAAACGGAGAAAACTTACTTTAAGGAGATAATAGTATGAGCAAGGATAAAAACACAATTACAAAATTCAAGGCATTTTTAAATATAGAAAAAGAAATTGCCTACATAAACAAAATGAATAAAGAGGGTTGGAAGCTGGTTTATATTAAAGGGGGAGGTATTTACACCTTTGTAAAAACAAATCCTGATGAATATGTAACCGTCCTTTATGCAGACAAAAAGGAGAATATTTCGCAAGTTACCGCCTTTGCGGCACAATGCGGATATGAATCTGTTCCTCATACTATGGACGGTTTCGGTGATTTTTTATATCTGACAGGCAAAAAATCAGAGGTATCTGAAAGCTTTGTAAGCGACAGAGAAAACTTAATGTCCTTTTATGAAATTGCAAGAAAAAAATTTAAGACATTTTTCATAACTTATTTTATATTCTGTATTGCATTTATCGGCTTACTGGTTTCCTACGGAGTTTTTATGGCTGTTTCGGAAGTCAAGCCTATTTTTATGGGTATAACAATCTCACTTGCGGTTTTTCTTTTAATATATACCGTTCTTACTGCAAAGTTGTTTACATTAATGCACAGCTACACCAAAAAGCTAAAAAAACTGAAAAACGATTCTGCCATATTTGAATAAGCTATGGAGGATAATATGGAAAAAACTTTGTTTGTTTCCGATTTAGACGGAACTTTGCTTACTTCCGAGGAAATTATATCGGACTATACAGTCGAAACCTTAAACTTTCTGACAAAAGAAAAGGGACTTTTGTTTTCTTATGCAACTGCCCGATCTTATATTACGGCAAGCAAAGTAACAAAAGGACTTTCCGGAGAAATTCCTGCAATTATTTATAACGGAGCATTTATAATAAATAAGGATAAATTTTTGCTTTCTAACTTTTTCAAAAAAGAAGATATTGAATTTATAAAAAATATAGTAATTGATTTTAAAGTATTTCCAATAGTTTATTCATTTTGCAATAATAAAGAAAGATTTGCCTATTTATCCGCTTATCATACAAAAGGTCAGGACGAATTTATCGCAACAAGAAATGATTTTAGAAAAACAAAAGTTTATACTTGTGAGGAACTTTTCAGCGGTGATATATTTTACTTTTCATTTATAGGAAACTCCGAAAAATTGAAAGAAATTTATAATCTTGTTAAGGAAAAGTATGTTTGCTATTATCAAAAGGATATATATTCGGGAGAAATATGGCTTGAAATTATGCCTAAAAACGCAACAAAAGCAAACGCCGCATTAAAGCTTAAAGAAATTTTAAACTGCGATAAGCTTGTAGTATTCGGAGACGCTGTAAATGACAAATCGATGTTTGAAATTGCAGACGAAAGCTACGCAGTAGAAAATGCAAACGAAGAGCTTAAAGCGATTGCAACAGGCATTATAAAAAGCAACCGAGAGGACGGAGTTGCAAAATTTATAAAAAGCAAATTTTAATAGAATAGACAGCTTACCTTTGCAAATACTATTTTTAGAAAAAATAATGAGGTGAGCTTATGAAAAAACAATACGATTATGACGACGACAGTTATCCAATAAACGACTATTTAGAGTTAAACTCAATTTCGGCGCATGACTGCACCGGATTAATTCCCTCTGCAATAACCGAACATGGAGAAAAAGATTCTTACGAGGAACTGTATCCTTATGTTCCGCCAATGATAAGACCTGATAAACACACAAAGAATTACAAAGATATAGAAACAAACAATTAGCAGTAGATATACTGAACTTGTCTGAGCAGACAGACCCATATATAAACGCTCTTTTTTGACCGCTTGTTTTTTAGTTTACAATAAGAAATACTCTTTTGTTTCCGCCTGCTTTGGGACTATTTCCTATAAAGAAAGCCTCCAGCCGTTTCCAATTATTTTGAAACGGCTGTTTTGTTTTATAAATTTTTGCCATTAAAATTTGTAAAATTATTTGAAGAAGAAAAATTTTTAGAAAGCTACCGAAAAAAACGAGGAAAAAACGCAAAATTATTATATTACAAAAAAGGGATCAAAGTGCTTTAAAGAAAAAAGGCAGGAGTAGCAGATTTTCTCAACAGCCGTAAATAAAAGTTCTTGGTATTGTTTTGGAATTTTAAAAAATTTTAACCGATAAAATTAATTATGAGAACAAAAAAATTTTTAATAAATTCAGTAATTAAATAATGAAATACTCTTGACAAAATCACATAACAGTATTATTTTTTTAGTATAAAAATTATGATTTAAGGAGAAATTAAGTATGTTAATAACAACAAGCAATTTTATTTCAGGCAGAAAATATGAGGAATTAGGAGTTGCTCAGGGAAATACGGTTCAGAGCGTGCATTTTGGCAAAGATTTTATGGCAGGTCTTAAAACAATAGTCGGAGGAGAGCTTAAGTCATATAATGAAATGATGACAACCGCAAGAAAGGTTGCAACAAACAGAATGATTGAAGACGCTCAAAATATGGGAGCAGACGCAATTATCTGTATGCGTTATGCATCAAGTACCATTACACAAGGTGCTGCTGAAATTCTTGCTTACGGAACAGCTGTAAAATTTATTGACTGATAAATAAATTTTTGAAAAAAGTTAAAGGGTATGTTTTAAAACCATTAAGTTTTAAAACATACCCTTAAATTTGTTTTTTGATTATCACTTTTATTTTTTAAGGCTCTATAATAAATGTTGGGGTAAACCCGAAAAAAGACCGACTCTGTCTTGAGCTGGTCTTTTTTTATTTATTTTTCTTTTCGCTTTAATTACTCTGCGTTATCTAAGCTTGCAAGTTTAGCAAGATGCTCATATTTTTTCTCTGCAAGGTCTTCAGCCTGTGTAAAGAGTTTTTCTGCTCTTTCAGGGTTTGCACGAGCAAGTCTGTTATAACGAACTTCACCCATAATGAAGTCACGATAAGAAGCAGATGGAGCTTTGCTGTCAAGCATAAACGGATTTTTGCCCTCGTCTGCAAGGCGTGGGTCAAATCTGAAGCAGTTCCAATAACCTGCCTGAACAGCCTTTTCTTCTTCTTTCTGCGCAATACCCATACCGCCTTTGATGCCGTGGTTGATACATGGAGCATAGCAGATAACGATTGAAGGTCCGTTGTAGCTTTCAGCCTCTACCATAGCTTTAATGCACTGATTATAATCTGCACCCATAGCAACTTGAGCAACATATACATAGCCGTAGCTCATAGCAATAGCGGCAAGGTCTTTTTTCTTCATAGATTTACCGGCAGCTGCAAACTGTGCAACTGAACCCACCGGTGTAGCCTTTGAAGCCTGACCGCCTGTATTTGAGTAAACCTCTGTATCAAATACAAGAATATTTACATTTTCTCCTGATGCGATTACATGGTCCAGACCGCCGAAACCAATATCATAAGCCCAGCCGTCGCCGCCTAAAATCCATATAGATTTTTTAGCAAGCTCGTCTTTATCTTTAAGTGTTTTTTGTGCAAGATCTGCAATTTCTCCGCCTTCACCTGCGAGAACCTCTAATTTTTCAATTAAAGTATCTGTTGCAGCACGGTTTGCCTTTGAATCTGTTGTTGTATCCATATAATTTGCACAAGCGTCTTTAACATCTTGTTTATCTGTTAATTCAGCGATTTTCTCAACATACCCTGCAAGTCTGCTGCGAATAGCCTTTTGACCTAAAGCCATACCGTAACCAAATTCTGCGTTATCCTCAAACAAGCTGTTCTGCCAAGCAGGACCGAAGCCTTTTTTATTAACTGTATAAGGAGTTGCAGGAGCTGATGCACCCCAAATTGAAGAACAACCTGTTGCGTTTGCAATAAACATTCTGTCTCCAAACAGCTGTGTAATAAGTTTAGCATAAGGCGTTTCACCGCAGCCTGCGCAAGCACCTGAGAATTCAAGCAGAGGCTGTTTAAACTGACTGCCTTTAACAGTTGTTTCTTTAAACTTCTCTGTAACATCCGGCTTATCTTCAAGGTCTCTAGCGTAGTTGAATACTTCCTGATATTTAAGCTGTGTATCGATCGGCTTCATAACGAGAGCTTTCTCGCCCTTTTTGCCGGGACAAACCTGTGCGCAAGCGCCGCAGCCTGTACAGTCAAGTGTAGAAACAGTCATTGTAAATTTATAATCAGCCATACCGGTCATAGGAATTGTTTTAAGGTCTGAAGGAGCATTTGCAACTTCTTCATCAGTTAAAACTGCCGGTCGAATTACAGCATGAGGACATACATAAGAGCATCTGTTACACTGAATACAGTTTTCAGGAACCCACTGCGGTACATCTACTGCAATACCTCTCTTCTCATAAGCAGAAGAACCGTTTGGTGCAGTACCGTCAACATGGTCCATAAATGCAGATACAGGCAGTTGATTTCCTTTATAGGAATTAACGGGATTTAAGATTTCGTTTACATATTTAACTACTTCTTCTCTGCCTTGTGTAACCTTTTCATCAACTAAAGTATCTTCAGCATTTATCCACTGTTGAGGAACATCAACCTTTTTAAGATCTGACATACCTCTGTCGATAGCGGCATGGTTCATATCAACAATAGCCTGACCTTTTTTGCTGTAAGACTGTGTAGCTTTTTCTTTCATATATTCCTTTGCTTTTTCAGCAGGAATAATATCTGCAATCTTAAAGAATGCTGACTGTAAAATTGTATTGATTCTTCCGCCTAAACCGATTTCTTTACCTATTGAGATACCGTCGATCGTGTAGAAGTTAATT
This sequence comes from uncultured Clostridia bacterium, assembly GCA_947627135.1. Classification (GTDB taxonomy): domain Bacteria; phylum Bacillota; class Clostridia; order Oscillospirales; family Acutalibacteraceae; genus Ruminococcoides. The sequence goes on from CANQUV010000002.1 coordinate 136,218, forward strand.
TTCTTTTCAGCAAGAAGTCTTTTCATTTTACCCGGTAAACGCTTATCAAGCTCATCTACATCCCAAGGGCAGTTAAGCAGGAATGAACCGCCTTCTTTAAGGTCATCAACCATATCGTATTTATCAATATAGGAAGGGTTATGACAGGCAACAAAATCAGCCTTGCTGATATAGTAAGTAGATTTTATCGGAGTATTACCGAAACGAAGGTGAGAAACTGTTAAACCGCCTGATTTTTTTGAGTCATAAGCAAAATAACCTTGAGCGTACATATCAGTATAGTCACCGATAATTTTAATTGAGTTTTTATTTGCGCCGACTGTACCGTCTGCACCAAGTCCCCAGAATTTACATGAACTTGTTCCGGCAGGAGTTGTGTCAGGATTTTCTTTAATTTCAAGCGAAAGGTTTGTAACATCGTCAACAATACCGATCGTAAATCTCTTCTTTGGAGAAGCAGACTGTGCATTTCTGTAAACTGCAACGATATCGGCAGGAGTTGTATCCTTTGAACCAAGACCGTAACGACCTGTATAAACCTTAACATTAGAGAAATCTGAACCGTTGATAGCTGCAAGAACATCAAGATAAAGAGGTTCACCGATTGAGCCGGGTTCTTTTGTTCTGTCGAGAACTGAAATAGATTTAACTGTTTTAGGAAGCTCGCTTAAAAGATAATCTGCAACGAAAGGTCTGTAAAGTCTTACTTTAATAAGACCTGTTTTTTCGCCTGCTGCATTTAAGTAATCTACAACTTCCTCTGCGCAGTCGCAAACAGAACCCATGGCAACGATCACATGTTCTGCATCTTCTGCACCGTAATAGTTAAACGGTTTGTAGTCAGTTCCTGCTTTTGCGTTTACTTTGTTCATATATTCAACTACAACTTCAGGAATTGCATCGTAGTATTTGTTACAAGCTTCTCTTGCCTGGAAGAATATATCATCGTTTTGAGCTGTTCCTCTGATTACAGGATGTTCCGGGTTTAAGCTTCTGCGTCTGTAAGCTTCAACAGCGTCCCAATCAAGCATTTCGCCTAAATCATCGTAATCCCATGTTTCAATTTTCTGAATTTCATGAGATGTTCTGAAACCGTCGAAGAAATGGAGGAACGGAACTCTTCCTTTAATTGCAGAAAGATGCGCAACCGCTGCAAGATCCATAACTTCTTGAGGGTTATTTGAACAAAGCATAGCATAACCCGTCTGACGACATGCATAAATATCTGAATGATCGCCGAAAATTGAGAGAGCGTGGCTTGTTAATGCACGAGCTGATACATGAATAACGCTTGGCAAAAGTTCGCCTGCCATTTTATACATATTTGGAATCATCAGGAGTAAGCCCTGTGAAGCTGTGTATGTTGTTGTTAAAGCACCTGCTGCCAAAGAACCGTGAACTGCACCTGAAGCACCTCCTTCAGACTGCATTTCAGTAACCTGAACTTCTCTGCCGAATAAATTCTTTTTACCCTGTACTGCATACTGATCCGTTAAATCAGCCATTACAGAAGAAGGGGTTATTGGGTAAATTGCTGCTACATCAGTAAAAGCATAAGAAACATGAGCAGCGGCAGTATTACCATCCATTGTTTTCATTTGTCTTGCCATTGGATTTGACCTCCTTAATATTAAATGCAGATATATTTCATTTCTGCAATATTCTACTATTGATACAATTGCGTACCTTATTGAATTTTAACACTTTTGTTATTAAAAGTAAAGTAAATATCTTATAAAAATTCATTTATTTTCAGGAAAAATCACTATTAATGACCTTTTTATATAAATTTTTTATTTTATGTTGTTTTTATGCTGATTTAATCGGCTTCACTTAAGGTCGTTTCAGAATTTTCTTGTTCTGTGGGAGCCGCTGTGGTTTCTTCAGATGTAGCTTCTGTGGGAGGTTCGGTAGGTGTTTCTGTGGGAGATTCCGTCGGTGCTTGCGTAGAAGTTTCAACAGGAGCTTCTGTCTGTGAACTTGAAGTAGCTGTATTAGATGTTTTTTCAGTTTCTTTTGCTGATGTTTCCGCAGCTGTTTCAGATTTAGTCTCTGTTGTTAAATTTTCTTCATTTGATTCCGATACGGTTGTTTGTGTTGTTGTTGTTACCTTTGCTGTTGTATTTGTCGGCTGTTTTTCCGGACTGTTATTGTTTACAAACAATATAACCGCTATTGTACCTATTATAAAAAGCACAATTAAAATTATAACTATGGCTGTTACAGCACCTTTTCGGTTTTTATTTTTGTTTTTATTTCTGTTTTTTTGAGCCGGGAGATAATCTTTATAATCGTTGTTGTTATTTCCTGTTTGTTCATCAAAAGCATCTCCGTAATCCTGATTTCTTTTTTGTTTTTCTCTTTCTTTTGCCCTTTCTTCTTCCTCAATATTAAATTTCGGAAAATCCGTATATTCTTTCTGATAATTTTCCTGATTATCTTCGTAAGAATTTTTTATAATATCTTTCTCATCTTGATTATCATTATTATAATGTTTAAAATTTTTATCCATATTATACCTCTTTAAAATTTTAAATATTTTAATTCTGTAAAAAGTTTTCTATGATCAATAGCCCTAAAATATAGGCAAAGTTATATTAAAAACAAAGGTTATTGTCAAGAATATTAAAAGTTTTTGCGTCGCTTTTTTTAAAAGCAACCGGCGGACCGTTTTTTCGAACAGACAACCCCATATAAAAACAATTTTTTCTGCCCGACTGTTACCAAACTGTTTTTTATAAAGTAAAGCAAAAAACGGCAGTATGCTCTACTGCCGTTAATATTTATGATAAATTATTCTTCGGTTTCTTTTGTTGTTTCTTCAGTTGTTTCTTCTGCTTTTTCAACAACATCTTCTGCTTCTTGGGATACTGCCTCATCAATTGTTTTGCTTTCCAGTTCATCTTCTGAAATCAGATTTGTTCCCTCAACAATTATTTCTTCTTCATCATTTGCAGGAGCGTATGTTGTTTCTGCCTCAGGAGTAAAATCAACGTCTTCTTTAACTCCGCCCTCAACACCAGGCATATCTGTAATAATTTCTTCTGTAACAAGTTCAAATCCGCTTAAAAATGTGTAGGGAATACCGTAGCCTAAAGCAACGCTTGCAAGTAATACCATTGGGTGTAAACCGCTTTCAACAATTAACATATCGTGCAGCGGAAGACCTGCTGCGAATGAAGCAATAATAATATAAAGTGCCGGCAAATCAAGTATTATAAGTGTTAAAAGACTAAATCTTTTTACAGCCTTGCCTTCACCCACTCTTGTTGCATAAAATACAAGCAAGCCGAACACTACAAAGATAAGTGAAATTACAATAGTATTAACAGGATTTGCAAGGCCATTTGCAAAACTGGAGAAGAAATAACTGCAAATAATATAAGCAGTAATCAGAAATGCTGAAAATAACAGATTAATCGTATCTCTTTTATTTTTCATTATTAAACCTCCGAATTATAAAATCTTCATAATTATTTGCATTTTACACCCCTAATGTGACGATTTTATGATGAAATCGGGCCGATGCAGACATTTTTCTGAACTACTCTAATTATTTTTTGCCTTTGCGGCAAGACAAACCCAACCGTTTTCACGATGTTCTTCAATTACATCAAAGTCGGGCTGTAAAGAGCTTATAACTTCTTCTGCTCTCAAATCAATAATACCGCACATTATGTAAACAGTGTTTTCGTTCATAAAATTTTTAACATCTTTTGAAAGCAATATGATTGCGTCTGCCACAATGTTTGCTACAATCAGGTTATATTTTCCGCTGACTTTTTCAGTTAAATTACCGCATATAACCTTAAACTTATCAGATACATTATTGATTTTTGCGTTTTCTTCTGCGGTAGTAACGGCAATAGGGTCAATATCTACGCCCACTGCGCTTTCAGCACCTAAAAGCAACGCTCCAATTGCAAGAATTCCGCTTCCGCAGCCAACATCTAAAACAGTATCGCCTTTGTTTATGTATTTTTCTATCATTTTAAGGCACAGGCGGGTGGTCTCGTGATTACCTGTTCCGAAAGCAAGACCGGGGTCAATATTTAAAACCGTTCTGCCTTGGGGGACATAGTCATCTCTCCAAGACGGGCGGATAAGCAGCTTATCTCCTACGGGAGTAGGATTAAAATACTGCTTCCAGTTATTTCTCCAATCCTCTTCTGCACAATCAGATGTATCTATTTTGTGCTCTATATTCTCCCCTGTAAATCTTTCTGACAAAAAGGAGACTGCCTCCATAGGGTTTACATCAGGCTCAAGATAAATATGAATAAAAGCCTTGTTTCTGTCTTTTTGCAAAAGTTCTTCGTCAATTAAATCAATGTGAGCTATTTCCTGTACCTCATCTTCAAGAAGTGAATAGTCTTCAATATAAATTCCGTACGGAACTACCATATTTGCAATATCGGAAGCTATATCTACATCCTTTGAATTTATGGAAATTCTGATTTCCGTCCACTTTGGCATAAATAAATCCTTTCATTCTAATTGTTTATTCACCAAACATATTCTTTATTTTATCACGAAATGTTTTTCTTTTTGCGTAGTTTTTGTCGGTTGCGGTTTCGTCCAGCTTTCTGATAAGTTCCTTTTGCTCTTTTGAAAGATTTTTGGGAACTTCTATTGAAACTCTTACATACTGGTCGCCTTTTCCTCTGCCGTTTATGTTCTGAATACCCTTGCCTTTAAGTTTAAAAATATCTCCGGGTTGTGTTCCCTCGTGTACAGTATAGCTTACCTTACCATCAAGAGTAGGTACAATAATTTCCGCACCTAACGCTGCCTGCGCAAAGGTAATAGGCATATCGCACCACACATCGTTGCCCTTTCTTTCAAACACCGGATGCGGGCGAACATTAACATATACATGCAGGTCTCCTGATGAACCTCCGTTTATGCCGTTATTGCCCCTGCCGCCAACGTTTAAAATCTGATTGTCGCTTATTCCTGCAGGAACAGTAACTTCAACATTCTTTTTCACACGAACTCTTCCGTTGCCGTTACATTTTTTGCAGGGTTTTTCAACTATTTTACCTCTGCCCTTACAGGCATCACAGGTTCTTTGGGTCTGAACAACGCCAAAAGGAGTTCTTTGGTTAATAGTAACTCTGCCGGAACCTCCGCATGCAGAACAGGTTTTAGGAGTTGAACCTTTATCTGCACCTGTTCCGTGACAATCGGAGCAGGTTTCGATATTTTGATATGTTACAGTTTTTTTACAGCCCTTTGCTGCTTCTTCAAAATCAATAAAAAGATTAGCCTCAACATCTGCACCCCTCCTGGGAGCATTTGGGTTTGAGTTTCTTCTTCCGCCAAAGCCGCCGAAGCCGCCGAAAAAGCTGTTGAAAATATCACCGATATCCATATCCTGACCAAAGGGACTTCCGCCTCCTGCTCCGAAGTTAGGATCAACGCCGGCATGACCGAATTGGTCGTATCTTGCACGCTTTTCGCTGTCGGATAAAACCTCATAGGCCTCATTTACTTCTTTAAACTTTTCTTCACAATCTTTATCTCCCGGATGTAGGTCAGGGTGATATTTTTTTGCACTTTGCCTGAATGCTTTTTTTATTTCATCATCAGAGGCTCCCTTTGAAACACCAAGCACCTCATAATAATCTCGTTTTTCTGCCAATTTATTCACCTCTTTAATTAGGAGACCTGCTCCGTTTTTAACGCAGCAAGAGCGGCTGAAAGCCGCATATTAAGCGGGAAATGCCCCGCTTATATAAGATGTTTTCCCCGCCTAAAAAGCAGGGTCATCATATCTGATATATAACGCCGTAAAGTGGCGTGATAACTTTTTATCACGCCACTGTTAATATGATCGAATCTTTATTTTACATCATTATCAGTTATTGTCAACATCTGTAAAGTCAGCGTCATAAACATTACCGTCAGGTTGTTGAGCAGTATTTCCCGCACCGCCCATATCAGGTGTAGGCTGTCCAGGCTGTCCCTGCGGAGCTGCCTGCTGGTAAAGCTTTGTTGAAACTTCATAAAGAGCCTTCTGCAAGTCATCTTTTGCAGCATTCATCATATCAACATCATTTTTAGAAATTGCTTCCCTTAATGCTGTTGTTTTTGTATTGATTGTATTTTTATCGACATCTGCTAATTTATCGCCGTTCTCATTAATAAGCTTTTCTGCCTGATATGCAAGGTTTTCTGCTTCGTTTTTAGCATCGATCTCTTCTCTGCGCTTTTTATCCTCTGCCGCGTACTGCTCTGCTTCTTTAACTGCTTTGTCAATATCTTCTTTAGACATATTTGTTGATGAGCTTATGGTAATTTTCTGCTCTTTGCCTGTGCCTAAATCCTTTGCTGATACATTAACGATACCGTTTGCGTCAATATCAAATGTAACCTCAATTTGAGGAATACCTCTCGGTGCAGGAGCAATACCTGTTAATGCAAACAGTCCCAATTGTTTGTTATCTCTTGCAAATTCACGCTCGCCCTGAAGTACATTGATCTCTACCTGTGTTTGATTATCAGCGGCAGTTGAGAAAACCTGACTTTTTTTAGTTGGAATTGTTGTATTTCTTTCAATGATCTTTGTCATTACTCCGCCCATTGTTTCAACACCCAACGAAAGAGGTGTAACATCCAAAAGGAGCAGTCCGTCAACTTCGCCGCCTAAAACACCTGCCTGAATTGCTGCACCGATCGCAACACATTCGTCAGGGTTAATGCCTTTGAACGGCTCTTTGCCTATAAGCTTTTTAACTGCATCCTGAACAGCAGGGATTCTTGACGATCCGCCTACCATAAGAACCTTATCAATTTCGGAAATCTGCAAGCCGGAATCGTTTAAAGCTGTTCTTACCGGACCCATTGTGTTTTCAACAAGATCTGCTGTAAGTTCATCAAATTTAGCTCTTGTCAATGTTAAATCCATGTGTTTCGGACCTGTTGCATCTGCTGTAATAAACGGCAGATTGATAGCTGTTGTTGTTACGCCTGAAAGTTCGATTTTTGCTTTTTCTGCTGCTTCTTTTAATCTTTGCATTGCCATTTTATCTGATGATAAGTCAACGCCTGTTTCAGCCTTAAAGCTTGAAACCATCCAGTCGATAATTCTTTTATCAAAGTCATCGCCGCCTAAACGGTTGTTACCTGCTGTTGCAAGTACTTCCTGTACACCGTCTCCCATTTCAATAATAGATACATCAAATGTACCTCCGCCTAAATCGTACACCATAACCTTCTGGTCTTTTTCTTTATCAATACCGTAAGAAAGTGCGGCAGCAGTAGGCTCGTTTATAATTCTCTTTACATCAAGTCCTGCAATTTTACCTGCGTCTTTTGTTGCCTGACGCTGTGCGTCTGTAAAATAAGCCGGTACAGTTATAACTGCTTGGGTAACTGTTTCTCCTAAATAAGCCTCCGCATCGGCCTTTAATTTTTGTAAAATCATAGCAGAAATTTCTTGAGGTGTATAGTTTTTATTATCAATAGCTACTTTATATGCTGTACCCATTTCTCTTTTAATAGATGAAACTGTACGCTCCGGATTTGTGATTGCCTGTCTTTTAGCAACTTGACCTACCATTCTTTCGCCTGTTTTTGAAAAAGCTACAATAGAAGGTGTTGTTCTTGCTCCCTCTGCATTTGCAATAACTACCGGCTCGCCGCCTTCGATTACTGCAACGCATGAATTTGTTGTACCTAAGTCAATACCAATTGTTTTTGCCATAATAATTCCTCCTGAAACTTAATTATTTAAGTTGTTGTTATTTTTTGTTTTAATGATTTTTGGTTTATATATAAATATATGTTTATTAATCACAATTTGCAACCTGTACCATCGCATGGCGGATAACTTTATCCCCTATTTTATATCCTTTTTGGAAAACCTGTGAAATTTGATTTTCAGACAGCTCTTCGCTTTCAATTTTTGAAACAGCGTTGTGAATTTCCGGATCAAAGTCTTCTCCGATTTCGCCAAAAGCTTCGATTTTCAGCTTTTCAAAGGATTTATCAAGCTGCTGGCTTACAAGTTCAATTCCCTTTTTTACTTCTTCCGGAGCATCCTTTAAGCTTTGAAGCGCCATTTGCATACTGTCTGCAACCGGCAAAAGTTCTTCTACTGCTTTTGCTGTTGCATCGTTATAAATTGATAATTTTTCGTTTGCTGTTCTTTTTCTATAATTATCATATTCTGCCGCAAGCCTCATATAGCTGTCTTTTTGTGAGTCAAGCTTTTGCTGAAGCTCTTTAATCTCGTTTTCTTTTTTGTCTTTTTTAGATTCTTTCTTTTCCTTTTTGTCTTTCTTGTCTTTTTCTTCCTTTTCATCTTTCTTTACGCTTTCTTCTTCATCAGAAGAGCCTTCTTCCTGTACAACTTCTTCCTGTACAACTTCTTCCTGATTTTTTTCCTTTTCGCTCATGTATATTCATCTCCTTAAATTCTGACTATCTCGCTTAAATATTCGCTGACCGCTCCCGCAGTGTAATCAAGGATTGAGTAGACTGTTTTATAATTCATTCTTATCGGTCCAAGCACCGCAAGAATTCCCGCAGGCTGATTTTCTATTTCATATCTTGTTGCTACTACCGAACTTTTGAAAAGCTGGGGTACGATATTTTCTCTGCCGATTATGCTGTGAATACCTGTTCCGATATTTTCAAAAAGCTTTGAAATATTTTCCTCAACACTTAAAAACGCCACAAGATTTCTTGCTGTATCAAAATCTATTCCGGGCGTAAACAGCAATTTTATCTGTCCGCTTACATTTGTGTTTACTTTTTCAATAGTTTCAGCGGTTTCTTTGATTGCTGTTAAAAAACTGGGCATCAAAAGCGAAAGCTCCCCAAATGAAGCGGCTATGGTCTGAATATTCGGCTGTGTAAGCTCTGTGGTTTTCATTCCTGCTATCCTCTCATTTAGAGCCTTCTCAAAAACTGATAAGATTTCGTCGTTTAATATATATTCACATCTAAACAGCTTGTTTTTTACCATTCCGGTTGAGGTTACAATAACTGCCATCGCTGTGTATCTGCCTGTTTGAACAAATTTTAACCGCATTATTCTGCTGTCTGTTTCAGATGGAGCCGTTGTTACTGCAGCAAGATCAGTCAATTCAGAAATTATTTTACAGGCGGTTTCCAATATATTTTCAGGGTCTTTTGCTTTTGCCTCAAGATTTGAGTCTATATATTCTTTAATTCTCTCATTAAGATTTTGTATCTTGAGAAAATTATCAATATAAAAGCGGTAACCTATTTGTGAAGGTATTCTGCCTGCAGAAGTGTGGGGCTGTATAAGATACCCTCTGTTTGTAAGGTCCGACATTTCATTACGAATTGTTGCAGAAGATACTGATATATCCATTTGGTCCAAAAGAGTTTTAGAACCTACCGGCTCTCCTGTTTCAATGTAATTTTCAACTATTGCGGCAAGAATCTTTTGCTTTCGTGGAGCTAAATTCATATTTCTCACCTCTTTTAAAATTAGCACTCTAATGCTTTGAGTGCTAACCTATAAATATATTGTAGTATTAAAGTCAGAAAAAGTCAAGAGTTATTTTGTAATTTTTGTATTTATAATAAATATTTTCCATCATTACAGGGTTATAAAACTTGATTATTATTAGTTTTTGGTAAAACTGCTTTCGTTTATGCAAATTTTTATTTATTGCAGGTTATTTAATTTTCTTTTTTCGGGTTTACCCCAACTATTGACATAGAGCCAAATAAAAAAGCATCTGCTTATAACAGCAGATGCCTAAACCTTAAAGTTTCTTATTTACCTTGCTAATTAACTTTGATAAATATTTTGTACTATGCTTTAATTCTTTTTTATTCAATGGAACAATCTAAATATTCCATAAGTTCTTCATCGTCTTTTTTCTTTTTATCTTTTACAATAAAAAATGCTGTTAGTGCTGCAGTTGCTGCCACAACAAAAGAAATAAGTCCAATTAAAAAACCTAAAGTACTTTTTTTCATATAAAATGCCTCCTTGAAACCTTATGTAGATATTATACACATCTTATATGATTATATAATAACATTTATTTTAAAAAAGTCAATAACAAAAACAGACGGTGGTCTGTTTTTTCGAGCAGACAGCTTTATATATAAACATTCTTTCTAGCCCGAATATTACCTTTTTTCTAATAATAGGCTATGCTAAAGACGGTGGTCTGTTTTTTCGGGCAGACAGCTTTATGTATAAACATTCTTTCTTGCCCGAATATTACCTTTTTTCTAATAATAGGCTATGCAAAAGACGGTAGTCTGTTTTTTCGAGCAGACAGCTTTATATATAAACATTCTTTCTTGCCCGAATATTACCTTTTTTCTAATAATAGGCTATGCTAAAGACGGTGGTCTGTTTTTTCGAGCAGACAGCTTTATATATAAACATTCTTTCTAGCCCGAATATTACCTTTTTTCTAATAATAAGCTATGCAAAAGACAGTGGTCTGTTTTTTCGGGCAGACAGCTTTATATATAAACATTTTTCAACTGAATTATTATATTTGTGATACGTCTATTTCAAGATTTTGATTTAAGCTGCCGGTAGTATATTTATATATGCCGTAGTTTTCAGTCAGTTTATATAAACAAAAAAGCAGAGTAAAATCTCTGCTCTTAAAGTCATGTTAAATTTAGCTTTTTTGCTCATTATGCAGAAGCGTTAAGTCTTTTAGCAAGATTTGATTTACTTCTGGAAGCTGTGTTTTTGTGCATAATACCTTTAGCCTGTGCCTGATCGATTTTTTTAATAGCAAGACGAACTGCCTCAACTTTATTTTCTGCATTATTATCAATAGCTATATAAGCCTTTTTAACAGCAGTTTTTAAAGCTGATTTTGTAGCTTTATTGCGAGCTGTTTTTGTAGCGATAACTTTAACACGCTTTTTAGCTGATTTAATGTTTGGCATTGTCTCACCTCCTTAAATTACATATCATGTAAAAGTAATCATAACATTTTTGTAACAAAAATGCAAGTGTTTTACCGGATTTTTCTAAAATATTTTATTTTCTTTGAACTTTTTTAAACCACATACTATATATTGTGTCTTAAAATTTTTATTAAACTATTATTTGATTAATTTTTAAAATTTTTCGCAGAATTCAATTATCAGAGCCTTTTTTCTTGTTAATAACATAAAAAATTATAAATAATGCAAGCACAACTGCCACGACAACTCTAAAAATTATTCCGTAAGTACCGTCGAAAAGATTTACCTCTGTAATTTGATTTACAAACCACCACACAGCCATAAATGTAAAAAGACCTGCGCCTAAAAAAAGTATTTTATTTACTTTAATTGCTGCAAAAAAGAGGTAAATTGCAATAAATGCCCACAAACAAGTATAAACATATCCCAACAAATTTTACACCTGTCTTTCTGATTTTTCCTGTTTTTTATTTGCTCTTGACGCTTTGAAATGAGTTTTTATAAGCAGGAAAATATATAATCCTATAATAAGGATCGTTCCGATATAATTTATATTTGCAATAAATCCGTTTGTGGGGTCTACTTGTAAAATTATATAGGATAATAACTGCCATACCCCTTCAAAAAACAGGTAATATGCAAGAGGTCTTAACAAAGCTGATTTTCTTAAATGAGGTGTAAAAATCAAAACCGACGCTCCAAAACAAACCGATGCCGATATAATAGCAAGAATCATAATTTTTAACTCCTTTATGCCGATATCTGATTAAAAATTTTAAGTTTTTAATCCAATTTTGCTTTTTTATTCCTTTTGTAAATGTCTTTTTTCATTATATAAAGTATTCACAATGATGTCAAATTAATTAATGACACAACATATTTTTAAAAGTCTAATATAAAATTCCCGCTGTGAAAGTTTACAGCGGGGTTTTTCTAATTACTATTTGATGTTTTTTCAGTTTTTGAGGCTGTTGTTTTTTCTGAATTTGTTGTATTTGTTTGAGAGGTGGTTGTTATTTCTGATTTTAATTCTTTTTCTCCTGAATCCGTATCACTTTCCTGTTGTATTTCCAAAACAGGAGTTGTTGTTTCTTCTTGTGATGTATCGGGAGTTGTATCTTCTTCCAGATATGTTTTGTAGTTTATAAGATGCCACTCATCTTCTATGTCATCTGTTGCTGCAACAATTCTAAACAACATTGTGGATTCGTCGTCTGTTTTGCCTTCTTCAACACTTAACAGGTAGATACAATTATTATACCAAAAGCTGTTGTTATTGTCTGAAATGGTATTAACATACAAATTGGAAAAGAAAGTTACATTATCAACGGGATAATTTCCTGCAACACACGCCATAATTCCTGTCATAGCTAAAATAACAGACTGATATTGGGAGTTTTCTTCATTTATAAACACTGAAACGGTTGTGCCGCAACCTAAATTCATGATCTTTTCAGACTCTTGTTCAACAGTTGCCGTAAGTACTACCATATCGTCAGCATAGTAATAATAATCATATACAATTCCGTTTTCATCACGCTGACCCTTACTTTGTAATTGCCATTTGGAAAAATCTATCTGCTGGTTTCCTCCGCCCAAGGAATTATACATTTTATTAAAATCTTCGGTATATTCCTTTAATGTCATATCAAATCTTGCGCCTGTGGCATTATTGCTTTCTTCCCAGTTTTGTGCTATGGGATTGGGATAACCTGCTTCGTCGGCAGATGCAGTATATATCTTTTTTTCTGATTTTGAATTACCGCTGTTTTCAGCCTGTCCGCAGGATGAAAAAAGGAATAATACAGATACTGTTAAAAAAATACTTATTAACTTTTTCATAATTACTCCTTTCTTCAAAAATCATTCCTGTTGATTTTATTTTTTTATTTCTATTTTTATTTTTGTTTATTTAGTTTATAATTCTGCTTTTGTTTATTCTTCTTCATTTGTTTTTTCTTGTGTTTCCGTATTGTTTACAGCATTTTCATCATCATCTGTTTCTTCAATTAAATCTTCAGGATCTTGTTCTTCGTCTGTTTCTTCAAGCTTTTGGGCGTTCTCCTCTTCATGAGGCGCTCTTGCCAATGTAACAACTTTACCTCCTTCTTTTATCTTCATAACTGTAACGCCTTTACTGGGTCGTTTACAAATTCTGATTGAATCTGCCGCAATTCTTATAATTACTCCGTCATCTGAAATTATAATAATGTCATCATCAAGATTTACTGCTTTAATGGCGGCTACTTTTCCGTATTTTTCTACATGATAGTTTGTAATTCCTTTACCTCCTCTTGACTGCAGTCTGTAATCGCTTTGGTCAGAAAGTCTGCCGTAGCCGGTTTCAGATACGGTAAGCACATAAGAGTTTTCTCTTAATACGCACATTCCTACTATAACATCGTCTTCTGCAAGCTTCATGGCTTTAACGCCTCGTGCCTGTCTGCCCATAGGTCGAACATCATTTTCGTTAAATCTTATTGATTTTCCGTTTCTTGTTGCAACAAGCACCTGACTGTTGCCGTCGGTCATTCTTACCCATGCAAGCTCATCACCCTCGTTAAGTTCAAGGGCAATAAGTCCGCCCTTACGGGAGGTATTATAAGCATTGAGCTGAATTCTTTTAACAATACCCTGTCTTGTAACCATAATAAGATATTTATTTTCATCAAATTCAGGGACCTTAATCATTGAGGTTACTTTTTCATCGCCTTCGATAGGCAGAAGGTTTGCAATATTAAGACCCTTTGACTGTCTGCTTCCCTCGGGAATTTCATAGCATTTAAGCCTGTAAACCTTGCCTTTATCGGTAAAGAAAAGAATGTAATCGTGAGAATTAATAACGAACATTTCCGTTGCCACATCTTCTTCACGCCTTGACATTCCGGATATGCCTCTGCCGCCTCTGCGCTGAATTTTATAGGTATCGGTAGTCTGACGTTTAACATATCCGAATTGAGTAATAGTAACTACACATTCCTCCTGGGGAATAAGGTCTTCAATATCTACCTCTCCGCTGACTGAACAAATTTCTGTTCTTCTGGGGTCTGAATATTTATTGCGGATAAGAATTATTTCTTCTTTTACGATTTCCTGCTGTCTTTGGTGACTTCCCAGAATTTCCGTAAAGTCTGCAATTTTTGCCTGTAATGCTTTTATTTCGTCTTCTATTTTTGTGCGTTCCATATTTGTAAGCTGTCCCAAACGCATCTGTACTATTGCCTGCGCCTGAACTTCATCAAGACTGAAACGCTCCATTAAACCTGCCTTTGCCGTTGTCTGGTCTTTACTTTTTCTAATGATTGCTATTACCTCGTCAATAAAGTCGATGGCAATTTTCAATCCCTCTAAAATATGACATCTTTCTTTTGCTTTTTTCAGGTCAAATTCTGTTCTTCTCCTTATAACTTCAACCTGAAAATCAACATAATTTTGAAGCATATCTTTAAGTGTAAGGATTTTTGGTTCTCCATTTACAATTGCAAGCATAATTACGCCAAATGTACTTTGAAGCTGTGTATATGAAAAAAGCTGGTTTAATACGACCTGGGGCGACGCTTCCCTTTTTATATCTATTTCAATATGCATACCCTCTCTGTCTGAATGGTCTTCAATATTTGAAATTCCTTCTATTCTTTTATCTTTAACAAGGTCTGCAATATTTTCAATCAGTCTTGCTTTATTTACCTGATACGGAAGTTCAGTAACTATAATTTTAAACCTGCCGTTTTTTGCTTCGACAATCTCTGTTTTTGCTCTTACTGTTATTTTGCCTCTGCCTGTTGCATAAGCCGCACGGATCCCGCTTCTGCCCATTATGATACCGCCTGTCGGAAAATCAGGACCGGGAATACACTCCATTAGTTCTGCAAGCTCACATTCAGGCTCATCAATTACTTTACATACAGCGTCTATTGTTTCCCCTAAATTATGGGGTGGTATGTTTGTTGCCATTCCTACTGCTATACCGCTGCTTCCGTTTACAAGCAAATTCGGAAAACGGCTGGGCAATACTGTTGGCTCTTCAAGTCTGTCATCAAAGTTCGGTGCAAAATCTACCGTCTTTTTATCTATATCAGTGAGCATTTCAAGGGATATTTTGCTCATTCTGGCTTCTGTATAACGGTATGCAGCCGGCGGATCGCCGTCTACTGAACCGAAGTTTCCGTGACCGTCTACAAGCATATATCTCATTGAAAAGTCCTGCGCAAGTCTTACCAGTGCGTCGTAAACAGATGCGTCGCCGTGAGGGTGGTATGCACCCAGCACTGCGCCTACCGTATCTGCACATTTATGGTATGCTTTATCCGGAGTAAGGTTCTTCTCATACATTGTGTAGAGAATCCTTCTATGTACAGGCTTTAGGCCGTCTCTTACATCAGGCAGCGCTCGGGATACGATAACGCTCATAGAATAATCAAGAAAAGATTTTTGCATCTCTTTTTGTATGTCTACATCTATTATTCTTCCGCCTGTAATCCCCTTGTTTTCGTTATTATCCAATTATAACACCTCAAATTCTTTCATATACCGCTTATCCGCTTTTAACTGACTTTTGCCTTTAATAAGGGTATAAGTCTCTGCTATAATGTCGCTTTTATTTCTTCATACAGTTTTGGCAGTCTTTTTTTAAGATTTATTGGTCTGAACGTATTTTTATCAATAAATCCGTGTTCTGTTACACCGTAGGCAAGTTCTGTTTCTGTCTGGTCTTCATTTATTCTTTTTACCGTATAGCTGAAAGATATCCTTGCTGCAGAAAGAGTCATTACCTTTGTTCTGATTATAAGGTTATCTTCGTATTTTGCCGACCTTATAAATTTACAGTTTAAATCTGTTAACGGCATTAATACGCCTTTTTCTTCTATTTCTGTATATGTTATTCCGTACATTTTTATATAATCTGTTCTTCCTACTTCAAACCATATCGGATAACAGCTGTGGTGTGCTATTCCCATTTTATCTGTTTCTGCGTAACGGACTGTTAATTTTGTTCTTGAATGCATGATCTCACTTCCTTAATTAAACATCAAGGTTTTGAACATATTTTGCGTTTGTTTCTATGAATTCACGCCTGGGTTCAACTTTGTCGCCCATTAATACCGTAAATACCTCGTCTGCCGCCTCGGCGTCTTCAAGTTCAACTCTTAACATAATTCTTGTTTCCGGATTCATTGTTGTTTCCCAAAGCTGAACGGAATCCATTTCTCCCAGACCTTTATATCTTTGAATATCTGTTTTGCCCTCTGTTTTTGCAAGAATCTGATCCCGCTCTAAATCTGAGTAAGCATATTTATGTTCTTTTCCCTTTGTAATTCTGTAAAGAGGAGGCTGGGCTATATAAACATGACCCTCTTCTACAAGAGGTCTCATAAAACGGAAGAAGAATGTCAAAAGTAAGGTTCTGATATGAGAACCGTCCACATCTGCATCGGCCATTATGATAACCTTATCATATCTTAGCTTTGAAATATCAAATTCATCGCCTACTCCGCAGCCTAATGCGGTTATAACCGGCATAAGTTTATCGTTGCCGTAAACTCTGTCAAGTCTTGCTTTTTCAACATTGAGCATTTTTCCCCAAAGCGGCAAAATAGCTTGAATCCTTCTGTCTCTTCCGTTTTTTGCTGAACCTCCCGCTGAATCTCCCTCTACTATATAAATTTCAGTTTCGCTGCTGTCTTTTGACTGACAGTCTGCAAGTTTTCCGGGAAGCTGAGCAGATTCAAGGGCAGATTTTCTTCTTACGCTTTCTCTAGCTTTTCTTGCGGCTTCTCTTGCTCTTGCCGACGCTAAAGCTTTTTCAAATACAGCTTTTGCTGCCGACGGATTTTCCTCAAGGAATACCATAAGCTTGTCTGACAACAGCTTATCTACCATACTTCTAACTTCTGTATTGCCCAGTTTTGCTTTTGTCTGACCTTCAAACTGCGCTTCTTTTAATTTAACGCTGATAATGGCAGTTAAACCTTCTCTTACATCATCGCCGCTTAAATTTTTATCGTTGTCTTTTAATTTTCCAAATTTATGGGCGTAATCGTTCATTACTCTTGTTAATGCACGCTTAAAGCCTTCTTCGTGAGTACCGCCGTCTGTTGTATGAATGTTGTTAGCAAAAGAAAGCAAAAGCTCGTTGTAGCTTTCGTTATACTGCATAGCTATTTCTACTGCTATTGTATCTTCCGGATTTGTTGCAGAAAAGTAAATTACTTCGGGATGAATTACATCTACTCCTCTTTTTTTATGGATATATTCAACAAAGCTTTTTATTCCGCCCTCATACAAAAAGTTCTTTTTTATTATATTTTCAGGGTCTCTTTCATCTCTTAATTCTATATGTACTCCCGCATTTAAAAAAGCTTGTTCTCTTAATCTTTTCTCTAAAATTGAATAATCGTAAACATCTGTTTCTACAAACATTTCAGGGTCAGCTTTAAATCTTACTTCAGTACCCTTAACATCAGATTTTCCTATTTTTTCAAGCCCTGTAATTATTTTTCCTCTTTCGTAACGCTGGAAGTAAATATCTTCTCCGTCACAAACTTTGACCTCAAGCCATTCTGACAACGCATTAACTACCGATGCACCTACGCCGTGCAGACCTCCTGATACCTTATATCCGCCTCCGCCGAATTTACCGCCTGCGTGAAGAACCGTGAACACAACTGTTACAGCAGGAATACCCATTTTTTGATTTATACCCACAGGAATACCTCTGCCGTTATCGGTTACTTTTATTATATTGCCCGGTTCTATCACTACATCAATTTTTGTACAGTAGCCTGCAAGGGCTTCGTCGATAGAGTTATCAACAATTTCGTAAACAAGATGATGAAGTCCTCTGGGTCCTGTTGAACCGATATACATACCGGGTCTTTTTCTTACTGCTTCAAGACCTTCAAGAACCTGAATTTCATCAGCACCGTATTCTTCTTCAACTTTAGTCATTTCCAAAGCTGTTTCTTCGGTAATTTCGTTTAAGCTTTCATTTAAATTATCTGCTGATTCTTTTTCAAATTCCTTTGAAATTTCATTATCCAAAGTCTTTACCTCCAGTTAATTACAAAGTGGTAATTATAATATTGATTGTATATAAAAAATGATTATTTCCTCGACTTTTTATTTTCCTTTTTAAAACCAATAAAATACGGAATAAAAATAAATCCCAAAATTGCAGCCAAAATGCTGACTATTAAAAGAGGAATAATATTAAAAAAAGTCATCACCAATAAAATTGACACATTAATTAAAATTGCAAAAATTATTACTATTGACCATAATACGGCAGTACCCGGCATTTTTTCAACACTGAAACTTTTATTGCAATAGTAGCATTTATGAGATTTTTCACTTGAAATTTTTTTTACTTCCTTGTAGTGATAAACTGCATTGCAATAAGGACAAACAGGTAATTGAAACATTTTACAACCTCTTAAAATCTTCTGTTGGCAGAATATTTAGAGCCTTCATATTTTTTTCTTTTTTCAATATGTTCGGCTTTTTTATTTTCCATGTTATTTATGTTACTTGATTCATCAGACGTAATATCCGAATAAACAGGCTTTTCTTTATGTATTTTTTGAAGAGGTACATTTTCCGAAGAAGATATATGTGAAACTCTGCTGTTTTCAATAATAGGAATATAATCAGACTCTTCATTGATTACAACGGTTTTTGATTCTTTTTTTACTTCAGGTTCTGATAAGGATACAGGTTTTGTACCGCTTAATACAGGCTTTTTTCTGTTTGTTTTTATAGAAGTAAAAATATTTTCATTTATTGAGAAATCATCTTCAGTTTCTAAAACAGGAGTACTTATGTTTACTTCTTCTTTTTTATTATTGCCAAAATTTTGCTTAAATTTCATTTCACCGCCGTATTCTCTTGCGGCCTTTGCTGCTTCCATAGATTTTTTATACTTTTTTAAAGGATAAACTTTTTCAAATTTCGGAGTACAAAAATAAAAAATCAAAAGAGGAACTGCAACAAGTATGATCCCGATAGGATTATTTATAAAACCAAGTCCGATCCAAACAGTAACTATAACTGCAGAAACAGCAATCGCTATTAAAAAATAAAGATAAATTTTTTTATTAACTATAATTTTAGATTCTTTTCCGCATCTTCTGCAAATATGTTCACTTTGTTTTTTTTCATTAAAAATAGTAAAATATGAAATTCTTTTACCGCAATAAGGACATTTTTTAACTTTCATATAATTACACATCCTTTAACAAATTTTCATTTCGTTTTTGTAATGTCTGGCTTGAAATCTGACTTACATAATCTTTTATTCCATGTGCATCTTTACAAACCACAAAAGATTTCGGAAGTTCCTGCGATACATTTATTATTCTGCCTGACTTTTGTGCCTTTGTAAGATAATTTCTTGTATTTTTAGAAATCGTTGAGGTATCCAAATCAAAAATACCTACAATATTTTCAGTTTTTATTACCGTATTTTTTCCTAAGTGTAAGTACATCAGATGATCTTCCCTTTTTCTACTTTAAAAATTTTTCCTTTTTTAAGCTGTTTTTTATTTGATTTTTCACAACAGGTTATGAAAACCTGATAATTTTCAATTTTATTTAATAAAAATTCCTGTCTTGAATTATCAAGCTCAGAAAGTACATCGTCAAGAAGAATTATTGGTTTTTCTCCTGTTCTTTTTGTTAAAATTTCCGCTTCTGCAAGTTTCATTGAAAGTACTGCGCTTCTCTGCTGACCTTGCGATGCATAATTTTTCGCTTTTTTTGAATTAATTATTATATTTATATCATCCCTATGAGGACCTACATTTGTATAGCCTGTATTAAAATCATCATTACGATATTTAATAAACGCTTGTTTTAATTTTTTTGATATTTCCTTTTCTTCGTCTTCAGGATCTATTCCCGCATTTGAAAAGTAAGAAAATTTTAATGTTTCACTGTTTTGTGAAATTCCTTTATGATATTCTCCTGCAAACTCAGTAAGCTGTTTTAAAAATTTATTTCGTTGAAAAATTATTGATGCACCGAGTACACATAAAGCGTCATCCCAAATTTCAAGGGTATCTTTTAACTCAGGATGTTTGAAAATATCTTTTAAAAGTGAATTTCTTTGGTTTAATGTTTTATTATATTTTGATATTATTACTGCATTTTTCAGTTTTTCTCTGCAAATTGCACTGTCAATAAAATTTCTTCTTAAAGAAGGACCTCTTTTAATCAAGGTTAAATGCTCCGGCGAAAACACTACCGCATTATATTTTTCTATTAATGCTGAACTGCTTTTTTTAGGAACATCATTAATTTTTATTTCCTTTTTTCCGTTTATTATTTTTATTTGGGCGTTTTGTTCTCTTTCAAAGGAATAAAATACCGAATTTAAAACTGCAAACTTTTTTTCAAAAGCAACAAGCTCGTTATCCTTTGAACCTCTGAAAGAATGTCCTCCGCAAAAAAGCCATAATGCTTCAAGAAGATTGGTTTTTCCCTGGGCATTTTCTCCGTAAATTACATTTACACTTTCACAGGGTTTAATGTATCCGTTTTTAAGATTACGGTAATTTTCAAACTGAAGCCCAAGAACTTTCAAAAAACTGCATCCTTTCAGATATTTTTAACTTCTTTATATAATTATATAACCTGAATAAGATTATTTTTAAATTCTGCAATATCGCCTTTTCTCATTTTTTTGCCCCTCATTGTGCAAACTTCTCCGTTTACTTTGACTTCTCCGCTTTGCACAATAATTTTGGCATTTCCGCCTGTTTGTGCAATTCCTGAAAGCTTTAATAAGCTGTCCAGTCGTATAAACTCCTCTTTGATCTCAATTTTTTTATTCATTTGAAAGCCTCATAGGTACTACAAGACAAAGAAAACTTTCTCCCTTAACAGGTTTTATTACCATAGGGGCAAGTCCTCCGTTTAAGTAAATTTTAACTTCGTCTGTTTCACAGTTTTTCAGAGCGTCCAATAAATATTTATTGTTAAATCCTATTTCCACTTCTTCTCCTATTACGGGAACTGAAACAGAATCGTTTGCCCTTCCCACAGCAGTTGCACAAAGAAATTTTATCTCATCATTTGCCATTGTACATCTAACGGGACTTTGTATTTTTTCATTGTTTAAAATTGATACACGCTCGACTGCATCTATTAAAATTCTTGTATTTATTACTATTTCCGTTTTTGATTCTTTAGGAATTGTAGTTTTATAATCAAGGAACGTACCCTCAATAAGTCTTGATATAATGGAATAATTTTTAATTTTATACATTATATGACGCTGACCTACAACTACTTCAACATTATCCTCGTCATCAGTAATAAGTTTTAAAACCTCCTGCTGAGTTTTTCCGGGAACTACAAACTTACTGCTGCTTCCACAGTTTACTGCTTCTTCTCTAATAGCCATTCTGTAACCGTCAACTGCTACGATCTTAAAGCTGTTTTCTTCAAGCTCATACAAAGAGCCTGTATAAATAGGCTTTGCTTTATTATCGGAAACCGCATAAACAGTTTGTCTTATCATTTCTTTTAAAAGTTTTGCCTTAATTGTAAAATTATCCGTACTTTCAAATACCGGCAGATCCGGATATTCAACAGACGACATTCCTATAATCTGGAAATTTGAATGTCCGCTTTTTATATATGTGACCATTCTTTCGTCTGTTTCTATGCTTACTATTTCTTCCGGAAGGCGTCTTACTATATCTGAAAAAAGCTTTGCTCCAACAACAATTTCTCCTTGTTCCTGAATGGTTGCCTCCATATCTGTTGTAATTCCTATTTCAAGGTCATAACCTGAAATATTTATTTGTTCACCGTATGCTTTTATTAAAATTCCTTCAAGTGCAGGAATTGATGATTTTGCCGATACGGCTCTTGATACATTTAAAACTGCATTTGAAAGATCTGTTCTTAAACAATTGAATTTCAATTTTTTCATTTCCTTTCTTTTTATTCATATCTTTATTATTTATTATTTAGTAGTAGTAGTAGGTAGTGTTGAAATGTTTATTATATGTAAAATATAAGAAATTAGCATAAAAATCCATTAACAATAATATTTTCCAAAATGTTTAAAGATATTTAATTTTTCGGACAGGCACAAAGTTATTAACATTGGTGTTAAATTATGTTTATGGAATGTTATTGAAAATGTTAATAAAAGTTTTAGTAAAATTAAAATAAAATAATAATGTTATTTTTTAATAAATTTATTTTTATTATTTATTGATTGGTTGGTTTCGCCGTTGATAATGTAGAAAAAGGAATATTTTCTTTTTATTTATTAATTTGTTTTATTATTTTACAGGCACCGAAATCTACAAAAGATTCCTCGACAATTAAATCTTAGAAGCTTTTTGTAAAAATCCAATGCAAAAACTTTTAATTATCTAAAATAATATTATTTTTATACTATCTGTCCCTGATATTTTTTATTATATCTTCTATAATTTCTTTGGTTTTAGAATTTGTTTTAATAAGCTTTTCAACCTTTTGAGTAGTATAAATAATAGTGGAGTAATGTCGGTTGCCGAATTTTTCTCCGATAGCTTCCATTGATAAAGGTGTAAGAGAACGAACTACATATATGGCAATTTGTCTTGCATTACTTATTTTTGCACTTCTGTTCTTTTGAGAACGTATTTCTTCCGGAGTTACACCGAAGGTTCTCGCAACCTCTTCTATAATTTTTTCAACAGTTAATTCCGGAGGAGCGTCGTTATTTAAAATGTCGGAAATAATCTCCTGAACTGAGGTTATTGTTGGTCTTTCATTATTTAGAAGATATCTGGCTTTTAATTTTTTTACAACTCCCTCAAGCTGTCTGATATTGGTTTTTAACTTGCTTGCTATAAATTCACAAACATCATTGGGAATTTCAAAATTTGAATATTCGGCTTTTCTCTTAATAATAGCAATTCTTGTTTCAATTTCAGGAGGCTGAATGTCTGCAATAAGTCCTGATTCAAAACGGGAACGCAGTCTGTCCTCAAGAGTTTTAATTTCTTTTGGAGGTCGGTCTGATGTTAATACGATTTGTTTGTGAGCGTCTTTTAAAGCGTCAAAGGTATGGAAAAATTCTTCCTGCGTACTTACCTTTCCGCCTATAAATTGAACATCATCTACTAACAAAATATCGGTATTTCTGTATTTTTGTCTGAATTCTGTCATCTGACCTTTTCCAAGACATTCAATCAGTTCGTTAGTAAAATCATCGCCCTTTATATAGCAAATAGACATTTGTGGATAAGTCCTTTTTATTTCGTTGCTTATTGCGTAAAGAAGATGAGTTTTTCCAAGACCTGAATTTCCGTATAAAAATAATGGATTGTACGGTCCGGCAGGCTTTGACGCAACTGCAACACAGGCCGCATGAGCAAATTTATTTGAAGAACCTACAATAAAGGTGTCAAAAGTGTATTCGTAGTCTTTATCTGCTGTTTTTTCGTCACCTTCAATGAGCTTGTTTTCTTCCTCTTGGATATCCTCCGGAATATTAAAAATTATTTTGAATTCTTTTCCGAATACAGCCGAAAATGCTTCGTTAAGCATAGGTAAATAACAAAGAGTTAGTGTTTGTTTATGAAATTCATTGGGTACAAGTAAAATTGCTTCATTTTTATTAAAATCCAGATTGACCGGTTTAATTCTGCTTATCCATGTTTTATATGCAACATCAGTAATTTTAGATTTGCAATAGTCGCATATAACGCTCCATGCTTCTGCAAAAGATTCCATTATTTTCCGCCTTTCAAAATTCTAACTAAAAAGATTTATATATAAAAACTATAAATGTACATATCACTCCATTATTACATAATTAATTATAGCAAAAAACAAGCAAAAAAGCAAATAAAAATTAAAATAAAAAGATGCCCTTTGTTATAGTATTTAAAAACTAATATATGTAAAAAATAAAAAAAGTTATAAATGGTGTTTAAAAAAATTTAAAATACAATATATTGTGTAAGAATTTATTATAAAATAAAAATTCAAAATTTTAGTTGACGAGATTAAAAAATTAAGATATAATGCTATATTGCAAGGTTATATAGCCGAAAGGAGGGGTTTTAAATGCTGAGAACATATCAGCCAAAAAAGCTTCACAGAAAAAAAGAGCATGGTTTCAGAAAAAGAATGTCAACAACTAACGGACAGAAAGTTTTAGCAAGAAGAAGAGCTAAAGGTAGAAAAAGGTTGTC
>CANQUV010000003.1 GCA_947627135.1 uncultured Clostridia bacterium
CAATGTCTTGCAATCCTATGAGTTTTTCGGTAAAATGTTTGTAGAGCATATTTTTAAACCTCCGTTTCTGGTTTCTTGACAATTCCATTTTAACGGATTTTTCAAATATGCTCTACTCTTTTTTTATTTTCTTATTATTTTTATTTCTGTAGGCTCTATTTGTTACCCCAACATTTATTATAGAGCCTAAATTTATGCTTATCTAATAATTTATTATATTATATCAGTTTTGTTTTTGACAAAAAATATATTGATTTAATTTTATGAAAGTTGTATAATTATAATTAGTTATTTGTAGGAGTTTTTATTGTTCATTTTTGTAAAAATAAAAAAGATGTTTTTTATTGCTGCAAATAAATAAATATTATTTTAAAATTTTGTAATTAATGTTTTTCTAAAACATTAAAATATAAAATAAATAAAGAAAAGAGGTTTTGGAATTATGAACAAAAAAGTTATAAGCATAGTTTTAACCCTATGCTTGGTGCTTTCATGTATTGCATTGGGCGGCTTTAATTCTTTAGCTGTCGGAACAGATAAGCAGTCTGTTGCAGCCGAAGTAAGCAGCGATATATCATCTGCAAGCACAGGAGCACAAGATGACATTCAGGGCAGTGCAGTTTTGCATTGTTTTAACTGGTCATTTAATTCCATCAAAGCAAATTTACAGGATATTAAAAATGCAGGCTACACAGCAGTGCAGACTTCGCCCGTTCAGCCTCCAAAGGATTATAGTCCAAATTGGACTGACCAAACTGGACAGTGGTGGAAATTGTATCAACCGCTGGATATCTGTATTGCAGAAGGTAATTCTTGGCTTGGTACAAAATCAGAGCTGAAATCATTGTGTGATGCTGCTGAAAATATGGGTATCAAGGTTATCGTTGATATTGTTGCAAACCACATGGCTGATGTTGATGGTTCCGGAAACAAAACCAGCAATATTAATTCCGGTGTTAACCCAAAATGGAGAAATAACAATAACTATTGGCACCTTAATGACAAATGGGCAAATGATAGCAACCGTTATGATATGACACAGGGTTCAATACAACAACCTGACCTTAATACAGGCAACAGCGATATTCAAAATGCTTACAAGAATCTTCTTATTGACTGTATTAAGCAAGGTGTAGACGGATTCCGTTTTGATGCTGCAAAGCATATTGAATTACCGTCAGACAGCGGCTGCGGAAGTCAGTTCTGGCCAACAGTTATAAACGGTTCAAAGAACAGTACAAGCAATAAGATATTTTATTACGGAGAAATTCTTAACGGCTGCGCAACAAGTATTTCAAACTATACTCAATATATGAGTGTTACTGAAAACGAATCAAGTGATGCAGTATTAGCTTCAGCAAACAGCGGTAATGCATCAGGAATGGCAAATCCAAGTTTTCAAAAGGGAGCATCCCCCGACAAAGTAGTATTATGGGCTGAATCCCACGACACATATATGGGTAGTTCAGGTAATACTAAAAATATTTCAGATGACAAAATTGTAAAAGCATGGGCTATGGTAGGCTCAAGAGCCCAAGCTATGTCACTTTATTTTGCTAGACCTGCTGCTACAATGGGTTCTCCAAGTACAAACACAACATGGAAATCTAAAGCAGTAACAGAGATAAATAAATTTAAAAATTATTTTAATGGACAGAGTGAATACCTTGCTTCAAGCGGAAATATTGCATACAATGAGCGTGGTACAACAGGAGTAGTACTTGTAAATGCAACAGGAACAAGTACATCTGTAAATGTTAAAGCAAACAAAATGCAAAACGGCACATATAAAGATGCAATTACAGGCTCCACATTTACAGTTTCAAACGGACAAATTTCAGGACAAATCGGTTCAACAGGTGTTGCTGTTGTTTATAATGCAGGACCGGAACCTACAACAGAACCTACAACAGCGCCTACAACAGCACCTACAACTGCACCTACAACTGCACCTGTGAAAGAAAAGGTTTTAATTGGAGATACAAATACTGATAATACAGTAAATGTAAAAGATGCTACATTGATTCAGTTATATTTAGCAAAGTTGGGATCATTAAATTCAAAACAAGTTATTGCTGCAGATGTTGATTATAATGATGACGTAAACATCAGAGATGTAACATATATTCAGCTGTACTGTTTAGACATAAAGGCAGCTAACACACATGTTGGCGAATATAAAGAAATTTCAGACGATCCTACTATTCCTACAACAACACAGCCTATTACACAGCCTACAACACAGCCTACATCACAACCAATAACAGACCCTGTACCAAATGTTATTAAGTTTACTGACAATCAGGGTTGGGGAAGTGTAAATGCTTATTTCTGGAGTGACAGTCAGAGCGATATAGGCGGCGTATGGCCCGGAACACCAATGAATCTTGACGGACCAAATGAATTTAATGAAAATGTATTTTCAATACAAATTCCGGCAGGTGCAACTTATGTAATTTTTTCTGGTGGTTCAGACCAGACAGTAGATATTCCGCTAACTGGTGAAGAGGGATATTATACAGACGGTAGTAAAGACGATAAAGGACATTTCAATGTAAAACCATGGTCGGGTGGAGGAGATGATCCTACAGACCCGTTACCATCAGGAACAGTCAAGTTTACAGATAATCAAAATTGGGGTACAGTTTATGCTTACTTCTGGGATGATGGCGGAAATGCTTTGGCAGGTCAATGGCCGGGAACCCAGATGAATTCTGATGGACCTAACGGTTTTGGTGAAAATGTATTTTCAATTAGTATCCCTTCAGGTGCAACTTATGTGATTTTTTCAGGAGGTTCAGACCAGACGGTTAATATTCCATTGACCGGAGCTGAAGGATATTATACAAAAGGAACAAGAGATGGCGAAGGTCATTTAGAGGCATTCCCTTGGGAATAACAAAAAGAATTTTATAAATAAGAGCAGGATTAAATCCTGCTCTTATTGAAAAATAATAAAGCTCGGATAAGACGATAATCTTAACCGAGCTTTTACTTATTATGAAAAAGATATTGAATTACGCACTTTTAAATGTTTAAGTTGTTTTTTATTATGAAAAAACTCTTTTAATGTTGTTATACATTTTTTTCGTTTAAGAATTTTACTTCAGCCTGACCGTAGGTTTTGTTTAACTGTTCTCTTATTGCTTTGCTTATGTCTGTGTTTTCAATTGTATTTTCGGCAAATAATTTATCAGATTGTGCGCCTGCCGCCATAAGCAAAACGTTTGTACTTGTGTGTTCACCGCCTGAAGTAAAACAATTATCGTTAATGTCTTCCGGCTTTGCGTTTTCCGGTAAAGTAACTCCTCCTGTTTCGTGATCAGCAGTTACAATAACAAGCGTACCCGGATTTTTTTCTGCCCATGAAAGAACAGAATTAACTGCTTTGTCAAAGCTTTGCATTTCCTTTAAGGTGCCTTCCATATCAACTTCTTGTTCCTGAATGTCAATATTGCTTCCTTCAATCATCAGGAAAAATCCGTTATCATTATTAAGCAAATCAAGTGCTTTTTCTGACATAGTCGATAGTGAAGGTACGGCATCTCCGAAAATTCCTGCATAAGAGAACAATCCTAATGCTTTTTTCGTTCCGTCAAGTTTAAGAAGACTTTCTTCGTCCGTTACATATTCATAATCGTTTTTTTCAGCAGTCTTTTTAGTACTTCCTCTGTAATACTCGCTGCCGCCGCCAAACAAAACATCTACATTTGCGTTGACCATTTGCTTGAACAGTGTATTATAAACTGAACGGGCATTATAATGACAAACCATACCTGCCGGTGTTGCATGAGGCATAATTTGAGTTACTACAAGTCCTGTTTTTAAACCTCTTGCTTTGGCAAATTCAACCATTGTTTCAACAGGTTCTCCGTTTTCATCAACGCCTAAATATTTATTTTCTGTCTTAATTCCACAACTCATAGCAGTCGATGCAGCAGCACTGTCAGTAGTACCTGAAAGAGAGTCTGTTTTTACATAAACCGTATTTTTGATTCCCTGCATAACAAGATTGTCACCTTTAACAATTTGCGAACCTTTAATAATGTTTTCGCCCATACCGTCGCCTATCATAAGAATAACATTTTTAACCGGCTCATCAGAGTTCAGATCATATTCTTTAAAATCTACCCATTCAAGTTTGTCTGTTTCAAGAGCAGAAACAGTAGTTTCTTCAGCTTGTGAGACAGCAGAAGTTGTTTCTTTTGACGGTTGATTTTCCTGTGATACTTGACATCCGCAAAAGCCTGCCGCCATTATCAATGATAATATAATGCCTAAAAATCGTTTCATAAATTGCCTCCTAAATTTATTAAAATTCCCATGGCTTAATTTTTTCGCCATAGACTAAAAAAGCCTTGTCTGAAATTTCTGCAAGAGGTGTATCACTTTTGCTGTCAGAGTAAAACTTATCGATTTTTGCATTTTTAAAGTATTTTTTAAAAACTTTTACTTTTTCCTTTCCGTGACAGTTTACACCTGTGTATTTTCCTGTGTTTTTATCAACAACCGAAGCTAATAAATTTTTTATTCCAAGGTCATCGCAAATTGGTTTAAGTAAAAAAACAGGTGATGCAGATATGATAACATCGTCATCTTTTTTCTGATTTAAGTACCACTTTTTTATATTTTTTTTATGTTTTTTCCAAAAGTCATCCAAATCTTCAGGATATTTTACGTACCTAAGAAATTTGTACATACTCTCTTTAAATTCAGTTTTTGTACCCTTTTTAAATAAATAATATTTTAATGCCGATTTTATTAATGAAGAAGTAGTAAAAAAAATTTTTTTATGCCTTTTCAGCGAAAAAATATAAAAATCAAAAGTTGAGTCGCCATCATAAATGGTATTGTCAAAATCGTAAACATTCATATAGTTATCATAAATTCCTAACATTATTGGTTTATATTACTGATTATAATGGCAAAATATGAAAAGTTCAATATATAAATACCAAAAGTAAGTTACAAAATTGAAATTCTATTGTTTATTTTTGGGTTTTAGTGTATATTAAAATAGAATTACTATTTAAAGGTGAAGAAATGTTTGGCTACATAAAGATTCATAAAGACGAACTGTTAGTTAGAGAATATGAAGCTTATAAGTCTGTTTACTGCGGACTTTGCAAAAAATTAGGTAAAGAATATACTTTTCTTTCTCGATTTATACTAAGCTATGACTCCACCTTTTATGCTATTTTTTTAATGTCACAAAATTATAAATGCACAGGTTTTGAAAGAAAACGCTGTACCTGTAATCCTCTCAAAAAATGTACTTTTTGCAAAGGCGGAGACGAAGCACTTTCGAAAGCGGCGGCTTTGTCGGTAATTCTTTCATATTATAAGCTTGAAGATGATGTTAATGACAGCAAATTTTTTAAAAGAGCATTAATAAAACTTATAAAGCCTGTTTTTTCATGTTGGCGAAAAAAAGCGGCAAAAAGATTTCCTATAATTGATATGTATGCAAAAGAAATGCTTTATTCCCAATTTGAAGCAGAAAAGAATAAGGACTGCTGTCTGGATATGGCGGCAGAGCCTACGGCAAAGCTTTTGTCAAATATTTTGTCGATAGAATCAGAAGATAAAACATTAAAAGCAGTTTATGAGCAATTTGGATATCATATAGGAAGATGGATTTATTTAATGGACGCAGTTGATGATTTAAGGGATGATATTAAAAAACACAATTTTAATCCGTTAATGCTGTTAAGAGAAGAAGAAAGAAATACAGAAAGTTACAGAATAATTTTAAGCAGATGTCTTGCACAGGCATTTAATGCCTATAATTTAATAGATATAACAGATTTTAAGGGAATACTTAATAATATAATTTTAAAAGGCCTGCCATTAATGCAAGAAAAAGTGTTAAAAGGTAAGAAAGGAGACAGAAATGAGAGATCCGTATGAGGTTTTGGGAATAACGAGAAATGCAACTGATGATGAAGTAAAATCAGCATATAGAAAACTTGCGAAGAAATATCATCCTGATAATTATAATAACAGTCCTTTGGCATCTGTTGCGGAAGAAAAAATGAAAGAGATCAACGAAGCTTATGACGCAATAAGTTCAGAGCGTAAAGGCGGTAATACTAATAACGGTACAAACGGTTATTACGGCGGCTACGGAGGATATCAGAGGAATAATTATACGGGAAGCACCGAATACTTAAATGTACGCCAGCTAATACAGCAGGGAAGGATCCAGCAAGCTGAACAAATTCTTGATAATGTAGATTTAAACAGCAGAAGTGCAGAGTGGTATTTTTTAAGAGGAATGTGTTATTATCGTAAAGGCTGGACGCAGCAAGCAGCATCACATTTTCAGACTGCATGTAATATGGATCCTAATAATCAGGAATATAGATCAGCTGTAAATAGTATGAATAACCAAGGAAACTACGGTTATGGAGGTTACAATACAGCCGGAAACGCAGGCAGTCAATGCAGTATATGTGATATTTGTACTGCAATTTGGTGTGCAGATTGCTGTTGCGATTGTGCAAGAGGCTGTTAAGGTGGGGTTTATGAATAGCAGTAAAATTGCTTACAAGGTGGCATTGTGCGGAGTTTTATCCGCACTTTCCCTTGTTTTTATGATGTTTACAACAATAATTCCCGTTGGTACTTATGCTCTGCCGATAATGGCAGGAATTCTGCTTGTATCGGTGGTAATTGAATTCAATGCAAAATGGGCATTAGCAGTATTTTTTGTAGTGTCTGTTTTGTCTTTTTTACTTTCGGGAGATAGAGAAGCGGTATTGTACTTTATAATGTTTTTCGGTTTTTATCCCATAGTTAAGAGCTATTTTGAAAAGATAAAATCTAAATTATTTCAATGGATTTTAAAATATTCTCTGTTTAATGTATGTATGATAGTCTCATTTTATATTGGAATTTACCTTTTAGGCGTACCCATAGAGTCATTTGAAATATTCGGGTATAATCTTCCGATTGTTTTTCTTTTTATCGGAAACCTTGTATTTTTCTTTTATGATAGATGTGTAACTGTTGTTATAATCAACTACATAACAAAATGGAGAAATAAACTGATTAAATATTGAGTTTATGTTGAATTAAAATTGATTTTATAGTATAATTTATAAAATAGTATTAATTGAAAGATTTAAATGATTTAAATATAATTTATTGATATTTTAAAGGTGTTTATTATGAAAAAATACGACTTTATAAAAAAAATATCATCTGTCTTTCTCGTAGGAATAATGTCATTTACTGCGGCAGTTTTATCAGCAGAAGCCGAACAGTTACCTTCAAATTCAGCTTATGACCAATCCTATGTTGATGAAATAATCGGTAAAGAGTCATCAAAAAATAATATGAAGAACAATGTTTATCTTTCTGAAAAAATAATCTCAATTGATTTGGGAGACACTTTTAAGCTTCAGGCATTTGTTTCAAGCAATAAAACTGTTATGCATTCAGTTGAATTTTCAAGCAGTAATAATTCTGTGGCAACTGTTGATAATAATGGAAATGTAACAGGTATTGCAGAGGGTAAGTGTACTGTAACGGTAAAAGTTAAAGGTTCCAATAAAACAGCAAGCTGTACAGTAAATGTTAATGGCAGAATAGAACCTACAACCGAACCGACGACCCAGCCTACAACAGCTAAACCGACGACACCGCCCACAACAGCAAAGCCTACAACTCCTCCCACAACGGTTAAACCTACATCAGTTGACGAGAATGTATCTTTATCACAAACATCCGCGACAATTTATAAAGGCTGTAACTTTATTCTAAAAGCAACAAGCAGTGCATCTGTAAGCTTTAAAAGTTCTAATACAAGCGTTGCAACAGTTGACTCAAAAGGAATTATCAGTGCTGTATCAGCAGGAACTGCAACTATTACTGCTTCAACAAAAACCAAGAGTGCAACCTGTAAAATAACAGTAAAAACAGGTTCAAGCGTAAATATTTCCAATACTTCAAAAACTATTTGCAGAACACAATCATTGTTGCTTTCATCTTCAAACAGCGTAACTTGGAGCTCTAGTGACACATCTGTTGCTACGGTTTCTTCAAAAGGTGTAGTTTATGGCGTATCAGCAGGATATGTTGTGATTTCGGCAAAAACATCAAGTGGAGAAGCAACCTGCCTTTTGACGGTTAACTCTGCTCCTCCAATAAGATTTGCTTATGTATCTCCCAATTCAGCATCAAAAAATTCAACTGTTAACTTTAAAACTATTACAGATAAAAACAGAACAGCCGTTAAATTTGAATATACAATAAATGGAACTACAAAAACAGTTAATGCCACAAGCAAAGAGTCAGACGGAAATAATTATATCTGGACTGCATCTGTTAAACTTACTGCTGCCGGAGAATATAATGTTGTTGCCTATGCACAGTATAATAATACTGAAAAATGGAGTACCTGTGCAGAAGCAAAGACAACTGCATTTGTAACATCAGCATCCAATTTAACGGAAACATCTAATGAAAAAAGAAGGGTAAGCGACAGTGCTATTAATATCATAGCAACATTTGAGGGCTTTTTAAGTACGCTTACTGACGATATTCTTACCGGAGATCCTACAATAGGTTATGGACGCGTAATTTATCCGGGAAATGTTTTTTATAATAATTTGACAAAAAAAGAGGCCTATGCTTATCTTACACAGTCAGTAAATAATGACGGATACGCCTCAAGTGTTAATACATATTTGTTAAACCGAAACGCAAAATTTAATCAACAGCAGTATGACGCTTTGGTTTGCTTTGCGTATAATGTAGGAGTGAACGCACTTCCCAACGACGATGATTTAGCGGCAGTATTTTTTAATAATACAACTGCTGTTTCAACATCATCAAGCAAATATATAGGACAATCCTGTTATGTAAGCGGAGATTATGTAAATATAAGATCAGGTCCGAATACAGACTCAAGCATTTTGACAAATGTAAGGATAAATACAACAGCAACGCTTTTAAGCACGACCCTTTACAGCGGAAGCGGATTAAATTGGTATTATATTCAGCTGTCAAACGGAATAAAGGGA
Organism: uncultured Clostridia bacterium; assembly: GCA_947627135.1. GTDB lineage: Bacteria > Bacillota > Clostridia > Oscillospirales > Acutalibacteraceae > Ruminococcoides. Next base: position 9,030 of record CANQUV010000003.1, read on the forward strand.
TATATTTGTTCTGATTATTTAAGTTTTCAGGGAACAGGAACAATGTACGACTTATCAAAAGTAAATAAAAATGATTTCATTAAAAATTTCCTTCAATGGCACCACGCAGGAGGATGTATAAAAGGACTTTTAAACAGAAGAGTTGATGAGGCAGAAATGTTTATGTACGGCGATTATGTACAAGACGGAAGCTTAAATAAATATAATTTCAAATTTACATGTAAAAATAACCCTTATTTTTACATTTAGAATAAAAGGATGGTAATATGAAAAAAATCGGTTTTATAGGCGCAGGCAATATGGCAACTGCAATTATTAAAGGACTTATTTCCAATAAAGCAGTTGAAGCAAAAAATGTAAATGTGTTTGATTTAGATAAAGAAAAGCTAAATCTGATGGCTAAAAAGGGAATAAATGCACTTTCAAGTTCCAAAGAAGTTGCAGAAAAAAGCGAAATCATTGTACTTGCTGTGAAACCCCAGAATTACAGCGAGGTTTTGCAGGAACTTAAAGAGGCGGTAAATGAAACAAAAATTATAGTTTCAATTGCGGCAGGTATTTCTATTTCTTATGTAAGAAATGAGATTTCATGTAATTGTCCAATGGTAAGAGTAATGCCAAATACACCTTTATTACTGGGTAAGGGAGCAACAGCTCTTTGTCCGTCGGAAAATATTTCATCCGACGATTTTGAAACAATAAAAAATATGTTTGCATTAAGTGGAACGGTAGAAGTTTTTACTGAAGACCACATGAATGAAATTATTTCCGTAAACGGAAGTTCACCTGCATACATTTATCTTTTTGCAAAGGTTATGGCAGACTATGCAAAATCCTGCAATATTGATTACGATAAGGCGATGAACTTAATTTGCGCAACTTTAGAGGGAAGTGCCGAAATGTTACGCAGCAGCGGCGACAGCGCTGAAACCCTGATTGAAAAGGTAAGCTCGAAGGGCGGAACAACAATTGAGGCATTAAATAAACTTCGTGAATATAAATTTGAAGAAGCGATCACACAGGCGATGAAGGCCTGTACGAAAAGGGCAGAAGAGCTAGGTAAATAATCATATTTAAGAATCCTTGAGCATAATTTTATGTAGGACAAACATAAAAGAGTTGTGAAAGGAACAATAAATATGAAAGCAATATTTTTTTCATTAAATAAAATCAAACCGAATATAAGCGGAAATTTTAGACATTATAGTAATTTCAGCTTGAAAGTATTTTTTAAAAAATACGGTATAATTGCTTTTTTTACGGTATCTTTATTGATGGGAATGTTTTTTGGAGTAATATATGCCAAAGGAGCGACAGATACTCTGTATAAAGGCTTGGACTTTCTGTTTACAACAAATTTAAACGCAAGGCTTACGCAAGATTTTTTTGAAACCTTTTCTGCTTGTTTTGCGTCTGATTTTGTGTTTATGACTGCAATATTTTTATTAGGAGTAACACCTTGGGGAATGCCTTTCATACCCATTGTTTGTGCTTTTAAGGGATTCGGAACAGGACTTTCAGGAGGTTTTTTGGTAGAAAGTTATTCATTATCAGGTTTTTTCTTTTACTTAGTTGTACTTCTGCCGGGAGTATTTGCATTTTGCCTTGTTCTTTTAACGCAAAGCAATTTGGCTTTTTATAATTCAAAAAAGATTTTTATAACCTTGTTTACTGATAATCAAAATAAAATTATACCCAGGGCAACTATGTTATATTATTTGCAAAAAAGTTTAACACTTTTTATAATAACACTGGGATGTGCAGTTTTAGATACTTTTTTTTGGTGTTTGATCTCACCCTTATTTGGACTTGTTTGAAAATATAAAATAGGAGATATAGAATGGCGGATACAGAAAAAACTAAATTAGGTATTACAAAATTTTTTACTGCATATTTTAAAAACTTTTCTAAAATCATTTATGCAAATGTGATTTTTGCGGTACCGCTTGTAATATTTTTTATGTTGTTTTACTTTTTAGGACAAGCAATAAATTTTAAAAATATAATTATTTTATGTCTTACTGTAATTTTTGTTATGCCCTTCTATGCAGGACTCACCCTTGTTACCAGAAATATGGTAAGAGGAGATGATTACATTCCGGTTTTTAAAACATTTTTAAAAGGAATAAAAGAAAACGGTCTGATATTTCTTTTGCATGGAGCAGTACTTTACTGCGCAATACTGTTCAGTTATTTTTCAATTATGCTTTACGGCAATCTTGCACAACAAAATACAATGTTTTATGCAGTAATGATTTTGTGTATAATAGTGTCGATTTTATTTTTGTTTATGTTTTTTAATCTCCCATTAATGACGGTTACTTTTGATATTTCAATAAAAGATACCTATAAAAACTGTGCGTTAATGACTTTTGGCGAAATTAAAAATAATTTTTTGGCGCTAATCGGTGTATTTTTATTGGGGATTTTCTGCCTTTCTTTTTTAATTGTCAGCGGTACTGCATTGTGGGTAATTATACTTACAATTCTTTTTGTTGTATGCTTAGTACCTGCATCAATGTCTTTTATTATTAACTATGCTGAATATAAAGATATGATGAATTTACTTGTTTCCAAAGAGCAGAGAAAACATGAAATTGAAAGAGAAATTCTTTATAAGAAAAATCCCAACTTAAAAAAACAGGACGAAGCAAGAAAATTCAGAGATGATTTTTCTGATGTTGTAATTGATGAAAATGAAGACGGAGACGAATATATTTTTCACAACGGTAAAATGGTGAAAAGAAGCGTACTGATTAAACAAATGAAAGCAGCCGGTGAAATCATTGATAAAAAGGAAGAATAATAAAGAGTATAAATCAAATAAATCTATAATACTTTTAAGCATAATTTTTGCATTAATACTTGTTGCAGCAACAGTAATAGCATATTATATGTTTGGTTTAAATTCAAATAGTATTTCAGATAATAACTCACCTGATAGTATTCAAAGAGATTTGTCAGAAATTACCTTGTCTGATACGGATTCATCTGATACAGAAGAAGTTTCTTTTTATACTTCATACAAACCTTATAAAGCTATTGAATCTGAAACAACTAAAGAGATTTCTCTTGCAACTGTTTTCGGAAGTGCATACAGTCAATACGGAGGAGAACTTAAGCTTAATGAAGATAATACATTCAGTCTTTATGTAGGTATAAGCAACAGTGATGATTCTAAGGGAACATTTAATTTAGAGGATAATAAAATAAAAGCAACATTTAACAACGGGGAAGAAAAAGAATTTTTAATTTCAAATGAAAACGGAGCAACAGTTATTATGGTTCCAATGGGACTTTACAATATATACTTTAAACCATAGGTGAGATGCCGTGAGCAAAAATAAAAAGAAAATAAAGATAGATGTTAATAAAAAAAACACAAAGATTAAAAAATCATATAAAAATAAAGTAATAATAGGAACGGTAATAGGGATTTTGATTATTGCGGCAATAATTGTGTTGGCAGTAGTTTTTTCAAAAAATCCCAATGCAGAGTTAACAGATAAAACATGGACAAGTTATATTGCTTATGATTCCGGTAATAATGAAGTAGATATTTCGAATGTTTATAATAATAATTATACTCAATATCGGGGAAGCCTTACATTTAATAACGACGGAACATTTGAAATATGGCTGACTGCCGGTGACCCCGACGACGGAACTCATAAAGGTATATATACTTATAAAGACGGGGTTATAAATGTTCAGTATGATTCCGGAGAAAAGGCGGAATTTCAGGTATCGAAAGGTGAAGACGATAAAATTCTTTATATTGTTGTGCCATATACAAATGATAATGATACTTACAGCGTATATTTTAATTAAAAATATAATAAAAGAAACATCATATAAAAAGGGGCAGATTTTAATCTGCCCCTTTTAAAAATTACGGTTACAATCCTTATAGTGAATTAATAAAGCTTTTGTTTTTTCTGTTAAGTCTACGGTTTTTCAATAAACCATCTGTTATCATCAAGGTATAAATATCTTAAATGATTTCCTATTCTGCAAGTATATCTTAATCCTGTTCCGCCGGATTTTAATGACGCCGAATATCTTACATCGGTAACTCTGTCAATTTCAAATTTTCTTCCGTCATCCCAAATAATAGAAAGAGGAAGAAGATTGCCGTCAGTGTCAAATTTAGCTTCTACGCTTACAAACTGTTTCATTTAGTTGTTCTCCTTTAATCTTATCTAAATCAGAAAAATCCCACAGGGTGTACCGTATGGTCATCATAAGGATTAAAATGTGATAATTCAGGGTCTTTTAGTAAATTAGCCGTCATCAGGCTGTAATTTCCGAATCTTCTTTTTAATACATCTATTGTTTTATCAAGAGCTTCCAGCTTATGTTTTTTATTTTCATCATTAAAAAAACTTATTTGATAGGGCATATTATCGCCCGAAAAATCAGATAATGAAATTCCTAAACTTCTTATAGGTGCACTCCAGCTGTAACTTCTGTAAAAAAGCCTTAATGCACTTTCGGTAATTTGTTTTGTTATATTTGTTGGAGTATCAAAAGTCATCTGTCTGTTGGAACTCATTAAAAACTTATCTCTTATGGTAATTTGCAAGGTTCTGGCTTTAAACCCGTTTGCTCTTAATCTTCTGCAAACACAATCACATAGTACAGTCATAACGGATTTTACATCTTCAAAATTATTTAAATCTCTGGGAGTAGTAGTGGAATTTCCAATGGATTTAACAGTATCCTGCTCGTTTATTTTGGCAACAGGAGAAGTGTCATATCCGTTTGCAAACGCCCATAAAACATCACCCCATTTTCCAAAACTGTATCTTAAGGTTTCAATGGGAGTGTTGGCAATTTCACCTATGGTATAAATTCCTAAAGAATTCATTTTTTTCTTTGTAGCTTTCCCCACATATAAAAGGTCTTGTGCCGGACTGTTCCATACAATATCCTTGTAGTTTTCTTTATTGATAACGGTAATTGCATCAGGCTTTTTGTAATCGCTTCCGAATTTTGAAAAAATCTTATTAAAGCTTACTCCTATACTTACGGTAATTCCCAATTCTTTTTTTATTCTTTGATTTATTTCCTTGGCAATATATTCACCTTTTCCTATAAATCTTTCACTGTCTGTAACATCTATCCATGCCTCGTCAAGACCAAATCCCTCAATTCTGTCTGAATATTCCGAATATAGTTTTCTGGTCATATTTGAAAAGCGCCTATATAAATCAAAATGAGGCTCAATAGTAATAAGTTCAGGACATTTATTTTTAGCCTGCCATATAGGTTCTCCTGTTTTAACACCAAACTTTTTTGCAATTTCATTTTTTGTAAGAATAATTCCGTGTCTGTTTTCAGGATTTCCGCTTACAGCTACCGGTTTGTTTCTTATATCGGGATTATAAAGGCATTCAACGCTTGCGTAAAAGCAGTTGCAGTCGCTGTGGAGAATTACTCTTCGTCTTTTATCATTTCCGATTTTTTCATAAACTCCTTTTTGGAGAGAAAAAATAGAAGATTGTGTGTTTTCTTTCTTACTTGTTTTAGAATGATTTATATTTTTGTTTGTATCCTTATTTAATTGTTCATCTGTATTTTTATTATATTCTTTCATAATATCATCTCGAACAAATGTTTTATATTTTAAAATAATTATAGAACAAATGTTTCTGAAAGTCAACAGTGAAAATTTGACAATATATGAAATAATGTTATAATAAAAAAATTCAGGAGGAATTAATATGACACAAATATATTTTGTAAGGCATGCTCAACCCGACTATAAATGGAAAGATGATATGACAAGGCCTTTAACGCAGGAGGGTAAAAAGGACAGTAAAAAAGTAAATAAAAAGTTATATTCTATTGACCTGAATTATGTTGTATCAAGTCCTTATAAAAGAAGTATAGATACGATAAAAGAATGTGCAGATTATCATAATATTAATATTGTTACCGATAAAAGATTCAGAGAAAGAGAAAGCGGAGAAAACGGTAATAATTTTGTGCAGTTTCAGAAAAGATGGTCAAATTTTGATTACCATGAAACGGGAGGAGAATCATTAAGGTCTGTACAAAACAGGAATATAGAAGCATTATTTGAAATTTTAGATAAACATAATAATGAAAGGATTTTATTAGGAACACACGGTACGGCATTGAGTACAATATTGAATTATTATGACAGAGAATATAATGTAAATAATTATTTAAGAATGATAGATTTTATGCCATATATAATAAAACTTGATTTTAACGGCAGAGAATGTATAGGAAAAGAAGAAATTTTAATTATAAAAAAAGAGTATAAAAAACCTTAAAAATAATTGTGCAAAAATATAAAAGAAAATAGAAAAGGCCGGATCATAAAAATGAACCAGCCTCTTAAATTATAAAATTTACTTTCAGTTATTATTTAAGTCCTAAATCGTTTTCCATAGCTTTTGCAAGCTTATCGGTAATATTTTTAGCTTCAGTTTTATCTTTACCAACAGCAGTAATGTAAAGCTTAATCTTTGGCTCTGTACCGCTGGGTCTAACAATGACTGCATTGTTACCCTCAAGATTAAATTGAATAACATTTGATTTAGGAAGATCAATAACAGTTTCTGTATTATTTTTAAGATCTTTTTCAACGCTCAAATTGTAGTCGGCAGTTTTAACCACCTTATAGTCACTAATAATTGTGGGCATCGTTTTTCTTAAATCTGACATAATATCTGCCATTTTCTGCATACCGACAGCACCATCAAATTCGTAACTTAAGGTTGTATTTTTGTAATAACCGTATTCTTCATAAATTCCGTCAATAACTTGAGCCAGGGATTTGCCCTGTTTTTTAAAGTAAGCTGCCATCTCGCAAATAAGCATGGATGCAACAACGGCGTCTTTATCCCTTACATAAGAGCCTGCAAGATAACCGTAGCTTTCTTCAAAACCGAATACATAACGGTCTTCCTCATTATTCTTTTCAAGATTAAGAATAACTTCACCGATATACTTAAAACCTGTAAGAACGTTTTTAAGCTCACATCCGTATTTTTCGCAAATTCTATTTAAAAGAATACTTGTAACGATCGTTTTAACAATAACAGGTTTTTTTGGAAGTGTACCGTTAGCTTTTCTTGAAGATAAAATATAATCAGAAAGCATAATTCCGTCTTCATTACCGGAAATAAGTCTGTAACTTCCGTCGTAATCTTTTACAGCAATACCTACACGGTCAGCGTCAGGGTCGGTAGCAAGAAGTAAGTCAGGCTTTACCTTTTCACAAAGCTCAAGACCTTTCTGTAATGCTTCTTTAATTTCAGGATTAGGGTAGGGACAGGTAGTAAAATTGCCGTCGGGCATTTCTTGCTCTTTAACGATTTCTACATCTTTAATTCCAATTTCCTTTAAAATTCTTCTGACAAGCTTGTTTCCGGTGCCGTTTAAAGGTGTGTAAACAACTTTAAGATCAGCATCTTTACAAATTCCGGGATTAATTTGCTGTTCTTTTACCTTTTCAATGTAGCTGTCATATACTTCATCTGAAACATACTCAACTAATCCCTTTTCAATGGCTTCATTAAGTTCTATTATTTTAACATCATCAAAAATGTCAAGTTTGTGGATTTCTTCGTAAACTGTATTAGCGGCAAAATCAGTCATTTGACATCCATCTTCACCGTACGCTTTGTAACCGTTATAAGCGGCAGGGTTGTGGCTTGCAGTAATCATAATACCCGCCTGACATTTAAAGTAACGCACAAGATAGCTTAAAACGGGAGTTGGCTGAAGCTCTTTAGTAATATAAACCTTAATGCCGTTTGCGGCAAGAACCTTTGCGGCTTCAATCATAAATATATCAGCTTTAATTCTGCTGTCATGAGAAATTGCAACAGCGCCCTTTCCGTATTTATTTAATACATAATTTGCAAGTCCCTGTGTTGCGTGTCTTACAACATAAATATTCATTCTGTTAGTGCCTGCACCAATAATTCCTCTTAATCCGGCAGTACCAAATTCAAGTGATTTGTAAAATCTTTCGTAAATTTCATTATCATCGTCTTTAATGCTTTTAAGTTCATTTATAAGATCTTCATCTTCTTGAACTTTTTCACACCAAATTTTGTAAAGTTTTTTATAATCCATAAAATTACCTCCAAAAAGATAAAACCTAACATAAGATAAAAATTTATATTAAAAATTAAATTATAAACAAGTTAAATTAACAATTCTCATTCAGACAATAAAATATATAAATATAAATATTTAGAAATTTATTCCAAAATCCTATATATTATATCATAAGCTTATTATTTTTACAAGATATAACATTTTCGCATAATTTTAAGTAAATATTAGTATTTTTTAAATATTATTGTTAATAATTGATAAAATTTTCATAAGTGAATTGTGAAGGTTAAGGAAAAACAGTTGATTTATTAAAATAAATATAGTATTATAAATAAGATAAATAGTAACATATAAAGAAAAGGAGGTATCTTAAGTGGAGAATAATTCAGGTAAAGATTTTCTTGAAGAGGAATTAACTTCAGAAAACGATAATATTAAATCCATGGAAGATACAGATTCAATTGATTCAGAAAATACAGAATATACTGACAATACTGATAATGCTTATAGCACAGAAACTGATAGTGCTGATACTACCGGTTATGCTGACAATAATCCAGAATCTAATGTAAAAGCAACTCCGGTAAAGAGTAAACGTTTAATACAGTTTCCGCTAATAATTGCGGCATGTATTTTAGCTGTGGCAATGCTTGCATTTGGTATTTGGAAAGTTTTCTTTGATACATCTATTGAAGGAACATGGGTAATGGAAAATTCATCAAATACTGCAACGCCGGATCAAACTGATAATAAATTAGACAGTAATTTATATGTTAAATTTTCTTCTAAAATTGTAGACGAAGAAAACGGATATAAAGAGATAAGTGCATATCAGGGAACACAAGAGAGATATGAGTTGTATATTACAGACGAAAATGAAGATGGTACTAAGAGTCTTCAAAGTTCAATGGGACTTGCAGGTGAATATCAGGTAACAGGTAATTGGATTACAGGAAGAACCCTTACAATTACAGCAGCATCATACGATGGCACAGAGGTACAGCAAGTATTCAGAAGTGCATCTTTGCCGAAGGTGGAATTACCGCCTGTTTCAGACGAATTTAAAGTAAATGAAGATGTAATAGGAGAATGGAACGAAAGTGAGTTTCAGATTACATACACATTCAGAGAAGACGGAACATTTACCTGCAATCAATATGGCTCCAGTATAGTAAACGGTACTTATGTAGTATATGAAGAAGAAGGTAAAATTACTCTTAAATATATAGGACAAGAAATTAAAACTTTTGATATAACATATTCAAGAGACGGAGACAAACTCATAATAGACGATTTAGGATATACTAAAGTAGAAACAGAAAAATAAAATTTAGTATATAGTATAATACTTATAATACTCAAAAGAGCCTGTATTTGTTAAAATTCAGGCTCTTATTTATGATAAAATATATATTTTTAGCAAAATAGGTTTTTGAAAAAAATAGCAAAAACATATTGACTTTTAAAATATATAATGATATAATTCTACTTGCTGATTTGAAAACAGCTAATAAAAATTTGCGAGTGTGCTGGAATAGGCAGACAGGCACGTTTGAGGGGCGTGTGTCTTTGACGTACGGGTTCAAGTCCCGTCACTCGCACCAAACAGTACAAATCCGAACCCAAAGCCTATTGGCGAAGGGTTCGGATTTGTCGTTTATTTCGACAATCTGAATTTGACCTCAGGCAAAAAACAAACCAAATTGAAAAACGGAGGTCAAGAAAATGAAGCTAAACATCTGAAACATCGGAGTCTGGGAACTCCGGCAATATGCAAAGGCGGAGGGCGTCACATAAGCTCTCAAAGCTGCCGAGCCACTGGATTGAGTGTGGAGGATGAACAATATCCGCAGCTGCGCCGAAGAGATCGTACTGAACGAAATCATATACCAATAAACGCGCGAGGCGGGAGTTTAATCTCACCGCTACGCAGCATTTTACTTAGAAGCAAGACTGTTTACGCCGTTGCAGATTAGCTTTGTCGTCAGAGAAATAATTTCTTCCAGTGGGATTTTCTTTCCGTCAGCAATCCATTGCTTGTAAATTTCGATGGTGCTTTGGGAAACGAACGTCATTATGACATTCTGAACATACGGATTGATGTTTTTCTGTTTCCCGTCAGCGCCCCAGGTTTCCGACATTATTTCGTTTGTAATCCGGCGGCTGATATAGTGGTAGCTGCCGCTGCACATCAGTCGTTCGTGAAGCTGTCCCGCACCTTCGCTCACCAAAAAGAACTCCCGTGTGATCTTATCCATATCGCGGGGGCGTTCAAGGTCATGGGTGCGCTTAATGAAATTCTTTGCCATTTCATTTTGCAATTCCCGTAATAGATCGTCCAGAGAATTGTAATGCAGATAGAAGGTCTTGCGGTTGATCCTTGCCCGCTCCGTCAGTTGTTTTATGGAAATCTGCTCATAGTTCATCTCGCAGATCATTTCTTCAAAGGTTTTCCGAATGGCCTCCCTTGTGCGGATCACACGCAAATCTTCTTTGCCTGTGTTGTTCATAACGATACCTCCTGCTATTCAAATCGTGCTTATTTTTATTATACACCATTCGTGTGTAAAAAACAACTCGTGTGTAGTTACGCCACATTTCTGCGTAGAGTGTGGCGTAAACCTCTTTTGAAACAGAATTGTTGTTGTTTGCTTCAAGGGAAAACAATATAATGGACTTGTGAGTAATAAGTTGTTGTGCTTTTGGGAGCCGGCATCATCGTGACGCCGCTGGTCTATGACGAGTTCAATGCGTCTGGTAACACCTATCAGAACATGATTGACTGTTCCGCCGTTCGCCGCGCCGGAACATCGTACGAGATTGCGGCGGCGGGCGTGTCCCTGTTGGACCCGGACGCCGGATTTATCACGGGAACCGATTTGCTGATCGACGGCGGCGTGATTGCGTCGCTGAAAAGCGGCAGATTTAATCTTCGCGTAAGATAGGGGAACGAAAATGACAAAGATATTGATCGCATACTTTTCCCATGAGGGACAGAATTATTCCCATGGCGGGATTCGGAACCTGCCTGTGGGCAATACTGAGGGTCTTGCCATCAACGGCGATAAAGACCTTGAAAAATGGGTAAAGAAAATCGGTTTAAAATAGGAGGAAGAAACATGAATCAGACATATCTCACACTCAACAACGGAGCAAAGATTCCGCAGTTCGGCATGGGTGTTTTCACGGTGCCGGAGGGAGAAGAAACCAAACAGGCATGCCTTTCGGCGCTTCGCATGGGCTACCGCCACATTGACACCGCCCACGCCTATCAAAATGAGCGAAGCGTCGGAGCGGCTGTTCGTGAAAGCGGTATTCCCCGCGAGGAAATTTGGGTCACTTCCAAGCTCTGGCCGTCCGAATACGGCGAGGGAAAAACCATGGAGGGTATCGACAAAATGCTCTCCCGCCTGAATATCGGCTATATCGACCTGCTTCTTTTGCACCAGCAGGTGGGCGATTACATGGGCGCATGGCGTGACATGGAGAAGGCCGTCGCACAGGGAAAGGTGCGCTCCATCGGACTTTCCAACTTTGAATCCGAGCGACTGGAGGAAGTCTGCGAAGCTGCTGACATCAAGCCCGCTGCGCTGCAAGTCGAGTGCCATCCCTACTATCAGCAACAACGTCTGAAAAAGCGCCTTGCGCCTTACGGTACGGTGATTGAATCCTGGTATCCCATCGGCCACGGCGACGCAGGGCTGATAGGTGAGCCGGTCTTTACCGAAATTGCGAAGAAATACGGCAAGACCAATGTGCAGGTCATTCTCCGCTGGCACATTCAGGCGGGCAATGTGATCTTCCCGAAATCCACCAATCCGCAGCATATCCGAGATAACTTTGACATCTTCGATTTTGTTCTGACCGCAGAAGAAATGGATAAAATTGCGGCTCTTGACTGCGGCAAGCGGTTTTATCACGCCACTCTGGAGGAACAGGAGCGCAACTTTTCCCACTGGGCTCCGGCAGACTGACGGGAAGGAGCGCAGGATATGAGAAAGATGCTGATTGTTTACTATTCGTGGTCGAATGGGAATACAGAGAACATTGCGAAGATGCTGCAAAAAGCGACCGGTGCGGATCTTGCGAAAATCGAAACGGTCAAGCCCTATGAGGGCAGCTATCAGGACGTGGTGGATCAGGGTAAACGGGAGGCGGACAGCGGTTTCCAGCCGGAAATCAAACTTCTGCCGTATTCCGCTGCCGACTATGATGTGATCGCCATCGGAACACCTACATGGTGGTACACCATGGCTCCTGCTGTTTTGACCTATCTGAACAGTCAGGATTGGAACGGAAAAACGGTCGTCCCGTTTATGACGAACGCAGGATGGCCGGGTCATGTAATCAAGGATATGAAAAAAGCCTGCAAGGGAGCAAAGTCCGCCTTTGATTTGCAGGTGAAGTTTGACGCGGACGGCGGAAGCCGTATGGAGACACCCGAAAGCGAAATCCAAAAGTGGATCGAGTGTGTAAAGAAATTATGCGAGTAAGCCGTAACAGGCGTACAGGAGTAGAGATGAAAGCCAAAAAGATCATTAAAATTATCATAGATACGGCCATGCTCATTTTCCTGCTCCTGCTCATGGTGTATTCTCTCATTGGAGAGGCGGCGCACGAATGGCTGGGACTTACCATGTTCCTGCTGTTTATTCTGCACCACATCATGAATCCGGCGTGGCTGAAAATGTTTTTTAAAGGCAGATACACTCCATATAGGGTTTACAACACGGCAATCAATGTTCTTCTTTTGGCAATCATGGTGTTGCTGCCGATTAGCAGTATTATGATATCAAAGCACATATTTCGCTTTTCCGGCGTCGACGGTATGTCCTTTGCCCGGACGGTTCATCTGCTTCTGTCCCATTGGGGATTTATTCTGATGTCCGTTCATGTGGGTAATCATGTTGGTGTGCATCGTGCGGAGAAGAAAAAGGGCGTCTATGTCCTATTATGGGCAGTTGCCATCGCCGTGTCAATTTATGGAACATACGCATTTGTAAACCGTGATATGGCTTCCTATCTGCTTTTGAAGAATCAGTTTGTTTTCTTTTATTTTGGACAGTCGCGGCTGCGGTTTATGGCGGATTACGCTTCCACGATGTGCCTTTTTGCCTGTATCGGAGCTGTTCTTTCCAAAGGGTTGAAAATGCTGAAACGACCTAAACGAGGAATTTCAAAAGATGAATAAGGTTTTGAATACAATTAATTCTGCTATGGGAGCAAAAGAGCCTGCACAAACTGTGGCAGATGCAAGGAGGCGTGTTCTGCGGGCATTGACATTCCCGCAGTCATCGGGGCATACAGACGGCATGAGAAAAAAGAAACGCCGTTCGAACTTGCCGGACTGTAGGATTGCATCGAGTGCGGTGCCTGCACCGCCTGCTCCTTGCCGAACATTTCCGATGTTCGTTCTTTCCCGTATCGCTTTTCCATTTCAACAAGGTGACGCTTTACTTCAAAAATTGTATATTTCTGTAGGATTTCTTTTCCCATAATTGTCTCCATTTCTGTGGGTTATTAGAGGTGCAGGTCGCCGACGGCGACCTCTGCCAAAGGAGGAAGCACCGATCGAGTCGATAGGTGATGCCACCCTAACAGACAGCAGGCGAGGTAGGCAATATTTGTTTGCTAAGAAAATATCGAATAATTCAGAATGGCAATTTTTCTGTATAGTTCTCTTTAGCAATATTTAGTTTTGGTATAATTACTGAAGAATCATCTGACAGCAATTGCTTAATTGAACCTTGTTTGGGGTGAATTTCTAAAAATAGGCACAAAAAATCCCATCGCTTTGAAAATGTGAGGGGAAAATAATGATTGTTTTTATTTTGCAAGTCTCGTAACAACAGTCTTGAAAAAGTTCGTTTAACCGTATATAATATTAATATAGAATGAAAAGGGGGATTTTTCATGCTCGACGCGATTTCCGTAAAAAAAGCTGCGGAAAAATGGCAGATTTCCGAACGACGAATTCAGAAGCTGTGCGAAAACGTCAGAATTGAAGGTGCAAAGCGTTTCGAGCATTCTTGGATGATCCCCGCATACGCAGAAAAGCCCTGTGATTTAAGAAAGCGCCGAAAGGCTGACAAAAGCGAGGTGGAAGCTGCGAATGAACATTAATAATATTAATTTTACATCCTTTATCCGTGTGGCGGAGGCAGGTAGCTTCAACAGGGCCGCCGAGGATTTATATATTACTTCCACTGCTTTGATTAAGCAGATCAATCTGCTGGAAAACGATCTTGGAGTTCGTCTCTTTAAGCGGACGCATCGAGGACTGACCCTGACAAAGGCCGGAGAGTCCTTTTACAAAGACGCCAAGTACATAACGGACTACTGCCGGGAAGCGGTCGAGCGCGCAAGGAGTGCGGAGCGTCAGCAGGAACAAGTGATTCGTATTGGTACTTCTCCCATTATGCCCGCCCAAATGCTGATGGATCTGTGGCCGAAAATCCACGAACATTGTGCCGATGTGAGTTTCAAGCTGGTTCCATTTGAAAACACTTCGGACAATGCAAGAGAAATTCTGAAAAACTTAGGGCAGAACATTGACATCGTTACCGGATTTGTAGACGAGCTTCTCATGAGCCAACGAAACTGTCAAGGGCTGGTGATCGAAAATGAGCCGCTTTGCTGTGCGGTGTCCATCTATCACCCGCTGGCATCGAAGAAGAAACTGACGGTACAGGATTTGTACGGAAAAGACCTGATGATGATCCATCGCGGGTGGTGTCGTCACATGGACGACCTGCGGGACGATTTGACGGAGCACCATCCGCAGATCAACCTCGTAAATTTTGATCTGTACGATGTGGGCGTTTTCAATCAGTGTGAAGAAAATAAAGATATTCTGGTAGTCATCAAGAGCTGGAGCATGGTGCATCCGCTGATGCGCGTGATCCCGGTAGAGTGGGATCATGTCATGCCCGTGGGAATTCTATACTCGCCCCAGCCAACGGAAGTTGTCCGCCGGTTCCTCTCCGCACTGGGAACGGTACTGACCTCTCCAAAAGAAAACGCTCGGTAATAACCTGCGGTTAGAACTGATTAACGAATCGAGACTTCTTCGGAAGCCTCGATTTTTTTATAATGATAGCGTGGATTGGCAAAACAAATTGCCCACAAAGAAGGATGATAAAGATGAAACAAAAAGTTGTAATATGCCTGATTTTTGTCTTGTTCCTAACTCTGCTTTGTGCCTGCAATGGAAATCAGGTAAACATTGGAACGCCGGCAGAGAAACCGTCTCAGATAACAGAAGCAGTCAGTGACCCGGAGGAAAACAGGTCGCCTGCCGGGGACGAGGAATCAGGAGTGAGTGACATGGAAATACCGCAGACCGGCTGGACGGAAGCTGTTCCGGCAGAGTACACTAAGGCGGCAGCCGAACAAGGCGCCGTCGTTTGCCTCGACTATGAATCCGAGGACTATGTGCGGGACGGCAGCGCCATTACAAAAACCGCCTATGTTTATACGCCCTACGGCTACGATGAGAACGATGCCGAAACGCGGTACAATATTCTCTATCTCATGCACGGTTGGGGCGGGCGAGCGGGAGAATATTTTGATTTTGCGGCAACGAAAAATATGTTTGACAACCTGATCGAGAAGGGCGATATCCCGCCGCTTATCATCGTGTCAGCGACTTTCTACAACAAGAACAGCAGCACGGATTTTTCGAGCTCCATTGAAGAATTTCGGACTTTCCATCAGGATTTTGAAACGCACCTGATGCCCGCAGTAGAGGGACGGTTCCACACCTACGCCGTATCCACGTCCCCGGAAAATTTGAAAGCCTCCCGCGACCATCGGGCGTTCGGCGGCTTCTCCCTCGGTTCGGTCACAACATGGCTCCAGTTTTGCTATGACTACGATTATATCCGCTGGTTTTTACCGATGAGCGGTTCCTGCTGGTATTACGGTACCTATGGTGATTTCCGCTTTGAGGACAACGTGGACTTTATCGAGCAGCTCGTGAGGAACGAAAACCTTGATGAGCGCGGGTACTTTATCTATCACGCAGTCGGTACAGAGGACGCGGTAAAGAGCCAGTCGATAGGTATGGCGGAGGAAATGCTGTCACGGGAGATCTTCACACCGGAACACTATGTATTCTACCGGAAAAACGGCGGCAACCATGACTTCAATGCCGTGCAGGAATATCTCTACAACGCACTCCCGCTGTTCTTTCGGGACGATTCTACCGAAAACGTGCAGACGGAAAGCCAGCCCTTTACAGCCGACACCGCCATTTCGGATGTGATAAACGATCCCGCTTTCGGAGAGTATGGGCGGCTGATTTTTCCCGTGGATACCGGATATTGGAGCGGAAAGACGCTGGGAGACCTTCACCTGACGTGGTATTCGAATATCGACCCGAATAAAACTGTGGAGATCGCAAACTACATGAAATCACACGCGCAGGCGGGCGAAACGATCTTTTACGATATTTATACCGATGAGGAAAAAGCGGCTGACCCCAACAAGGCGGATACGGGACTGTTCTTTTTCAAGGGCGATCCCGGCGAAAAGTTTGCCGTATGTAATGCCGGAGGCGGTTTTGCATACGTCGGTGCGATGCAAGACAGTTTCCCACACGCACTGGAGCTTTCCAAAATGGGCTACAACGCCTTTGCGCTGATCTATCGTCCCGGCTGGGACACGGCGATGGAGGATCTTTCGCGGGCAATCAGCTTTATTTTTGAACACGGGTCGGAACTGGAAATAGACACCGACTGCTATTCCCTGTGGGGCGGTTCGGCGGGCGCACGAATGGCAGCCGACGTCGGTTCTTACGGTACGGCAGCCTTCGGCGGAGATGATCTGCCGAAGGCGGGCTGCGTTGTCATGCAATACACGGGTCACAGCGAGTGGCAGAAAATCGACCCGCCCACCTATGTCTGCATCGGAACCAGCGACGGCATTGCAAACTGGCGCACGATGCAAAGAAGAATAGAGGCAATGTCCGCCGCGGGCATTCCCACAGAGTTTCACGCCTATGAGGGACTTTCACACGGCTTCGGGCTGGGTACGGGAACGGTCGCTGAGGGCTGGATAAACGACGCTGTGGCGTTTTGGAAACAGCAAATGAAGAAGCTATAACTTCTGGTATGAACTGGTGAACGGATAGAGACTTCCGTAAACGGGAAAACGAATTTATACTAATATCATCAAATGGAAAGGACGAATTACTATGAAACGAATTTTAGCAATTTTATTTAGCCTTACGCTGATTTTTTCTCTTGCGGCCTGTTCCGGTCAAAACGGAGAGAGCAACCCCAGTTCCGGTAGTTCCACAGGCGAAAGTATATCGCCGGAAAACAGTTCCGCACAGCCAGAGCAGCCCAGCGAGCCGTCTGATACGGCCTCTTCCGAAACACCGAATGCGAAACCGGTCGAGGGAAAGACGTTGGTTGTTTACTACTCCGCTACAAACAACACTGAGGCGATTGCTGGATATATTGCGAACGCCATAGGCGCAGATATATTTGAGCTTGTTCCGGTAAAGCCTTATACCTCCGATGATTTGGACTGGACGAACCGGGACAGCCGCGTATCCCGTGAGCATGACGATGAATCCCTGCGCACCGTCGAACTGGAAAAATCAGTCCCCGATAACTGGGAGGAATATGACACGGTGTTCATCGGTTACCCCATTTGGTGGGGCATCGCCGCGTGGCCGACTGACACATTCGTAAAATCCAATGATTTCACCGGCAAAACCGTGATCCCGTTCTGCACTTCATCATCGTCCGGTCTCGGGCAGAGCGGTGAACTGCTAAAAGAGGAATCCGGAACCGGCAACTGGCTGGAAGGTCAGCGGTTCCAGTCGGGAGCAAGTGAGGACACAGTAAAGGAATGGATCTTGGGCTTGGAACTATAATCGGTTCCGGCACTTCCTATCAAGTTGACGCCGGAACCGAAACCTATCGTGGCTTTATGATTGACAACATCTATCACTCCCCAAGTGACGGGGAGATTCACTACAACGTCTATATCCCCGAAAGCTACGACGGCAGCCGTCCCTATGCGCTGTTCTTCACGCTTCCGGGCTATGAGGGATTGTATTTTCAGGGCGTGGCCCGAAATCTGGAGGCGGAAGCGTTTGGCTTTGAAGCGCAGAAGTACAACGAGAAAATGATCGTTGTAGCTCCCCAGCTTTCCGATTGGGGAGAAACCTCCGCAAATCAGACCATCGCTCTGCTTGAATACTTCCTTGACGCCTATAACATAGACCCCGAAAAGGTCTATGCAAACGGCTATTCGGGAGGCGGAGAGACGATGTCTCTCGTAATGGGAAAGCATCCCGAAATGTTTACCGCGTATCTTCATTGTTCTTCGCAATGGGACGGCGATTTGGAGGTGTTGGCAGAAAGCCGCACGCCGGTGTATCTTGCCATAGGCGAGGACGATGAGTATTACGGTTCCGAGCCGACCAAGCGCGCCTACGATACCCTGCGCGGACTGTATGAGAAGCAGGGGCTTACAGATGCGGAAATCGAGGAACTGATGGTGCTGGATGTTAAAGAGGACAGCTATTTTCGGGATAAAGGCGTGAACAATCAGCATGGAGGCGGCGGGCTGTTCGCCTATGATGCGGACATCATGGGCTGGCTGTTCGGAAAATAGACAGGAGGCAATCATGAATAGATCGACTGTAATATGCCATATGTTAATGGCGCTGGACGGAAAGGAAACCATCGAGTGCGAAGTGCTGCTGCGGAAACTGAAAACGCTTTTCGGGATCAACCGGGTTCTGCTTGCCGGAGGCGGCGTAACAAATCAAACTTTCGCTGCGGCGGGGCTGATCGACGAACTTAGCATCGTTTTAGCGCCCACAGCGGACGGCGACAGCGGCTGTGCATCTCTGTTTGAAACAGGCGGATTTTCTCCCGCCGCTCCTGTCGCGTTTTCCTTGAAAGCGGTGGAACAGATCGAAAATGATACACTGTGGCTTCGGTACATATTAAAAAAATAGGAGGATAATGGAATGAGAAAGAATTTTGGAGTGAAACCGTGGGTCTATCCACAGCCGGTGCTGATGATCGGCACTTATGACGAAAACGGGAAGCCGAACCTGATGAACGCAGCCTGGGGTGGTCAATATGACGCAAATCAGGTCATGCTGTGCCTAAGCTCCCACAAAACCACGGACAATATCAAAGTGACCGGCGCTTTTACCGTCAGCTTTGCCACCGCCTCTACCGTCGTACCCTGCGACTATGTGGGAATCGTATCTGCAAAGCAAGAGCCAAACAAAATGGAAAAAGCAGGCTTCACGACGTTGAAAAGCGAATTTGTAAACGCCCCGATAATCAACGAACTTCCTTTGACGCTGGAATGTAAATTTCTGAAATGCAACGAGGACGGCAATGTGATCGGTGAGATTGTCAATGTCAGCGCCGACGAAAGCATCCTGACGGACGGCAATGTGGACCACAAAAAGCTGGATGCCATCATCTTTGATCCTGCGACTGCTGCTTATATCCGCTTTGGTGAGAAGGTAGGAAACGCTTTCAAAGACGGTGCAAAGCTGAAATAATTTAAGCAATCTGTCCCACACCGTATTACCGGCGTGGGACAGATTTGGAATCAGTTTTGTTACTGTCGTTGATTATAAATGCGGCTGTTGTCGCAAATTGCTAAGTTGAATGACGGGGCAAGCCCCTTATTAAACGAGATTCAGAATCCTGTACCCGTCCACACTTCCGGTTTGTGGACGGTTATTTTTATGAGTTCTAACTTGAGGTAAGAACTACTGAACCAACCGAGACTTCTGTTATCCGGCAAATCAGTCTAAAATATAATTACAAACAAACCCCATAGGAGGTATTGAACATGGAATACATTACACTCAATAACGGAATCAAAATGCCTATGGCCGGGATCGGTGTGTTTATGATGTCCCCTGCCGAAGCGGAGGCGTCTGTGGAAAGCGCACTGAAAAACGGCGTACGCATGATAGATACGGCCAACGGATACATGAACGAGAGCGGCACAGGCCGCGGTATCAAGAAAAGCGGCGTGCCGAGAGAAGAAATTTTCCTTGTCACTAAGCTCTGGCCTACGGTCTATGAAAAGGAAACGGCGGTAGACGAAACCCTCTCACGGCTCGGCACAGACTACATCGACTTGCTGTTCCTGC
Organism: uncultured Clostridia bacterium; assembly: GCA_947627135.1. Taxonomy (GTDB): domain Bacteria; phylum Bacillota; class Clostridia; order Oscillospirales; family Acutalibacteraceae; genus Ruminococcoides. The sequence continues at coordinate 29,281 of CANQUV010000003.1, forward strand.
ACCAGCCCACCGCCAACTGGCGCGAAGGCTATCGGAACATCGAAAAGGCGGTCAAAACCGACAAGGTGAAAGCCATCGGGCTTTCTAATTTTCCCGATGAACTCCTTCGGGAAGCCATCGACACTATGGAACTGAAACCCCAGGTCGTTCAGGTGGAGGCGCATCCGTACTACCCGCAGACCGAGCTGAAAAAGATTCTGGCTGAGACGGGCATGGGCCTTATGGCATGGTATCCGCTGGGCCATGGCGACAAGAGCCTACGGGAAGAACCGGTCTTTACAGAACTTGCGAAAAAGTACGGAAAGACGAACGCCCAGATCATTCTGCGCTGGCACATTCAGAGCGGCAATGTGGTGATCCCCGGCTCCAAGAATCCCGATCACATCCGTGATAATTTTAATATCTTTGACTTTGTCCTTTCCGATGAAGATATGGCGGAAATCGCAAAGGTCAACAAAAATAAGCGGTATTACACGGCAACGCCGGAAATGCTGGCCGCCTACGCAAATATGGAGCTGCAGCCTGACCTTTGATCTGACCACAGAACCAACAGGAGGGAGTTTATCATGGAATACACGATATTGAACAATGGTGTAAAAATGCCCATGGAGGGTTTCGGCGTCTTTCAGGTGCGCGATCCGCGTGAGTGTGAGCAGGCAGTTTTGGACGCCATCAGTGTGGGGTATAGGCTGATCGACACGGCAGCGTCCTACGGAAACGAGGAAGCGGTCGGTGCGGCTCTGGGCAAGAGCGGAGCCTGCCGGGATGACCTGTTTATCACCACAAAACTGTGGGTATCTGATGCAAGCTTCGAAGGCGCGAAAAAAGCGTTTGAAAGCTCCTTACAAAAGCTGGGGCTGGAATACCTTGACCTGTATCTTCTTCATCAGCCTATGGGCGATTACTACGGCGCGTGGAAAGCCTTAGAGGAATTCTATAAGGAGGGTCGAATCCGCGCCATCGGCGTATGTAATTTCTATCCTCATGTGCTTGCGGATTTCTGCGAGACGGTGGAAGTTCTGCCCATGGTGAATCAGGTGGAACTGCATCCTTTCTTCCAGCAGCCGGATGCGCTTTCCCTTATGAAAGAATACGAAGTACAGCCGGAAGCGTGGGGTCCGTTTGCTGAAGGGCGCAACGGAATTTTCACCAACCCGGTACTGACCCAGATCGGCAAAAAGTACGGCAAATCACCCGCCCAAGTCGCTTTGCGGTGGAACGTGCAGCGGGGCGTTGTCGTGATTCCGAAATCCACCCACAGAAACCGTATGGAGCAGAATTTCGATATCTGGAATTTCAGTCTCACTGACGAGGAAATGGCCCGCATTTCGGCTCTTGACCTCGGCCACAGCGAGATCGTCAACCATTTCGATCCGAACTTTGTCCGGACGCTCCACGGGCGTTTTGCCGGATAAAGGAGGCTATTATGAACAGTTTTACCTACCGTTATCCCGTAACGGTTTATTTTGGAGAAAAAGCGGCAGAAAAGAATTTGCCCGCAGAGCTTTTAAAGGTCGGCAAAAACGTCATGTTGGCCTACGGCGGCGGGTCCGTCAAAAAGAACGGCGTTTACGACGAACTGATAGGACTTCTCACCGCTGCAGGAAAGAATGTCACAGAATTTTCCGGCATTATGTCAAACCCCACCTACGCCAAAGTGCAAGAGGGCGCTCGTCTTGCCCGCGAGAATGAGATTAATTTCATTTTAGCCGTGGGCGGCGGCAGTGTCATCGACTGTTGCAAGGTCGTTTCGGCGCAGGCAAGGACGGATACCGATCTGTGGGAACTGGAAACCGTGAAGCACGGCGGACCCGTGGACTTGATCCCTATGGGAGCAGTGGTGACGGCTTTCGGAACGGGCGCGGAAATGAATAACGGTGCGGTCATCACGAATGAGGAAAAGAAGGTCAAAGGCCCGCTGTGGGGTGCGTTTTACGATTTTGCCATCCTCGATCCGGCCTATACCATGACCATGCCCATGAACCAGGTCATTTCCGGCGCTTTTGATGCGCTTTCCCACTGCATGGAAACCTATATGGGTGCGCCGAGAGAAACGAATATCTCTGACGAGATCAACGAGGCATGCCAGCGCAGCATCATCCGCAACCTTCGGGCAACGCTGAAAAACCGGCAGGATAGAAAGGCGAGAAGCGAGCTGGTATGGGCGGCGGCTATGGGTGAAAACGGGATACTCAAAATCGGCAAGGTCACGGATTTCCAGGCGCATATGCTGGAACACCAACTCGGTGCGTACACAGACTGCAACCACGGGCAGGGGCTGGCGGTGATTCATCCCGTCCTCTACCGTTATATGCTTCCCGAAACCGCACCGCAGTTGGCCCGCCTCGCCGTGAGCGTCTGGGACATCGATCCTGCAGGAAAGACAGAAGCAGAGCTGGCGAACGCTTTTCTAGATGCGCTGGCATCGTTCATTAAAGAGATTGGCCTGCCGATGACATTCACGGAAATGGGCATTCCGGCCGATACGGACTATGCGGCAATCGCAGACAGCACCGTTCTCACGGTTGGCTGCTGCAAGAAATTCACGAAGGACGAACTGCTGGCGGTTCTCAATGAATGTAAATAAGGAGGCATGGATATGGCAAAGAAACAAACGGCGGGACGGGACAGGCTCGGCACTCTCACACCCAAATTTGCGGAACTGAATGACGATGTATTGTTCGGAGAGGTATGGTCGCGGGAAGATAAATTCTCACCCAGAAACAGAAGTATGGTCACCATAGCAGCGCTGTTCACGGCTGGTATCAGGAGAAAGGAAAAGAGGAGCAGGAATTTCACCACGGAGATGTCGTGAACATTCCTGCAAATGTCAAGCACTGACTCGGTTTTGCACTGATTTTTCTGCTTTATGCATATGTTTTCGTCAAAAGCTTATTATTCGTCGGTTTGCTCTTCAATTTTGTAAAACAGCATAGTTGATCCTCACGTTTTTATGATGTCTTAATTGTATCAGAGACAATGCGACAAAAAAAGGACACTTTTGCCTTCGCAACCGGTGACAAAAAGTTTTAGATTGCAAAAACAACCCTCACAGAAGTTTTAAAATTCCGCAAGGGCTGTTTGCATATTTTATTCGCTAAATCTTAGAATGATTCTTTGATTAATCCAACGGATAGATGCCACCGGAAAAGGAGAATTTTGTGCCTTTACTTTGTATCGCTTCAATTTCAAAGGCTTTGCAGCGGTCGTCTGCCGGATTCCACTTAACTCCCTTTTTCCCAAACGTGTATATAAATTTTCTACACCCCAAAATATTCATTTTTTTGTCGTTGCTTCCAATCTCTACATCCAATCTTTTGAAAGCTAGATGCATATCATCAGAGTATGCTTTTCCCTTTAGACCGTGGAAAGCGCAAATCACGCCGTCAAGCATGGGCTTCACTGCCGCCGCAAGATTCAGTTTTTTTCCCTTCGGGACACAGAGAGTAATTTTTACACCAAAATCGCCATCTATGCATTCGGGCGAATCTTTGCACTTGTTTATTTCTTTTTCATTCGTTTTTAAAATTTTCCAATAATCAAACGGTTTCCTATCAGCGCCGGGATTCTTGTCAATAGAAATCTTTTCCCAGCGTACCGCAGGCACAGGCCACGACTGTTCCGGTTTTGAAGACGGTTCTACCCGATAAACATATCTGCACGGAAAATTTTTTATCTCTTCTTCCGGTAGATTTAAAATTGTTTTTATCGTGTTGTCTATATCGTTTTCTTTACTGCATTTCGCATAAATGTGTTTATCGGCGATGCCGGAAAAGGCGGATGGCTTTTTTAAGTTATAAAAAAGAATGTTGTCTAAATCAAATGTTTTTTTGTACCATGCCTTCTTGCCGTAGTCTTCCGTTTGACAGTAGTATGCTTTTAGCATTTGTCCTTCGTCTGAACACAATTTTTTCAGTTGCTCAGACAAATTCTTGCGGAAGGTATTTATCCATGGATCTTTGACGTTGTATGGGATTCGTTCTTTTGACAAGGCTAAAACAGAGTCCCCAGTGTAAGCAATAAGGTATTGTTCCTCCCGATTTTGCTCATCATATATATACTTCAAGAATTCCTCTTTTGAAAATTTTTTCTGTTCTTGATTGAGCTTTTGAATAATTATTAAACAGTTGCTTTTTTCTGTATCATTGCACACCATTATTTTCTTCCTCCTGATCTTTGCAGATAGTCGTCAGAGCATCTTATATTTTGTTATAAATCAGTTGCTTGGGATAGTACCGGTAGTCCGCAAAAACCGAAATGTCCGTTCTTTTAAAAACTCCAAAATTGCCGCCGCACAGGCGGTGCTCCGACTCTGCCCGTACTCGCATTGGAAAAGAATGTCCAGCCCATCCCTCTTTGCGGAAAGGATAAATTCCGCAAGCCGTTCGGACTCCGGCAGATAAGTTTCGTAGCTCAGGTCGTACTCTCTGAAAATTTCCAAATCAATGTCATGAACGGCGATTTGGAATATCCGCTCCGCCTTTCCGTTGTAATCCGGAAGTTTCGGCGGATCTTTTTCTCTGCGGCTCGGCGGTCGGCACACATCCCTTGTTTTTTATTAGGGCCAAAAACAGAACATTTCGACACGGAAGTTTTAGCTCTGTATGCCGTTTGAGAACCGTTTTTAAAAATGGATTTCAACAGGTGTTTTTGTTTTAAATAATTTTAAAATTTAAGTTATGTTAATATAAATTATATTAATCATCATTAATTAATTTTTTTTGAAGTGTTTCCAAAAATTTTTCAGAAGCTTTTGAAAATATTTGATACTTTTTCCATGCCACAATAAGTTCTGCACTAATTTTAGGTTCGAAGGGTAGAAAGCATAAATTGCTGTTTCCTGAAGTATTAATTAGTCTGTCAATGGATATAGCACATCCGATACCTTCCTCTACCATTATAGAAGCATTATAAATCAAATTATAAGTACCGATTATGTTCAATTTTTCAATGGAATACCCTAAGTATCCTGAAAGTTCATTTTGAATAAGTACCTGCTTTGAACACATTATAGGAAGTCCTATAAGATTTTTTGGGTTAATGTTTTTTTGATTTGCTAATGAATTATCTTTTCTTATTAATAATCCCCATTTATCAGTTGTGGGTAACTTCAAATAATCATATTTTTTAAAATCCGCAGAGCCTACAAATAATCCAAAATCAATGAGTCCTTTATCAAGCTTTTCCATAATATCTTCGGCATTACCGCTGTACAAATGAAATCTTATATTTGGATAGTTTTGTCTCAAATCTTTGATTGTTTTTGCAATATATCTCATAGAATCCGTTTCTCCAGCACCTATATATACATCGCCGATCACATCTTTATCATCTGAATGAAAATCATTTTCGGTCTTATCTGCTAAATCAACAATTTCTTCTGCACGTTTTTTTAAAAACAGGCCTTCATCAGTAAGGGTGATTTTTCTTTTACCTCTGATAAATAATTTTTTACCGAGTTCATTTTCTAAATCCATTAATTGTTTAGAGAGAGTAGGCTGTGTAATATGAAGTTCGTTTGCTGCCGCAGTAATATTTTCTTTTCTTGCAACAGCAAGATAGTATCTTAAAACACGAAGTTCCATGTTGACACTCCTAATAGTTTAATACAAAGATATTATATTTGTTTTAAGTATTCCTGTCAACTATGGTAAATAATAATTTATAAATATTTGCTATTTTAAAAATATAGGGATATTATAATAGTAAAAAAAATACAAGGAGATTTTTATTATGATGAACTTTGATTTTTTTAATCCCACAAGAATTATTTTCGGCAGCGGTAAACTTAACGAACTTGGAAATCAGACTATGCCGGGTAAAAAGGCATTACTTTTAACATCAAACGGAAAATCCGTAAAAGTAAACGGTTATCTTGAACGCACAGAAAATCAGCTTAAAAAAGCAGGAGTTGAATATGTTCTCTTTGATAAAATTATGGAAAACCCTATAAGAGAAGTAATTATGGAAGGGGCTGATTATGCAAAGAAAAATAATTGTGATTTTATAGTTGCGCTGGGCGGAGGAGCAGTTTTGGATTCTTCGGTTGCAATTTCAGCCATGGCAACCAATCCCGGAGATTTGTGGGATTATGTTTACGGCGGTACAGGAAAAGGCAAACCACTGGTTAATAAAGGACTTCCTATTGTTACAATTACAACAACAGCAGGTACAGGTTCGGAGATAAACTGCTGGGGAGTTATATCTAACCTTGAAACCAATGAAAAAATAGGTTTTGGAGCGGTTGAACTTAATCCCGTACTTGCAATTGTAGACCCCGAATTGATGACGACTGTACCTGCAAAATATACTGCATATCAAGGTTTTGATGCATTGTTCCATAATACAGAGGTAATGATGTCAAACGGAGTAAATATTTTAAGTGAAGCTATTGCGCTCTCAGCAATAGAAAACATTACAAAATATTTGCCTAGAGCGGTAAAGAACGGAAATGATATTGAAGCGAGAGAGCATATTGCTTATGGAAGTACAATGGCTGGAATAACAATGCAGCTTACAAGTACAACAGCACAACATAGTATGGAACATTCTATGAGTGCATATCATCATAACTTACCCCATGGTGCAGGTCTTATTATGATTTCAAAAGCATTTGCAGAATTTTTCATAGAGAAACACGCTTGTGACGAGCAGTTTATAAAAATGGCAAAAGTAATGGGAATCAATGATGCCGATAAACCGGAAGACTTCATCACAGCACTTGTAAAGTTACAGGAAGACTGCGGTGTTGCAGATTTAAAGATGAGCGACTACGGATTTAAGCCTGATGAATCTATGACTCTTGCAAAAGGCGCACGCTCTATGCAGGGCGGACTGTTTCTTGCAAATCCCTGCGAGATGACAGACGAAGATTGTGCAGACATTTTTGACAAATCATACAGATAAGGTGAACTATATGAATTTAGAACAGTATTTAGACATTTTAAATTCAGGCGAACACATTGAAGCAGGTTCAGAAGTGCATTTATATATGCACAAAATTTCCCAAGAAGCGCTGCGTTTAACATCAGAATTAAACAGTAGTTATCATACACCGGAGGAAATACGAAAAATTTTTGAAAAAATCATAGGAAAGCCGGTAGATGAAACTTTTGGACTTTTTCCGCCGTTTTATACAGACTGCGGAAAAAATATAACAGTGGGTAAAAAAGTTTTTATAAATATGGGATGTAAGTTTCAGGATCAAGGCGGTATTTATATTGATGACGGTGCACTAATTGGTCATAATGTAGTGCTTGCAACTCTCAATCACGATGTATCTCCCATTACACGTCATAGCATGACACCAAAGCCTATTCACATTGGTAAAAATGTTTGGATTGGTGCCAATGCTGTAATTTTGCCGGGCATAACAGTGGGAGACGGTGCCATTGTAGCAGCAGGAGCAGTAGTTACCCATGATGTACCAAATAATGCAGTAGTAGGCGGCGTTCCTTCAAAATTAATAAAAAAAGCAGAGAGATAAAGTATGAAAAACAGTATAAAAATAATAGTTTTGCTAATTTCTATTTTTATGTTATGTAATTTATCTTCCTGTAATTCTATTGATACAATTAATTCGGAAAATGATACTGCACAACAAATTACCAAATCAAAACAAACTGAAAATTCTCAAAAAACCATAACATCAAAGAATGAAAATGTGGAAATTACAGATATTCAAATTACTTTGGGAGAAAAATCATATACAGTAAAAATGTATGATAATGCATCAGCAAAAGAGTTAATAGACAGACTTCCTATAACAATAGAAATGCAGGAATTAAACGGAAATGAAAAGTATTACTACTTTGAAAATGATTTTCCGACAAATGAAGAAGTTGTTAAAAATATTAAGTCAGGAGAGCTTATGCTTTATGGTTCAGATTGTCTTGTACTATTCTATAAAGATTTTTCCACATCATATAATTATACAAGGCTTGGAGTCATAGAAGATCCGTCTGCTCTTGCTGAAGATGTGGGAAAAGAAAATATTACTGTTACATTAAAAAAGCAAGTCTGTTGACTTGCTTTTTTAATATATTTTTTGTTATATTTTTAGTTATAATTAGAAATTTAAGTGATCTCAGTCTGTCAGTTGGTGAGTCTTTTTAGCAAAACAAGGTCTTTGTTTGTGATTTTGTTATCTTGATTTAAATCACAGGCAACAGTTTCAACATCAGTTAAAGATATTTGGTTAAGCAGATAATTGAACATTTTATTTAAATCAAGGGAATTAACATTTCCTTCACCAGTTAAGTCACCGTTTACAGCAATTTTAAATTGTACTTTTTCATTTCCTTTTGAAAATATTACTGTCATTCCGGTTCCGATATTTCCGCTTGTTTTTATATTACCGCTTTTGTCATACAACGTAATTGTACCGTTGCAGTTAATATTCTTCTTGAATTCTGTAACAGATGTTTTGTTATCAATGTTGTAAATAACATTTCCGTCCTTAAATTTATAAGTGTTGCTTGAATATTTCAGCGGACTATTATCACTATTGTTTGTGTCATTATTTTTTGATGAACCTCCATTATTGGAACCGGAATTTCCGTCTGAATTTTGTGAAGCTCCGTTTGTGTTAAGTTCTTTGTCTGTGATTTTATAAACATAGAACTGATTGCCGCTGTAACCGCCTACATAAATATAGGAATTATAATAATAAATACAACTTATATTTATATCGAAACTGTAATATACAGTAACGGATGGATTCGTAATACTGTTACCGTAAATTGAATTTTGATAAGAATATAAATAATAATTGTTTGTTTTAATACAATTTATATTATCGGCATTAAAATCTGCAATTAAATTCAAGCTGTTATTTTGAAGTTCAAATAATTTTCCCTGATAATCGCATACAGTATTATTACCGGTATAAGTACAGGGCATTATAAGATCATCGCTTGAATTAATACTTTTTAAAGTATTGTTTTCAATACAGTACATTCTACTGTCACAAATACAGTAAATTTTTTTGTTGAAAAACATAAGCTGTTCAGTAGTGTACACAGTGCTTATTTTTGACAAAAGTTTTCCGTTTTTTGAAAATTTAAATATACTGTCAGCATCAGGATAATAAGTGGTATAAATGTTAAAATCATTATCGATTGCAAAATTAAACTGGTTAAGTTTGCACTGAAAACTTAAATTTATTTTGCCATTGTATTTACCGTCAAAACTTTTGATTAAAAAATCATAAAAATATAAATTATTTTCTTTATGTTCCAAATAAGCCGCACAAAATCCTTTTTCGCTTAATGCATAGAGTTCAATATTTTTTTCGATATTAAAGGAATACTGCATATTATTGTCAGAAACATTATTATAAATAAAATTATTATTGCTTATTCCAGTAACCATAAGTTGATTATCGGCATTAACAAATTTTAATGTATTAATATTATTTGTATTGCTGAATTTAATTCTGTATAAGGCAGAACTGTAAATAGTACCGGTAATTATTGATATAATTATTGCAACAGCTGATAACGAGACCGTCCATATTTTAACATTCCTAATTTTTATCACCCCGAAATTAAAAAGGCAACAGAATTTTCCGTTGCCTTTAATTTGACTATTCTTCCGGCATCTCCCAGTTGTGCCAAACGTTTTGAATATCGTCGTTATCTTCAAACATATCAAGCATTTTTTGCATATTTTCACGCACTTTTTCGTCTTCAATAGCCGTATAAGTATCAGGAACCATCTCAACTTCAGCAGAAACAAAAGTATATCCTGCATTCTCAAGGTCTTGCCTTACACCGCTAAAGTCTTCCGGCTCGGTGTAGATAGTGAAGATATCGTCGTCAGCTTCAAAGTCAGATGCACCGAATTCAAGAGCGTCTTCCATAACTTTATCCTCGGTTTTGTCAAGGTCTTCACGCTCAATAACTAAAACGCCTTTCTTCTGAAACATAAATCCTACGCAACCGGGTGTTCCCATATTTCCACCGAACTTGTCAAAATAATGTCTTACTTCACCGGCAGTTCTGTTTCTGTTGTCGGTAAGAGCTTCAACTATTACTGCAACGCCGCTGGGACCGTATCCCTCATAAGTAACAGATTCATAGTTGGCAGTATTGGAATCACCGGCAGCTTTTTTTATAATTCTTTCAATGTTATCGTTAGGAACATTGTTAGCTTTAGCTTTAGCAATACAGTCTCTCAATTTAGAGTTTACATTTGGATCGGCACTGCCTCCGTCACGAACAGCAACTGCCAGTTCTCTGCCTATTTTAGTAAATATTTTAGCACGAGCAGCGTCGTTTTTACCTTTTTTCTGTTTAATAGTACTCCATTTATTATGTCCGGACATAAATTCACATTCTTTCTTAAACATATTATTGAACAGAAAAATTATATCATAAGAGAATATACGATGTAAACACGAAAAACGGTTACAGTTTTGTTACAAATCTATTGCCAAACATCTTTGTAAATGCTACAATAAAATGGAAACAAAATAAGTGTTTTGCAGAATAATTTACATATAGAAAAGAGAATGTAGCATGCTTAAATCTATGACAGGCTTCGGAAGAGCCGAGGCAACGGTAAACGGACGGGACATTACTGTTGAAATAAAAAGCGTAAACCACCGTTATTTCGAGTTTAGCTGCAGAACTACACGGGGTTACAGTTTTCTTGAAGAAAAACTGAAATCTTATGTATCTCAAAAGGTTTCAAGAGGAAAGATTGATATGTTTGTATCACTTTCTACAAGTGATGAAACACCGGCAGAAGTAACGGTTAATCATCAGCTTGCAAAGGCATATTTAGATGCATTTAAAGAAATTGAAACTGAATATAAACTGGAAAATGATATAACTGTATCAGCTGTTGCAAGATATCCTGATGTTTTAACAGTGACAAAGGCTCCCGAAAATGAAGAACAGGTATTAAATGATGTTTTACAGGCAGTTGATGTTGCCCTTACTTCGTTTATATCAATGAGGGAGGCAGAGGGTGAAAAACTAAAAGCTGATATTTTAAACAGGGCAGAAACGGTACTTAATATTGTTTCAAAAATTGAAGAAAGATCACCGCAAACCGTGTTGGAATATGAAAACCGTTTAAAATCGAAAATAGAAGAAACATTGTCTGATAAGAATATCGACGAGCAGAGAATATTAACTGAAGTTGCAATTTTTGCAGATAAGGTAGCGGTTGCAGAAGAAACTGTACGATTGAGAAGTCATTTTGCACAGCTTACAAAATTTATGAATTCAGACGAGGCAGTAGGCAGAAAGGTCGATTTCATAATTCAGGAAATGAACAGAGAAGCAAACACAATAGGTTCGAAAGTACAGGATGCTGAAATTGCCCATTTGGTAGTTGATATAAAGTCTGAAATAGAAAAAATAAGAGAGCAGATACAAAATATTGAATGAGGTGATTAAATGAAGTTAATAAATATAGGTTTTGGAAACCTTGTTTCATACAGCAGAATCATAGCGGTTGTTTCTCCTGATTCGGCGCCCATAAAGCGTATGGTTCAGGATGCAAAGACAAGCAGTATGCTTATAGATGCAACCTGCGGAAGAAGATGTAAGGCGGTTATTATAACAGACAGTGACCATGTTGTACTATCGGCAATTTCGCCTGAAACCATAGGCAACAGAGCAGAAGAGCAGGAGGAAAAAAATGAGCAATAAAGGAAAACTCATTGTTTATACAGGGGCATCAGGTGTAGGAAAGGGAACAATAATGAAACAAATCCTGCAAAAAGACCCAACTGTAAGACTTTCTGTTTCCGCAACAACCAGACAACCCAGACCTGAAGATGTTGAAGGAGTAACATATTACTTTGTAACAAAAAAAGAATTTGAAGAAATGATAGCTAAAAACGAATTTCTCGAATATGCCCAGTACTGTAAAAATTATTACGGTACCCCCAAAAAGCCGGTTGAAAAAATGCTTAATGAGGGAATAAATGTAATGCTTGAAATTGAAGTTCAGGGCGGACTTCAAATTATGAAAAAAAATCCTGATTGTACAAGTATTTTCATAATGCCTCCTTCAAACGAGGAACTTGAAAGACGATTAAGAGGAAGAGGAACAGAAGATGAAGATACCATTGTTCAGAGGTTAGAAACAGCAAAAACAGAAATGGAATATGCCAATAAATATAATTTTGTAGTTGTAAACGATGATGTTGAAAAGGCTGCAGAAGAGATAATAAAAATAATACATTTATAAAATATAAAGATATAAAATTTAATATGAAAATTAAAACTTTTGCTTTAGTCTTTAAAAGGCATAGAAAAATTTAATAATAAATAAACATTTGTCGTTTTTGCATGGGCAGAAACAACTGATATATAAGAATTATTAATTTTAATATTATAAGGAGTGCTAAATATGCATACAATTAATGTAGATGAAATGTTCAACGGAAAAAAAAGCCGTTATGCTTTGGTAATTGCAGTAGCAAAGCGGGCAAGGGAAATTACCCAGCAGCAGGAGGATGAAGGCATAATATCTGATGAAAAACCTGTTCTTACAGCTATAAACGAATTTAAACAGCATAAGTATAGTATTTTAACTTTAGAAGATGACGAATAATAAAAATTTTGTTGCCGGAATTGCAGTGGAAAAGGCTGCAACTTCCTTTGATAAAATTTTTGATTATAAAGTTCCCGAAACTTTAGCGGATAAAAATATACAACCGGGCTGCCGTGTGCTTGTGCCGTTTGGCAGAGCAGGAAAAAATCGACAGGGAATAGTTGTATATATAAAAGAAGAAAATAAAGATAATTTAAAAGAAATATCAAAACTTCTCGATGAATCTCCTGTTGTAACAAAGGAAATGCTTGAAACTGCTGATTTTATTAGAAAACATTATTTTTGTACCTTTTATGAGGCAGTTAAAACAATGCTTCCGGCGGGAATAAACTATAAAATCAAAAATTTTTATTCAGCCGTAAAAAATTGTAATGTTCCGCTTACTATTTATGAACGGCAGTTGTATGATTATCTGATAAAATCAAAACAGCAGATAAAAGAAGATAAAATATATGAACTGTTTGATTTTGCAGATGAAGATCTGCTTAAAAATCTTGTTTTAAAAGGAGTAATCAGAAAAAGCGAACAGGCATTTAGAAAAGTAGGAGATGCCGCTATGAAGATGGCGGAACTAAATGAAGATGTTGATTTTTCAAGTGTAAAATTAACACCGAAACAGCAGACGGTAATAGATGTACTGCAAACTGCAGGAAGCGTATCGGTAAAAGAAATATGCTATTATACCGGAATCACAACATCTGTAATTGATACTTTGGTAAAAAAGAACTATGTTTTTTATTATGAAGAAGAAGTTTTCAGAACACCAAAAGCAGAGATACCACAGACTTTTCAGACCTTAACGCTTACGGAAGAACAAAATATTGCTTTTAAAGAAATATACGAAAAATTTAAAGAGAATAAGCCTGCTGTGTCATTACTTTTCGGAGTAACAGGTTCAGGTAAAACATCGATTTTTTTAAAGCTGATTGAAAAGGTATTGGAAGAAGATAAAGGCATAATTATAATGGTACCTGAAATTTCTCTTACACCGCAATTTATAAATATTTTTTCAGGAAGATTCGGCAAAAAAGTAGCTGTATTTCATAGCGGATTATCTTTTGGAGAACGTCTTGACGAATATAAGCGTGTTAAAAACGGTGATGCTAAAATTGCAATAGGTACAAGAAGCGCAGTTTTTGCACCATTCGAGAATATCGGACTTATTATAATGGATGAAGAGCAGGAAAGTACTTATAAATCAGAGTCGACGCCAAGATATCACGCCAGAGAGGTTGCAAAGTTTCGTATAACAAAGCATAACGCATTATTGCTTTTAAGCTCTGCAACTCCGAGTGTAGAAAGCTTTTATAATGCACTAAACGGAAGATACAGTCTTTCGGTATTAAATAATCGTTTCGGCGGTGCAGTACTTCCAAAAGTAATAATTGCTGATATGAATTTAGAAACACAAGAGGGAAATATTACAGGATTTTCTTCAGTGCTTTTAAAAAATCTTAAATATAATTTAGAAAACAATAAACAATCAATTTTGCTTTTAAACCGTAGAGGACATAATGTGTATGTATCCTGTACTCACTGTCAGGAGGCAGTAAGCTGTCCTAACTGTTCAATAACAATGACATATCATAGCGCCAATAACCGGCTTATGTGTCATTATTGCGGATATTCATTACCTTTTACAGATGAATGTCCAAGTTGTCATGGCAAAGGACTTAAAATGTTGGGAGCAGGAACCCAAAAAGCAGAGGAAGAACTTGAAAGAATTTTACCTAATGCAAAAATTCTGCGTCTTGATACAGATGCAACTATGAAAAAGTTTTCGCATCAAAGAAAGCTGTCTGCGTTTGCAAAAGGAGATTATGATATTTTAATAGGAACACAAATGGTAGCAAAAGGACTTGATTTTCCTAATGTTACTCTGGTTGGAGTGTTAAATGCAGACCAAATGCTTTATGCAGATGATTACAGAAGTTACGAGAGGACATTTTCTCTTCTGACGCAGGTAGTTGGCAGATGCGGCCGAGGTAAGGATAAAGGTCTTGCTGTAATTCAAACATATACTCCTGAAAATAACATTATCTCAATGGCATCAAAACAGGACTATAAAAAATTCTACAAGGGAGAAATTGCTATAAGAAAGGCTATGCTTTATCCGCCCTTTGCAGATATTTGTATGATAGGTTTTGTAGGAAATAATCAGGAAAAAACATTTAAAGCCTCAAAAGCATTTCTTGATTTTCTTATAAGTGTTGCAAGAAATGATTATAACAATATTCCGTTAAGGATTTTAGGTCCTTCGCCGGCAAATATATTAAGGGTAAGTAATAAATACAGATATAAATTAATAATTAAGTGCAGAAATAATTCAACTTTCAGAAATATGTTAAATACTGTACTTGTTAAATTTGAAAAAAAGAGAGAATATAAAGATGTAACCTATTACGCAGATATGAATACATTGTCATTTTAATAATCGATTTTAATACTTATAAAGTGTATATGGAGGAAATTATGGCTATCAGACAAATTGTAAAAGAGGGCGATGATGTACTTACAAAAAAGTGCAGAGAGGTTGTAAAATTTGACAACCGGTTATCGATGATCTTAGATGATATGAAAGAAACTCTTGCCCTTGCTGAGGGCGTAGGGCTTGCGGCGCCTCAAATTGGCATTTTAAGAAGAATAGTAGTTGTAGATGTGGGAGAAGGTCCGATAGAGCTTGTTAATCCTGTGATTATAGAGAAGTCAGGAGAGCAGGAAGGGTTAGAAGGTTGTCTGTCATGTCCGGGCGAATGGGGAATAACCAAACGCCCGATGAATGTAACCGTTAAGGCACAGGATAGGTACGGCAAGGAGTTTACAGTAAGCGGAGAAGGTCTGCTTGCAAAAGCGTTTTGTCATGAACTTGACCATCTTGAGGGCATTCTTTATAAGCAGATTGCTATAAGAATGGTAAGTCCTGAAGAAATTGAAGAACTTGAATCCAGTAAATAAGCTAAGAAATAAAAAAATTTAGAAAATTAAGTAAATTTAAATATAATACCATAAAGAGTGATTAATTTGAATATAATATTCATGGGGACACCGGATTTTGCAGTTCCGTCATTAAAAAAACTTATAGCATCTTCTCATACTGTTCAGGCGGTTTTTACACAGCCGGACAAGCCCAAAGGAAGGAAAATGATATTAACTCCGCCAAAAGTAAAGGTTTGTGCGTTAGAAAACAACATAAAAGTATATCAGCCGAATACATTAAAGGATGGAGAAGCGTTAGAAATTATAAAATCATATAATCCCGATGTAATAGTAGTTGCGGCTTACGGAAAAATACTTCCTAAAGAAATTTTAGATTATCCTAAATACGGCTGTATTAATGTTCATGGTTCGCTTCTCCCCAAATACAGAGGTGCCGCACCTATACAGCGTGCAGTATTGGAGGGTGAAAAGGAGACAGGCGTCACCACAATGCAAATGGCAGAGGGACTTGATACAGGCGATATACTTTTTGTGTATAAAACAAAAATAACAGAAGACGAAACATCAGGAGAACTTTTTGACAGACTTTCTTTCGCAGGTGCAGAGTTACTTGTTGATACCCTAAAGGCCGTAGAAATTGGAAAAATCAAACCGCAAAAACAGGATGACAGTAAAGCCACTTATGCAAAAATGATAGATAAAACAATGTGTCCGATTGATTTTTCAAGATCAGCAGATGATGTTCATAATCAAGTGAGAGGATTAAAGCCATGGCCTGTTGCAACAGCGGTTATAAACGGTAAAAATCTGAAAATTCATAAAACAAGAATTTCTTCTTTAAGCGGTAAAGAAGGGGAAGTTGTTTCGTTAAATCCGCTTACGGTTGCCTGCAAAGAAAATTCAATAGAGATTTTGGAGCTCCAGCCTGAAGGTAAAAAGGTTATGGATTCAAAAGCGTATCTTGCCGGCAACAAAGTTAGTATTGGAGATAAATTTACTTAAATTAATAACAAGTGTTAAAGGAAAATGAGTTAAATTAAAAGATATATCAAAGGAGATAAAATATATGTTCAGTTATTTATATTATTATAATTGGTCATATTTAGTGTTTATGCTGCCTTGTGTTATTATCAGCTTAATATGTCAGATAAAAGTGCAGTCAGCGTACTCAAAATATTCAAAAATACCAAACAGCCGTAATATGACAGGTGTTCAGGCTGCACAGCATGTTTTAATGAGCAACGGTGTTACAAATGTAAGAATTGAGCGTGTTAAAGGAAAACTTACCGACCATTTTGATCCCAGAAGTAATGTTATAAGGCTTTCGGAAGGTGTTTACGACTCTACAACTGTTGCAGCGGTAGGAATTGCCGCTCACGAGGCAGGACACGCTGTTCAGCACGCACAAAACTATTTGCCTAATAAAATCAGATCTGCAATTTTACCTGTTGCCAATATTGGCTCAAAATTAAGCTGGATATTTATAATAATTGGATTGGTAATGCCTAATTTTGGTAATATTATGCTTGATATCGGAATTATATTTTTTGCAGCGTCAGTTCTTTTTACGGTAGCAACCTTGCCCGTTGAATTTAATGCATCTGCAAGAGCATTAAGGTGTATAAGAGAAACAAATATTATGCAGGAAAATGAATATGCAGGAGCAAGGTCGGTATTAAGGGCTGCTGCCATGACTTATGTTGCTGCTGCACTTACAGCAATTTTGCAGCTATTGCGTCTTATTTTAATTTCAAGCAGCAGACGGAGATAGATATGCCTTATAATGTCTCAAATAATTATTCAAACAGTATGTCGAATCCCAGAAATATTGCTTTTAAAATACTTGTAAAAATAGAAACCAATGCTTCTTATTCGTCTCTATTGCTCAAAACTTATATAAAAGAAAACAAATTATCAAATTTAGACGCTTCATTTGTATCTGCAATAGTTTACGGAGTCATTGAAAGACAAATTACACTTGATTATATTTTAAAACAGTATTCAAAAATAGTGTTAAGAAAAATCGAAACGAAAACACTTATTATTTTAAGAATGGGACTGTATCAAATATTATATATGGATAAAGTTCCTGATTCAGCAGCTGTAAATGAAAGTGTAAAGCTTGCCAAAAAACATCGTTTAATTCAGTCTTCAGGTTTTATAAACGGAATTTTAAGAAGTTTTTTAAGAGCAGATAAACAATATAAATTACCGGATAAAAATAATAAAATTCTTTATTTGTCAGTTATATATTCATGTCCGGAAGAAATTATTTCAATGTGGCTTAAAAGCTACGGAGATAAAAATACAGAGGGAATACTTAAAAGTCTTTATAACAGACCTCCCTTGTATGCAAGGGTAAATACACTTAAAACTGATTCTGAAAATTTAATTGAAATTTTAGAAAATAACGGTATAAAAGCTGGAAAAACAGATATTTTGAATACTGCACTTATTCTTGAAAATACAGGGTCAATAGAAAATATTAAAGCTTTTCAGGAGGGATTTTTCTATATTCAGGATTTGTCATCACAAATTTGTGTTGAATTAATATCTGCAAAACCTAACCATTTACTAATGGATGTTTGTTCTGCACCCGGCGGAAAATCAATGGGTTGTGCAATAAATATGCAAAATAAAGGAAAAGTTTATGCTTATGATATGTATGAGCATAAGGTCAAACTTATAAATTCTGCCTCTAAAAGGCTTGGAATAGATATAATTAACTCCTCTGTTAGAGACGCACAGAAAGATCATAAGAATTTACCGTTAATGAACAGAGTTCTTTGTGATGTACCGTGCAGTGGTTTGGGATTATTAAGGAGAAAGCCTGAAATCAGATATAAGAAAGATATACTTAATAATTCTCTGCCTGAAATTCAATATGAAATTTTAAAGAATAATTCCCGTTATGTTTCTTCCGGCGGCTTATTAATATATTCAACCTGCACATTAAATCCCAAAGAAAACGGAAAAGTAGCCGACAAATTTTTACACGAGAACAAGGATTTTGAGGCTTATAATATAAAAATGTCAGATAAAATAAAAAGGGTAATAAACGAACCTGAAAATCAGCTTACTTTATTTCCTCATATAAATAATACAGATGGTTTTTTCATTTCTTTATTCAGAAAGCGTGGTTAATTTTGCTTAATGATATTAAATCTTTCACTTATGATGAGCTTGAAAATTTAATAGTAACAGCAGGATTTCCAAAATTCAGGGCAAAGCAAGTTTCACTCTGGCTAAAAAAAGGTGTTTCCGATTTTGATGAAATGATGAATATTCCCAAAAAAATTCGTGAATTTTTAAAAATAAGTAGTTACATTTCTGTTGCAAATATTGAAAAAAAAATGATTTCAATGTATGATGATACGGTGAAGTACCTTTTTAAATTTAATGACGGCGAATGTGTAGAGTCTGTTGTTATGAAATACATACACGGTTACAGTATATGCGTATCTACACAGGTAGGCTGTAAAATGGGATGTACTTTTTGTGCAACTGGGAAAAGCGGTTATTCCAGAAATTTAACACCATCTGAAATTATTTGTCAGATTGAAGCAGCCCAAAAAGATTTGAATATAAGAATAACCAATGTAGTACTTATGGGTATGGGCGAACCTTTAAATAATTTTGAAAATGTTGTTAAATTTTTAAATCTTGTAAGCAGCAAAGATAATCTCAATATCGGATTAAGACACATAACCTTATCGACCTGCGGAATAGTACCAAAAATTTACGAGCTTGCAGATTTAAGATTGCCTGTAACCTTATCTGTTTCACTTCACGCACCAAATGATGAAATTCGTTCAAAAACTATGCCCATCAACAAAAAATATAAAATCAGTCAGTTGATCGAGGCTTGTATATATTATTTTAATACAACAAAAAGGCGAGTTTCTTTTGAATATGCTATGATAGAAAATGTGAATGATTCAGAAGAAAATGCAAAAGAGCTTGCAAAACTGCTGTCGGTTTTCCCCTGTCATGTGAATTTGATACCGATAAATGCAGTAGAAGGAACGCATTATAAAAAAAGTTCTAAAATAAGGCAAAAGGCGTTTATAGAGATTTTATCAAAAAAAGGAATAAAAGCCACTGTCAGAAGAACTTTAGGAAGCGATATAAATGCTTCCTGCGGACAACTTAAAAGAAACTACGAAAATAAAGGAGGTAAATAACTTGGAAGTTTTATGCAAAAGCGATGTAGGCTTAATAAGGGAACAAAATCAAGATGACTGCCGCTTCGGAGTTATTTCCCCAAGTTGCGTGTGGGCTGTTGTATGCGACGGTATGGGCGGAGCACAAGGAGGAAATATAGCCAGTGCAACAGCTGTTGAATATATAAATTCACAGGTAGAACAACTTTATAACGAAGACCTGACAAAAGATGAGTTAGGAAATTTAATGGCAGAAATAGTAGTAAACGCAAATTTAAAGGTTTATGAGCTTGCCTCATCCGACAGCGAATTGGCAGGAATGGGAACAACCTGTGAATTTGTATTTGTGAAGGATACAACGGTTCATATAGTTCATATAGGCGACAGTCGAACCTATGCCATAAGAGGCGGAAAAATTAAGCAGCTTACGGAAGACCATTCGGTTGTAATGGAAATGGTAAAAAGGGGAGAGATCACATCGGAGCAGGCGCAAAATCACCCCAATAAAAATTATATAACACGAGCATTAGGCGTTAAGCCTGAAGTACACCTTGATTATATAGAAGCAAACTTTATTTATGGAGATGTACTTCTGATATGTACAGACGGTCTTTCAAATTGTGTTTCAACAGGAGACATGGTAAAGATATGTCATGAAAACAGGGGAGAAAAGCTAACAGAAAAATTAGTTGAAAGAGCAAAAGAAAACGGCGGACCTGATAATATCACAGTAACGGTAATATATTGAGAGGAGTGTTGAATTTTGGATAAATACATCGGCAAAAAGCTTGACGGACGATATGAAATTCATGAACTCATAGGTGTAGGCGGTATGGCGAATGTATATCGTTGCACAGATACAATAGACGACAGAGAAGTAGCTGTAAAAATATTAAAGGACGAATTTCTTAATAACGAGGAATTTATCAGGCGTTTTAAGAATGAATCAAAAGCGATAGCTATGTTATCACATCCTAATATTGTAAAAGTTTTTGATGTAAGCTTCGGAGATATGATTCAGTATATTGTTATGGAATATATTGACGGCATCACTCTCAAAGAATATATTGAAATGCAGGGTGTTTTAAGCTGGAAAGAGGTTGTGCATTTCACAACACAGATACTAAAGGCATTACAACACGCTCATGAGAAGGGCATAGTTCACCGAGATATTAAGCCGCAGAATATCATGTTGCTTCAAAACGGAACGATTAAGGTGACTGACTTTGGAATTGCCCGATTTTCAGATAAAGCAACAAAAACCATGACAGAGCAGGCAATCGGGTCAGTTCACTATATTGCGCCCGAACAGGCAAGAGGTGCGTCAACAGACGGCAAATCAGATATATATTCAGTCGGAGTAATGCTTTATGAAATGCTTACAGGAAGATTGCCCTTTGAAGCAGACAGTGCTGTATCAGTTGCATTAATGCAGCTTCAGTCAACACCAACAATGCCGAGGGTGATTAATCCTGACATTCCCCAAGGTCTAGAGCAAATAACAATGAAAGCTATGCAAAAGGATCCTGATAGACGTTATCAGTCAGCTGTTGAACTTTTGACTGACCTTGAAAGATTCAGGTTGAATCCGTCAGTTACCTTTGACTATAACTATTTTGTAGACGAGCAACCTACAAAGGCAGTTGGCGATTTAAGAAGACCTGACAAAAAAGATGATAAAGAAAAGAAATCTCTTAAAAAATCAAAAGAAAAAGAAGAGTATAATGACGAATTTAACAGAGAAAAAGATGCTGATGAAGATACAGGAGTAATTGAAAACTTTGAAGATGAAAATATTAAAGTACATAAACCCGCATATTATGCGGTAAAGGGTGCTTTAATATCTGCGGTTATAGTAATTATAATTATTTTGTTGTTATGTGTTTTCAGAGCTTGCTCAACCTCACAGGCATCAGATGTTGATGTACCTGAATTCGTAGGAAAGACAATTGTTGAAGTACAGGAAAGCAATCCCAATAACTTTAACTTTGAAATTAAGACCCAGTATGATCAGTCACAGGAAATAGGCTTGATACTTGAGCAGGAGCCGGAAGCAAATTCAATGAAAGTAAAACAGGGCTCAACAATTACGTTGACTGTAAACGGTACAGATACAAATGTAACAGCTCCATTTGTACTGAACACTTCAGAAAAAGAAGCTGCACAATTAATTAAAGATAAAAATTTAGTACCTCAGATCATTTATATAGAAGATACTCAAACTTCTAAAGGATATGTATCAAATGTATTTCCAAATGCCGGGACCCAACTTACAATCGGCTCAAATGTTTATGTATATATTGCAAGCGGAGCAAGAGAAGAGAAGGTTACTATTCCTGATGTTACAGGCCTGCCTTTAGCGTCTGCACAGGAAAAACTTGAAGCATTGGGGCTTACTGTTGAAACGACCTATGATGATGAAAGTAAAGAAACTAAAGATACTATACTTAACCAATCACCTTTGCAGTACGGTAAGGTTACAAAAGGAACAAAGGTTAATCTTGTAGCAAGCGCCGGTAAAGAAGATGAAAATAAAGTAACAATATATGTTGATTTGCCATCTAATGTTACAAAAGAAATAAATATGACAGTACTTGTGGACGGAGTTGTAAATACAACATATTCAAAATTAATTTATCCTCAGTACACGCGAACAACAACTTTGGAATTTGAAGGTACAGGAACATCTCATATAGTTGTTCAATTAGACGGTAATGTTTATAGAGAGTATAATATTGACTATTCTTCAGGAAATGTATCAACAACAACTTATGAATATATTCCTCCTACAACAGAACCGGTAACTGAAACTCAACCTTCAAGTACCGTACCGGAAACTACCCAACCTCAAACTTATGAACCGACTGAAAGTGTGCCTGAAACAAATGATACTGTTTCCGAACCTAATTACAATAGTACAGAAAATGTACGATAATAATTAAAGCGGGGAAATCAATGTCGGAGAATAAAGTAACAGGAATTATAACTAAATTAACAGGCGGCTTTTATTATGTAGAAGCCGCCGAAAATGTATATGAATGTAAAGCTAGAGGAATTTTCAGAAAAAGAGGAAATTCTCCCTTAGTTGGTGATAAGGTGGAAATTTCCGTTCCAAATGACGGATACTGTGCAATTGAAACAATTGTTCCCAGAAAGAATAAGCTAAAAAGACCACCCCTTGCCAATGTAGACACTTTGGTTATAGTTTGTTCAGCTGCAAAACCCAGTCCGAATTTTCTTATTATAGATAAAATGACTGCGGCTGCGGTAAATAATAATATGGAACCTGTAATTGTGGTATCTAAATCAGATTTGGCAGATAGTTCGGAAATTGCAGAAATATATAAAAAAACAGGGTTTAGGGTGTTTGAATATTCATCACAACATCCTGAAACAGCTTGTGCGATCAAACCGGTCTTAAAAGATAAGATCACAGCTTTTACAGGTAATACAGGAGTCGGAAAATCTACACTTCTTAATGTTTTGTTCAATGATTTGAATTTGGAAACGGGAGATATCAGTCAAAAATTAGGCAGGGGTCGTCATACAACAAGAACAGTGGAACTGTTTAAAACCGATGGTGGTTATGTTGCTGATACACCGGGTTTTTCAACTGTTGATCTGGAAAGATACGAAATGATAGAAAAAGAACAGCTTCAGTATTGTTTTCCTGAATTTAAAGAATATTTAGGAACATGTAAATTTACTTCCTGTGCTCATATTTGTGAAAAAGGCTGTAAAATACTGGAAGCAGTAGAAAACGGAAAAATTTCACTGTCCCGACATAACAGCTATAAGATAATGTATAACGAAGTTAAAGATATTAAAGCTTGGGAAAAACAGCGGGGAGAAAATAAATGAGATGTGTAATTATTGCAGGTTCACCTGAATACAATATAAATTTTCTAAAGACACAAATAAATAAAGATGATTTTGTTGTGTGTGCAGACAAAGGATATGAATACTGCAAAAAAGCACAAATTACTCCTGATTTAATAGCGGGAGATTTTGATTCCTACTGTGGAATTCTTCCAAAAGGTGTAGAGATATTAAAGCTTAATCCTGTAAAAGATGATACAGATGTACTATCATGTATTAGAAAATGTATGGAAAAAGGATATAAAGATTTTTTAATTTTATGTGCACTGGGTGGAAGATTAGATCATACTTATGCAAATTTATCTTTATTGTTATTTCTTAATAAGAATAATTGTCAGGGAGTAATTAAAAATGAAAATGAAACCGTACACTTAATATCCGATTCGTATTTAAAATTAGAAAATGTAAAATCAAAAACATTTTCCGTTTTTCCTTTAGGATGTGAAAATGTATATGTAACATACGAGGGTAAAGTAGCTTATCCGCTTGAAAATTATTTGCTTGAATCAAGCTTTCCGCTGGGTGTATCTAACATATTTCTTGAAGATAAAGCTAAAATTACTGCACAAAAAGGTAATATAATTTTAATTATAAATAAAATAATTTAATACAAAATTTGTCATTAAATTTTTAAGTATTAATATATAATTTATATTACAGTAATAAAATGTACGGGGATGTAGTTCAGCTGGAAGAATGTTTGACTGGCAGTCAAAAGGTCGTGGGTTCGAGTCCCATCATCTCCACCAGAATGTTTATAACAAAACTGTAACTATATTATCCGTACAGTTTCTTGATTTTTAAATATTTATTATGATATAATTAACTAAAGTGTATTAATATAGGTTATTAGCGTTAAATTTTGATTAGTTTGGAGTGAAACAAATGTCATTGTGTATGGGTTGTATGCAAGAAATCGGTGATAATACAATATGTCCAGGATGCGGTTTCGATAATACTCAAACTCAGTCAGCACCGTTTTTGCCTTATAAAACTGTTTTAAATAACAGGTATGTTGTAGGAGAAGTAATTGATAATAACGGTGAAAGTACTCGCTACTTAGGATTTGATAAATTAACAGGCGATATTGTAGTTATATGTGAATTTTTACCTATTGGTTTATTTGAAAGAGAGCAGGATTCTAAAGAAATAAAAGTTTCTTATGAAAATGAAGCTGTTTATAAAAAACTACTTGATGAGTTTGTATCTTACTATAATACATTATCAGATTTAAAAGAACTTTCAGCGCTGGTTGAAATACATGAGATTTTCAAAGAAAATAATACAGCTTATGTTATAGAAGAAAACGAGGATTTAATTCCCTTTGAAGAATATGTAAACAGAAGCAGCGGACATTTGGAATGGGATATAGCAAGACCGCTGTTTATGCCGCTTATTTCAGCCCTGGAGGCTATGCATAAAAGAGGGATCGGCCATTATGCAATTTCCCCTAAAAATATTTATGTAACAGCATCAGGCAAAATTAAAATTACAGGTTTTGCAACACAGAATGAGAGAAAACGAGGCACATATTTAAAATCACAATTGTTTGGCGGCTGTGCAGCGCCGGAGCAGTATGCTGATAATTTTCCTCTTGATAATATTACTGATATCTACGGTTTTTCTGCTACACTTTTTTATGCTCTTACAGGTCATCTGCCTAATAATGCACAGGAGAGAATAAAGGACAGCAGACTTTTAATGAGTACAAATACAGTTAAAAGACTTCCTCCTCATGTTGTGTCTGCATTGGCAAACGGTTTGCAGGTTAAGCGTGAAAACAGAATCACAACCTTTGATGATTTGCGTTCACAGCTTTCACTTGCGCCAACAGTTCAGGCAATTCAGGAAGAAATCTCCAGAACTGCAAGTATGGCTAAAATTGATGAAACCGAGCAGGGCGGAATGTCACATTTTTCAATTGGTATTATAGCCGCTGCAATTACAGCACTTGTTTTAGGAATTATCGGTGTTTTTGTATTAATGCAAAATCCATTGGCTTCTTTTTTTAATGACGGTGCAATTGATCAGGAAACAACAGTTAATCAAGATTGGACAGGACCAACAGTTGCAAACTATGTAGGTCAGAAGTACAGTGATATAATGTCTGCTGCTGAATCTAACAGTTCAGTAATTTTGTATCGTGCATTTGAAGATAAGTACAGTGATGAATATGCTGAAGGGGTAGTAATGTCGCAGTATCCGGCAGGCGGTGCGGAGATTTCAAGCGACACTGAAATTGCCGTTACTCTGGTAGTCAGCAAAGGTCCTCAAATGAGAGAATTACCTGAAGTTGAAAATAAAAAACTTGATGATATTGCAGAAGAGTTAGGAAATGCAGGTTTCATTGTAACTGCCGATTACGAATACAGTAATGACTACGCAAAAGACAGGATTATAGCTTATAAAGACTATAAACCTGGAGATAAAGTTGAAGACGGAGCTGAAATCAGAATTATTATAAGTAAAGGGGCAGCAGCGTCAAGCTCAAATTCATCATCAAACTGACATAATAAAAGGGTGGGAGTGATCCCACCTTAAATTATATATTATTAAATTAAAATTAAATTTTTATAATGAACTTATGAATAAATTTTCTTATGATACGCCAATTGGTATAATTACCGTTGAAGATGACGGAAGTTTTGTAACTGCAATATACCTAGACAATAAAAAGACTTGTGAAAAGGAATCCAAACTTGCAAAGCTGACTTTTAAACAGCTTTACGAATATTTTGACAAAAAGAGATTCTCTTTTGATTTACCGCTTAAATTTGAGGGAAGTTCATTTCAAAAAGCTGTTTGGAAAGAATTGTGTAACATTCCTTACGGAAAAACCTGCTCATATAAGCAAATTGCAGAAAAAATCGGCAATCCAAAAGCCTGTCGAGCTGTGGGAATGGCAAATAATAAAAATAAAATTATGATAGTTGTACCTTGCCACAGAGTAATAGGCAGCAGAGGAGACTTGGTAGGTTATGCCGGAGGACTGAATATTAAAAAATTTTTGCTTAATTTGGAACAAGGATAAATTAAGCAAAAGTTGGTAGTTTCTGCGAACATTTTAATAACGTCCGATGTTTTAAGTAACAATTATTTTTCAAATGCCGTAGTGCGGCAAAAATAATATTTATAATTTTTGTTTTATATTTTTTTCTGAATTTTGAATTAAATTATACAAAGAACTTGCTTTATCTCTGTATTTTCTTTCAATTTCTTCAGGAGATAAGTTAATATGTATTTTATTTTTTGGTGAATTTAAAAGATTGTCAATTTTTGTTTCTTCAATATTCATAATTGCTCTTATGTATCCCGAATATGTATCTTTATCTACTGAAAATACAGCTTGCGGATTTTCTTTGTTTGATGAAAAGAGCTTCCTGAATAATAAATAGATTGAATTCATCAAGTAGTTTGACACATAACTTGTAAGCTTTTTATTTGACGCACTGATAAGCGTATCAAAAATTATTGAAATAGTGTTCATAATAAGTCTTTTGTTAAGTACTGCAAGCATATTCTCTTTAACATTATCATTGTCTGTTTTATCAGTATATTCGGGTATTTCCTCGATAGTTATGGTGGCACCGCTTCTGTCTGGAGTTCTTCCCAATAAATAGTCGCAGGATACATCGTAATAAGATGCAATTTTTACAAGAAAATCAAGACCACATTCTCTTATTCCTTTTTCATAATGAGAAAGTAATGCCTGTGAGATATCTAAATCATCGGCAACCTTTTTCTGGCTTAATCCTTGTTCTTTTCTTAACATACTGATAATTCTCGGAAAATCCCTGTTCATAAAAGTCACCCCTGTTTTTTAATCAACTGTTTTAATAATTTTACTTTAAATATTACTATTTGTAAAGATTTCTTTAGGAGATTTATTATGAAATCATATATTATTCATTTTATAAGGCACGGAAAAATCGATGAAACACTAAAAGGTGCATATATAGGTACGACAAATGTTCCGTTAAGTGAAGACGGAAAAAAAGAGTTAAAAATTCTTGACAGAGAGTATAAATATCCCGGGACAATGGCCGTTTTTACAAGTCCATTAAAGAGATGTACGCAAACGGCAGAGATTTTATATCCACAGCAAAAACCTATAATTATAGACCAGCTTTCAGAATGTAATTTCGGAG
Organism: uncultured Clostridia bacterium; assembly: GCA_947627135.1. Lineage (GTDB taxonomy): Bacteria > Bacillota > Clostridia > Oscillospirales > Acutalibacteraceae > Ruminococcoides. Next base: position 56,981 of record CANQUV010000003.1, read on the forward strand.
AATGGGAGGGAAAAACCGCTGAAGAGTTAAAAGACGAGCCTGATTTTAAAAAATGGCTTTCGGGCTCTTCTGAAGTAAAACCTCCTAGGGGAGAATCAAATGCAGATTTTACAAAAAGAGTCTGCAATATGTTTGAAAGTATAGTAGAGGGATTAATGAAAACAGGAACGACAGAATGCGTAATAATAACTCATGGCGGAGTAATAATGACCTTGCTTGCCGTTTACGGATTGCCTCAGGCAAAGCCTTTTGACTGGGTAATGGATAACGGATTCGGATATTCTGTAAGGATCACGCCTCTTTTATGGCAGAGAGATAAGGTGTCAGAAGTATTTAAAAGAATTCCCGAAAAAGCAGAAAATTATGACTAATTCATTTGATGAATTGTAGCATAGTTTACAATGTTTTTTAATTAGTTGTGCAATAATATTAATTATAGTAAATTTAAGGAGATATAAAAAATGGAAAATTATAAAATTGTGCTTTTAAAGGGTGACGGTATAGGACCTGAAATTGTAGATCAGGCAGTTAAGGTTCTTAATAAAACCGGGGAAAAATTTGAATTTACAATTGAATATGATGAGGCGCTATTAGGCGGCTGTGCAATAGATGCAACAGGGGTACCTCTTCCTGATGAAACAGTAGCAAAATGCAAAAAGGCAGACAGCGTACTTTTAGGTGCAGTTGGAGGACCTAAATGGGATACACAACCGGGGAATAACCGACCTGAAGCAGGTCTTTTAGGTATAAGAGGAGCTTTAGGTTTGTTTGCAAATCTTCGTCCTGCCGTAATATTTGAACCTTTAAAGGGAGCATCGCCAATAAAAGACGAAATTATTGGCGGTGCACTTGATATAATGATCGTAAGAGAGCTGACAGGCGGTATTTACTTTGGTGAAAAAGGCAGAAAAGAAGTAAACGGTAATTCTGCTGCTTACGATACTGAAATGTATTCAGTTCCTGAAATCGAGCGTATTGCAAGAGTTGCTTTTGACCTTGCTATGAAAAGAAATAAAAAATTGACAAGTGTAGATAAGGCAAATGTGCTTGAATCCTCAAGATTATGGAGAGAAACGGTAATAAGAATATCAAAAGAATATCCGCAGGTTGAGCTTAATCATCTTTATGTTGATAACTGTGCTATGCAGCTTGTGATAAATCCCGGTCAGTTTGATGTGATTGTAACTTCAAACATTTTCGGAGATATTCTTTCTGATGAAGCTTCAATGATAAGCGGTTCAATAGGAATGCTTGCATCTGCGTCACTTTCAGGAGGAAAAAGCGGACTGTATGAACCTATTCACGGTTCTGCTCCGGATATTGCCGGTCAGGGTGTAGCCAACCCTCTTGCAACTATTCTTTCAGCCGCTATGATGTTAAGATATTCCTTAGACCAGCCAAAAGCCGCAGACGCAATTGAAAACGCAGTAAGTACAGTATTAAAAGACTACCGTACACCTGACATTTATGCAGAAGGCACAAAAAAAGTCAGCACAGATGAAATGGGAGATTTAGTTTGCAGGGCGCTTTAATATTAAAGGTGATAATATGAATTTATACGATATGCATTCTCATATACTTCCTGCTATTGATGATGGAAGTAAAAATCTAGATATTTCTCTTGAACTTATAAATATGCATTTAAAGCAGGGTGTAAATAATATTTGTCTTACTCCGCATTTTTATTCTAATGAGGAAAGTATAGAAGATTTTACAGAAAGAAGAACAAAATCTTTTGAAATATTAAAACCTCATTTACCGGAAGATGTGAATATTTGTTTAGGTGCAGAGGTATATGTAAGCAATTTTATTTTTAATAATCATGATTTATCACAGCTTTGTTATGGTAATTCAAAATATATGCTCACTGAGTTTGCATATCAGTCAAAATTCACAGGAAAATCGATGGATATTCTTGTAAAATTAAAAGAAAATTATGGAATTACTCCTGTAATTCCTCATATTGAAAGATATGAGAATTTGTTTTATAACGATAATATGCTCGAAGAATTAACTTATATGGGAGTTGTTATACAAACAAATGTTTATTCTTTTAACAGCTTTTTGAAAAAAAGACGCTTATGTAAACTGATTAATAATGGATTAGTTCATATTTTAGGAACCGATGCCCATTCTTTAATTAAAGGAAATCCTTTAGAATATAAGCAGGCTTGTAATATTATACTTGAAAAATGCGGCAGACCGAGGTTTAACAAAATTCAGGCTACTTCTGCAGATATTTTCAATAAAACAAACTGAAAAAAGGAGCAATCAATTTTGATTGCTCCTTTAGCGTTATCTATAAATTAGTATCATAATCTTACAGGAATATTTTTTTCATTAAGATATTTTTTTAATTTTGGGATAGGTATCTCTCCGAAATGAAATAATGAGGCCGCCAGAACTGCGTCTGCCTTACCGATTGTAAAAGCGTCATAAAAATGTTCAAGTGCGCCTGCTCCTCCGCTTGCAATAACCGGAATAGAAACATTTTCAGAAACTGCTCTTGTAAGCTCTAAATCATAACCTTTTTTCTGACCGTCTTCATCCATACTTGTTAAAAGTATTTCTCCTGCACCTCGTTTTTCACATTCAATTGCCCATTTAACAGCGTCTAAACCAACAGGTACACGTCCTCCGTTAATGTAAACCTCCCAGCCGCCGTCAGTTTTTCTTTTAGCGTCAATAGCAGCTACTACGCATTGACTGCCAAATTTATATGCCGCCTCGTTTATTAAATCAGGACGTTTTATAGCTGCAGAGTTTACGGATACTTTATCTGCACCTGCTCTTAAAATTTCATTGAAATCGTCAACGCTTCTTATACCTCCCCCTACGGTAAAGGGAATGAAAATCGAATTGGCAACCTGCTCAACCATATCGACCATAATATTTCTTGCGTCAGAAGAAGCAGTTATGTCAAGGAATACAAGCTCGTCTGCACCTTGTTTGTCATATTGCTTTGCACATTCAACCGGGTCTCCTGCATCAACAAGGTTTACAAAGCTCATTCCTTTTACAACTCTGCCGTTTTTAACATCAAGGCATGGAATAATTCTTTTTGCATACATATAAAAGCCTCCATTAACCGTTTACTATTTCTGCAAAGTTTTTAAGCATTTTAAGTCCTACATCACCGCTTTTTTCAGGATGAAACTGCGTAGCGAAAATATTGTCATGCTGAACACTTGCATCAATAATAGTACCGTAAGTTGTTTGTGAGGAAACAATGCTTTTATCCTTTGCATCAAGATAATATGAATGAACAAAATAAACATAAGGATTATCAGTAATGCCATTAAAAAGGCCGTTTTTTTTCTTTATGTTAAGACTGTTCCAACCTATATGGGGAATTTTAAGTTCACCGTTGCTATTTGGAATTTTTTTGATAGTTCCATCAAAAACAGAGAGTCCTTTTGCACCCATACTTTCTTCACTTTCTGGAAATAAAAGCTGAAGTCCCAAGCATATTCCTAAAAAAGGTTTTCCGCTTTTTGTGTACTCTATAACTGTATCTTTTATTTTAAGCTGTTCCATAGTATTCACTGTATCTCCAAAAGAACCTACTCCGGGCAATATTGCACCTTCAGCTTTTAAAATTTCATCGGGATCATTTGTAACCTTTGAATCACAGTTAATATATTTTAAAGCTTTATAAACGCTTTGAATATTTCCTGCACCGTAATCAATAATTGCTATCATATTACTACCTCAAACAATAAAACTAAAATACACAAAAATTTTACCATAAAATAAGTTTTATTGCAATAAATTAGAAATTTATTTTATCTGATGCATCATATACAACCGTTTTTGCAATCTGTTAAAAAAATTCTTGCAAAAAAGCCTCGTTTTACAAGTTTTTTATTGAAATGACATAATAAATATGATAAAATTAATTGAATTATGCAAGAAGAAGGTATTATAAATGATTACTCATTTACTTACAAGAATTGATTTGCAAATGAATACTTTTTCAAAAGGACAAAAAAGGATTGCTGCTTATATTGAAGAGCATTACGATAAAGCAGCATTTATGACTGCCTCAAAACTGGGAGAGACAGTGGGAGTATCTGAAAGTACCGTAGTTCGCTTTGCAACTGAGATCGGATACGACGGATACCCAAAACTTCAAAAGGCTATGCAGGAAATGATAAGAGACAAACTTACTTCTGTACAGAGAATTGAAGTCACTTCAACAAGAATTGGCGACGATGATGTTTTAACAAGTATTTTAAATCAAGACATCGATAAAATCAGGAGAACTCTTGATGAAACGGACCATGATGATTTTAAAAAAGCAGTGAAATCAATAGTAAATGCTAAGACGATCTATATATTCGGAGTTCGTTCAACAGCATCTCTGGCACAATTTTTAGGATATTATCTTCAGCTTATGTTCGATAATGTAAGGATAATAACAACAACAAGTCATAACCAGACTTATGAGCAGATGTTCAGAATTTCTAAAGGTGATGTTTTTATTGGAATAAGCTTTCCAAGATACAGCAATATGGCGGTTGACGCTATGCATTTTGCAAGAGATAGAGGAGCAGATGTAATAGCAATAACAGACAGTATGATTTCACCCCTTGTTGCAAATGCCGACTATATTCTTCTTGCAAGAAGCGATATGGCATCCATAGTAGATTCTCTTGTAGCACCATTAAGTTTAATAAATGCATTGGTAGTTGCAGCTGTTCTTGAAAGAAAAGATGAAGTATCAGAAACCTTCAGACAGCTGGAAGAAGTATGGAACAGTCAGGAAATATATGCAAACCGTAGTGATGTTATAAAAAGGGATATAGAGGCTTCGATTTCGGAAAATGAAAAATAAGATAGTTGTAATTGGTGCAGGTGCCTCCGGATTAATGGCAGCCGGAACAGCCGGTATTTATGGTTCTGTTGTAACAGTTTTGGAAAAAAATCAAAGAGTTGGCAGAAAGATTGCAATTACCGGAAAGGGAAGATGCAATTTAACAAATGCCTGTGATGTTCAGACATTTATCAGTAATGTTCCTACAAACGGGAAGTTTTTGTATAGTGCAATTAATAATTTTTCACCTTATGATACAATGGATTTTTTTCAAGAGCAAGGCTTAAAAATCAAGATTGAAAGAGGAAATAGAGTATTTCCCGTATCGGATAAAGCTTTGGATGTTGTAGATACAATGCGTGATTACGCAGTCAAAAACGGGGCAAGAATTATTAATGATACAGCAAAGGCATTAATAATAAACAACGGTAAAGTTACAGGAGTAAAAACTGAAAAACAAAATTATGACTGTGACAGCGTGATTATTTGTTGCGGAGGAATGAGTTACCCATTAACAGGCTCAACGGGAGACGGATATATTCTTGCAAAGCAGGCGGGACATACAATTGCTGAAATAAAACCGTCTTTAGTGCCGCTTGAAAGTCCGGATAAGTGCTGCAAGGATATGCAAGGACTCTCACTAAAAAATATTACGTTAAAATTAGAAGATAAAAAATCCAATAAGATTTTATATTCTGATTTCGGAGAAATGCTGTTTACGCATTTCGGTATTTCAGGGCCTACTGTTTTAAGTGCAAGCTCACATATAAAAAATACAGATAATTACGATTTATACGCTTTAATTGACTTAAAACCGGCACTTTCAAATGAACAGCTTGATACAAGGCTGTTGCGTGACTTTTCGGAAAATATCAATAAAGCTGTTTCAAATTCTTTTTCAAAGCTTTTACCTAAAAAGTTAATTCCTGTTATTTTACAGCGATGGGGAGTACCGTTTGATAAAAAGTGTAATTCCATAACAAAAAAAGAGAGAACCCAATTAATAAGCATACTTAAAAATTTTGAAATAAAAATCAGCGGTTTCAGACCGGTTAAAGAAGCGATCGTCACATCAGGAGGGGTAAAGGTTTCAGAAATTAATCCCAAAACTATGGAAAGCAGACTTTGCAAAGGACTTTACTTTGCAGGAGAAGTAATAGATGTTGATGCCTACACAGGAGGATTTAATTTACAAATTGCCTGGAGTACAGGAAAATTAAGCGGTGAAAATGCCGCATACGGAAAGGAAGAATAATATGCCTATTGCGATTGCAATCGACGGTCCTGCCGGAGCAGGAAAATCCACAATAGCTAAATTAGCGGCTAAACAGCTTAACTTTATTTATGTTGATACAGGAGCATTGTACAGAACAGTTGGTTTAGCGGCAACAAAAAATAATGTTGAGCCAAAAACATCTGAAGAAATAGATGAACTTTTAAGAAAAATTAAGGTAGAGCTTACATTTAATGATAAAAACGAACAAATTGTTTTGCTTGATGGTGAAGATGTTTCATCTCAAATAAGAACTCCTGAGGCATCTATGATGGCATCTGCAATTTCTGCAGTTCCGGCAGTCAGGGCATATCTGCTCGATTTGCAGCGTAATATAGCAAAGACAAATAATGTAATTATGGACGGCAGAGATATTGGAACAGTTGTTTTGCCAAATGCGCAGATAAAGATTTTTCTGTCAGCGGACCCTGAAGAAAGAGCAAAACGCCGTTACGATGAACTTATTGAAAAAGGAATGAAGGTAAAATATGAAGATATTCTGGCAGATGTAATTGAGCGAGATTATAATGATTCTCATAGAGAAATTGCACCTTTAAAACCTGCTGAAGACAGCATTATGGTTAATACAACAGGAAATACACTTAAACAGTCTGTTGAGCTTCTCATAGAAATTATGAAGGAGAATATGTAATGAAGCAATCAAAGATACTTTATAAAATCGGTCGTGTTGTTTGCAGACCAATTTTCAAAATTCTGTACAGATATAAAGTTGTAAACAGCGAGGCAATTCCCAATGACGGTAAAGGATATTTGATTGCCTGTAATCACTTGTCATATTCAGACCCGGTTCTGATAGGATTAGCACAAAAAAGAAATTCATTTTTTATGGCAAAAGCAGAACTTTTTAAAAACAAGTTTTTTGCTTCATTAATTAGAGCATTAGGGGCCTTTCCTGTTGAAAGAGGCGCAGGTGACGGAAAAGCAATTAATATAGGTGAGCAGCTGCTTAAAGAGGGAAACCTTGTTACGATTTTCATTGAGGGAGGGCGTTCAAAAACAGGTGAACTTATGCGACCGAGAAGCGGTGCGGCATTGGTAGCACTTCAAACCGGCATTCCAATCATTCCTGCATGCATAACAATAATAGGCAATTCAGCACATACATTCTCAAAAAGAGTTATCCACTTTGGTGAACCAATGTCAAAAGAGGAATTAGGCCTTATATCAGGGGACAGAAGAGAACTTAAAATTGCAAGTGAAAAAATTATGGGTAAAATCAAAGAATTTAGGGAGAAGGACTTAAGTGAATATAAGAGTAGCTGAATCGGCAGGTTTCTGCTTTGGAGTAAACAGAGCGGTGAATATGGTATATTCGCTGATTAATGAAAATAAAAAGGTCTGCACCTTTGGTCCTATAATACACAATATGGAAATGGTGCATGAGCTTGAAGAAAAAGGGTGTTATTCAGTATCAAATTTGAATGATGTTCCTGAAGACTCAACTCTTGTAATAAGAAGTCACGGTGTACCTTTTGAAATAACTGAAGATATAAAAAAGAGTGGAATTTTATGCGCAGACGCAACTTGTCCATTTGTAAGAAAAATTCACAATATTGTTAATAATGAAAGTATTGATGGGCGAACGATATTAGTAGCAGGAAATAGAAACCATCCTGAAGTAAAAGGAATTATAAGCCATTGTAAAGGTGAATTATTTACATTTAATAACGAAGAAGAATTGCAGGAAATTGCTAATAATTTTCTCATTGAGAAAAATAGACCGATATCAGTAGTTGCTCAAACAACTTTTGATACAAAAGAGTGGAAAAAATGTTTAAAAACTGTAAAAAAGGTCTATACAAATGCAAAAATTTTTGATACAATATGTAATGCTACGGCAGTTCGTCAGAATGAAGCACAGCAAATAGCCGCAAAATCTGACCTGATGATTGTAATAGGTGACAGACACTCTTCAAATACAAGAAAGCTGTTTGACATTTGCAAACGCAAATGCAATAACACATTTCTTATTGAAACCGCAAAGGAATTGGATCTAAGTGCTTTGAAAGCTGCAAAATCAATTGGCGTAACAGCCGGAGCGTCAACTCCGTCAAGGATTATAAAGGAGGTACTGGATAAAATGAGTGAAGAAATTAAATCCAGCGTAACAAACGAAAATGAAGAATCTTTTGAGGCATTACTTGAGGAAAGCCTCAAAAACTTAAATACAAATGAGAGGGTAAAAGGCGTAGTTGTCAGCATTGATCCAACAGCAGTTTATGTTGATGTAGGCAGAAAGCAAACAGGATTTATTCCTGCTGATGAGATTTCAAATGATCCCACAGTCTTGCCTCAAGACGCCGTAAAAATCGGAGATGAACTTGATCTTTTAATTATGAAAACTAACGATCAGGAAGGCACAATTATGCTTTCAAAGCGTCGTGTAGATGCTCAAAAAGGCTGGGAAGAACTTGAAGAAAAGACTGAAACAAAAGAAGTTCTTACAGGTAAAGTTGCGGCGGCTGTAAAAGGCGGCGTATCAGTAATTTATAATAATGTCAGAATTTTTGTTCCTGCGTCACAGGCTGCTGTTTCAAAAAATACAAATCTTGAAGAATTAGTTGGAAAAGAAGTTAAATTCAGACTTATTGAGGTTTCACAGCGTGGCAGAAGAAAACAAGCGGTAGGTTCAATTCGTTCTGTACTTATGGACGAAATAAATAAGAAACGTGATGAATTCTGGCAGTCGGTTGAAGTAGGAAAAGAATATACGGGCATTGTCCGCTCAATAGAAAACTACGGTGCTTTTGTTGATTTAGGCGGCGTTTCCGGTATGATTCACATTTCCGAGCTTTCTTGGCAGCGTATAAAACATCCGTCAGAAGTTGTAAAAGTCGGTGACGAAGTTAAGGTTTATATTAAAAATATCAACGAAGAAACTCATAAAATTTCTCTTGGTTATAAAGACCCTAACTCAAATCCATGGGAGATTTTAAAAAGAGATTTTCCTGTTAATACAGTGGCAAAGGTAAAAATTGTAGGTCTTACAGACTTTGGTGCATTTGCAAACATTATTCCCGGAGTAGACGGACTTATCCATATTTCGCAAATTGCTAATAAGAGAATTGAAAAACCGTCAGATGTTTTAAAAGTCGGCGATGAAGTTGAAGCTAAAATTACTGTTATTGATTTAGAGAAAAAACGTGTTAGTCTTTCTATTCGTGCGTTACTTCCGCAGGAAGAACCTCCAAAGGATGAAGAGGTAAAGGTTGCAGAATTTTCTGATGATACTTCTGAGAATACACCTGCAGTTGTTACGGAAAAAGCATTAACAGATAAAGCTGTTGAAAAAGCTCCGGTTAAGGAAACTCCGGTTGAGGTTGCAACAGAAAAAACTTCTCAAGAAACAAGTGATGCTGACTCTGAAACACCTGCTGATGAGGAGACAACCGCAGAATAATTTTTGAATTTCAGGGCATTCTCTAGTAAGGATGCCCTTTGTTTAAAACAATGAGTTGTCAGTTCTTAAAAAGTCAAATTATTTGTATATTTATTTTTTTCAAATATTATATTTTTGATAAACATAAAAAATTTTCCGTATTTTATGTGTAAAAATATTTGTTCAGGATTTTATAAGCAGGTGATTGTTTTGTATGAAGATATAAAAGAAGAAAGTAAAAAGGTTTTTACTGAATTGATTGAAAAATCAAATCTTAAAAAAGGTGATTTGCTTGTAATAGGATGTTCAACAAGTGAAATAATCGGTTCAATTATCGGTTCTAATTCTCAAATCGATGTGGCTGAAGCACTTTTTGAGAGCTTCTATCCTATAATGAAGGAAAAAGGAATATATATTGCCGCACAGTGTTGTGAACATTTAGGAAGGGTTTTGTGTATTGAAAGAGAATATGCAGAAAAACATTTAATTCCTATAGTAAATGTAATTCCTCAACCCAAAGCAGGAGGAAGCCTTGCAACAACGGCATATAAAACATTTAAAGATCCGGTAATGGTTGAGCATATAAAAGCCGATGCGGGAATAGATATAGGGGGAACTCTAATAGGTATGAATTTAAAGGAAGTAGCAGTTCCGTTGAGATTAAGCGTTACAAAAATAGGCTGCGCCAATATTATATGTGCAAGAACCCGACCTAAATTTGTAGGGGGTGAAAGGGCAGTATATGATAAAACTTTAATGTAAAGAGGTAATATGATGACTGCAAAGGAAGAATTTTTAAAAATATATACAGAAAACATAACAAGAGAAGGAAGCAATAGACTTCTTGAATGGCTGGAAAAAACCGATTTTTTTACTGCACCTGCAAGTTCCAAATATCATTGTGCCTGTGAAAACGGACTTGTTATGCATTCTGTAAGTGTTTTTAATACGATGGTAGAAAAGCATTTTGATGATGAACATGATAATATGGAAAGCTTTGCAATATGTGCGTTGCTCCATGATTTATGCAAGGCACAGTTTTATAAGGTATCTACCAGAAATGTAAAGAATGAACACACGGGACAATGGGAAAAAGTTCCCTTTTACGCCATTGAGGACAGCTTTCCTTACGGTCACGGAGAAAAGTCGGTTTTCTTAATCGAACGCTTTATGAGACTTAAAATTGATGAAGCTATGGCAATCAGGTGGCACATGGGAGAATTCGGAGATTCAAACAGCTTTACAATAAGCAAAGCCTATGAGCGTTACCCGCTTGCAGTTAAGCTTCACCTTGCAGATTTAGAATCTACATATTTAAGAGAGAAAGGTACATCAGCAGTAAATAAATAAGCAAGGAATGTAGTCGATGAATGTTTTAGAAGCGCAAATGCGTGCAGAAGAATTAAGAAAACAGCTTGAATATCACAATAATTTATATTACGATCTGGATTCTCCCGAAATTTCAGATTTTGAGTATGATAAAATGCTCAGAGAGCTTGAAAATATTGAGGAAAAGTACCCTGAATTAAAAAAAGAAACTTCTCCTGCCCAGAGAGTAGGCGGTTCAGCAGGAGAAAAATTTTCTCCGGTAGTTCATACTGTTCCTATGGGTAGTCTCCACGACAGCTTTTCAAGTGAAGAAATAATTGATTTTGACAGAAAAGTAAGAGAAGCAGTAGATGATCCCCTTTATGTAGTTGAACCTAAATTTGACGGTTTATCTGTTTCTTGTGAATACAGAGACGGTATTTTTGTAAGAGGTTCAACAAGAGGTGACGGAATTACAGGTGAAGATGTAACAGAAAATCTTATGACAATTACATCTCTTCCTAAAAAAATAAAAAATGCACCTCCTTTTATTGAAGTAAGAGGAGAAGTTTATATGTCATTTAAAAGCTTTGAGGAGCTTGTAAAGGTTCAGGAAATTAATGAAGAAAAACCTTTTAAAAATCCCCGTAATGCAGCAGCAGGTTCATTAAGACAAAAAAACAGTAAAATTACTGCACAGCGTAAGCTGGATATTTTTCTTTTTAATATTCAACAGGCAGAGGGCATCCAATTTAAAAGTCATAAAGAATCTATTGATTATTTAACCGAGCTTGGTTTTCCTACAGCTCCTTTTTATAACAGGTATGATAATATTGAAGATGTCTTGAAAGAAATTGACAGAATCGGCAATTTAAGAGGTACTCTTGATTTTGCAATAGACGGAGCAGTTGTTAAGGTAGATGATCTTGCTCAAAGAGAAATCTTGGGCAGTACGACAAAGTTCCCTCGTTGGGCAGAAGCGTATAAGTATCCGCCTGAAGAAAAAGAAACACAATTACTCGATATTAAAATAAATGTTGGCAGAACAGGGGCACTAACTCCAGTGGGTATTTTTGAGCCGGTATTTTTAGCAGGTTCAACTGTTTCCCGTGCTACATTGTATAATAAAGATTTTATTGAAGAAACGGGAATAGGTATTGGCGATACAGTAATTATCAGAAAAGCAGGAGAAATTATTCCTGAAGTAGTTTCTGTTAAAAAACACGGTATTAATTCAACCCCTTTTGAATATCCTTTGTTTTGTCCATCGTGTAACAGTAAGGTATATAAAGAAGAGGGAGAAGCAGTAGTCCGTTGTACAAATACGGGGTGTCCTGCGCAGCTTTTAAGGCATCTTGTTCATTTTGTGTCAAGAGACGCTATGGATATAGAGGGTTTAGGACCTGCTGTTATTGAACAGCTAGTTGATAATGGACTTGTAAAATCACCTGTGGATTTATATAAGCTAAAAGCAGAGAATGTTGCTGCTTTGGATAGGATGGGAGAAAAATCAGCGTCGAATTTAATTAAAGCTATTGAAAAATCAAAAGAAAATGAACTTTATCGTCTGGTTTTTGCCTTGGGAATACGCCATATAGGCCAGAAAGCGGCAAAATTGCTTTGTGATAAATTTCTAACCGTTGATAATATACTTTCCGCAAATGTACAGGAAGTATCTGCAATAGACGGTTTTGGTGATGTTATGGCAGAAAGCGTAGTAGAGTATTTTTCTCTTGAAGAAACAAAAGAACTTCTGTCTGCGTTAAAAAAACTAGGTGTTAAAATGCCTACTGTACAAAAATCTGATACAGAGGGTATTTTTACAGGAAAAACCTTTGTTTTAACCGGAACACTTCCAACATATAAAAGAAATGAAGCCGCAAAAATAATTGAAGAAAACGGAGGAAAAACCTCATCATCTGTATCTAAAAAAACTGATTATGTACTTGCCGGGGAGGAAGCAGGAAGTAAACTTACAAAAGCTCAATCTTTGGGAATTACGGTAATAGACGAACAGCAGTTTAAGGATATGCTGGGAATATAAAACTTTTTAGACAAGATAAACAAAGTATTTTAATTTTTTAAAAAATCCGCCAGGAACAAGGGTGTGCTCTTGACCCTGTCCGTATCCAAAAAATTATAATTAATAGAATATAAAATTAACTGCTTTATGCGGCGAAAATGACCTTTGAGTAAAATCAAAGGTCATATTTTTTTGTTTCTATACATAAAACTTATTAAGTTGAAATTTTGGAGGAATTATAAATGAGCAGTTTAAATTTAAAGGAAAGATTTATTCAGGCCTCGTCGCCGTTAACCACAAACATTAGCAGCAGAATGTTAATGCTTCCGGATTTTATTCAGGAAAGTGCACAGGAGATAAGAATAAGGCTTAACAGACCTGTGTCAATATCCTGTCCAGATAATACATATTTTTTAACTGAAAATGGTTGTGTAACCAATAAAATAATAGACCAACCTATGTTATCTGCAAATAAAAAGGATATATCAGATATATTTCATAATATTTGCAACTATTCAGTTTATTCAAGACAAAATGAAATTAAAAACGGTTTTGTTACAATGCAGGGAGGTCATAGAGCGGGTATTTGCGGTACAGCTGTAATTGAAAACGAAAAAATAAATAACATTCGTGATATATCGTCTATAAATATAAGAATCGCAAGAGAACATAAGGAGAGTGGTAAAGAAATTTTAAAAAACATTAAATCATTTTCCGGAGGAGTTTTAATTTGCGGGAGTCCATGCAGCGGTAAAACTACGGTATTAAGAGATATAGCTCGTTTGATTTCCCTGGAATATGACAAAAAGGTATCAATAGTAGATGAACGTGGAGAAATTGCAGGTACCGTTCAGGGAACTTTTCAAAACGATGTCGGGCTTTCTGATATTTTAGACGGCTATTCTAAAGCAGAAGGTATTATACAATCTATTCGTTCTATGTCACCTGATGTTGTAATATGTGATGAAATAGGCGGATTTGACGATGTCAAAGCAATACTTCAGTACTCTAATTCAGGGGTTATATTTATTGCTACAATACATTGTAAAAATTCAAAAGAACTTATAAAAAAGCCCTTTATTAAAGAGCTGATAAAAGCAAATGTATTTGAAAAAGCAGTTTTTCTGCAGAACAGAAGAAATGCAGGAAAAATAAGCAACATCGTAAATTGTGGAGAAATTTTAAATGGTTAAAATATTAGGTTGTATATTGTTTATTATATCGTCAAGCATGGCAGGTGTTTATTTTTCGCAAAAATTAAAAAACAGGTTAGAATTTTTAAAAGAGTTTATTTCATTTTTAAAATCACTTAAAATCCAATTAAGATATTGCAACGGAGATATATTTCAGATATTACCCCTTTGCAGCGACTCAAAAGTACTTAAAGTGTTTATAAAAAACCTAACTGACCAAAGTGAAAATTATAGCTCTTTTTCAAAAATTTGGAATGATTCTGTCATAAATATTTCAAAATCTAACTGTTTAACCAAATCTGATGTAAACTCTATGTTTGAATTTGGGAGTAATTTAGGAACAACAGATGTGGAAGGTCAGCTAAATCATATAGAACTGTATATAGATATTTTTAATAAAAAATATGAAAATGCTTGTGAGGACTATAAAAGTAAGTCAAAGATTTATAAAACAATGGGATTTTTCATTGGAACAACAATAGCGATAATGATTGTATAAAGAGGTAATTACTATGGATGTAGATATGATTTTCAAAATTGCCGCAGTAGGAATAATCGTTGCAATTTTAAACCAGCTTCTTATTCGTTCAGGCAGAGAAGAGCAGGCTATGCTTACAACCCTTGCAGGATTAATTGTAGTTCTTACAATGATTGTAACTCAAATAAGCACACTTTTTTCTACAATAAAAACACTGTTTGGTTTGTAAAATGAATATAGTAGGAATTTGTGCGTTAGCCGTAGTGACAGCCATAGTCTCTTTAACGCTAAAAAAATATAATGGCGAAATATCGTTAATGATTTGTATAGCAGGGTGTATTTTTATATTTTTGTCTCTGCTTTCATCTTTTACAACTCTTTATGATACAGTCAATAAAATATTATCGAATGCGGGAATTAATATAACATACATAACAGTTTTGTTAAAAGCAATAGGTATTTGCTTTCTAACCGAATTTGCCTGCGATTGCTGCAAGGACGCCGGACAAACTGCCCTTGCGAACAATGTATCACTTGCAGGAAAAGTAATGGTGATTATAACAGCAATTCCTTTGTATAACGAAATTTTAAATACTGTACTTTCATTAACCGGAGGTGCAGTATGAAGAAAGTTATTTTATTTATATTTATTTTTATAATTGTTATATTATCTTCTGTGTTTACAGCAAACGCAGTTGAAAACGAAAATACCGAATCTGATTCCTATGATGTAATAAGTGATGAAGATAAAGAAAATCTATTTGATTCTTTATCTGACGAAGCAAAAAAATCCTTGTCAAATTTAGGTATAGATTCAATAAATCCTGATTTTATCAATAATTTAACCTTTGACAAAATTATATCTGAACTTATGCTAAATGCTGCAAATGTATCACAAAATCCCCTTAAATCAATGCTGTCGGTAATATCAATAATGCTGTTAAGTTCAATGTTAAGCGGATTGAAAAATTCTTTGAATAACGGTAAAATGCAGCAAGTTATAGATGTAGTGTCTACCTTGTGTATTACCTCTGCATTAGTTCTTCCGGTAAGCAATATAATTTTAAATACTACAAATATTGTCTTGGCTGCATCAAATTTTATGCTTGCTTATATACCGATAATGGTAGTAGTGATGGTAAGTTCAGGACGAGCTGTAAGCGGAAGTGCTTACTATTCTATGATGCTCATGGCAGGACAAGCGGTATCTCAAGTTGCTTCAAAGGTAATTGCTCCTCTTTTAAATTCATTTTTAGGTATTAGTATAGCATCGTCAATATCTCCAAATATAAATTTATCGGGAATAACATCATTTATAAGTAAAATTATTAAATGGCTGTTGGGATTTATAATGACAATGTTCACAGCACTTTTATCATTTAGACAAATAATAACTACTTCAATAGACAATGTATCCACCCGTGCAGTAAGATTTACCTTAACTTCTCTTGTTCCGGTAGTAGGTTCAGCGTTGTCTGATGCATATAAAACAATACAGAGCAGTGTTAATTTGATAAAGTCAGGTTTAGGGGTATTTGTAATAATTGCAATTGCTGTTGTCTTTTTGCCAATTATACTCGAATGTTTGATTTGGGTTTTAACTATCGGCGTTTCAAAATCGGTAGGAGAGGTCTTGAATCTTAATCAGCCATGTAAAGTGTTGGAATCTGTATCGACAGTAATCACAACTTTATTGGCGATAGTTTTTTGCATAATGGCTGTATTTATCATTTCTACTGCAATTGTACTTCTTATGGGAGGTGCAAGCACATGAGTACTATTGCTTCTGTTTGCAGTGCAATATGTGTTGTTGCAGTCGGAGGAGCATTAATTTCTGTAATTATTCCCGACGGAAACACAAAGAAAATTTTATCACTGGTTTTAGGTGCATTTTTGTTGTGTTCTATGATATTGCCGGTTAAAAATGCAATAACTGATATAAATTTAGAAATAAGCAACTTTCCTAATGAAACACAAATTACCGCTTCTGCTGATGAGGCTTATACAGAAAGCATTATAAAAGAAACAGAAAATACTTTAGCTAAAACTTTAGACGGATTACTTAAAAGTGAAAATATAAATGTTAATAGAATACGCTTTTATTTAAAGGCAGATGAAAACCTTGGAATAATTATAAGTAGGATAAGCATATATATAGACAAAAAGAATAATTCAAAAGTATTCAGAATTAACGAAATAACAGAAGAAAACTTTGGACAAACGCCCTTTGTTATTGCGGAGTAAAATATGAATGAAAAAACATCGTTTAAAAATATGTTTAAAAGTGAAAAAATAAAGAAGTTTATTATAATAGCCGGATTTGTAGGTATCGGACTTATATTTATATCAACCTTTTTCAATTTTAATTTGGCAGAAAATGCAGAATCTAATGAAAAAGCAGAAAATGCAGTAGAAGAATACTGTAATGATATGCAGATTAATATAAAAGATATGGTAGAGAGCATAGAAGGAGTAGGTAATGCAAAAGTATTGCTGACGATTGAAAATTCAGTTGAATATGTTTATAGAGAAAACAGCGATACTAAAACAAAAGAAATCGAACCTGTAATAAGGGGAGTAGTTGTTGTATGTCAGGGCGGTGATAACCCAATAGTTGTAGAAAGAGTATTATCTGCTGTTACAAAAGCTTTGAATATATCTACATCTAAAGTATGTGTTACAAAATTAACAAATTAAAATAAATAGGAGGAATAAAATGAAATTTCAAAAAAAACACATTGTGTTAGGAACATTAATTATTGCATTGGGAGCCGCAGTTTACATTAACTGGCAGTTTGCATCAAATCAGAATTTGGAGCGATCATCAAATGAACTTGGATCTGCACAGTATGTAAACGCAACATCATCTACTGAAAAAACAAGTACCTATGATCAAGTTGAAGTAACATCAAATATGACAGGCGAACAGCAGGCATATTTTGCAAACGCACGTAATGAGCGTGACCAGACGCAAGACAAAATAATAGATACGGCAAATGAAGTGTTAAGCAGTGATAAATCATCTGACGACGATAAAAATGCAGCAATAGAAAACATAAAGCAGCTATTAAAAAACTTTACATATCAGGACAGTATTGAAAGTATTTTAAAGGCTAAAGGATTTACACAATGTCTTTGTTATATTTCAGATCAGGGTTGTAATGTCATAGTATTAAAAGATGAAATGAACGATACATCTGCTGTAATGATAAAAGCAGCGGTAACTTCACAAATTGATATGTCATTTGACAGCATAACCATAGTGGAAGTTTAGTTTAATAAAAATAATAAAACGCAGTTAAAAGATTGTGCTTTTAACTGCGCTTTTTGTTTAATGAATATTAGTTGTTAAAAGATATGAAAAATAAGCTGTATAGCATACTAACAAAATAATACCGCCAACTCTAGTAAGTTTTTTATTTCTTAAACAACAAATAAAAAGAATTATTGCAGCAATTATTGATACAATACTGTCAAGAACAAAGGATAAATCAAAATTGACGAATGTAATAAGAGCAGAAGTTCCTGCAACAAACAGAATATTGAAAATGTTACTTCCTACAATGTTGCCAATTGCAATATCGTTGTTTCCTTTTTTAGCGGCAATTACAGAAGTTACAAGTTCCGGAAGAGATGTTCCGAACGCTACAATTGTAAGACCGATTATTCTGTCGCTTACGCCAAATGTTTTTGCAATAAAAGTCGCACTGTTTACTGTAAAGTTACTTCCCATTATTATTAGAGCAAGACCTATGATTGTAATAAAAATCATAAACCACCATTTGTTTTTTAAACCTCCTTGAGGTTTGGGTACATCAATTTCTTCAGCACTGTTTATTGATTTTTCCGATTTTGAAATCATAACCAAATAAACCAGGAATGCAAGTAGTATGACCCAAAGAATTATTCCGTCAATCAGACCTAACGAATAACCTATAAAACCTAATACCGGAAATAGTATAGATACAAAGATTAAAAAAGGCATTTCATATTTAATTGTATTTGCCTTAACTGCAACAGGTGTAATGACTGATGTAATTCCCAAAATTAAAAAAATGTTTAAAATATTACTTCCCAAAACATTTCCAACCGTAATACCTCCGTTGTTTTGAAGTGCAGCAGTAATACTTACTGCCGCTTCTGGAGCACTTGTACCCAATGCTACAATTGTCAAGCCTATTACAATTTGCGGAATTTTCATTTTTGTAGCAATACCTGCCGCACCGTCCACAAACCAGTCGGCACCTTTTATTAATAATACAAATCCCAAAAGCAATAATAAAATCTGAATAAAAATATCCATTAAATCCCTCCTGAAATTTAAGGTTATAAAAATTAATAAATAAAAATTAAAGACTTTTAACGCCTGAGCGTCAAAAGTCTTGTTCTTTCATAAGAAAGTGTGCAACCACGGAGTTATTTTCCGAGTATATGTTGATTGCACATCGGGCGAAATAAAAATTTTATATATGCCCTTGCAACTACTCCCTTTTAACAGTAATAAAATAACATATATTTAAAATGCTGTCAATAAGACTTTTTTCTGTGTTTACAACAATTTTCTTTTGTGATATACTTAAACTAATTATAAATTTCAAGAAATGTTGTGATTATATGTGTAAAAACACAAATTCAAATTCTTATAATATTACAAGAAGAAGCGCAAGAGAACAAGCCTTTATTTTATTGTTTGAAATGAGCTTTTCAGACAGCGAATTTTCCCTTGAACAAATAAAAGAAAATGCTATGGATAGCAGAGATGTTGTATTTTGTGAGTATGCAGTAAAAGTAGCGCAAGGATTTGATAAAAATAAAACCGAAATTGACGAAATTATTTCAACTCATTTGAAAAAAGGATGGAAAATATCAAGAATTTCAAGGGTTTCTTTGGCGGTATTGAGACTTGCAATTTATGAAATGAAATATGAAGAAAAAATACCACACGGAGTTTCAATTAACGAAGCAGTAGAACTTTCAAAAAAGTTTTCAATTGATGAAAGTGGATTTGTTAACGGTATTCTGGGTGCGGTTTCAAGAGATTTGGAGAAAAGTTAATGTCTTATTACCTTGGCATAGATACAAGCAATTATACAACATCTACTGCAATATATAATTCGCAAACTGATGAAATCATACAATGTAAAAAACTTTTACCTGTAAAGACTGGTGAGCTTGGTTTGCGGCAAAGTGACGCTGTGTTTCATCATACGCAACAGTTAAATGTACTTTTTTCAGAACTTTTGAAAAAATTTAACGGTAATATTACTGCAATAGGTGTTTCATCAAAACCTCGTCCTTGTGAAGGGTCATATATGCCTTGCTTTACTGTTGGATTAAATAGCGCAAAAATACTTTCAGACGCTTTAAATGTACCCTTATATACTTATTCCCATCAGGAGGGTCATATATCAGCAGCTTTATATTCGTCAAATAAAAAAGAACTTTTTAATAAAAAATTTTTAGCTTTTCACATAAGCGGAGGAACTACTGAGGCTCTAATTGTAAATCCAAATAATGATTTTGGATTTGATTTAAATATTGTTGCCAAAACTCTTGATCTAAATGCAGGACAGGCAATAGACAGAGTTGGATTAATGCTCGCTTGTTCATTTCCATGCGGCAAAGAGCTTGAACAGCTTGCGTTGAACTGTAATGAAGATATAAAAGTGAACCCTGCTTTAAAAGAATATGATTGTTGTTTAAGCGGACTTGAAAATCTATGTGCAAAGGCTTTAAAAGATGGAAAATCAAAAGAATATGTGGCAAAATTTTGTCTGACATATATTGAAAAAACAATTTTTTTGATGACAAAAAGGTTAAAACAAAAGTACGGCGATATACCTGTTGTTTATGCAGGAGGAGTTATGTCTAATTCAATAATTCAAAAAAATATATCAAGATTAATAGATTGTTCGTTTGCAAAACCTGAATATTCCTGTGATAACAGCGCAGGAATTGCATATTTAGCGTTTAGAAAGGATACTTATGATAAGTCCACAATTCAAAAAACCTAAAATTATATCTGTATCACAGTTGAATTTTTATATAAAATCTCTTCTTGATAATGATATGAACTTAAATGCAGTTTTTATTACAGGAGAGATTTCTAATTTAACAGACCATTATAAAAGCGGACATATTTATTTATCACTGAAAGACGAAAAATCTGTAATAAAAGCAGTTATGTTTTCAGGTAATGCAAGAAGACTTAAATTTAAACCTGAAAACGGTATGAAAGTACTGGTATGTGGAAGAGTCACGGTATATGAACCCACAGGGCAGTATCAGCTTTATATTGAAGAAATGCAGCCTGCAGGAATGGGAGAATTATCTCTTGCTTTTGAACAGCTTAAAAATAAACTTGAAAATCTTGGTATGTTTAATAAATCCAAAAAAAAACCAATACCAAAATATCCTGAAACAATAGGGGTTATTACTTCTCCGACAGGTGCAGCAATACAGGATATAAAAAATATTTTAACAAGACGATTTCCCTGTATAAATATTGTGATCGCTCCTGTTCTTGTCCAGGGTGAAAGTGCACCGCAGCAGCTTGCAGAAGCTGTTAACAAAATGGATTTTTACAAGTTTGCAGATGTAATTATTATCGGCAGAGGCGGAGGTTCAATAGAGGATTTGTGGGCATTTAACAGTGAAGAGCTCGCTTTTGCAATATATAACTGCAACACTCCGGTTATATCTGCAGTGGGACATGAAACGGATTTTACAATATGTGATTTTGTTTCAGATCTTCGTGCGCCTACTCCGTCGGCGGCGGCTGAATTAGCTGTTCCTGACAAAAGTGAATTGATTGCTTATTATATTTCTCAAAGACAGTATATTTATTCTATGATGGATTCAAAGCTTCAATCATATTATAAAGAGCTTAAAGAGGTACAGGGTAAAATTAATATAAATTCTCCGGCAACTAAAATTAATAATAATTATAACAGATTAAAAGTAATAAAGGGAAAAATACTAAGCAGTATAAAATTTGATTTTGAGAAGAACCTTCAAAAAGTAAACGCTTTATCAAAGCAACTTGAAGCGCTGAATCCCGTTGCAGTTTTAAAAAGAGGTTATTCTTTTTCTGAAAAAGACGGTAAGGTTTTAACATCTGTTAAGCAGGTTAAATCTGATGATATAATTAATATAAATTTAATTGACGGAAAAATATCCGCAAAAGTATTAGGTGAGTAAAATGTCTTTTGTTCATTTACATGTGCATAGTGAATATAGTCTGCTCGACGGTGCCTGTCGAATAAACAGACTTGCGTCTGCTGCAAAAAAAATGGGACAAAACGCTCTGGCAATAACCGATCATGGAGTAATGTACGGAGTTATAGATTTTTACAGAGCCTGCAAAAAAGAGGGGATAAAGCCGGTTATCGGATGTGAGGTTTATGTAGCGCCAAGAACCCGTTTTGATAAAACATTTGAATTTGATAAAGAATACTATCACATGGTTTTATTGTGTGAGAACAATAAAGGCTATGAAAATCTTATAAAAATGGTTTCAAAAGGGTTTACAGAAGGATTTTATAACAAACCGAGAATTGATGATGATTTACTTAAGGAATATCATGAAGGTTTAATTTGTCTTTCAGCCTGTTTAGCAGGGGAAATTCCTCAAAAACTGCTAAAAGGCGATTATATTGCCGCTAAAGAGAAAGCTTTATATTATAAAGAATTATTTGGTGAAAACAACTTTTTTCTTGAACTTCAAAATCATGGAATTGAAGAACAGCACCAAACTAATCCTGATATAATAAAAATTTCACATGAAACAGGTATTCCGCTTGTAGTAACTAATGACAGTCACTATATAAACAAGGATGATTCACGAAATCATAGAATTTTGCTTTGTATTCAAACAAATCACACAATAAACGATGAAGATAAAATGGAGTTTAAAACTGACGAATTTTATCTTAAATCAGAAGAAGAAATGCGTACTTTATTTCCGGATTTACAGCAGGCGTTTGATAATACACAGCTTATTGCAGACAGATGTAATGTTGAGTTTGAGTTTGGGGTAAGAAAACTACCGCATTTTGATGTTCCTGATAATGAAGATCATTACGAGTACTTTAAAAGAAATTGTTATAAGGGCTTATATAAACATTACGGTAATAATCCCGATAAAATCTTGATTGACCGTTTAGAATATGAACTTTCAACAATTAATAGAATGGGTTTTGTTGATTATTATCTGATAGTAAATGATTTTGTACAGTATGCTCATAAAGTGGGGATACCCGTAGGGCCGGGAAGAGGCTCAGGTGCCGGTTCATTATGTGCTTATTGTATCGGTATAACAAATGTTGACCCTATCAAATATAATCTGTTGTTTGAGCGATTTTTAAATCCGGAGCGAGTAAGTATGCCCGATTTTGATATTGATTTTTGTAAAGAACGCAGAGGAGAAGTTATAGATTATGTAATAAGAAAATATGGTGCAGACCATGTTGCTCAAATCATAGCTTTTGGTACAATGGCTGCCAGAAATGCTATAAGAGATGTAGGCAGAGCGTTGGGAATACCCTATTCAAATGTAGATAAAATTGCAAAATTAGTCCCAAATGATTTAGGCATTACAATTGAAAAAGCTTTGGCATTAAACAGTGAATTAAAAAATATTTACGAAAATGATGATCAAGTTAAAAACCTTATTGATATAGCAATGGCTCTTGAGGGGATGCCAAGGCATGCTACAATGCATGCAGCAGGTGTTGTTATTACGGAACAGCCTGTAAGTAACTATGTACCTTTATCAAGAAATGATGATAATATAGTTACCCAGTTTACTATGACAACATTGGAAGAATTGGGTCTTTTAAAAATGGATTTTTTAGGGCTCAGAAACCTTACGGTTATTGATGATGCGGTAAGACAAATCAAGGTTTTAAATCCTGATTTTAATCTTGATAGTATAAATTACGATGATAAAGCTGTTTTTGATATGATGTCTCAGGGTAATTCGGAGGGTGTGTTCCAATTTGAAAGTCAGGGTATGAAAAATGTTTTAACACAGCTTAAGCCTGAATCTCTTGAAGATTTGATTGCTGTTATTTCATTGTATCGTCCCGGTCCGATGGACAGTATTCCAACTTACATTGATAACAGACATAATCCATCTCATGTAAAATACAAGCATCCGCTTTTAAAAGACATACTTGATGTAACTTACGGCTGTATAGTATATCAGGAACAAGTTATGCAGATTTTCCGTACGCTTGCAGGCTATTCTCTTGGTAGAGCTGATATAGTAAGAAGAGCTATGAGCAAGAAAAAGCACGATGTAATGGAAAAAGAACGCCGCATATTTATAAACGGCTTAACAGATAATGATGGAAATATAATAGTTGAAGGCTGTTTAAGGCGTGGTGTTGATGAAAAAACTGCAATTTCTATTTTTGACGAAATGGAAAGTTTTGCATCTTATGCTTTTAATAAATCTCATGCTACCGCTTATGCTGTTATATCATATCAGACTGCATGGCTTAAATGTCATTTTCCTAAAGAATATATGGCTTCCTTGCTGACAAGTGTTTTGGATAACCTTAACAAGATGGCAGGGTATATTGCAGAATGTCATAGACTGGGAATAAAAATTTTGCCTCCCCATATTAATGAAAGTTTTTATAAATTTACAGTTGTCAATAAAGATATTAGATTTGGACTTTTAGCAATAAAAGGTTTAGGCAGACAGTTTATCGACTCTATAATTAAAGAAAGAGAAAAGGGTAGATATAAGTCATTATACGATTTTTGTGAAAGGATGTATGATAAGACCATGAATATAAAAGCACTTGAAAATTTGATCAAGTGCGGTGCTCTTGATGATTTGGGAGCTAATAGAAGACAAATGCTTGCAGTAGCAAAAACGGTTTTGGACAGTATTACTTTTGAAAGCAGAAAAAACGGTAAGGGACAAATATCTTTGTTTGATACTGATGAAGATTCTAAAGCATCATCGGAGCCTGAAATGCCGAATATAGAAGAATTTCCTATATCAGAATTGCTGTATATGGAAAACGATGTTGCAGGTATGTATTTAAGCGGACATCCGTTAAATGAATATACTGACTATGCCAATAAAGCGAAAACAGATAAAATCGGAAGTATTATAAATCAGGAAAACAATAATTTATATATTGACGGACAAAATGTGCGGGTACTTGCAATAGTATCAAAAGTAAAAACCCAAATTACAAAAAATAATCAGATTATGGCCTTTGTAAATGTAGAGGATCAGTACGGTGCAACGGAGATGCTTGTATTTCCTAATGTGTACGAAAAATATGCAAGTTTGTTTCGAGAGGGAAATGTACTTGATATTTTTGCAAGCATAAGCATTAAAGAAGATGAAGACCCAAAACTTATGTGTAATAAAGTTGTACTAGTTACTAAAGAATCAAAACCCGAAATCGTTAATAAAAATGTAATAAACAGAAGAACAGATATTTCAAAATCTTTTAACAATTCATCTTTTAAACCTGAAAATAAGCCAATGACCTTATATATCAGAATAGATAATCTTCAGGGAGAAAAGTTTATAAAAGCAAAAAGATTGCTTGAAATATTTGAAGGCAGAACACCCGTTGTATTTTACTTGACAGATACAAAAAAACAGCTTAAAGCACCTATGAGTTTATGGGTTGATTTAAATAATGTTCTGGTAAAGGAACTTAAATACCAGCTTGGCGATGAAAATGTAGTGACAAAGTGAATAAAATAACAAGGTGTGTATTGTGAAAATCATATAAATTTTAATTTGCTATTGATATTTTTGTATATATGTTGTAAAATATAGTCGATAATTTATCACATAAAAGTGTAAAAGTAATCAGGAGGAATTTTTATGAGAAAAACAAAAAGGGTATTAGCATTTGTACTTGCAACTCTTATGCTTGCCGTATGTTTTGCAGGCTGCGGAAGCAATACAACAACAAGTGAAGCCGGTGATAATGCTAACAAAGATTCAAAGGTATATAACATTGGTATCAGCCAGCTTATTCAGCATGAAGCTCTTGATGCGGCTACCCAAGGATTTCAGGATGCATTGAAAAAACTTTTGGGTGAAGATAAAGTTAAATTTGATTTACAGAACGCTCAGGGTGATTCAACAAACTGTGCAACAATTGCAAATCAGTTTGTATCTTCAAATGTTGACTTAATTATGTGTAACGGTACAGGAGCATTACAGGCAGCTTTTTCAGCAACACAGGAAATTCCTATTCTCGGTACATCCATAACAGAGTATGGTGTAGCTCTTGATATTTCCGATTGGGATAATGCGTCTGTAAACGTTTCAGGTACATCAGATCTTGCACCACTTGATAAACAGGCTGAAATGCTCAACGAGTTATTCCCGGATGCTAAAAAAGTTGGTATTCTTTACTGTTCAGCAGAACCGAACTCAAAATTTCAGGCAACAACCATTACCGATTACTTAAAGGAATACGGTTATGAGGTTACAGAATATACATTTGCAGATTCCAATGATGTTTCATCAGTAGTAACAAGCGCTTGCGAAGCAAGTGATGTTCTCTATGTTCCTACCGATAATACAGCAGCATCAAACTCAGGAATTATTAATAATGTTGCAGAACCGGCAGGTGTTCCGATTATAGCAGGCGAAGAGGGTATATGTTCAGGCTGTGGTGTTGCAACACTATCAATAAGCTATTATGACCTTGGATATAAAACAGGTGAAATGGCTTATGATGTTTTAGTTAACGGTAAAGATATTAAAACAATGAAAATCGAATATGCTCCTGCAACAACTAAAAAATATGATGCAGACAGAGCAAAAGCCCTTGGTGTTAAAATTCCCGACGATTATGAGGCAATAGTTTCCGAATAATTTAATGCGGTTAAAATGGGGTGCCGTTTTATATAAACGACACCCCAGAAATATTTTTAAGGCAAAAATTTTAAAGCGGTGATAATGTAATGGATTTTATTATTTCTTATTTTTCTTCGCTTAATCCGGTATCCTTTGTAACCTCCCTGCCAGGCAATATTGCTCAGGGTATAATTTGGGGACTTATGGCATTAGGCGTATTTATTACTTATAAATTATTGAATTTTGCAGACTTGTCTGTTGACGGTTCTTTTGCAACCGGAGGTGCAGTTACAGCTGTTCTCCTACTTAACGGAACACCTATATGGGTTGCTATGATAGTTGCAGTAATCGCCGGATTGCTGGCAGGTCTTGTTACAGGACTTCTACATACACTTCTTGGCATACCAGATATTTTAGCAGGTATTTTAACTCAAATTGCTCTGTATTCTATTAATTTGAATATCATGGGTAAATCAAATTTGCCTGTAAGCTATCGAAATTATGATTTGCTTATTTCATTAAGCAATATTCTTTGGGCGATCATTATAGGTCTTGTATTTGCGTTTGTGGTAATTGCCGCTATGTACTGGTATTTCGGTACGGAACAAGGTTCAACTATTCGCTCAACGGGAAGCAACCCAGCTATGAGTAAAGCTCAGGGTATTAATATTAATACTGCAAAGGTTATTGCACTTTCTCTTTCAAACGGACTTGTAGCACTATCAGGTGCTTTGCTTGCTCAGTATCAGGGATTTGCAGATATAAATATGGGCAGAGGTGCGATCGTTATAGGTCTTGCAGCCGTTATTATCGGTCAGGTACTTGGAGAGGCATTGTTCCGCAAACGCATTAATTTTATTATAAGACTCATTTTTGTAATTGTAGGCGGAATACTTTATTATATTGCTATGGGAATCGTACTATGGCTTAAGATGCCTACCGATGATACAAAGCTCTTTACTGCTGTTATTGTAGCAATATTCCTTGCAGTTCCGTATTTAAAAAACAAAAAAAATACCTCCTTCAAAAAAGTAGCTAAACAGAATTTAAAATCTGCTAATAAGGAGGATTCGGAAAATGCTTGAATTAAAAAATATTTATAAAACCTTTAATAAAGGTACTATTAATGAAAAAAGGGCTTTAAACGGAGTTGATCTGGTTTTAAACGAAGGCGATTTTTGTACAATTATTGGCGGCAACGGTGCAGGTAAATCTACAACCCTTAACGCTATTGCCGGTGTATGGCCTGTTGACAGCGGTTCCATTATGATTGACGGCATTGACGTATCAGGTTTGCCTGAGCATAAGCGTGCAAAATATTTAGGAAGAGTTTTTCAGGATCCTATGACAGGAACAGTTGCGGATATGGAAATAGGAGAAAATCTTGCAATAGCTGCCCGCAGAGGAAAACGCAGAGGATTAAAGTGGGGAGTAACCGCAAAAGAAAAAGAACAATACAGAGAACTGTTAAAACAGTTTGAGCTTGGTCTTGAAGACAGAATGACCTCTAAGGTTGGTCTTTTGTCAGGCGGACAGCGTCAGGCAATAACACTTTTAATGGCAACAATTCAAAAACCTAAGCTTTTGCTTTTAGACGAGCATACTGCTGCACTTGACCCAAAAACTGCGGCAAAAGTGCTTGAATTAAGCGATAAGATTATTGAGGAAAATAATCTTACTGCAATGATGGTAACACATAATATGAATGACGCAATAACCCATGGCAATAGATTAATTATGATGCATGACGGTAAGATAATACTTGATATTTCCGGAGAAGAAAAGAAAAATTTGACTGTTGAAGTTCTTCTCCAAAAATTTGAGCAGGTAAGCCATAGTAAATTTACAAACGATAGGGTTTTGCTGGCTGAATAAAAAAATAATAATTTAAAAATAATTAAAAAGAAAAATCCACCGATAACGGTGGATTTTTGCTTTAAATTTATTAATTATTATTCTGCAGGAGAAAAATCTTCTTTACCTACACCACATAAAGGACATACAAAATCATCAGGTAAATCTTCAAATTTTGTGCCTGCTTCAATACCTAAATCTGCATCGCCAACTGCTTCATCATAGATATATCCGCATACATTACATACATATTTCATTGTGATTTACTCCTTTCAAGATTTATTATATACAATATTTTAATATATTAATCCAAAAGTTTCAAGTATTATTTCACAAATAAATACAACTAAACAAGCTGAGCAAGAAACCAATATAAGACTTTTTCCCTTATAAGCCAAAAAAATTGCAGTTAAAATGCCTAAAATTGCAGAATATGGAGAAGAAGTAGAGTATAAAACAGCTGGAAAAGTCATAGCCGTAAGAGTTGCATAAGGAATATAATATAAGAATGAGCAAATAAACTGATTTTTTATCTTCTTTTTTATCATTGTTAAAGGGATTAATCTTATTAGATATGTAACAAGCGCCATAACTAAAATATAGATGTATATATTAACTTTCATTTAAAGAATCCCCCTTTACAGGAAAAAGAAGGGCAGCAATTGAGGAAATTACAATAGTAATTATAATTACTCTAAATCCTGATGAAATTTCACTTAAATAGGGTATGTAATACATAAGACAGCTTAATATCATAGAACCGATTACTACATATAAAACACTTTTTTCTTTTTTAGATTCAGGCATTATTATAGCCACGAACATTCCATAGATAGCTATACCTAATGCGCTTATAATATTACCGGGAAGAAAATCTCCAAATATTACTCCTATAACTGTACCTAAAGTCCAGCCGGGAATAGAAATACTCATAAGACCGTATGAATAAAAAGGTGATAACTCACCGGCTTTTGTTACACTTACTCCGAATATTTCATCAGTAATACCAAAGGCAATTAAAAAACGATGATAAAAGGGAATGTTATATTTAAATTTTTGAGATAAAGCGCATGACATAAGCATATATCTAAGATTAATAACAAACTGTGAAAATGCCAATTCTCCGATAGTACCGCAAACAGAAATTATAGATAATGAAGCAAACTGACCGGCCGATGTTAGATTTGTAAGCGACATCAATCCTGCCTGAAAAACTGTAAGTCCTATTTTACTTGCCTGAATTCCAAAGGCAAAGGAAACAGCAAGATAACCCAGAAAAATAGGAAAACCATCTTTTATACCTGATTTATATTCAACTAACCTTTTCAAAACACTAGCCTCTCAAATTAAAAAATTGTAAACAAAAAATTCCCAAGGCGTTACTGCCTTGGGAAAGAGCTTTTAGGTATATAAATTAGTTTGCTCTTGTAACTTTACCAGAACGCAAACAACGGGTGCAAGCATAAACACGCTTTGGAGAACCGTCTACGATAGCCTTAACACGCTGAACATTAGGCTTCCATGTTCTGTTTGATCGTCTGTGTGAGTGAGAAACCTTGATACCAAATGAAACATCTTTTCCGCAGAACTGACATTTTGCCATGGTTTTGCACCTCCTTAAATACCGTAAAAAGTAATTATTAAATAACTAACTCTGTTACTATAACAGATTTGTAAAAAAAAAGCAAGTGTTTTTTTAAATTTTAACAAAAATTATTTGTAGGTTTAATAGATTTAAAAAATTATTCTACACAAAATAAAAATACATTGACTTTATTGAGTAATTAGTGTAAAATTTAGTAAAATCAATTACGATGCTCAAGTATGATATTATGGTAGTGCAGAGGTTAAAAATCTTAAGGGAGGGATTTTATAAAATTAAAAAGGTTATGGCTTCAGCGCAGTCAGTGATTACTCTTTTGAAAAAACCTCTTTGTATTCCTGTAACGCACATCATTATGTGTTTGAAGTTAATATAATAGAAACCGTAGCAACCAAATATTATTAAAGCAGTCTTATAATTAAGTATAATTCTATGAAATTATACACACTTGTCTCTAAACAGCAATTCATTTTGTTTAGGCGTACAAAATTTTGTTAAGCTGCTCTGCCTCTGCAATATATCTTAGCTGTTACTTATGTTAAATAAAACTTTAAGCAACAAAAGCTGAGGTTATAACATACTTATGTATACAGATGCATAATAAGAGGTTAGTGCAGGCTTAAAATGAATTTATTATGTAGTCCCAGTGCTTTGCATATGTGGATTTGCATAGACCCTCACTCCGATTTTTGAGTATTTTATGGGTGTAGGTTTTAATTAAAATACTTGAAATAATTTAATGAAAGGTATGAAGTTTAAATGACAAAAAGTAAAACAACAAAAAGAGCTTTTTTGGCAAGCGTTCTGTCAGTAATTTTGTGCACGGCATTTCTTGTTGCATCTACTTTTGCTTGGTTTACAGATAATGCTTCCAGTGGTAAAAACAGTATAGAAGCCGGTAATTTGGACATTGAAATGCAGTATTGGAACGGTGACAGCTATCAGAATATTGATGATAATAAACCACTATTTGGTGATGAAATCAATTGGGAACCCGGTACATTAGTTTACAAGCAGATCAAAATTTCAAATGTAGGTTCTGTTGCAGCTAAGTACAGCGTTGCTATTGATGAGGATGATTTTGCAGCAAACTTTGTTTTGGAGCCAAATACCGGTATCGACAGTGAAACTTATCCATATTTGGGTACCTATCGTATACTCGGTGATGTTATCCAGGTTGCCGTTTATCCGGGTACATTTAAAGATTTGGTAAATAAAGTAAATGATCAGGTTTCCGGTACATATAAAGAAAACGATAGAAATGTGGTTAATGCGGCAATTAACGAAGGAATCCTTGACTCTTTCGATTATCTTCTTGGACCTACTGACTTGTATCATGGTAGTCTTTATGAGGGTGCCTTGGCTCCAAAGGGAACTAAAGAGCCAACAGAAATAACATATAAAACCAATTTTGATAGCGATGAAACCACTGTATCAGTAACTGACGAAACAGAATTCACATTTATTGCCTATTGGATACCTGACCAAGGTATGTGGGCAGAAGGTGGTGCTTTTGATGAGCCGGGTTTTGTTGATGATGACTATAACCTGAAGAACGGTAAAAAAGCATCAGAATCAACAGATGAAAATGATGTGTACGATTGGGAGAGCGAAGATGGTACTCCTAAAAAACTGACGGCAGATGCTGCTTCTGACAGCGGTCTTTACATTAACTTTAGTCTTACTGCTCACGCTACACAGGTTCCATATGAAGAAGATAGTTTCGGAAATGATTACGACAAAGACGCACAATATGACATTACGGAGCCTGGTGTTGCACCGCCATTAATCGGATAGTTAAAAAAATATTTCTAATCAAAAAACACGCCTTTCTTTTTAAAAGGCGTGTTTTGCGTTAAAATGAATATTATAACTGATACAAAGCTCATATCTTCCGGTACTTACAATGAATAATTTGTATCATATTAAAAAGCAAGCGGCTCTCTCACAATTCATTGTTTTGAGTGAGTCGCTTGATTCAAAGTTTAAGTTATTGCGAAGTTGTTTCGTCTAAAACCGACTCGTAAGAAGTTTCGTTTTTAGTAACATTTTCAGTTGCCGATTCATCAGATGCAGATTGAGTGGGAATCGGATCGTTAGAAGCTAATTTACTATTAGGCTGCTCATTAAAATTGTATTCTTCTGTTTCTTTATTAAACTCTGCGGTTCCTTCCTCTGAAGGAGTATTAAATATGGAAGAGTCTGTAATATCCACAGTGCCTTTAAATAAACCCCATACAGGAATAAAGGCAAAATCAGAGTCGCTGCCGGGAATTAATGTAAAGCTAAAGGGTTGCCCTTTTTTTATGGTATCGGAATAGTAATTCCGGTTTCCGTTTTGTATAATGCAGTAGCCGCTGTTAGCTGTTCCTATAGGATTTAGTGTAATATAATAAGATGTGCCGGCTTTCAGTGAGAAGGTAGAATCAGCATTTTGCGCAATATCTTCGGAATTATAAGTGACTGAAACATCAAAGTCAAAGTTAGCAGCAGTAAACTTTTGTGGTGCAACATCAATACTTACGGTAAACCACGCAAAGGTAAGTCCTATCAGACAGGCTGTACAAAGGATAATTCCGATTAATGACGGCATTAGCATATATATTATGTTTACATTAGCGGATTTATTGTTTTTTGGCATATAACGCCAAACTTTAGGTTGCTTTTTCATAAATCACCAACCTCCGAATTTAGAATTAGTCGGAAACTTCGGTATTTACAGATGTTTTATTTACAGCGATTTCTGCTGTTTGTTTTTCAGAGTTTTCGATCGGTTTAGTTTCTTCTAAACGTGATTTTAATTCAAGCAGATCTGCCATCATTTTTTGGGATTCGGCACGTTCTTTCTCGATTTTTTCTCTTTCTGCGGCAAGCTCCTCCATTTGCTCTCTCTTATATCTGCGGAAAAGTCTGATACTGTTTAGTCCTTGTATCATAATAAGTAAAAGGAAAGGAACAAAAATACAGATTATGTACCCGGGAGTAGTTTTAAGAAATGCAAAGAATGTACCTACATTAGGTAAGGTCAGCTGATATTTTCCTATAACAAAACTATATGGAACTACGGCTGAATCGTCTTTATCGGTTGTTGTACCATAGGTTACAAATCCCGGATTTCCTTCGGCATCGGCTGTAAGTCTGCGAATTTTATGAGTGACGGTTTCACCGTAGTTTTCAGGATTAGAAGAAGTAAATGAAATAATATCTCCTTCCTGCAAGGTTTTAGGATCAACCTCTTTCACCAAAATAAGATCTCCGGCTTTGAAATCTGTAGCACTCATTGAATCGGAGCGGACAATAAACGCCTTATAACCGAAAAGGTTTCTGTCTGCCCGATCAAATGTTGTAACCGAAATAATTGTAAATATCATCATAAATACGGCTAATATCGCAAGTACCCATACGACAATATTTTTAGCAATATGTAAAACTTTTTTCATAAGTAGCTCCTTTTTGTAGTTGTTCCTAATACTTAACTAAATAAACGGTCGGGATTGTTTTTAGTCTGTACTGCGTCGGCAATAAGGTCAAAGGTCAGGTACGCATTTTTTGATTCATTACCTGATATTTCAGGATAATGAAAGCTTATGGTAAGATTACGGCGTTTATTTTGCTTTAAAATATCGTCTGCCGCATTTGTCTTCGCCTTTGTTAATTGGGAAACTTTACCTGAAAATAAAACGGTATCGTTATTTCTTATCTGAACATTAAGTACATCTGCAAGACTGCCTTCAATATTGTCAAAATACAGTCTGTAATAAACATCATAAGTGCTTTGATTTTCAATAAAAAAATTCTTTTCAATAGTCATACCAGGTTCAAAAGTATATTCATGTTCTTCAATAACAGGTTTTCCATCGTTTAGATTAATTCTTACTGTGCCTGTCTGAAAAATGTTATATTCAACAGATAACGCCGAATATATAAGTGCAAAAGTAGTTATGCATAAACAGATTGACAGAATAACAATGGTTATAATCATGCCATAAATCTTTTTTACTTGTTTTTTACTATTTCCCATTGCTGAATTCCCCCTTTTGGCGTTTTTTCAGCATTAAGATCAACAACAGGGCAGAAACACACACAATACCTGCCAAAACCCAAAATAGATTATTTTCGCCTGTTTGAGGAAAACTAAGATTTCCTTGTTCATCACCCTCAACCCACCAGCGGAAGTCTGCAATCAGCTTTTGATTCTGATATTCGTTTCCTGCGCTTGTGTCAAGGTAAACGGTGATTGCATATTTAAGCTCGTCCGTTGTGTTGCTCTGTGAGGTCAGCGAATGTGTTACAGCTTCCGGTATATCACGCATAATACCGTCATAAAGCGTCTTACCGCCCAAATCAATTTTAATCATAAGAGCTTGAGCAAGTTTTTCATATCCGTCTCTTATATCGGCATGGTATCTAACGGTTACGGTGCCGTTATGAGATACCCTTAAAAGGTAATTTTTTGTTATACTGTCTCCGGGAAACATATTTGAAACCTGAAACGGAGTGTTTTCTTCAGCATTTGTTTTATAAAGAGAGAAGGCGGAACCTTCATCTTCCGCAGCGTAGGCTGTAATATATGGTGCAGTATTTACAGAAAGTGTTTTTGTATCAGGCATAATGACATTATTACGTACAACAGTGGTTGAAGTTGTGGAGAAGTAATAATTACTATATAATATACCTGCAATAGCAATTATACTTAATGCAAGAATAATCGAAAGAATAATAATTAGAATTCTTATTTTTTTAATACCCATCTGACTAATCACCACTTACACATTCATTTTAAATAGATCATAGTTTATGCATATTATTATACAATAATTTAATATGTAAATCAAGGATAATAAAATATTTATAAATAATACTTTTTTAAATTTTGACAAAAATTCTTTTCTTGTAATTTTAAAGTACTTGTTATATAATTAATATGTATTTTTATGTATTTGTGAAATAAATCTTTTATTTGGAGGATAATATGCTTTTTTCTTTAATTCGAGGTCAGCTTGATTTTCAAACTGCCTTAATGGAAATACTTGCAGTTTTATTGATCATATTTTTAATATTACCATTTCACGAATGGGCTCATGCTTTTACAGCATCTTTACTAGGCGATAAGTCTGTAAAGTACCGGGGAAGACTATCTTTAAACCCTCTTTCTCACATAGACCCTATGGGTGCACTATGTTTACTTCTTATTGGTTTTGGCTGGGCAAAACCAGTTCCCATTGATTCCAGATACTTTAAAAATCCAAAGATAGGTATGGCTATAACTGCTCTTGCAGGACCTATTGCAAATATCGTTGCCGCATTTGCCGGTTGTCTGGTGTTTTATGGAATTATAGGTTTTGGTGGTTATAATTTGCTTTTTAATGAATACTGGGGATATATTAATATATTTTTTTCTTATTATATTACTTGCAATATTTATCTTGCAGTGTTTAATTTAATACCTGTTCCGCCCCTTGATGGTTCGAAAATACTTTTTGCTTTTTTACCAGACAGAATAATTTATCAAATAAATCGTTACCAACAATATTTTACCTTGATAATCTTTGTATTATTATTTTTGGGAATATTAAGCGGTCCTTTAGCTTTTTTAGAAAACGGGATACTTTCTCTTCTTAAAAATGCTTCAACAGGTATATTAAGTTTGTTCGGAGCAAATTTTAATTTTATTGCATAGGAGGACGGTTGTGGAAAATACCGTACAGTTAAATTATAAACTGGCTGTTTTTGAAGGGCCTCTTGATTTATTATTGACTCTTATTGCAAAAAATAAAATTGAAATAACAGATATAGTAATTACTGATTTGCTTGAGCAGTATATGGAACAAATTCGTCAAATGCAGGAAGATGAACTGGATATTGCTTCTGAATTTTTAGAAATGGCTTCAAGGCTTGTTTATATTAAATCAGTATCTTTGCTTCCTAAATATGAGGAAGAAGCTTCAGAACTAAAAAAAGAACTTACAGGACAGTTATTGGAATACCAGCTATGCAGAGAAACTGCACAAAAGCTTGGTTCAATAGTAAGTTTTGATAATTTCTGCAGAGAACCGTCGCCTGTTGAATTTGATTTAACATATAATCGAATACACCAATCTGAAGACATCTCAAGAGCTTATGTAAGTGCTGTGGGTAGAGGGAAGAAAAAGCTTCCGCCGCCTGCAAATGCATTTTCAGGAATAGTATCAAAAAAAATTATTTCCGTAAGTTCAAAAATCATTACTGTAATGCGAAAGCTTTGGCATGGAAAAACAGTAAAATACTGTGAATTATTTAAAGCAAGTAAAGAAAAAAGTGAATTAGTGGCAACATTTTTAGCAGTTTTGGAGCTTGTTAAAGGAAAAAGAGTTCGCATTGAAGGAAACGGGGATAACGCAAAAGTTAGAATGACGGAGGAAAAAATTTGACACCTGAAAAAATAAGAAGTGCAGCAGAAGCAATTATATTTGCCTGCGGAACGCCTGTTGAGCTTTCAAGAATTGCTAAGGCACTTGACATAACGGAAAAAGAAGCGAAAGTACAAATTAATATTTTAATAGAAGAATATGAAAAGGCAGAAAAAGGAATAACTATAATAGAACTTGATAAATCTTACCAAATGGTATCTAATAAGGAGTTTGCTCCATATATAAGAACTGTTATGGATTTAAGAAGGAATACTCCTCTTTCTCAGGCAGCGCTTGAGGTGCTTGCAGTAATAGCCTATAACCAGCCTGTAACAAAAGCTTTTGTAGAGCAGGTAAGAGGTGTTGATTGCAGTGGTGTAATTGGAAGTCTTTGCTCAAAAGAGTTAATTGAAGAAAAGGGAAGACTTGAACTTCCCGGCAGACCTCTTTTATATGGTACAACGCAGAACTTTTTAAGATGCTTCGGCGTTAAATCTATCGAAGAATTACCGCCTTTGCCTCAAACGGAAGATAACGAAAAATCGGAACAAATTTCTGTTGATAATTCAGATGTTAATTCAGATGATAATTCAGATGATAATTCAGATGATAATTCAGATAATAATTCGGTAAATGATGTTATTGAGACAACTGTTGAAGAAGTTATTGAAAAAGTAATAAAAGAATAAGATTGGGGGACTGCCCATGATTTTTCTATATATTCTGATTGCGGTGCTTCTTGTTTTATTTTTAATTACTCTTATGCCTTTAGGAATTAAAGCAAAATTTAAAAACAAGGTGTATTGTGATTTAAAAATCGGATTTATAAAAATCAGACTTTTACCCGAACAGCCGAAAAAAAAGAAAACAGAAAAAAAAACTATTGAGAGAAAAAAGAAAACAGAGAATCAAAAAGAAAAGGAAATTTCTTTAAAAAAATTATTTAAGCAAAACGGTGTTTCGGGAATAATAAATATTTTGAAAAAAATTGCATCTCTTGCAGCCGGTGCATTAAAAGATGTTTTTAAGCACATTATAATAAGAGAATTGATTATTGATGTTGTTGTTGGCGGAGATGATGCTGCTGAAACTGCTTTGAGTTACGGTAAAATATGTTCAGTTGTTTATCCTGCTGTAAGTACAATAACAAGAATTTGTGTATGCAAAAGTTTTAATGTTCTTGTAAGTCCGGATTTTAAAGAGGGTTCTAAATCCTATGCAGATTGCATATTAAAGGCGGATATTAAAATATTTTGGCTTGTTAAGGCTGCTATTGTTCACGGCTTTAAGGCGCTTCAAGTATTTCTTAAATTTAAAAAAGCCAATACAACTGTTCAAATAAATGAAAATAATAATGACTAAATGTCTTTATTAAATATAAAATTTTATTACTTTATATATAAGGAGTGTTGAAAATGAGCGAACATCCGCTTAATAACCTTATGGGTACAACAATGCAGAAAATAAAGGAAATGGTTGATGTAAATACCATTATTGGGGATCCTATAACTTCACCTGACGGTACAATTATAATTCCTGTATCAAAAGTAAGCTATGGATTTGCTTCAGGCGGTTCCGATTTTCCGACAAAAAAAGAAAATCAAGAGTGTTTCGGCGGAGGCAGCGGTGCAGGCGTTTCAATAGTACCTATTGCTTTTTTGGTTGTTTCTAAAGGGGAAGTTCAACTTGTTCCGCTTGAAAAGTATGATGGTGCTGCTGACAGAGTTGTAGGTATGGTGCCTGATTTGGTAGATAAGGTAACAGGTTTATTTAAAAAAGATAAGAAATCAAAAACTAAAAAAGAAACAGAAGTCGCAAGCGAGGAAGAACCTTTATTCTAAGTAATAGCTGAATATTTTGAGCATATATATTAAAGAGGTGATTATATGCTCAAAAGAATTTTTAGCCTTTTTATATGTTTAACTATAACCAGTTTAAGTTTGATTAATGTTTGTAGTGTAGAAAACTCAAATGAAAATAAACCGGGTATTTCAGCTGAAAGTGCTGTGCTCTACTGCGTGAATGACGGTAATGTATATTTTTCCAAAAATGAGAATAAAAAAATGAAAAATGCCAGTACAACAAAAATAATGACAGCACTTTTAGCTTATGAAGAGGCAGAAAAAGAAAATAAAAATATAAAGTTTACCAAAGAAATGATAGCTGAAGGAAGCTCTATGTATCTTGAGATAGGCGATGTAGTATCACTAAATGACTTGGCATCGGGGATGATGGCTTGTTCAGGTAATGATGCCGCTAATGCAATTGCTTTGTCATTATCTGATTCATTTGAAAGTTTTTCAAATAAAATGAATTTAAAGGCAAAACAGCTTGGAATGAAAAACACCAATTTTATAACTCCAAGCGGACTTGATGATGAAAATCATTATTCAACTGCCTACGATTTAGCATTATTAATGGCTTTTGCGTTAGAAAACAAAAATTTTGCCGAGAGTAACGCTAAAAAATCGGTTAAGGTAGATTTTATTGAGCCGGAAGACAAAAGCGTTACATACAGAAACCATAACAGACTTTTGTCGTTATATGAGTATTGTATAGGCGGAAAAACCGGATATACAATGGCAGCCGGAAGATGTCTTGTATCTGCGGCTGAACAAAATGGACTTCGTTTTGTATGTGTAACGCTTAATGATAAAAACGATTGGAAAGACCACCAAAGTCTGTATGAATACGGATTTTCAAATTATTCACTGTATTCCTGTGACGATACATCTTATTATCTGGAGGTTCCCGTTGCAGGAGGAGATGTTGAAACGGTAACAGTAGGAAGCGACAGAAAATACGGTGTAGTACTTACAAAAGACGAAGTCGGAAAAGTAGAAAGAACAGTATATATGGATAACTTTTTTTATGCACCCGTTAAAGACGGAGATTATGTAGGAAAGGTTATTTATACTTTAGAGAATGAAAAAATAGCGGAAACGCCTCTTGTGGCGATGACATACAGTAATTTAAAATAAAGGAAAATTTTATGGCAAAAGAAGAACTAATAAGACTTCAAAAAGTGCTTGCAGAATGCGGCATAGCTTCAAGAAGAAAATCAGAAGAACTAATAGAAAGAGGTGCAGTTAAAGTAAATGGCAGGATTGCACATATCGGAGAAAAGGTGAATCCAAAAAAAGATAAAATAACTGTACATAATAAAAAAATCACTTATGCTTCAAAACCCAAATATCGTTATATTATGCTTAATAAACCAAGAGGCTTTGTTACTACAATGAATGATGAACGAGGCAGAAAATGTGTTGCAGATTTAATTAAGGATGTTGATGAAAGGATTTATCCTGTGGGAAGACTTGATAAGGATTCCGAGGGAATGTTAATATTTACAAATGACGGAGCATTTGCAAATACGGTCATGCACCCTAAAAAAAGCATTTATAAGGTATATAGAGTTACGGTAAGGCCGACAATTGATGAAGAACAAATAATAGCTATTGAAACAGGAATTGAGATTGACGGAAAGAAAACCGCACCTGCACAGGTTAGGGTAATCAAAAGAGAAGAGAGTAGAGTTGTTCTGGAAATTGTGCTTCACGAAGGAAGAAACAGAGAAATTAGAAAAATGTGCGAAAAGTTAGGGTTAGAAGTTGCAAGACTTAAAAGAACTGCAATTGGACAGGTAAAAATGGGAATGCTAAAACAAGGTGATTGGAGAGATTTAACCCAGGAAGAAGTAAAAAAGCTTTCAGCAAATCCGAATCCATCTAAAAATCAAAGATATTAATATAATGTAAATTAAGATTCTGTTTATAGAAATTTTCAGCAAGTTTTTATAACTAAAAGATTTTGACAATAAATTAACAGTAAAATAAAAAGAATTATAAAAAGTGTGCAAAATAATTTTTTTTGCACACTTTTTCCTTGTACTTTTACAAATATTATAATATAATGTATTTGTGATAAATTGGTATGTAACATAGAAAATGTTGCATAATTATTATATAAACTGGAGGAATGTAAAATGAGTATTGAAAAAATTACTCAAGCTAAAGCTCAAATAGAAGCTTCTGCCGGTTATAAAACACTTTTATCTTTTTTTGATGAAGACAGTTTTTGTGAAATCGATACTTTTGCAAAATCAGACGATACATTTGCAGAAGTTGTAGCAGGATTTGGTACAGTTGAGGGTATGCCTGTTTATGCTTTTGCACAAAATAGTGATATGTGCGGCGGTGCGATGAGTAAAGCACAGGCTGCAAAACTAAAAAAATTATATGACCTTGCATTAAAGACAGGTGCTCCTGTTTACGGTTTTTATAACAGCAAGGGAGGCAGACTTTCTCAAAAAAATGCACTGCTTTCTGCTTATGGACAGATTTTAAATTGTTCATCAAACCTTTCGGGGATTGTTCCGCAGGTATCTGTTATTTTAGGAACTTGCCTTGGAACAGGTGCTTTAAACGCTGTACAGGCTGATTTTGTCATTATGAGTAATGAAGCTTCATTGTCAATTGATGTTACAGGAGAAAACAGCAGCGCTGAATATTGTGCGTCAAAAGGTATTGCATCACTTGTTGCAAAAGATGAAGAAGATGCTGTCAACAAAGCTAAAGAATTATTGTTATACCTTCCTTCAAATAATCTTAATATGGCGCCTGTTGCTTTTGAAAACGAACCAAATGCTGACGGCAAATGTATTTGTCAGAAGGTTTCAGATGCAAATTCAACATTTGCATTATGTTCGGAATTTGGTAAGAATGCTGCTACTTTATTGGGAAGAATCGGAGGTACGGTTGTTGGATTTGTAGGTACTAAGGGAAAAACTCTTGACTGCCCATCATCAACGAAAATTGCAAAATTTGTACGTTTTTGCGACGCTTTCTCAATTCCTGTAATTTCATTTGTAAACAGTACAGGTTTTGAGTCGATTAAGTCGGCTGCAAAAGTTTCTTCAGCTTATGCAGAGGCTACAACAGTTAAGATTTCAATTGTAACAGGAACAGCAGTTGGTCCAGTTTATATTTCCATGGCAGGAACAGGAGCTAATACAGATTTGACTTTTGCTCTGCCTGATGCAGTTATTTCACCTGTTAATATTGAAGCCGCCGCAATTATCATGGCTCCAAAGGAAATGAATGTTCCTGTATCTGAACAAAAATCTGCCGCTCAAGCTTTTGCTAAAGAAAATTTAAGCGCATTTTCTGCTGCAGAAAACGGATATATTGAAGATATAGTAACAGAAGATACTTTAAGATCAAAGCTGATTGTTTCGCTTGATATGCTTAGCGGTAAGCGTGTTTCTACACTTGCTAAAAAACATTCAACAATATAATGTTGTAAAGTAAATTATATTTTCTGCAAAGGGGAAATTAAATATGAAGAATTTAAGAATAACAGTTAACGGAACAGCTTATGATGTTCAGGTTGAAGAATTAAGTGCAGGTTCAGCACCTGCTCCTGCCGTAACTTCTGCTGCAGTTGCTGCCGCACCAAAGGCAGTATCTGCTCCTGTTGCAGGCGGTACAGGTTCAGTTCAGGTAAATGCTCCAATGCCGGGTACAGTTGTTTCAGTTGAGGTAACACAGGGTCAGTCAGTTAAAAAAGGCGATACTCTTGTAATTCTTGAAGCTATGAAAATGGAAAATGAGATTGCAGCTCCGCAGGACGGTACAGTTGCTTCAATTAACTGTACTAAAGGCGAAAGTGTTGATTCAGGTAAATTACTTGTTTCTTTGAACTAATCGTTAGAAAGGGATAAAGATTATGTCAAAACAAATTAAAATAACAGAAACTGCCCTTCGTGACGCTCATCAGTCTTTGATTGCAACAAGAATGCCCATAGAAGATATGCTCCCTATTTTAGATAAACTGGATAAAATCGGTTACTACTCTTTGGAGTGCTGGGGCGGAGCAACATTTGACAGCTGCCTGCGTTTTTTAAATGAAGACCCTTGGCAAAGACTTCGTATAATAAGAGAAAAATGTCCGAATACAAAACTGCAAATGCTTTTCAGAGGTCAGAATATGCTCGGTTACCGTCATTACAGTGACGATGTTGTAGAATATTTTGTTCAGAGGAGTATTGCAAACGGTATTGATGTTATAAGAATTTTTGACGCTTTAAACGATATTAAAAATCTTAAAACAGCTATTCAGGCCGCCAAAAAAGAGGGCGGTCATGCACAGGTAGCAATTTCATACACAACAGGTCCCGTGTTTACTGATGAATACTATGTTGAGTATGCTAAAAAGATTGCCGATGCCGGTGCAGATTCTATCTGTATTAAGGATATGGCGGCATTGCTTACTCCTTCAGAAACGGCAAAACTTGTAAAAGCTATTAAATCAGAGGTTGATTTACCTGTTCAGCTTCATACTCACTACACATCAGGTCTTGCTTCGATGTGTCTTTTAAAGGGTATTGAAGCAGGCGCAGATATTATTGATACAGCAATTTCACCCCTTGCGCTGGGTACAAGCCATGCGCCAACAGAGTCAATGGTTGCGGCTCTTTCAGGTACAGAATATGATACGGGTCTGAACCTTGCTCAGTTTACTGAAATCAGAGATTACTTTATGATTCTTCGTGAAAAATATATAAAATCAGGGCTTCTAGACCCTAAAATGCTTGCAACGGATGCAAATGCTTTGATTTATCAGGTTCCCGGAGGTATGCTATCTAACTTGCTTTCACAGCTAAAGCAGGCAGGAAAAGCTGATAAGCTTGACGATGTATTAAGAGAAGTTCCAAGGGTAAGAGAGGATTCAGGTTATCCGCCTCTTGTTACTCCTACATCTCAGATCGTTGGTACACAGGCAGTGTTTAATGTAATTACAGGCGAACGATATAAAATGTGCACTAACGAATTTAAGGATTTGGTTGCCGGTAAATACGGTTCAACACCAATGCCTATTGACTCTGAATTTCAAAAGAAAATTATCGGAGATATGGAGCCTGTTACCTGCCGTCCGGCAGATTTGCTGGAGCCTGAACTTGAAAAGTTAAAGGCGGATATGCCTGCACAGTATTTGCAGCAGGAGGAAGACGTGCTTTCACTTGCAATGTTCCCGAAGGTTGCAATGGATTTCTTTGAGAAGAGAAGAAACGCAAATGCAGGAATAAACAGTGAAAATGTAGATTTTAAAA
The DNA here is from genome assembly GCA_947627135.1 of uncultured Clostridia bacterium. Classification (GTDB taxonomy): domain Bacteria; phylum Bacillota; class Clostridia; order Oscillospirales; family Acutalibacteraceae; genus Ruminococcoides. The sequence continues at coordinate 100,280 of CANQUV010000003.1, forward strand.
ATCAGGTTCATCCTGTATGATATAACAAACGCCGTGCTTTAAGTACGGCGTTTTGTAGATTAGTGAAAGAAGAAAAAACTTATAAATTAAATCCTTTTAAGTAATTAATAATTATATTTTAATTATCTGACTGTAAAAATCGTTATTACAGCTTGAAACAGTGTTTTGCGACAAAGCAAATATATCGCTTGAAAGTAAATCTTTTTCAAAAATTATTTGTTTTTTGTAATTTAATATATTTTTGTATTGTGACACTTTTGATATAATAGGCAATAAATCTTTCTTTTTTGCAGTTGATAAAACTGCTTCTCCTTTTTTATTAAACCCCAACACTCTTATGTAAGGTACATCTGTTTTTTGCATATCTTTGCTTATATTCAATAAGGAGTAAATAAGTATTCTTCTTATTCTTGCTTCAGTATATCTTTTAGTTTTAATATAACTTATTATTTCTGTAATAGAATTATAATTTTGAACTGCCTCAATAATTCTGTTTTCCAATCCTTCAGATACATCCGGAAGCTTTATAAAATTTTCTCGAATCATAGTTCTTAATTTGTAAAGTAAAGGCAGTTCCAGGTTTTTTATTGAAGCTGTATTTTTAAAATCATCTTTATTTATGTTTTCAGGAATAAACTTATAAAATTTTTCATCACATTTAGATATTAATTCTCTTATAGCAGATGCGCTTGCAAAAATATCTTCCGTTATATAACTGTCATGTTTTACAGCTTTTCTATTTATTGAATATGGTATAATAGTCGTATTACTGATTGCTTTTAAATATTCTATTGCAAGTATATTATTTGACCCTTGAAGTATTTGAAGAATTTTACTGCTGTTATTTGTAACTTTTAACATAGTGTCGTTTATTGCTTGAGGGTAACTTTTACCTGATAACAATTCATCTTTAAGCAAATATTTAAAATCATCACGTTGTTCAGATATTGCTATTTCTTTTAAATCTTCAATACTATTTTCAGCGCCAAATGCAAGTATATCACAACATAAAGCTTCTGCAATTCTCACACCCGATTTTGCAAATATTTCTGCACTTGATACAGCGTAAACAACAGGCAATTCAACTACTAAATCAAATCCGTTTAAAAGAGCCTCTTTAGCTCTGGTAAACTTATTTATTACAGAAACGTCACCTCTCTGAACAAAGTTTCCGCTCATAATTGCAACTAAAGTGTAGTCGGGATAAGCTTCTCTAATTTTGTCTGCAAGATATTTATGTCCGTTATGAAATGGATTAAACTCACAGATAACGCCCACAGTCTTCAATTTAACATCACCTTAAAAAAATACTTGAAAATACAACAATTTTGTTTTATTATATTATATGGTATTTATTGTATCTAATCAAGAACAGGAGGCAAAAAATATGAAAATACTTGTAATTAATGCCGGAAGTTCATCATTGAAGTTTCAACTGATTGATATGGACGACGAAAAAGTTTTAGCCAAAGGAAATTGTGAAAGAATAGGAACTGTCGGTTCTTTAATTGGATATAAAACCTTTGACGGAAGAAACAAAAAAGAAAATGTTCCAATGCCAGATCATAAGTCTGCATTTATGGAAGTTAAAAATGCTTTATTAGATTCAGAAATAGGAGTTATCAAGGATCTTTCTGAAGTTTCTGCAATAGGACACAGAGTAGTTCAGGGTGGATCGATTTTTAAAGAGTCAGTACTTGTTGACAACAAGGTTATTGATGAAATAGAAAATTTAAGTTCACTTGCACCATTACATAATCCTGCTCATGTACAGGCTATGCGTGCATGTGTTGAAGTATTTGGAGACAAATTGCCTCAGGTAGCTGTATTTGATACAGCATTCCATTCAACTATGCCCCAAAAAGCATATATGTATGCTGTCCCCTATGAATATTATGAGAAGTATCAGGTTAGACGCTACGGTTTCCATGGAACTTCGCACAGATATGTAAGCGGAGAAATGGCAAAAGCTATGGGAAGAGACATAAATGAATTAAAGTTGATTACCTGTCATATAGGCAACGGCTCATCAATTACAGCAGTTAAAAACGGAAAGTGTGTTGATACAACAATGGGATTAACACCTCTTGACGGTTTTATGATGGGAACTCGTTCAGGTTCACTTGACCCATCCGTTGTAACATTTATTGCTGAGAAAGAGCATCTTTCAGTTGATGAAATGACAAATTTATTAAATAAGAAATCAGGACTTTTAGGTATTTCAGGTATATCAAGTGACGACAGAGATGTATCTGAAGCAGAAGAACACGGAAATAAGAGAGCACATTTAGCCCACGAAATGCTTTACTATCAAATTGCAAAAAGCATAGCATCTTTTTATGTACCTTTAGGTGGTTGTGACGGTATTGTATTTACAGCAGGTTTAGGAGAAAACCAACCTCAGCTAAGACAACAGGTATGTGAATATTTAGCTTGTTTCGGCGTTAAAATTGACGAGGAAGCAAACAATAAAGCTCATAACGGTGTTTCTGGCAAAATCTCTGCTGATGATTCTTCAGTAAGAGTTGAAGTGATTGCAACAAATGAGGAGCTTGTAATTGCACGAGATACTAAGGCAATAGTTGAAAAAGCTTAATTTTTGTTATAAAATTTTTGCGGGAGACACCATTTAGGTGTTTCCCGTATTGTTTTTGCAGGTGATTTCTTGAAAAAATTAAAAATTTTAAATAATTCTGTTAAATCTGAAATTCAGGTTTTGGAATGTGAGAAAACATGGGTATTTGCAACGCTTATGTTTGTTGCAGGTTTTTACGGTGCATATACATATTCAATCCGAGGCGGAGTTTTTTGTAATGCACAAACCGGTAATTTAATATTTTTGGCTATGGAATTGGGAAAAGGACAGTGGCTTGGCGGTATTTATTATTTCATACCATTATTTGCTTATTTGATCGGAACAATTGTTTCTGAAAGCATACCCTCGACAATAAAAAAATCAGGATTTATTCGCTGGGATACTCTATTGATATTTATAGAAATTTTAACAGTGATTTTTATTGGTTTTTTGCCTGAAACTGCACCTTTTCAAATTTCGCAAATTGCAATAAATTTTATTTGTTCAATGCAGTACAATACTTTTAGACAATCAAACGGAATATCTATGGCTACAACTTTCTGTACCAATCATTTGCGACAGACAGGTGTATCAATAGTGAAAATCGTAAAGAGAAAAGGTGATATGGATGAAAATATTAAAAGATTTGTAAGTCATACACTGATGTTATTTGTTTTTGTATGCGGAGGTATAGTATCTGCGGCATTTTGTAATATAATTTTAGGAAAAGCGATATGGATAACATTAATTCCTTTAATAATAGTTTTTGTCAGGTTGCTTTATGTTGATGTAAAGAATGAAAATAACAGTCTTTCAAAAACACCTAGTGGTCATTAAAAATAAAAGGGGAAACATTTTTATGTTTCCCCTTAACTTTATAAAAATTTTAACTTGCGGAACGATGAACTGAACGATCTTCGGAACTTTCGGTTGTATCTCTGAACAAAATAGAAATACACCAAATTGCAGCAAGACCGACTAAAACAAATATAATTCTGCTTAAGACTGCGCCCATGCCGCCAAAGAGCCATGATACAGCATCAAACTGAAATACTCCTATGGAGCCCCAGTTTAAACCGCCGATAATTAAAATTGTCAACGCTATTTTATCAAGCATATTAACCCTCCTTAAAGATTAACTCGATAATATTGTTGACAATCATAATAAAATTATTCAATTAAAAAATAAAACTAAAAATTAAAAAAGCTATTCCAAATCCAAAAACAATGTAAGATATAATTTTTACATATTCAACAGATTTTTTTATTTTATATTTGGAGATCATATTATCAGTAGGAAAGGGAAGACAAAATATAAGAATTGCTAAAATAAAGCTTGCGGAAACAACAGTAACTGTCCCTATAATTTTAAGAAAAGAAAAAATGAAAATTCCAATACCTACAGCCATTACGCATATTGCGCACAGGATAGAAAAAATTTTTGTAAATTTTTCTTGAGTTTCGTAAAATTTATTTGCTTTTTGTTGACATTCATCAGAGCAATATTGCTCAAAGTATGTAATTTCTTTTCCGCAGTAATCGCACTTTTTCATTTATATCACCAATTAAAAATATAATAAATTATGTTAACATAGCAATATTGTTTTGTCAATGAATATAAATCTTATTATGTATATTTTATACAATATAATATATAGAATATTATAAATTCTCACATAATTTAAATATTGCTGGTTGTAGTATTTACAAAAAGAAGAATATACTGTATAATAAATATAATAAATTAAGGAGGTTTATTATGCAAGGAAGAAACATAGCTGTTTGCATTATATTGTCAATTGTAACCTGCGGTATATACGGTATATACTGGTTTGTTGTTTTGACAGACGAAGTAAACACAGCATCAGGACATTCACAGGATGGTACATCCGGTGTAGTTTCATTTTTATTAACATTGATTACATGCGGTATATATGGATTATACTGGGCTTATAAGTTAGGTGAAAAGATTTGTGAAGCTAAGGCTTCAAGAAATATGCCTAGCGATTCAAGTACTGGTGTTATTTATTTGTTATTAGAATTATTTGGACTTGGAATTATTACATACGCATTGGCACAAAACGAATTAAATAAGATGGTAGGATACCAAGGATAATTTATGAAACTGCGTATCATAAAATTTTCATCAGCTGCGATTATATTAATCGCAGCTGGTATTTTATATTTTTTTATAGGTAATTATATAAAATTTTATATACCGTGTATTTTTCGTTTAATAACTGGATTTTATTGTCCGGGATGCGGTGTAACGGGAATGTGTATAGCTTTGTTAAATTTAGATATCAAAGGTGCATTTACACAAAATCCTGCCATAATAATAGCTTTGCCTTTTTTATTATATTTATTTTCTGTATTAATTTACAATTATATTAAATTTGGTAAAAATAATTTAAAAAAATTTCAAAATATTATTGCTTATGTTTTAATTGCATATTTTGTTTTATTTGGGATTTTAAGGAATATTCCTTATTTTAATTTTCTTACTCCACATTAATTTATAAAGGGACGGTATTTTATGAACATATTGGTTGTTTTAGGAAGCAGCAGAGAAAACAGCAGATCGCTCAAAGTAGTTAATGCTATACTTGAAGGCGCAAAAACTAAAAAGTGTAATATAAAAATTTATAACTTAAATGAAATTGAATTAAAAGGCTGTATCGGATGCGGCTGTTGCAGAAAAAACAGCATTGACTGTGTTATAGATGATGGTTTAAAGGATTACTTTAACGATTTACATAATTGCGATGTTTTAATTATAAGCGGAGCGAATTATTATTCAATGCCTTGCGGTCAGATGATAACATATATGAACAGGCATTACTGTTTGACTGACAGTAACAAAAATAACCGTTTAAAACCAGGTAAACAATTAATATCTGTTTTTTCACAAGGAGCACCAGAAAATTATCCCAAATATGTGCCGCACTATGAATGGTTTATAAATACTTTTGTGTCAAAAGGCATTGAACTTCTCTCTAGTATAAATATAGGAGGGAATACTGATTTATCCGATGATGGAGAGGTTATTAAAGATTCTGTGATTCTCGGGAAATCTTTGTAATTTGAGTAATCTAAAAAATATTTTAAATAATATAAAAATGCCTCATTTTTGAGGCATTTTTTAAGTTTATCTGTAACCTTTTTCTTTCATAACAGAAGTTATGATATCAATGTTTTTTAATTCGTAGTCATTAAACCATCCATTACTGAACTCTGAAGCAGTATATTGAGGATTATACCATGTTTTTGAATTAAAGTATTCTGACAGATACGGAGTGGTAAATATATAGCCGTGTCTTGCATAAATTTCGTTTACAGCAAGTGTCAGCATTCTATCATCCATAGAGGAAATTTCACTTTTTTCAATAATTCTTGAATCTGAACCTTCAAGAACATATCCTCCTGTTTTTTCAGTGCTTGATGAAGGTGTATTTGAAGATGCAGGAGTAGTATCTCGTTCAGTTTCTTCTTGCGGTATAGGACCTTGAGATACTATAACGGAAACCGTATCCCCTAAGTTAAGTGTACTTCCTTCAGACGGATCAACTGAAATAATTGTGTTTTCCTGGTAATCATCGCTGTATTCATAAGATTCAATGCTTGCGTATAATCCTACATAAGCCAATTCATCCATTGCTCTGGAGTAGTCCATACCAACTATATAAGGAACTGAAACAGAAGATTTTGAAGGTTCTTCAGTTTCCTTTTCTGTGGGTTTTGCTGTTGTAGATGCATTAGAAGAAGGCTGTGTTTCGACTATTTTAGAAGTTGCTTTTGTTTCTGAGACAGTAGTTTTGGTTTGGTCAGCTGTTGAGGTTCCACCGCCAAACATATTTGTTGAAACAGCATAGTATATACCGCCTCCGAGCAACGCTAAAATAATTATAATTATTGAAATTATTAAAACAAACTTGCCTTTGCCGGATTTATTCTTTTTTTCATTTTCATCAAAGTCAAATTCAGGGTCCGTAAAATTATCATAATCACTTTCGTCCTTAAAACCAGTTTTATTTTCCTGACTTTCTGAAATTGAATCAAAGACTTTTGTTTCCTGTGATAATGTGCTGTCATATTCATCATTTTCTGAATCAAAAGCGTCAATATCATTTGGCGAAAGAATGTTGTCTGAATCGTTATTGATAATGTCATTTGTATTTTTAGATACTATATTTCCTGCAATTGCACCAGCTCCTGCAACCGCAGGTGAACTATCTGCTTTTTTAGAAGAATATCCCAAAAGTGCATTTTTAAAAGATGCAGCATTCATCCATCTTGCTTCGGGAGAAAATTGGCAGGCAATTAAAATAATTTTTGATAACTCATCATCGGCTTCAATAGGAGCAGGAAATGGAACACCTTTGATTCGTTTTATAATTGCTTCATTTTTTTCTTCCGGTGTAGATTTTTCGTTTAAGAAAGGCTCATTATTATTATTAAATAACTTATAAAGCAACAAACCCAGTGAATAAATATCAGAAGTTTTTTTCTGTATTTTATTTTCCTGAAGTTCAGGTGCCATAAAGTTGACATTTTGCGTTACTGCATTTTTGTTTACTATATTTTCAGGCCTTTTTTCAATACCGAAATCTGCAAGTAAAAAATTTCCTTTATTATCTTTGAAAATATTCTCAGGTTTAATATCACCATGGAGAACATTCTGGTTTTCTAAATCAGTTAAAGCGTTGCATACATCAATACCAAGTTTGATTTTTTCATCATCTGTTATATTTCCGTTATTTAAAATATTGGAAAGGCTTTTATAATATGGCATACGGATAAAAATATCATATCCTGAACCATCATCTTTTTCATAAACAGAATGTTCTTCATAAATAAGAAGATTTTTAGAACTTGAAAAAGAATAATTGGTCTGAATTTCTTCAAGTCTTTCGTTTAAAGCTTTTTCCAATGGTGATAATTCTGTTTTATCATCATCTTCAGAATTAATATTTTCAATAATATTATTATCTTTTGTTTTTTCCGTTAAATTGGGCTCAACATTTACTTCAATGTGTTTAGCAACACCAAAAACTGTTTTACCGTTTTCTTCTGTTTTAATTTTATAAACTGTACCGTAAAGTCCCGAACCTATTTCAGATACGATTTCCCACTTATCCCATAAGGGAGAATAGCTGAATATATTCGACATTATAATACCTCCTTAAATAAAAAAAGTATATATTTGATTAGATACATAATTTTTTTACATATTATACCACTTATATTATAACACAATTTGTCTAATAAACAATAAATGTATCAAAACCGTTACTCAAATTACGGATTTTTCAAGTTTTCGTCACAAAAATATTTTCAAAATAAGTATTGACAACGTAAATATGTATGGGTATGATCGAATATACTCCTTGGAAAGGATGTTTAAGTTTTTGGGCTTTATTTGTTGTTACAACAATTTTTTCTTTGTTTGAATAGAGAAAAATGTCAATAAAAAAATAATTATATAAATTTTTTGTCATTCAGAGATGTTTTTTCTCTGAATGATTTTTTTGTATGAGAGGAATATATTGCCTTTTTTTTATTTTATTGATATAATAATTAAAGTTTTCTATGTGTAAATAATAAAAAGAGAATTCTTTTCTAAAATCTATTGAAAGGATAAAAAATAATGGAAATTTTGAAAAGAGAACAAATTGGAAATAATGTGTTTTTCAATACTGTAAAAGATAACAGATTCAAAACAATGAAGATGTCTGTTTCTGCTTATTTGCCTTTAAAAAAAGAAACTGCATCACAAAACGCATTACTTTGCGATATTTTAACCCGTTCCTGCAAAGAGTATAATACACTTGCAATTCTTGAAAAAAAGCTTTTATCCCTTTATGGCGCAAGTTTATCTTCTCATATAAAAAAAGAGGGGGATTTGCAGGTCTTGACCATTTCTATATCGGGACTTGATGACAGATACGCTTTTGATGAAACAAAAATATCTTCTGAACTTGCTGAAATTCTTTGTAAAATTATTTTTGAGCCAAATGTCGAAAACGAAAAGTTTACAGAGCGTGATTTTAAACAAAGTTTACGACAGATCCTTGATACTATGGATTCTGAGTTTAACGAAAAAAGGATATATTCCGTATCAAGATGCTTAGAAATAATGAATCAAAATTCACCTGCCGGAATAAACCGGTTGGGTGATAAAGAAAGTGCAGAAAAAACTACACCGGAGAAATTATATCACGCTTGGGAAAATCTCTTAAAGACAGCACGTTTTGAAATTATGTATGTTGGTGAAGGCGACAGTGCTTCTGCTTTAAAAGTTTTTAAAAACAAATTTGAGAACATTGAAAGAAACCCCGAAATACTTTCAACTGAAACATTTGAATCTGACGGAAAAGTAAAAGAAGTAATTGAAGAAATGGAACTTTCCCAGTCAAAGCTTGTTATGGGATTTGAAACAGGTGTTTCCGCTGATAATGATAAATATTATACAATGATGTTGTTGTCAGCAATTTTAGGTGGTACACCAAGTGCTAAACTTTTTACAAATGTAAGAGAAAAGCAAAGCCTTTGTTATTACTGCATATCCAGATACTACCGCAGAAAAGGATATATTATAGTTGAAAGCGGAGTTGAGGGAGCAAACCTTGAAAAAGCAAAAAAAGCTATATTAAATGAAGTAAAAGAACTGACAAGCGGTAATATAACAGATTTTGAAATAGAATCTGCAAAACTTGCTATGATAAACAGTTATAAATCTATAACAGATACTGTAACAGGTATTGAAACATGGTATTTAACAAGAATTCTTGATGATAAGGTTGATACCCCTGAGGAAACAGCAGAAAAAATAAAATCTGTTACCAAAGAGCAGCTTTTAGAAATTGCTGCAAATATTAAGCTTGATACAGTATATATGTTAAAAAATAAGGATTGAGTAATATGAATGATATAAAAGAAATTAAAAGTGTAAGAACAGGGGATAAATATTATAAAGTCAACCATAAATCGGGGTTAACGATTTATATTTATCCCAAAGAAAAATACAGCTCTGCTTATGCTATTTTCGGAACGAAATACGGAAGTATAAATACAGCCTTTTCAGTTGACGGCGGAGAAAGAATAACAGTTCCCGACGGAATAGCTCATTACCTTGAGCATAAACTTTTTGAGAGCGAAGACGGAGACGCTTTTACAAAATACGCAAAAACAGGTGCAAGTGCAAATGCTTATACGAGCTTTGAAAAAACCTGTTATTTGTTTTCCTGTTCAGATAATTTTAAAGCAAATCTTGAAATTTTGCTTGACTTTGTGCAAAGTCCGTATTTCACAGCAGAAACAGTTGCCAAAGAGCAGGGGATTATCGGTCAGGAAATTAAAATGTACGACGATTCTCCCGATTGGCGTGTTATGTTCAATCTGCTTAAATGTTTGTATCACAATCATCCTGTTAAAATAGATATAGCAGGAACTGTTGAAACAATTGCAGAAATTACAGCAGAAAAACTTTACCAGGTATATAACACATTTTATAACTTAAATAATATGGTACTTTGTGTTACAGGTAACATTACAGTAGAAGAAATAATAGAAATTTGTGATAAAGAATTAAAAGAAAATAAACAGCATAGCATTGTTAATTTTTTCGAAAATGAACCCTATGAAATTGTAAAACCTTATATAGAACAAAAATTAACAGTTTCTGTTCCGTTATTTAATTTTGGTTTTAAAGAAAAAGTCGGTGACAGGATGTTAACTGCAAAAGAAAATGCAGAAATTGATGTTCTTCTTACAATGCTTTTTTCACCTTCAAGCGAGCTTTACAGTGAGCTTTTAGATGAAGGTCTTATAAATTCAAGCTTTAGTTATGAAGTTTTTGAAGGTCCGGGATATTTTTCAATTTTATTTGGAGGAGAATCAAGAAATCCTGAAAAAGCTGCCGAAAAAATAAAAGCTTATATTTCAAAAATTAAATCTGAGGGTTTGTCAAAAGAAGATTTTGAAGCTTCCAAAAGAGCTTGTTACGGAGATAGCTTATCTTCGCTAAATAATATTGAGAGCATCGCAAATTCACTAATAAACAGTCATTTTTCCGAAAATGAATTTTTTGAATATACTGACGCTTTAGCAAAAATAACTTTTGAAGATGCAGAAAAAAGATTAAGTAAAATTCTTGATGTAAATAACTGTGCTTTGTCAGTTGTAAAAGGAGAATAATTATGTATAATGTTTCATTCCCCGGGCTTGGTATTTTTGACCTTACGATCAATCCGGTAGCTTTTACACTTGGTGATATGCCGGTTTACTGGTACGGAATAATAATTGCAAGCGGTCTCATATTAGCATTCATTTATGCTTGGTTTTCCGCCGAAAGATTTAATGTTGATAAGAATAAGCTTATAAACTGTGTACTGGTTGGTATAATTACAGGTATTATCGGAGCAAGACTTTACTATGTTTTATTTCGACTGGACTACTATTCAGTAAATCCAATAGAAATTTTTTATATTCATCAGGGCGGACTTGCAATATACGGTGGAATAATCGGTGCGTTTGCAGGAGGTTGTGTAGTTGCAAAAATACAAAAAATGAAAATACTTCCCGTACTGGATGTTGCTGTTTTAGGATTTTTAATCGGTCAGGGTATAGGCAGATGGGGCAACTTTATGAATCAGGAAGCATTCGGAACCCCTACATCTCTGCCTTGGGGAATGATAAGTGAAAGAACTATGGGAGAAACCGTACACCCTTGTTTCCTTTACGAGTCATTATGGTGTTTGATAGGATTTGTTATAATTCATTTTATAAGCAAAAAATATCAGAAATATGCCGGACAGGTACTGTATATGTACCTTGTCTGGTATGGATTTGAGAGAATGATAGTTGAAGGTTTAAGAACTGACAGCTTGTACTTACCGTTCCGGATTTTTGGTGCGGATATAAGAGTTTCGCAGCTTTTATCGTTATTACTTGTTATTTTTGGCATAGTAATGCTTATTATAAACAGAAAAAAGGAGGATCCGTTTTATGCAGATTATAGACGGAAAAAAAGTATCGGCAGAAGTGAAGGCACAAGTAGCCGGGGAAACTGACGAATTAAAAAAACAGGGAATTACTCCCGGTTTAGCAGTTGTAATTGTGGGAGATGACCCCGCTTCAAGAGTGTATGTTAATAATAAAAAGAAAGCTTGTGAACTTGTAGGATTTAAATCAGAAGAATATGCTTTACCTGCCGAGACTTCACAGGAAGAATTATTGGAGCTTGTAAAAAAGCTAAACGAAAAGAAAGACATAAACGGCATCCTTGTACAGCTTCCGCTTCCAAAGCATCTTGATGAAAAAGAAATAATTGAAGCTATTGATCCTATAAAAGACGTTGACGCATTCCACGCAGTGAATGTAGGAAAAATTATGATAGGCGATTATGATTTTTTGCCATGTACGCCTGCCGGAGTAATGGAAATGCTTGCGTATTATGATATACCTGTAAGCGGTAAAAACTGCGTAGTTATCGGAAGAAGCAATATTGTAGGAAAGCCCATGGCTATGTTGTTATTGCATAAGAATGGTACAGTAACAATCTGCCACAGCAAAACTCAGAATTTAAAGGAGATCTCAGCTCAGGCTGATATTCTTGTAGCCGCTGTTGGAATTCCTAAATTTGTAACGGCAGATATGGTTAAAGATGGAGCAGTTGTTATTGATGTTGGTATGGACAGAGATGAAAACGGAAAGCTCTGCGGTGATGTTGATTTTGAAAATGTAAAGGATAAAACATCATACATAACGCCTGTACCGGGAGGAGTAGGCCCTATGACAATAGCGACTTTAATGAAAAATACACTTAAAGCCTGTCGTTTACAAAATAATTGTTGACATTATTTAACTTTGTGTTATAATATATAAGCCGCTTATTGTGGGTTAGTAAGAAAACTCGGTTTTCACCTGACAATAGCGAGTCTAAATAAAAGGAATGGTAACACTATGTACGCTATTATCGAAACAGGCGGCAAGCAGTACAAAGTAACTAACGATGAAGTTATTTTTGTAGAAAAGCTTGCAGCGGAAGAAAATGACACAGTAACATTTAATGTTGTTGCGTTAGGTACTGACGATGGAATTAAAGTCGGCACTCCTTATGTTGACGGCGCAAAAGTTACAGGAGAAGTATTAAAAACAGGTAAAGGTAAAAAAATCAGGGTAGCAACATATAAGCCTAAAAAAGGCGAGAAGAGAGCACTCGGTCACAGACAGCCTTACACAAAGGTTCAAATTAAAACTATTGAAGCATAATTATGATTTATGTAACATTTTTTAAATCCGATTATGAGCTTATCGGGTTTGAAGTAACAGGACATTCAGATTATAGCGAAGAAGGTACTGATGTTGTATGTTCAGCTGTAAGCTCTGCGGCATTTATGACCGCTAATACGATCACTGATGTTTTGAATGTAAAGACAACAATTGATTACAGTGAAGACGGTTACATTAAATTAATGCTTTGTGTTGCTGATGCAAAAGCGTGCAAGGTCATTATGCAGGGATTTAAGCTCCATTTATGTTCTCTTGAAGAACAATATAAAAAATACATTCAAGTCAAAATTTTGGAGGTGTAAGGTAATGTTAAAAATTAATATTCAGTTATTTGCTCATAAAAAAGGACAGGGTAGTTCAAACAACGGTCGAGACAGCGAGTCAAAACGTCTTGGAGTAAAGCGTGCAGACGGACAGAAAGTTCTTGCCGGAAATATTCTTGTTAAGCAGAGAGGAACACACATTCATCCGGGTGTAAATGTAGGTATCGGTTCTGACGATACATTGTTTGCAAAGATTGACGGTGTACTCCGTTTTGAACGTGTTGGCAAAGACAGAAAGCGTGCAAGCGTTTATCCTGTTCAGCAGTAATTTACAGAGCAGCAAAGGGCGGATTTACTCCGCCCTTATTTATATACCGGAGAAAATTAAATTTAATTTTTAAATTGTATATAATTGAAACTCGGTGATTATATGTTTGAAAATGATTATATAGTAAAGCAAATCAATATAATGGTTAAATTTTTTGCAAGAGTTTTGTTTAATAAAGATACAACGGAATGTTATAATATTAAAGATGAAAAAGGGAATATTACAGGTAAAGGCAAGCTTTGTGTAAGTTTGCGGATACTTGTGGACGAGGGTAAAATCAATGAAGCCGAAAATTTGTTGTTTTCAGAAATTGAAGAAAAAAAAGACATAGATCTGCTGGAAGTTGCACTTGATTTTTACGAATACTTAAATGAAAAAGAAGATGAATTTTTGGAAGAAAACGGATTTTCCCATCAAGAAATACTTGAAGGCATTCATGCTGTACAGAAAATTTATAATATAGAAGAAATATAGAACAATGAAGATGAGTCTTAAGAGGAGTTAAAATGTTTATAGATACAGCAAAAATAAAAATAAAAGCAGGCGACGGCGGAGACGGAGCGGTATCATTTCATAGAGAAAAATATATAGCTGCCGGTGGACCCGACGGTGGTGACGGCGGAAAAGGCGGAGACATTGTATTTGTTGCCGATTCTAATTTATCAACTTTGGCAGATTTCCGATATAAGAAAAAATATTCAGCTCCAAAAGGACAGAACGGAATGTCTGAAAGAAGAAGAGGAAAAAATGCAGAAGATTTAATAATATATGTTCCTTTTGGAACTATTGTCAGAGAAACAGAAACAGGCAGGGTTATGGCAGATATATCAACGAAAGAGCCTGTTGTAGTTGCAAAAGGCGGCAAAGGAGGATGGGGTAATCCTCATTTTGCAACACCTGTAAGACAAGTACCCAGATTTGCAAAACCGGGACTACCGGGAGAAGAATATGATGTTACTTTAGAGCTGAAACTTCTTGCGGATGTAGGACTTGTAGGATTTCCAAATGTAGGAAAATCAACATTAGTTTCGGTAGTATCGCAGGCAAAACCTGAAATTGCAAACTATCATTTTACAACCATAACTCCTGTTTTAGGAGTTGTATCAATGGCAGAAGGTTCATCATTTGTAATGGCAGATATTCCCGGACTTATTGAAGGCGCATGGCAGGGAACAGGACTTGGACATCAATTTCTCCGTCATGTTGAACGATGCAGAATGCTTGTGCATATAGTAGATGTATCTGGAAGCGAAGGCAGAGACCCTAAAGAAGATTTCAAAACAATAAATGAAGAGCTTAAAAAATTCAATCCTGATCTAGCCCAAAGACCTATGGTCGTAGCAGGCAATAAATGTGATATGGCAACAGATGAGCAGATAGAAGAATTTAAGAAATTTGTTACAGAGCAGGGATATGAATTTTTTCCTATAATGGCGGCTATCAGCTATCAGGTAGAGCCATTGTTAAAAAAAATTCAGGAAATGCTTTCAAAACTGCCGCCGATAACGGTTTATGAAGCACAACCTGAAACTGTAAAAACTGTTGACGATTATAATGACCATAAAGTTGATATTAAGGTAATCGATGGCATATATAATGTTGAAGCTGATTGGTTGCTGCAAGTTATGAGATCAATAAACTTTGATGATTATGAAAGCCTTAATTACTTTCAGAAAGTACTTACAAAAGGTGGAATTATCAACGCTTTAAAAGAAAAAGGCTGTCAAGAGGGAGATACAGTCTCAATATATGAAATAGAATTTGATTTTGTGGAGTAAATAAATGGATAATAAGTTTAAAAATGCAAAACTTTCTGATTATTCACCTCTCACATTGGCGTTTATAGGTGACGGAGTATATGATTTGATGGTAAGGAGTTATGTGGTAGGAATAGCTAACAGACCGGTAGGAGAATTAAATAAAATCAAGGTTTCACTGGTAAATTGTAAATCACAGGCACAATTTGCAAAAAAGATTTTGCCTTTGTTAAATGAAAAGGAAGAATCAGTTTATAAACGAGGCAGAAATGCAGCTACTTCAAATACACCCAAAAATTCAACAGTAGCAGATTATCATAGTGCAACCGGACTTGAAGCACTGTTTGGATATCTTTACATAACCGCTCAAAATGAAAGGCTCGAAGAGCTTTTTAATATAATTATAGAGGAATTTAATTTATTGTAATAAAATGGGGAGTATGTAAAGATGAAAAATATTATGTCAACAGTTACAGATTATTCGATCATAGTTTTAGGTGCTGTCGTTTATGCAGTATCAGTTGTCATTTTTACAGCTCCAAACAATATAGCTCCCGGAGGACTTACCGGCATAGGAACGGTTTTAAATTATTTGTATGATCTGCCGATTGGTGTATTAATTTTTGTTTTTAATATTCCGTTATTTGTGTGGGGAGCAATAGAGAACGGAATAAAATTTCTAACCAAAACAATTATAGGTACAGCTGTTGTATCGATAGCAATTGATGTATTGGCTCTGTTTTTGCCAACCTATACGGGAGATGTAATGCTGGCGTCGATTTTCGGAGGAATATTAAACGGATTAGGATTAGGAATTATTTTTTACAGCGGAGGCTCAACAGGCGGAACAGATATTGTATCTTTAAATATTCATAAGCATTTTCCACATATATCCACAGGATCAATTATACTTGCAATAGATGCAGTAATAATCATATTTGCAGCAATAATATACAAAAGCATTGAAAGCGCACTTTATGCAGTAATAGCAATATTTGTAAGCATAAAGGTAATTGATGCAATTACTTACGGTTTTTCACGGGATAATGGTAAAGCCATGTTTATAGTAACAAATAAATATAAAGAAATAACAGATAAATTATTTATTTCAGTAAAAAGAGGAGTAACGCTTCTTGAAGCACAGGGCGGATATAAAATGGATGATAAAAAGGTAATAATGTGTGCTTTAAGACCCCAGCAGGTGCATAAGGTAATAAAAATAATAAAATCAATAGATGAAAACGCATTTACAATAGTAACAACAGCAGGAGCAATATGCGGAAACGGATTCAAAAATAAATAGAGAAATAAGATTAGAAAAAAGCAGCAGAAATATTGACAAAAAATAAAATTATGATATAATAACTCTGTTATAAAGATTATAACATTCCTTGCGGCGAAAGCCGCCATAAGTCCGGAAGGAGGTGCAATAGAATGGCAATAACAGCAAATTACGAAACAGTAATGATAATTTCAATGAAGCAGGGTGAAGAAGGCATACAGTCGATCATCGAGAAATTCAAAGCTTTAATTGAAAAAAATGCCACTTTAAAGAATGTTGACGAATGGGGCAAGAGAAAGCTTGCTTATCTTATCAACAAAGAGAGTGAAGGCTATTATGTGCTGATGAATTTTGAAAGTACAGCAGAGTTTCCGTCGGAGCTTGACCGTATTTACAAAATCACAGACGGAGTAATGCGTTCACTAATAATCAAAAAAGAAGACGAATAATTAAATTGTAGGATTTATCCGAACACGAAAGGGAAGCACAAAAATGTTAAACAGAGTAATATTAATGGGAAGGCTGGTATCAGACCCTGAATTAAAGACAACATCAAACGGAATAAGTGTAACATCAGTAAGATTAGCAGTAGACCGTAATTATGTAAAATCAGGCGAAGAGAGAAAAGCAGATTTTTTTGATATAGTATGTTGGAGAAGCACAGCAGAATTCGTATGCCGATATTTTGGCAAAGGCTCGTTAATAGCAGTAGAAGGACAACTTCAAAGCAGAACCTACCAGGCAAAAGACGGAACAAACCGATATGTGGTAGAAGTTGTAGCAGACAATGTATCATTTACAGGCGAGCGTAGAGAGAATTCCGGACAAACAGGCTATAATCAAACGTATAATCAGTCGTACAGTCAGGTTTATAATGAGCCTGTACCTCAGCAGCCGATGCCGGCATACCAGAGTGGTAGCGTAGATTCTTTTCAAGAAATGCCTGTTGATGATGACTTGCCTTTCTGATTTAATTAACGAATACTAAAATTTGCTTGAAAGGAGCTGTAAAAATGGCTGAAAAACCAATGAACAGAGGAAGAAAAGCTCGTAGAAAAGTATGCAGCTTTTGTGTTGATAAGGTAGAAAACATAGATTATAAAGATATAGCAAGACTTCGCCGTTTTATGTCAGAGCGTGGTAAGATATTACCTCGTAGAGTAACAGGAACATGTGCGGCACATCAGAGAGCATTAACAACAGCGATCAAAAGAGCTCGTCATCTTGCATTGTTGCCTTATACAACAGACTAAATAAATATTACAGATCATTTTAAAGTCGAAACCAATTCAATGAAAAGGTTTCGACTTTTTTATTTTTTTAAAGTAGTATATATATTTATTTAGTAAATTTTTTTAAAATAATTTTATATTTAAGAAGTAATATAAAAATTTATATAAAGAATAATTCTGCAAAATAATTATTATAAAAAATAACAAGAATTTATTGTTAAACTGCAAAAACAATAATTCATTTTTTTGTAAGATATGTAAAAATATATAAAAAAAGTATAAAAATTGTGAAAAACTATTGTAAAATTCGTTATAAAATGATAATATAATAATGTAAATTTTATGTGTGTTAGTATAATTATAAGAAGAATTTTTGAGGTCAGCAAAAATTTATAATTATAAAAAATGCGCAAATAAATGTACGGAGGTATTATAATGAAAATCAAAAAATCCTTTAAAAAATCAATATCAATTATTTTAACGATATTAATGATAGTTTCAACAATGTTGGTTGCAGTAACATCAGTTAGTGCTTCAAATATTACTTCTGACGGCACACAGTATCTGTATTTTAACGGTTCTCCTTCGACTAATGCTAGTAACTGGGCTAAAGATGGTACTACTGTTCTAAAGTTAAATGCTTATTTTATAAAACCTGATAAAAGTACTGGTGAATGGTCTGACCAGGCTACTTTAGTTTCTGGTAATTATTATGCTGTAAAAATTCCTTCGGGTACGTGGGGATATGTTGTTCTTGTTCGTCATAATCCTGCTAATACAAATATACAAACATTTGATAGTAACTGGGGGCAAACTGGAGATTTAAGTTTATCTACCGTAGATAACTATATTAGCAAATTTGATTACAAAGACTTTACGTCGGACACTACTTGGGGCGACTATGCAGCTCCGGCTAACTCAGTTTCTGCTACAATGACAGGTGCTGGTGTATTAGGCGGTTCAGGTACAAGCGGTAATCCATATATTTTGCAACAAGGCTCTACTGTAACAGTAAATGCTACTTCAGCAAAAAATAAATTAAACGATACCAATTTGAAATATAAATATTCTTTCAACAGTACAAGTAGTTTTGGCACCTCTACAAGTAAAACATTTAGTGCATCTACTGTTTCAACATCTAATCAATCATATAAAGTTTATGCAAGATCTTATTATGATACTTATACTAACAGTACAAATGCTGATACAACAATTTACTATAAGGTTCAAGCTAAAATTAATTCTTATAAAGTAACCACACCCGGAACAGTTACAGGCGGTAAAGTAACTGTAAACGGAACTACTGCAACATCAGCAACAGTAGAAGAAGGAAAAACATATACTATATATGTTACACCTAATGATGGATATGAAATAAGTACTTTCACAGTTGCTGGTGCGGACCAAAAAAGTAAGCTTCAACTATACTCAGATGGTTCATATAGATATACAGGCACTATGGGTTCAAGTGATGTTTCTGTAAATGCAACTTTTGCAAAAACTGCAACAGCCGGTAAATATATAATTACAGCCGCTGAAGATGAAAAAGGTACACTTTCTTTCAGCGTACCAAATAAAGCTGAAGGAACAGCTGATGAAAATGATACAGTAACAGTTAATGTAACACCTGCAAGTATATATGACTGTACTGGAATTACCGTAACCGGAGAAGACGGAGCAGTAATTGATACATTAGGCTCAGGCAATAAATATACATTTACAATGCCTGCACAGAATGTAACTGTATCTGCAAACTTTGCAATAAATAAATTAAATTATATTAAGAGCCTTAATGAAACCGGATTATGGCTTGATGTTGATCCGGATAGAACTGACACAATATCAACACTAATTAAATGGAGCAGTTATAAAGGTACAAATCATTCAACAGATACAAATGTTGGTCAAACAGTATATACATTTTATGTTCCAAAGAATGTTGATCTTTCAAATGCAACAATTTACAACGGTTACATCAATAGTGTTACAATTTCTGGAACAGCAATTTCTGCTAAATCAAGTGCAGTTGTTGATTTAAGCAGTCATGTAAATGGTGGACTTTTTACTATAACAAGCGGAGTAAGCGGTATATGCAGAGTTATGCAAGGTTCAACAGACGCTATGTTCCTTTATACAACTACAACTGATGAAAAAGGCACAAAACCGTATGATTTACCTACTAAAATAAATGATGAGCGTATTCCTTATAACGATTCTCAAAAACAAAAACCAAGTAAAGATTCCATAAAGGCAACTGGCGGTAATGTAGTAACAATGTCAAATGACAGCGAAGTTGCTAAATTCTCAGATACATTGGCACTTTCTCAGGTAAAGGGCAGAGGTAATTCTTCTTGGGAAGCAAGTACAAAAATCTTTGGTAAATACGCTTACAATATGAAGCTTGATGAAAAAACATCACTGTTTGGTATGGATAAGTCAAAGAGTTGGTGTCTCCTTGCAAACAATGTTGATGAAACAAGACTTCATAATGCACTTACCAATCAGCTTGCAGATGATATCGGACTTTACAATTCTCCTGAATACAGATTTGTAGATATTTATGATAACGGTGTATATTTGGGTCAGTATCTTATCACAGAAAAAGTTGATGTAGGCAGCAGCAAGCTTGTAAAAGGCGAAAGCATTGATGATATAAATGAAAGTGCGCTTGCAGAAGTTGATCCTTCGGCGGCAATAAACAAAACAACAAGTTCAGGATCATATTCATATAATGACAGCACATATCCAATGCAGTATGCAGTAGTTTCTGATAATTCTTCATTTGACCCGAATTTTAAAGAAGGTTATGTGGATCCTGATGGTGTAAACAGTTATGATCCTGGAACATACCTGTTAGAATTTGAAATAGAAGAAAGATATACAGCTGAAGCTTCTTGGTTTACATCACCAAAGGGACAGCATGTAGTAGTTAAAAGTCCTGAGTATGCTACAAGAGAAGAGGTTGAGTATATAGCTAAAAAGTTTGCAGAAATGGAAGCAGATGTATTCACAAGCAATGCAACCTTGTCAACATTAAGCAAACATATGGATGTTGACTCATTTGCAAGAATGTATCTTATTCAAGAACTTTCATCAAACCTTGATTCAGCCGCTACAAGTTATTATTTAACATTTGATTTGTCAGTTGGAGAAGATAATGCTCGTTTTGTTGCATCACCTGTATGGGACTATGACTGGGCATACGGACAGTATATTAAAAATACTAAAGAAGCAGTAGGCGGCGGTATATTAGATACTGATAATCCAACTGCTTGGTTTGCTAAAAACAAAAAAATGGGCGATAATCAGGCAAATCAATACAGTATTCAGTCAAAACTTTGCCAGAACGAAAACTTCAATTCTGTTGTAAAGAAAGTATGGAACGGTTCCGCAACTAAAGACGGTTTCTATAAGATACTTCAAACCTATTATCAAAGCGGCGGTAAACTTGATCAGTGGAAAAACCAGATTTCAAAATCAATAGATATGGATGAAACCCGTTGGGGCTTTATAAAAAATGAACCTTCTGAAATAGTAAGTAGTAGTGATGATAAAAACAGCAACGGATGGGGTTCTAAGAACACTGCAAATGATCTTGATGGAGCAGTTGAATACCTTAAAAATACTTGGTTGAAAGCTCGTGCAAATTGGTTAAATACAGAAATTAATAAGTATAATAATTATACGCCGATTACAACACCTACAATTGAGGCTGTTGATGCAGAGGGATCATCATTACCAAGTGAAGTTGAAAAAGGTACGGCTTATGTAATTAAAGTTACATCAGAAAGTAATGAAGCATTTGTCACCTATGAATTATATGACAACGGTAAAAAGGTTGATTCAAATGACACGGGTATCTTTACAATCAGTAATGCTGAATCCGGTACACATGAATATACAGTAAAAGCTGTTTATTCATATAATGGTACAGAAACCGAAAAATCATCAACAAAAGTAACTGTTGTTGTAAAAAATGATGAAAAACCAACAGATCCAACTGATCCGACAGTTCCGACAGATCCAACAGATCCGACAGATACGCAGCCGACACAACCTGAAGGAGAAAAACTTAATGGAGTTAAAATAAGATTTAAGGGTACAACATTAAAGACTTATGCAGTAAAATTCTCATTTGACGGTGCTGATCCACAAGATATGACGCAAGTTTCAAAGTCTGACAATGGATATATAGGAACTTATTATACAGGAGCATACAGATTCTATTGGTATGAGGTAACTCTTCCTGAAGTAACAGTAGGAAATAGCTATACATTAAGATTTACAACAGAAAAGAGTAATATGGATGCGTCAACAACAATAGATTTCTCAAAATGTCCTAAAGATAAAATAATTTATTACGGCGTTGACGATATGGTAGACGGAACAACTCTTACAGATATAACAACTAATGCAACAGCAAAAGAGTGTTTCAGATCTGTACAAAATATGTTTACAAATGTTGATGATTGGTTTGATCCGGTTCCTGCAAAAGCTATGGCAACAACTGTAAACGCAGATGGAACTACAACACAAAAAGCTTACCAAATTGGCGACGTAGATAACAGTAATACGGTCAATATAAAGGATGTTACAAAGCTTCAGTTAAGTATTGCAGAATTAACTGATGATACAAATAATATTGAAGTTTTTGGTGATTTTGATATTGACGGTGATGTAAATGTAAGAGACGCAACAAAAATTCAGATGTATGTTGCAAAAATAAACTATTCATTTAAATAGAGTTAAGTATAAATGAAATAATATATAACAAAATGAAAAGTCACAGCTTAATGTTGTGACTTTTCATTTTAAAATTTTTATTAATATTTTACATTAACAATATTAACTAATTAAATACAAAATTTCTAAAATATAATAAGCAAAAATGCTGAAAAAAATTAAAAATTAAAATAATAGTCCAATATATTGTTGTTTTAACTAAATATTATGCAATTATATTGTGCGTTGTAACAAAACTTTTTTAAAAAATATACAAATTACAATATTTATATTGAAAAATTATAAACTAAATGTTATAATCATAGTGTAAAAATTTTAGTGAATTTACTATATTATTGTGCAGTTTTTGCCTATCAGTAGGTCAGGCTGAATAGAAGTAATACTGTAAATTCGTTATAAAAAGTATATGGAGGTATTATAATGAAATTAAAACAATTTTCAAAAAAATCAGTTTCAATAATATTAGCTGTACTTATGATAATGTCAGCTTTATTAGTTGGTACTTTCACAACAACTGCTGTTGACGGTGCTGTACCTGCTGATGATAACCCTGTAATTGAAACTCATCAGGCATCATCAGATGATATTTCAAGCATTAAAGGTGAAGGTGCAATAGATGACACAACCGTAGTTAATGCTGAGGATGTTACAGATGAAAATATGGCGTCCCCTCAATCTGACGATGAATATGGAATTATGCCTATTGCTAATGAAAGTGGTTATGCGTTCAATAAACAGTATTTATATGTTGACACTTCAGCATGTTCTAAAACATTTAAAGGTGTCAATGCTTACTTTGATGATGCTTGTACTAATTCAGGAGATTCAGATATATGGAGAGACACTTTTACTGACAAAGGCAACAAAGTATATCAGGTTGACTTGAGTCAAATGAATAGTAGTTATCTATATTTCAGAGGATTTAAAGTAGTTTTTACAGATAATTCTACTTTTACTTTTGCAGTTTCTTCAAACTCTGCATATAACTGTATTAAAGTTAATTCAAGTGGTAATGGTGGTACTTGGACAACTTATACACCATCTACAAGCTATAACTGGGGCGTAGTCGGTAACATTAACGGTAGAGATAACTCTGCTGGTTGGGATGGTGGTTATAGTGGTTCTGTTAAAATGTCCGGATCATCTTCATCAAGTGAATATACAGCGTCAATTACTACTACATCAGATCACAAGTACTTTAGAATTATTAGAAGTGACGGTGCTCAATTTGGTAGTACTTCTACTGCAGCTACTAATAATAACTATTCGTTAACTAATGGTAATAATACTAGTTCAAATAATGCCTATACAACCGGTAATAATGAAGCAGGTTCTCTTGAAATTGATGAAGTTGGAACATTTACTGTCCATATCAGTGTAAGCAATAATGGTAATACTGTAAAAGTATGGTACACAGGAGGTTCTGCATCTACTCATTACTACATCGGCGGTCGCTTTAAAATAAGAACTTCACAAGGTAGTAGTTTTAAATATACAGGTGATACTAGTGGTGATGGTACATGGAATCCTAAAGCTACAAACATGGAATTTACTAGGGATTCCAGTTCTGCTAACACTTATACCTTAAATACTTATTGTACTTTAAATGAATTAAGTGCCCAAATAGGTAATGTTGATCCGTATTTCTTTATTCATACCGGAAGTGGTAATGAAGCAACGTGGTATGGTGGCTCAAATAGTTTTGTTTTCAATAGCACTAGTAAAAGTAAAACTTTAACAGCCTATGCATCTACTGTTGCTACTGATACAGACAAATTATTGAAATTTAGCGGTAGTTCTACGCAATATGTAGTTTTACACTATAACTCATCTACTCGTGCACTTTCTTATACTTTAGAAGGTGGTTCAGATACATATTCTGTAACTATGGATGACGGTATAAAAAGTGATTCTCACGATGTAATTTCATCTTCTGGTCTTGAGGGTACAACTAAAGATGGTGATTTTACTATTAATATAGATAAATCAGATTTAACCGTAGAATTAGATACAAAAATTAGAGAAAAGTGTAAAGTCCCTAATGAAGATTATTATTATTATAAATTATACGGTTATTCAATTCTTATGACTTTAAGTGACGGTTCAAAGAAAGTTGATTCCTTAACAAGTGAAGAGATTTCTAATCCTAATACAGGTGAATATTATGCAACATACAAATTCCCCAGTAATATTTCTTCTGCACACATAACTCCTGTATTCTCAGCTTCTGATGAATATGCTGAAGCACAAGGAATGTATTTTACAACCGTATATCTTAACTATACACCCGGTGATGATGAATTCTTTAACGGAACTTACGAACCATGCTACTATTCATGGCGTACTAACGATACAGGTACTACATCGGAAACTGCTAAAACAGTTAAAGTAAAAAATTACTATGGCACTGAAGTTGAACTTGAAAGACAGCCGGTTGGTGCTTTCCCCGGACAAAAAATGCTGTATTTAGGTAATGGAACATATATGGCAGAGATTCAGTCATATCTTACCGGCATATTATTTAACTCCGGTGAACAAGATGGTGGTGATGAACAAACCTTTGACTTTGCTGAATTGATTCACTTACAGAGATTAGGTTATAACCACATTACTTTTGAACCACGAACTGCTGTTGCCAGTGAAGCCATTTCAGAAGATATTAATAAAGAATATGGCAGTGATGGAAATAAAGTTTACACTAAAGGTGAAGCACAAATACCTAGTACTCATACAAATCCCCAGCAAATTTCTACTGAATTTGACCTTTATACAGACTTACAAGGTCATTATATTGATGTATTTGGTAACCATTTGTTAACAAAAGACGGTAATATTATTTCACAGTCTGCAATAAAAAGTCAATTAACTGGTAGTGATAAATCATCAACTTATGCCGAGTTAAATAAACTTCGTGAAGTAATGGGTATATCAAGTAATGATATTAATGCTCTCTATGGTGCAAGATACGGCTTATCTGATAAAACTGGTAATTACTATACTTCACCTACTACTTATGGTATGACATATCCGATTCGTGTTTATTACTTCAATAATAGTCTTGATATGGTTGCTCAAATGATATCCGGATATGGTACAATTGAATATAACTATCTTCCGGGCAGTACAACAACTAACGCTGATAGATATACAGGAACAAGCGGAACTGCTAATGCAAGAGAGGATCGTATAGTAGGACTTAATTGGGATTATTATACCGGAACATCTGCTCAATTCAAAGAGGGTGCTTCTGGTTATGCTACACATTCATTCACAGAAGATTATAATATTATTTCAAAAGATTATGTAAATATACCTTATCTTGTTTCTTATAAGACCCCTGATACAGGTGATAATAATACCCGTATTGATGGTAGATGGTATTATTCAAGAGAAGCAAATGAATTTAATATTGATGTAAAAGTTGGTACATTAAACGGAAAAACCGTTGAAATTGATGAAGATAACAAAGTTGGTACTGCAACAGTAGGCGGTCAGGCTAGTGTAACTGCTCAGCAGGGTACAAAAGTTAGACTTTCTGCAACTCCTAAAAACGGTTATAAATTTGTTGGATGGTACACAACTGATGGAAAACCAATTTCTGAAGATATCAGTTATTTGCTTGATGTTACTGAAGATACTACTGCCGTTGCAGTATTCGAGCCTTCTACCGGTACACTTACTATCAGGCATGATATATTTACCGATAAGGCTGATACTACTATCGGTAATGCTAATTTAACTTTAACAGTTAAACATACTCATAATGGTGAGACAAAAACACTTAGTGATAATGGTACCGGCCAAGTTACTTTTGATGTTGAAACAGGCGATTCATATCAAGTTACCATTTCAGCAACATCTCTTAGGCTTGATACATTTTTAAGATTCTTATCAGCACCTAATGATATTTATGGAGAATCTGATTATACAGTATTAGACGATCCTGATATGCTGAAAGAAAATCCTGTTGGAACTTGGACTTATACTTTTGATGATGTAACTTGGGATAATGAAACTACATTTATTCAATTCTATTCTGATATAGCAAAAGCTTCTTACAAAGCAACACTTACTTATAAATATAAAGACCGCTTTGGTAAATCAAAAACTTATGTTGTTAAAAATGTTCCGCTTTCCGAAGATGAAATTAAAGGTTATGAGGGAAATAATAATACTCCGTATGCTCCGTCAAATGAGACAATCTTGAATTACGCTCCGGAAATCGATGGAGTATTTAAAGATTGTGTATGGAATTGCAATTCTGCAGGTGCTCTAACAGAAGGTACATCATTTGCTGAACTTGTTGCAACTCAAACTTATAAAGAATATGTAACTTATGTTGATAGTTCAAGTGGTAAAGAATCACATATTTCTCAATTTAACGATAATGTTTATCTTGTAACTGACCAAACTATTGAAGATGGTACTAAAAAGTTCGTATATTGGGAAGAATATGCTCTTGATCGTGATAACAATTGTCCTGTTGAGGGTACAGGTAATATATTCTCTTATTCACAAAGGGTAGGCATTACAGTAACTTTTGACAGATACTTTAAAGCAGTTTATGTACCTGTTGATGAAGAGGTAGAAAAGCAAGACTTTTTAACAAATGTTCAGGAACCAATATATACTCGAGAAAAATATACTGATCCTCAAACTAATACCGTTAAAGACTATGTATATTCAGATTTCTTGATTCAGTTTGATAGTACATTTATTCAAGAAGACGGTACTAAGTTATCCTTTGCAGAAGTTGTTAATCAAGCAAATAGTTCTTCTGATGGCTTTAATGGCATTAAAGATGTAAAATTTGGCGTAATTGCTGAGTTTGATTATAATGCTAAACTTTATGACGGCACTGGCGATATTGTAGCTCCGGAATACAATGAAGATATTCTTAAGGAAACTATTAAGAATCTTCAAAATTCTGCTGCCGAAGATGGCGATGTTACAAGCGGATGGTCTAGTACAGAGGATGATAACCTGTCACAATATAATTACTATTATTCATTATATAACCTGAATAATATTATTAATGATTTAACAGATTTTGGAAGATATGATTTCTACTTTAAATTTGATAATTCAAATTCACTATATCAAGGCAGAGTTTACAATGTTTACACTTATATTATGTACACTGATGCTAATGGTGAGACACAGGTTATAATTGGTAATCCACAGGTTTTAAATATTTATGCTGAAGGACATAAAGAAGCAGAAAAAGGAGAATAAGTTGTTAATTAATCTTTTTAATTAGTGGTAAGTCTATATAAAAAATTATACGAAATACCTGAATTAAAGATTATATGTTTTTCTATTAAAGATAGTATTTTGCTGTAATACTGTTATTCCTTTAGTAGCTTAATGATTATGTTTCATTTATTAAAGCCAGTGGTGGATCTTCAGTTGAATTAACTGAATTTAGTTCATAATAATTAGTTTAAAAACTGACATCTTATATAAGATGTCAGTTTTTTATGTTCTTAATTTGTGCAATTTGTATATTGAAAAAAATTAAATTTAATGTATAATATTATATGAATCATTAAATAATTTTTTTATATTTATAATATTTTTAATATATTTTATGGGTATTTGTACTGAAGCGTTTTATAGTTTTATGGGAGGTAAAAAGATAATGAAAAAAATTTATGAAATTCCAGATTTTGAAATTATTTCTTTTGCTATTAAAGATAGTATTTTAGTCGCTAGTCCTACTGAACCTTTTCCAACTGAAGATACTGTTGCAACGTCACCGAGTGAAGCTACTTCTCCGGTTGAACCATCTGGTCCTAGAAGTTAATATTGTTAATATTTATTTTTTAAAGGCTCTATGTCAATAGTTGGGGTAAACCCGAAAAAAGAAAATTAGATATAAGCAAGCGATAGCAAATTAAGCTGTCG
>CANQUV010000004.1 GCA_947627135.1 uncultured Clostridia bacterium
ATAAAGTTGAAAAAAATTCAGACGGAACTTACAATGTGAAAACCGAAAGTGGAGAAACAATTAAAGTAAGTGCCGAGGAAATTAAAAATGTATCTTCATCCAACAACAATACAACAAACAGCAAAACTTCTGCTAATACAAATAGCAGTTCAAACAAAAACAACTCGAATAGCAAATCAAATAATAGCGGATCAACAAACAAGCAAGCAAACACAAACAACAATAATAATACAACAACAAATAGTAAAACAAATACAAATAATAATCAAACTCCGGCAAACAACAACAGCAATAATTCAAACAGTAATTCTTCAGTTCCGAAACAACCAACTACTGTTGCTGTTTCAAGTATAAGCTTAAGTAAAAGTTCAATGAGCGTTACAGTAGGCAGCAGTAATTCATTCTCAGTATCATTTAATCCAAGTAACGCAACAAATCAAAGTTATACAGCCAGTACAAACAACGGCAACGCAACAGTAAGCTGTTCAGGTTCAACCGTAACAGTCTACGGTCAATCAGCAGGAAGTTGTACGGTTACAGTAACATCAAACAACGGAAAAACTGCAAAATGCACAGTAACCGTTAATCCAAAACCAACGGAAAAACCGACTTATACTTTTGATGTTGATTACTACTATACAAAGGTAGTGGCTGCTTATAAAGCTAAAGGATTTACAATTGATACAAGTTTAACACTGGATAATGCAGCTTGGAGAAACCCTCACGTTTTAACAAGATGGGAAGTAGATAATTATTCTACTGATTTTTGGATTCAAAAAGAATATGAGTACATTGATGGATTGGCAGAATATTTACGCACTATTGATTATGATGACTGGGGAGTATATTATACTCCTTCAGACTGGAGTATAAACATAATCATCCATCAGCTCCACGAGGGCGTTTATTATCAAGAGTTAGGTCGTACAGCAACAGCACAAGAAGATGGCGGTTATACAATAACAATTCCTTATCGCTGATTTGTTAATTAAAATTTAATATATACCAAAAAAGACAGAGTTAAACGCTCTGTCTTTTTTGTGCTGTTTTTTACATTTATGCCAAACTTGCTCCTAAAGCGTTACATTGTGCCTCTGCTGCATCGTCAGGTGCGTCATTACAAATAACACCATCCGAAACTAATGAAGCGCCTGCATTTTTGCAGTTCTCAACCCATGTTCTCATCCATTCGCCGTCTCCCCAGCCGTATGAGCCGAAAAGACCCAGCTTTTTGCCTGCTAATTTAGGCAGGCAATCGTTAAACAACGGTGCAAATTCCGTATCCTCCAGCTCCTCTGCTCCCATTGAAGGACAACCAAAGGCAAATGCATCAAATTTTTCAACCATATCTGCACTAAATTCCGAAGTAGAAAAAACTGTTGCCTCTGCCCCGGTCTCCCTTGCTCCTTTTGCCACCATCTGTGCCATTTGTTCGGTATTTCCTGTACCGCTCCAATAAACTACGGCTATATTTGCCATAATTTCATCTCCTTTAAAAATTTATACTGTAACCGTTAATTTTTGAATACTTGTACCGTTTTGGTACATCCTTTCATAAATACGGCGACATTTGTTATATTTATTAAATTTATCCATAGCATAAGCAACATCTCCATATACCTTCCAATAGCCTGTTGCCTTGCTTTCTTTGCCTGAATGTTCAATAAACCCAGTCACATCGCTCAAAGGATATCCTAAAAATAAGCCTATTTCGTGTGGAAATGTACTGCTGAACATAAATCTTCTTTTTAATTTTTTAATAGCATAATCAATATCAGTGTAAATATAACCATATTTTTTCATTAAATCATATACCCCATTTTGAGATAGATCCTTAATAAGTTTTTTTCTTCTGTAAACATAAATTAAGGCAGACGATCCGTTATCCTTTAATACAGTTACATAAACACCCTTTGGATTTAACATATTGTTGCAAAGCTCTAACTGACCGTTTAAATTAATTTTTGATAAATATTTGAAACTGAAAAGTCCTGCTGTTTTTAAACTTGCAAGTGTGGGCGAACAATGTTTTATTAAATAGTTTTCAATCATAATGACTCCTTATTCATTTACCCTTTATTCAATATTCATTATTCCTTTATTCTTTGCCACTTATACCTATTTTTATTTCTTGCCTCTTATTCGTTTACTTCACAATATTCTTCAAGTAAGTTATTAAGTGCATTTGCACTGCTTGTATGACATCTTGCAATCGGAATATTATTTTTCTTTGCCTCTCCTACTGCGCTTAAAACCATTTTATGAGATACTGTATTTGTAAATAATATCATTAGATCCGGAGTTCCCAATTTTCTTTTTAATGCACCTTTTTCTTTTGTAAATACTTTTGCCCTGAAACCATGGTTTTTGCAAATACTTTCATACTGCATTTCCATTCTTTCATTTCCTCCGATAATAACAACGCTCATAATTACCTCCAAATTATTTTCAAAAGTTAGTTTATACTAACTCTAAAAAGAAATAAAGTTTTAAATTATAAATTATTTTGATTCAATATAAAATATATAAATAGAATCTATATATTAAAATAAGGAATATTTAAATAGATTCATTACATATTTAATAAGAAAAGTAAAGTTAGTTTAAACTA
Source organism: uncultured Clostridia bacterium (assembly GCA_947627135.1). GTDB lineage: Bacteria > Bacillota > Clostridia > Oscillospirales > Acutalibacteraceae > Ruminococcoides. The sequence goes on from CANQUV010000004.1 coordinate 2,612, forward strand.
ACTTTCTTCTAAAACAAAAAACAACCGTATAAGTTGTTAAAACAATTAAATTCTGGTTAGTTTAAACTAACTGCTTAATAATATATCATTTTTTCATAATTTTGTCAACACTGTTTTAAAATTTTCTATTTCAAATCTTTTATTAGAAATTTTCTTATATTTATAAATAAGTCCTTATTTTCGCTATATCAATTTTATATTTATAGAAATTTTAAAAAAATTTTAATAAAAAACACTGTCTATTAAGACAGTGTTTCCATACTAATCTTTCTTTGGCTCTTTATATGTAAGTGCTTGCTTGCTGTCACATATTCCTTTTGTTGTGGGGTCAGAAACAACCCCGATAAATGCGAGAATCTGCAAAATTATAACAACTACATTCATTACTTGATTTTCACTGAAACCGGGAACAATTCCAAACATATTAAGCAACGCATATATAAATGTTACAAATAATGAAATTAATCCCACCCAAAAGGTACCGCTTTTTAATCTGACATTCCAATTTATTTTCATATAATCACCCCTTAATTAATTATATGAATATTATAATATTATAATAACAAAAAACTAAAAAGAAAGTCTTATAATTCCAATTATTTATTATTTTTAAAATTTTAGTGCTATAATATATGCTGGTAATAAAGGGGGATATATATGGATATTTTGTCAGTTTTTAAGGATATTGCCTTAATACTTATTGCTACAAAAATGTTTGGTCTTGTTGCCAGAAAATTAAAAGCACCTCAGGTCGTAGGTGAAATTGTAGCAGGTCTTGTAATAGGTCCCTGCCTTTTAGGATGGGTAGGGCAAACAGACATACTTTCAGCTATGGCTGAAATCGGTGTTGTTTTGCTTATGTTCTCTGCCGGTTTGGGAACAAATTTAAAAGAATTGATTAAAACCGGACCGGTAGCATTTTTAATTGCCGTTGCAGGAGTAGCCGTTCCGCTTGCAGGAGGTGCATTAGTTTACTATTTATTCGGATTTGATCCTATAAGCAACCAAATGCTTGAGTCTGTATTTATGGGAACTGTACTTTCTGCAACATCTGTAAGTATAACGGTTCAGGCATTAAACGAGCTTGGACACCTGAAAGGAAAAGTAGGTACAACTATTTTAAGCGCCGCAATTATAGATGATGTTATAGGCATTATTCTTTTAACTGTGGTAATAGGTTTTAAAGACCCAAATGAGAACCCGTTAAATATAGGTATTCAAACTGTTTTATTCTTTGTATTTGCTTTTATATGCGGATTTGCATTATATTATTTATTTAAATGGCTTGATAAGAGAAATCCTCATACAAGAAGAATACCGATTTTTAGTCTTGCACTTTGCTTTGCCTTTGCCTACTGTGCAGAAAAATACTTTGGAATTGCAGATATTACAGGCGCCTATGTTGCAGGGATAGTTCTCTGTAACATTCAGGATTCAACATATATTGAAAGAAAAATGGATATAAACTCATATATGATTTTCGGCCCTATTTTCTTTGCAAGTATCGGATTGCAAACAAGTTTTAACGATTTTAATATGTCAATACTCTGGTTTACAATTGCACTTGTGGCAGTTGCACTTATAACAAAAATAATTGGCTGCGGCGGAGTAGCACGACTGTGCAGATTCAGTACAACTGATTCCCTAAAAATCGGAGTTGGAATGATGAACAGAGGCGAAGTTGCATTAATTGTTGCACAAAAGGGAATGAATACGGGACTTTTAAATCCTTCATTGTTTTCCACAATAATAGTTTTAATAATAGTTTCTTCAATAACTACACCGATTGTTTTAAAATTTCTTTATACAAAATTTCCTGATAAAGAATCTGATAAAGACATTAGCGAAACAAGTAAAAAATTTGCAGATAAGCATATTGAAGCGTTAGAAGCAAGAAAAGGACAACAACAATAATACTATTTTTATAATATAAGCCTCTTTCTTTTGAAAGGAGGCTTTATTATTTTAAGGCAAAAGTACAATATAAGATAAATTTATATTTTGCGACTAAATTAAAATATTAAAATTTGCAATCTTTTTATATAGTTTATCTACATATATATTTTTAATTTTATATATTTTTCACAGAATATGTGTTTATTTTTAGAAAATATGTGATTTAAGGTTGCAATTTAATAACAGTTTATGTTATAATTGTTACAAATTTGTTACTTGGCGTAATTTTGTTGTAATCATTAGCTATCGAATATATTTTATAATTACGCCTTTTTTAAGTGATGGAGGTAATTTATTATGAAGCATTTAAAGAAAATTGTAACTTTAATTGTTACAATTTCAATTCTTTCTTCAATGTGCTTGGCGGGAACAATGTTTTCTGCTTCTGCAAGCGGTACAGGCGCAGGCCTTGCCGAATGGGCATTGAATGCTTATTACAGCGGTTGGGCTTATGTGTATGGTGGTTCTTCCCCCGGTGCAGTTGACTGTTCAGGTTTGATTTATTCTTATGCAGGGGGCAACCGTACAGGAGATGCACAGTTATATGCTGCATCAGAAAGCGGAAGCGTTTACAACGGTATCCCAAGAGTTCACGGACTTGGACTTTATCATCCTGGTCATGTAGGAGTTTATGTAGGCAACGGAATGGCTGTTGACGCAAGAAATGAATCTTCCGGTGTTTGCTACTCATCAGTAGACTACATGGGTTGGACAACATGGTTTAAATTAAGTAATTTAAGCTATCCGACAAACGGATGGGAAGAATTTAACGGAAACTATTATTATTATGAAGACGGTCAGTATATAGTAAATACATCAAGAACTATCGATGGTGTAACCTACTACTTTGGTTCAGACGGTGTTTCAGATACTACTCCTTCAGATACATCATCAACAGCAGAAAGTTCATCATCAGACAACAGCAGTTCATCAAGCAGCAGTTCAACATCAAACGAATCTGAAGCCTCAACACCTTCCTATGAAACAGTACAAAACGGCTCACAGGGAGAAACAGTAAGTAAGATTCAGGAGAGACTTCAGGAACTGGGCTTTTACACAGGAAGTATCGACGGCTACTTTGATTCTGAAACAGAAAAAGCATATAGAGAATTCCAAAAGGCAGCCGGAGTAACAGTTGACGGTATTTCAGGTGCATCAGACCAGGAACTTCTGTTCTCTGACAATGCACCTTACGCTCCGCAGGAGCCTGAACAAGATGAAGAAACCACACAGAAGATAACATCTGTTCAGGAAAAGCTAAAATCATTAAATTATTACAGTGGTGTATGCGACGGTACAATAGGTACATATACAACAGAAGCAATTAAAGCTTTCCAGATAGATAACGATTTAGAAGCAACAGGAGAGCTAGACGAAGCAACAATATCAGCAATTATGGCTGATGATGCAAAGGCAAACCCAAGATTTGAAACAACAGAATCAACAGAATCAACAGAAGCAACAGAGGCAACAGAAGCACAAACCTCTCCTACTTCAGTTTATACATTCAACGCATTTGAATTAAATTCAAGCGGTATTATGGGACCAAATCAAATTGTGTCAAATGCAAATACATCATCATTCATATTAGATAATGCGGCTGCAAAAGATAATGAAACCACTGCAAATAATGTAGTTGCAAAAACAAATCAGCTTGCTAAAAATGCAGTTTCAAACTTTGCCTCAAATGGATTTACAGAAGTGGGTCCAAAATCTTTGTTTAAAATTAACACTGTTACAATTGTTTTGTTTGCAATTTTAGTTTTGATTTCATTAACCAGTATTTATATGCTTGTAAGAGCAAGTAAAGAAAGAAAGAGAAAAGCTGCTCGTGCAGCAATTCGCATGGAAAAGAAAATGTCAAGATTACAGGCAGAAACACGCTACTGGTAATTAAAAAATTCAACACCGATTAATGAGCAAAAAATTCATTAATCGGTGTTTATTTATAATATAAATCTTTTATTTAATACTAAGGTATATTCCAAAAGTATCTATTACCCTTAAAATTATTTATCTTTACCATTCAACTTTCCTATTTCTTTCAAAGGTATGACTTTTCCGTCAGGAGTTTTTACATCAATATTATCAAGCTGTTTATCAAATTGACTTCTGAATTGTGCAAGATATTCCTTATATAAAACTTTCTGACGCTCTGTTTCCTCTTTATTAAGCCCCTGTTCTCTTTTTTTTCTTGCAAGAGAATTTATTTCCTCTATAAGTTTTTTATCCATAGAACTACACTTCCCGTTTATTTATGAATATATAATAGCTTATTTGAAAACAAAAAGCAAATAATAAAAATCAAAAGAAAAAGAAGACAAACAAAAAAGACTGTATCAGTACAGTCTTTTTTAATATTAACTAATCTGATTATTTTAAGAGTTTAAACTTTCCAATAACAGGAAGTTCCTTAATTTTTCCTGTACAAGTATTGTAGATACCGTAAACAGCAAGAGCCGGAAATACCAAATATAAAATTGAAAAAATAATTTGAATTGCATTATATATTCCAAAATTTGGTGATAAAAAGTACAAATACGGTTCTTCTCCCGGGAACATAATTACAGCTAAAACAGCCAATAAAATACCCCTGATAATACCATAAGCAATTGTACAAATAAAAAGAACGATACCCTGATTTACATGAAATCTTGAATACTTTGAGCCTTTTGCAGTTAATAAAGGAATTAAGAATAAAATTCCCAAATATGATAATATGTTTAAATATTTATTTTTTTCAACATCACTAACATACATTCCGTCTTCATTTACAGGACCTGTAAATGTATATGTACCATCCGGATTTTTAGTATAATTCACATTAGCATTTGTCTGATTATTATAATTTGGCTGTGATTGTTGAGGTCCTCTGGTTTGTTGGTTAAAATTTGGCTGTTCAGCTTGCGGCTGGCCTTGTGTTGTGTTTACATCTTGTGAAGTCTGCTCGTTTATTGCGCTTCCGCAAACAGGACAAAACTTCGCATCATCAGAAAGTTTGTTACCACATTTTGTACAAAATGGCATTTTTCATTTCCCCTTTATATTTTATTTAAAAATTTTGCCAAAAATATAATAACACATAATATTTATAAACACAATAAAAATTTTCCAAATTACATTTATTTTTATTTTTTCTGAATTTTTATTTTTTAGGTTCACACTTTTATTTTAATTTACACTTTCTTTTTGAGTCTAAAAAATCCTGCAAAATAATAGTAGCCGCAACTGCGTCAACAACCGCTTTTCTCTTTTTACCTTTTGTATTTGTATCGTTAAGATAATTATGAGCGGTTATGGTTGTACCTCTTTCGTCCTGCATAAAAGTATCAAGTCCTGTAAGCTGTTTAAGATTTTCCGCAAAATCTCTTGCATTTTTTGCACTTTCTCCTTCAGAACCGTCCATATTTTTAGGAAGTCCCACCACAAGCATTTCAGCATTAGCCTCATTTACTGCCTCAGCAACTTTTTCAAGACATTTGGGAGGATATTTTTCTTCTATTACTGTATAAGGAGAAGCAAGAATTTCCGATTTGTCACAAACTGCAATACCGGTTCTTGCCTTTCCTAAATCTATTGCGGCAATTATCATTTTTTCACCCTATTCAAAAATATCGTTAAGCGGTTTTTCTTTAATTATATCATAAACTTCAAGCTCATTATCATTGTTGCAAATTCCGAGGAAAACATCCTTTAAAGATTTATTTTGTTTTTCAAGTTGTTTTTCAAGCCAATTCTTATCATTTCCTGTATATTGCAAATTTTTCTCAAGAATCACACCGTCCAAAATAACATTTACCTCAGGTCTGTCTTCAGGAACAGACACAGCCAAGTCAGCAGGAGTACATGGTCTGTGTTGAGATTTCGGTAAAATTGAAATTTTTCCGTTTGCTTCAAGTACAGCAGTTTCTATTTCATCAAGACTAAAATACCCTGAAATTCTGCACTGCGCTAAAAATTCATTTATATCATACTTGGCAACCTTTAAGTTTTCTCTAAAAATTTTACCTTTATCAAAAAGAAAAATCGATCTTCCTGAAAAAAGCCTTCTAACTTTAAGACTCTTTCTTGATAAAATAGAAAGTAAATATGTTGCCAGTGCATAAATAACCATAGCAATTAAAGGCTGATAAAAACTTTGATCCAGAGTTGTAGCCATTTCAGCTGCAATAGAACCTATTGTTATTCCATTAATATAATCAAACATACTAAGCTCTGAAATCTGCTTGTTACCTATTATTTTTGATAGAATAAATAACACTATCAACGAACCCAACGATGCTAAAATAACTTTAATTATTTCCATACTATTTACCTGCCTTAAATATTTTTGTAAATAGTATGTGAATTTATATGTAAATTATTTTACCAAGGCTTAATTGAGCCTGTTAATTCTGCAATACTTTTTATATTATTTTCATACATAAATTTTTCTAATCCCTCACAAATCTTTATAGGAGCATAAGGGTCAGAAAAAAACACGGTACCGATCTGTAAAGCGCTTGCTCCGGCAATAAGCATTTCGACGGCATCCTGCCATGTTGAAATACCGCCCATACCAATAATTGGAATTTTAACGGCATTATATGCCTGCCATACCATTCTTACTGCTACGGGAAATACAGCCGGACCGCTTAATCCGCCTGTATTATTTTTTATAATGGGTCTGCGTGAGTTAATGTCAATTCTCATACCGGTTAAAGTATTTATCATAGAAATTGCGTCTGCGCCCTCCGACTCTGCTGAACGGGCAATATCAGCAATATTTGAAACATTTGGGCTTAACTTAACAATAAGAGGTTTTTTGCAGTATTTTCTTACTGCTTTTGTAATACCTCCGACAGATTCACAGCTTGTACCAAACTGTACGCCGCCGCTTTTTACATTTGGGCAGGAAATATTCATTTCAATCATATCTACATTACTGTCACTTAATTTTTCGGCCATTTTACAATAATCTTCTTCTGTATTGCCGGCTATATTTGCAATTACAACAGTATTCTGCTCTTTGAGCCAATCTAAATCCTTTTCGATAAAATGGTCAACACCGGGGTTTTGCAGACCTACCGCATTTAAAATACCAGATGGTGTCTCTGCAATTCTTGGAGGAGGATTACCGTCTCTTTTTTTCAGAGTAATACCCTTGCAGGAAATTCCGCCTAATACCGACAAAGGATAAAATTCGCTGTATTCTCTGCCAAAACCGAATGTACCTGAAGCTGCTATCAAGGGGTTTGAAAATTCAATTCCTGCAATCTTTACTTTTAAATCTGCCATTAAAATACGACCTCCTCAGCATTAAATACAGGACCGTTTTTACAAACATGAAGATACTCTTCTTCTCCATTCTCCTGTTTTACCTTGCAGGCGCAAACAAGGCACGCTCCTACACCGCAGCCCATTCTCTCCTCTAAAGAAACCTGACAAGGCTTGTTAAATTCTTTTGCAACCTGTGCGATTGCTTTAAGCATAGGAATTGGTCCGCAGGCACATATTTCATCAATTTCATTTATTTTTTCTTTTAAAACATCTGTAACAAAGCCGTGAATACCCGCTGTGCCGTCATCGGTAGTAAGCACAAGTTCTGCACCGCATTTCTTAAAATCTTCCTGCAAAATAACAAGTTCTTTATTTCTAAAGCCTGTAATTACCAAGGGATTATCTGTTTGTTTTGCTGTGTAAAGCATGGGAGGTACTCCTATGCCTCCTCCTATCAAACAATATCTTTTTCCTTTTTCTGTTTTAAAGCCGTTGCCCAAAGGAGCAATAATATCTATATATGTACCAATCTTTTGTTGCGACATGATCTGCGTTCCTTCACCCTTTACCTGAAACACAAGTCGAAGAGTATCCTTATCGGCGTCACAAATTGAAATAGGTCTTCTCAAGGTTTTTCCCGGTACTGCAATATGAACAAACTGTCCTGCTTTTGCAACAGAAGACAGATTTGAGTTTTTAACTGTCCAGTCAAATATTCCTTTTGCTATTTCGTCATTTTTTATTAGCTTAAAGGACTGCGAATCATACTTCATTTTTATAACTCCTTATACTATTAAATATAGTTTAATTTTACTGTTATTACACTTAATTTATCTTTTTTAACAATTGCCGCTGAATAATCAACCTGATAATCATAAATCTGACTGTTTACATAATTCACATAGTTTTGAAAGTGATAAATGTATGGATCAAATAACTGCTCGCAGGCATAATCGTATTCGAGATAATCATTATCAACATAAATATTGTAATAAGTATTTCCTGACAATGCAGTCTGCAGCAACTTTTCGCCCATTATATTGTCACATTCTTCGTCAAAGCCCTGTAAAACAGCAGCGTTTTTCACAAAATAATTTTCACTTATTTCTGTACATACCGGTAAGAAAATATTGAAATTAACTCCTATATGTTTATCTCCACCTGTAATCTTCTCATCCGTTATATTTTTAAAAGTATCTGCAATAGTATGGTCATACTCAAGCTGTGAAGTCGTTATATTAAAATAATCATACTGATATGCTTCGTCGCTCTGGTCATCCCATGTTACATCAAGATAATACCAATCATCATTAATTTTAACTGCATTCCATGTATGGTTTTCTCCGCCGCTTGTACCTGAAATTTCTGTGTTTTCTATGCCTACACAAGATAATAAATAACTCATAGCATCAGAATATCCCTGACACACTGCACGACCGTTTATTAATGCTCCATAAGCTGTAAATGACTCATCAGAACCGCTGTGTATATCATTATATATAAGATCTGCTGCGGCATTATCGTATTCACAGTTATTAATTAAATAATTGTGTATATAAAGTTCTCTTTCATATTCAGACGCATTACTTTTGATCGGTTTAATAATTTCTGCTACTTTTTTGTCAAATTCTTCTTTTTTTTCAATTAATTCTTCAGATGAATAATAAGAACAAAGTCTTATGTTTACTCCCCCATTAAAATAACTGCTTGTAAATGATTGTTTTAGCCAAAATGCTCCGGAATTATCGTATTTATAAGCTGTTAATGCAACAAAAATATCCTTATCCTTAACCTCCATTGGAATAAACTTTTCTTCTGTTAAATAAGAGTTAGAATCAGAAACTGTATCAGTTATCGCTACTGAAATTTCGGACATAGCTTCATAACATGCTCTTTGAGCATCGTTTTCAAGGCCGTCATATCCAAATGTTAAATCTACTGCTGTATGCTTATCTGTAAAATCATTATTATCTGTTTTATTTCCGGTAGATGGTGCTTTAGTAGCAACTTGTGCACTGCTTGTGTCATTAATCAAATTATCAGAGCATGAGCAAAAGAGAAATATTAATGTAAAAATAAGTGCCACTGCAACTAATCTTTTTTTCAACCGATCACCACCAAAAGTTACTAATAATAAGTTTACTAAATTTTTACAGATTATGCAATACAATTACTAATAAATAAAAATAAATTCTCTATTAAAAATTTAAAAAATTCAAATAATAATATTGTTAAAATTATAAACTTTTTAATTTAAAAAAACATTAAAATTTGTAAAAAATAAAAAGCACATTGGAAATTTTTAAAAGTTTATTAACAAATAACAAATATACAAGATTATTTTTCTGATAATCTCAGTGAACTTCTATCTATTATATATTAAAGACCGTTAATTATAAAGATTTTTAACAATATATACGCAAAAACTCGGAGCAGTATTTCTGCTCCGAGTTCTATAAAATTAAAGATAAAATTATTTTGAAAGTCTCTCTTTTAGACCTGCAAGCTGATCTTTAAGTTCCTGTGGAAGTTTATCGCCGAACTTTTTATAGAATTCTTCAATACCTTCGGCCTCTTTGAGCCATTTTTCATTATCAACATAGAGAATGTCTTTTAATGTTTCAATATCCATATCAAGACCTTCAAGGTTGATATCTTCAGCATTAGGAACATAACCGATAGCTGTTTCCTGTGCGTCAGCTTTGCCTTCACAACGATTGATAATCCACTCAAGTACACGGAAGTTGTCACCGAATCCCGGCCATAAGAAATTACCCTCATCGTCAAGACGGAACCAGTTAACATTAAAGATTTTAGGTGCTTTATCGCCTAAAATTTTTCCCATTTCGATCCAGTGAGCAAAGTAATCAGCCATGTGATAACCGCAGAATGGAAGCATAGCCATAGGGTCACGGCGAACAACACCAACTGCACCAGTTGCAGCAGCAGTTGTTTCTGAAGCCATAATAGAACCTACAAATACGCCGTTGTTCCAATCTTTTGACTGGTAAACGAGGGGAGTTGTCTGTGCACGACGTCCGCCGAAAATAATAGCCGAAATCGGAACGCCAGTTGTTGAGTTAAATTCAGGACTGATACACGGACAATTTTCAGCAGGAGCTGTAAATCTTGAATTTGGATGAGCACCCTTTTCGCTTGAAGTCTGACCGTTCCAAGGTTCACCTTTCCAGTTAACTGCATTAGCAGGAGGATTTTTGTCAAGACCTTCCCACCAAACAGTATCGTTATCTTTGTTGAGAACTACATTTGTAAAGATTGTACCCTTTTGAGTAGAAGCAAGAGCATTTGGATTTGACTTCTTGTTAGTACCAGGAGCAACGCCGAAGAAACCGTTTTCAGGATTAATAGCGTAAAGTCTGCCGTCGGGACCTTTTCTCATCCAAGCGATGTCATCGCCTACTGTCCATACTTTATAACCCTTATTTCTATATCCTTCAGGAGGAATAAGCATAGCGAGGTTAGTTTTACCGCAGGCTGACGGGAATGCTGCGGCAACATATTTAATTTCACCCTGTGGATTTTCAATACCGAGAATAAGCATGTGTTCAGCCATCCACTGGTTGTTTTTACCAAGATAAGAAGCGATTCTTAATGCGAAGCATTTTTTACCTAAAAGAACATTTCCGCCGTAACCTGAATTTACGCTGATAATGTAGTTATCTTCAGGGAAGTGACAGATATAACGCTTTTCAGGGTCAATATCGCAGCGTGAGTGAAGACCTTTGATCCAATTTTCACTGTCTCCGAGAGTTTCAACAACTTTCTGACCAACTCTTGTCATAATAGCCATATTAAGAACTACATAGATAGAATCTGTTACCTCAAAGCCGATTTCAGCAAGAGGTGAACCAACAGGACCCATTGAATAAGGAATAACATACATTGTTTTACCCTTGTAGCTTCCTCTGGCAATATCAAAAAGCATTTTATAAGCTTCTTTAGGATCTTTCCAGTTATTTGTAGGACCTGCGTCCTCTTCTTTTCTTGAGCAAATGAATGTTCTGTCTTCAACACGGGCAACATCGTTTACCGCTGTTCTGTGAAGATAGCATTCCGGAAGCAGATCCTGATTTAATTTAATAAGTTCACCTGTTGAGCAAGCTTCTGCTCTTAATTTTTCGATTTGTTCTTTGCTGCCGTCAATCCAGACTACTTCATCAGGACAAAGTAATTCTTTCATTTCGTCAAGCCAAGCAAGTACAGATTTATTTTTTGTCATAGTTATCTCCTTTCAGCCTGTTTTGGTGCATTTTATTCTTTAAAGGCCAGTAAATTTTTACATTTAATATTATATCATAATTACATAAAACGAACAATGTATATTTTGCGGATTTATTTCATATTTAAACAAATTTTTTTATATCAGTTGTTTAAAAAAACTATATTTTCATCTGTAATCAATAGGTAAAGTAGCCACTGCGTTCAAATCTGTTTTTGCAATATTTCCTGATAAAAATTCATAATATCCCTGTGAACCTACCATGGCTGCATTATCTCCGCAAAGGGATTTATCCGGCATAAATAATTGTAAGTTACGCTGTTTACAAAGTGTTACAAGATTTTTTCTCAAAAGAGAATTTGCAGAAACTCCTCCTGCAATAACAAGAGTTTTTGCATTAAAATCTTTGGCTGCCTTCAAAAAATTATCAGTAAGACAATCCACAACTGCCCTTCTGAAAGAGGCTGAAAGATCAGCAACAGGTAATGTTTCACCCTTTTGAGATGCGTTATGTATCAAATTTATAACAGCAGTTTTTAAACCTGAAAAACTAAAATCATAAGGAGAACCGTTTACAACAGGATGTGGCAGTTTAAAAGCATCGGGATTTCCTTCTTCTGCAATTTTATCAAGTTCAATTCCTCCGGGATAAGGCATTCCCAGTGTTCTTGCGGCCTTGTCAAAAGCCTCTCCTGCGGCATCATCCCTTGTTTTGCCTATAATTTTCATTTTTGTGTAATCCTCAACCATAACAATATGACTATGTCCCCCTGACACTACAAGGCACAAGAAAGGTGGTTTTAATTCTTTATTTGAAATATAATTTGAAGCTATATGTGAGCGCAAATGATGAACAGGAATAAGAGGCTTTTCTGTTGAAAGGGATAACCCCTTTGCAAAATTAACTCCTACAAGCAAAGCACCGATAAGTCCCGGAGCGTGTGTTACGGCGATTGCGTCTGCCTGCTCTAAAGTAATATCAGCATCACTTAAAGCCTGTTTTACAACAGGTACAATATTTTCTGCGTGTCTTCTTGATGCAATTTCCGGCACAACTCCGCCGTATTTTCTGTGCTCTGCAACCTGTGTTGCCACTACCGAAGAAAGAACTTTTCTACCGTCTTCAACAACTGCCGCTGCCGTTTCATCACAAGAGCTTTCTATTGCAAGAATTTTCATCTTTACTTTCCTTTCAAATTATGTATTTATATAATTTATCAGAAATTTCTAAATATTTTTAATTTTTTTCTATATCTGCTATATATCAATACTTTTGTATTGTTCAAATGAATATAGCCCTCTGGACATTAATTCTTTTTTTAATTTTTTATCTAAATCATTTCACGCCATCATACCCATTTTATAGCTTCTGATAACATGAAGGATTCCGTAATTTTGCAATTAATTAAACAACCCGCAATCATACAAAATAATCGGCAATTTTCTTTATTTCAATATTTCCCATTTAATTTCCATTCAAGTTTTTATTAAACTTATCAATTAAAATACTTGGTAAACAAAAGAGCATTTTCAACAGGCGATGTATAATAGTTTTTTCTCTCTCCTGCCTGCTCAAATCCGTATTTTTTATATAATGAGATTGCAGGTGTATTAGACTTTCTTACCTCTAATGTTAAAAAAGAAAGATTTTTCTCTTTTGCAAAACTGCAAAGGGTGTTTAGAAGTTCGTTTCCTATACCTTGTCTGCGATAATCTGAAAGTACGGCGATATTTGTTATGTATCCCTCGTCAAGTATAGTATTAACTCCGCAATAACCGCAAACTTCGTTATCGCTTACAGCTACAAAAACCGCTGATTTTCTATCTTTCAGCAGATTTTCAATACTTTCAATGGACCAAGGGTGGGCAAAAACCTTTTCTTCAATTTTAACAATATCTTTTAAATAATTAATATCTGCTTTTTTTATAGTCATAGCTTTTTAATTAAATTCATAACAGCATCTTTAATTTCAAGACAGCATTTTCTGTATATGTCTAAATCTCCTCCGTAAGGATCGGAAATTCCGCTGCTTTTCAGCAGGATGATTTTATTTTTTGGAACACCTAAAGAAACAAGTGTCTGTGCGTGATTTACAGACATAGGCACAAACAAATCATACTCGTCGAAATCAACATCTTTTATAAAAACAGAATGACCATTTCTAATATCAACACCTATTTCATTACAGGCTTTTACAGCATTTTCCGAATAATCAAACCCCGTTTTTGTAAAAAGGCCTGCACTTTCTGATATATAATCAAGATTATTTTCTATTGCGGTTTTGTTAAAAATACCCTCTGCCATAGGACTTCGGCAAGTATTTCCTGTACATACAAATAAAATTTTTTTCATTATCCTTTTGCCTCATACCATGTTTTTCCTATTGCTGCATCTGCAACAAGGGGAACATTCAGTTTTACTGCATTCTCCATTTCTTCCTGCAAAAGCATAGCTACACGCATAGCTTCATCTTGCGGTGCTTCAACAATAAGTTCATCGTGGATTTGCAGTATTAGTCTGGAATGTAAATTTTCTTTTTTTAATCTGTCAAAAACTTTTACCATAGCAATTTTAATAATATCTGCAGCTGTTCCCTGAATAGGCATATTTCTTGCAACTCTTTCACCGAAGGCTCTGGTTATATGATTACCGGAGGAAAGCTCAGTAAGATATCTTCTTCTGCCGTACATTGTTTCTACATAACCGTCTTTTTTAGCCTTTTCAACTATATTTTTCATATATTCATCTACACCGCTGTAATGCGCAAGATAAGAGTCTATATAATTTTTAGCCTCTTTATTTGTAACACCGATATCCTTAGCAAGAGAATAAGCACCAATGCCGTAAACAATTCCGAAGTTTACTGCCTTTGCCCTGCTTCGCATTAAAGGAGTAATCATTTCAAAAGGCATATTAAACACTTGTGAGGCAGTAATTGTATGAATATCCTGATTTTCCTTAAATGCTTGAATCATATTTTTATCTCCCGAAATATGAGCAAGAACTCTTAATTCTATTTGAGAATAATCCGCATCTACAAAAACATACCCATCTTTAGCTTTAAAAAATTTTCTCATTTCTCTGCCAAGCTCTGTTCTTACAGGTATATTCTGCAAATTAGGTTCTGTTGAGCTTATTCTGCCTGTTCTGGTTTCGGTCTGATTAAAGTTTGAGTGGATCCTACCATCCTTATCTATAACCTTTAATAAGCCGTCGCAGTATGTTGACTTTAATTTTGCCAAAGTTCTGTACTGCAACACCATTGGTACAACAGGGTGAGAATTATAAAGACTTTCTAACACCTCTGCATTTGTGCTGTAACCGCTTTTAGTTTTCTTTTTGCATGGAAGTCCCAATTTTTCAAAAAGCGCAACCCCTAACTGTTTTGGAGAATTTATATTAAACTCTTCCCCAACGCTTTCATAAATATCTCTTTGCAGATTTTCGATTTGAACAGAAAGCATTTCGCCAAACTGTTTAATACCATCAGAATCAGCTTCAACACCAGTATTCTCCATAAGGCTAAGAACTTCTGCAAGAGGGATCTCAACTTCAGATAATAGTTTTTCCTGATTATTTGCTATTATTTGATTATTCACCTTTTCAAACAATTTTGGCAGTAAAGCATTACAAGCATAAACAGAGCCGTTCTCATTTTCACATTTAGGAATAGATAAATTATATTTCTCACACAATTTTTGCAAATCATAAGAACCGGCAGATGGATCTAACAAATAAGCCGCAAGTATTATATCTCCTTTTATCTTATTAACAGAAAACCCGTTTTTTTCTGCATAAGAATATACGGCCTTGCTGTTATCGGTGTATTTTTCTATTTTAGGATTTTGAAGAAGTGTTTTAATATATTCTTCGTTTTCTGTAACATATACTTTATCTTTATAAGTTACAACAATTTTAGCCGTTTCATTGTTAAATATAAAAGAAAAATACAGTTCTTTTAATGAATTTAACTCATTTATATTTTCATTATCAATCTCTGCTAATTTAAAAGTATTTTGATTTTTTTCTTCTGTAACTATATTTTCAGATACAGAAATATCTCTTAATCCCATTTTTTTAATTAAAGAAAAAAGTTCAAGCTTTGCCATATATCGTATCGCTTCTTGAGGATTTTTCATTGTAACCTTATATGAATCTAAATCTGTATCAATGGGAACTTCTCTGAATATTTCACCTAACATTCTGCTAAGTTCTGCGTTTTCTTTGGATGCGATCAGCTTTTTTCTTACTCCTTCTTTTATGTCAAGAGTATCTATATTCTCGTATATATATGAAACTGAATGGTATTTTGATATTAACTCTGTTGCACCCTTTGGTCCTATTCCCGCAACACCCGGAATATTATCGGATGTATCACCTTGAATTGCTTTAACTTCAATTAATTCTTTAGGAGTAACGCCGTAGTCCTCCATAACCTTTTCAGGGGTGTAAATAATATTTTGCTTATTTGAAGCAAGGTCAACGGTAGTTAAATCAGATACAAGCTGCAGGCTGTCTCTGTCTCCTGTTGCAAGAAAACACTCTTCTCCCTTATCCTCACAAACCTTTGAAAGTGTACCTAAAATATCGTCAGCTTCATAGCCCTCGCAGGTAACCAGAGTGTAGCCTAAAAGTTTTAATAATTCTTTTAACGGCGGTATTTGCTGAGCAAGCTCATCAGGCATACCTTTTCTCTGAGCTTTATAACCTGAGTATGCTTTATGCCTGAACGTAGGAGATTTTAAGTCAAAAGCAATTGCCACCCTGTCAGGATTTGTGTCTGATTTGATTTTTTCAAGCATTGTAAGAAAACCATAGATTGCTTGTGTAAACTGACCGTCTTTTGTTGAAAGCGGTTTTATACCGTAAAAAGCTCTGTTTACTATGCTGTTTCCGTCAACTACCAATAATCTCATAATTAATTACCTTTTCTTATATTTTAAAGCTTATACATAATATCAATAACTTTCCCGTCTTTTACAAATACTCTTGGAACTCTTTTTGATATCAGACAAACTATTTCATAATTTATAGTATCGGCACTTACAGCCAGAGTATCCGCAGTTGGTGAATTTCCAGTACCGTCACCAAAAACAATTACCTCATCGCCAATTTTTACGTCTTCAATATCGGTAACGTCAAGCATTGTCTGGTCCATACAAATTCTTCCTACAATTGGGGCCTTCTTGCCTTTTATCATCATATAACCGTCTTTTGCATATTTTCTAATAAAGCCGTCTGCATATCCTATTGGTACAGTGGCAATTTTCATTTTCTTTTGAGCTTCATAGGTTCTGCCATAAGATATCGTTGCGCCTTTTTCAATATATTTTACATAAGAAACAGATGTTTTTAACGTCATAGCAGGAATTAAATCAAGATTGCCATTCAATTTTGAAGAAGGACTTAATCCGTAAAGAATGATTCCAGCCCTTACCATATCACAATAGGTTTCGGGATAATCTTCAATTGCGCCGCTGTTTGAACAATGTACAACAGGCGGATCAATTCCGATTTTTTTTAATTTATTAAGTACAGTAGTAAAGTTTTTATACTGCTTGGTTGTAAACTCTATGCCCTCTTTACCTTCATCAGATACGCAAAAATGGGTAAACAAACCCTCAAGCTGTAAATTTTCCAATTCACAAGACTGTTTTATTTCTTTAATAGAATATTCATCACGAGGAAATTCCTGACACATAAATCCTATTCGGCTCATACCTGTATCAAGTTTAATATGTATTTTTACCTTATCATTAAAATTTCTGCAATTCTCATTAAGCATTTTTGCATAATCAAGGCTGTAAACCGCCTGAGAAAGATTGGCACTAATAAGCTCTGAAACATTCAAAGCAGGTGTGTAACCTAAAATAACAATAGGAAGAGTTACACCGTTCTCTCTGAGTTCTTTTCCCTCGTCGATATTGGAAACAGCCAAAAAATCGGCACCTAATTTTTCATATTCTTTTGAAAGTTCAACAGCTCCATGACCGTATCCGTCGGCTTTAACAACACAGCATATCTTCTTGTTTCCCACTTTGCTCTTTATTTCATTAAAATTATGTTTTATGGCATTAAGTGAAACTTCCGTCCAGGTTCTTCTCACGATGTCCATTTTCACACCTCTGAACTCAAAATTTTCCTATAATATTATAATACCTGATCAAGGTTAAATCAACAATTATTTATGCTATATTTTATGCAAATTGCATTATTTAATAATAAATGTTGCAAGAAATATAATTTTTTGTTAAAATTAAAGGGAATTACTTTTAAATATTATTTATAAGGAGGAAAAGATGACAATTACAAACATTTTAATTCTCAGTGCTTTTGCAGTTTATATGCTGATCATGATTATAATCGGATTTGTATATTCAAAAGGCACAAAAAATAACGAGGACTATTTTCTGGGCGGCAGAAACTTAAACAGTTGGACTGCTGCGCTGTCTGCACAGGCGTCTGATATGAGCGGATGGCTTCTTATGGGGCTTCCTGGATCAGTTTATCTTGCAGGTACGGGAGAGGTATGGATCGCAGTAGGACTTTTAATTGGAACAATATTAAACTGGTATCTTGTATCATCAAGACTTAGAAAATACACAATTGTTTCAGGAAATTCACTTACGATCCCAAGCTTTTTTGAAAACAGATTTGGTGATAAAAAGGGTATTATCAAAATTATTTCATCTATTATTATCGCCATATTCTTTGCAGTTTACACAGCATCTGCATTCAGTTCAGGCGCAAAGTTATTTGCAACACTTTTTGCAAACGAAGACGGTTCCAACTATTCAAATGTTTACTTAATAGGCCTTGCAATTGCAGCGGTAGTAATTTTAATTTATACATTTATGGGCGGCTTTAAAGCTGTATGTACTACTGACTTTATTCAGGGAATGTTAATGCTTGTTGCTATTCTTGCAGTGCCGATTCTTGCATACGTAGTGCTTACATATAATACGAGCTTTTCAGATGCTTTAGCACAACACGGCATAACAAATCCCGAATATTATTTTGATTTCTTCAAAAATGCAGACGGAACTCCCGTAGATTGGAGAACCATCGTATCAAATCTTGCATGGGGCCTGGGTTACTTTGGAATGCCACATATACTTGTAAGATTTATGGCTGTTAAAAGCGATGCAGAAATTAAGAAATCAAGAAAAATTGCTATTGTATGGGTTGTACTTTCACTTGTAGCATCATGCCTTATAGGTCTTATTGCAAAAGGATTTCTTACAACTGACCTTGACGTTACCACAAGCGAAACAGTATTTATCAGAACGATTCAGCAGTTGTTCTCAGAAAATTATGTAATTATATTTATAGGCGGCATATTTATATGCGGTATTTTGGCTGCTATTATGTCTACCGCAGACAGTCAGCTTCTTGTTACTGCATCCGCAGTATCGGAGGATATGTACAAGGGTGTTATCAGAAAAAAAGCAACTGAAAAAAGTGCGTTAAGAGTAGGAAAAATTGCAGTTTTAGTGGTTGCAGTAATTGCATTTTTAATTGCAATCGACCCTAACAGTTCAATTATGGGACTCGTTTCCGACGCATGGGCAGGTTTTGGCTCTGCATTTGGACCTATTGTTCTGCTTGCATTGTTCTGGAAACGCACAAACACGGCAGGTTCGGTTGCCGGTATGATAGTTGGTGCTGCAACGGTTATTATTTGGGACTACCCGCCTATTATAAACGGTACAACAATTGCAACAACTACTAACCTTTACTCATTGATACCCGGTTTTATACTCGCATTAATTGTTACGGTAGTAGTTTCACTTTTAACAAAAACACCTGATAAAGAAATTATAGAAACTTTTGAATCAATTAAAGAAGTTAAAGTATAATCAAATATTGGTTTAAATATTTTACCGACTGATAAAATTTTATCAGTCGGTTTTTTATATAAGTAAATTTAATTTTAATAATTTCAGATTTTCATAAAAATCATAAAAATATTTTACACAATGGTTACCAATGAGTTACAAAATCTAACAAATACAATATATTGTATGTAAAAAACAAAATCATAACAATTTATAGTTTTAATAGATTTAATTCCTTAAAAAAAATAATTTTGAAATTTCTACTCATATTACACAGAAATAATTTTTTAAATTTGTCAATGTGCCAATTGACTAAACAGAATATATTCTATATAATTAGTAAGCAATCAATATAAAACACAATATATTGTGTTTTTAACTTATTTTTTTACAATATTGTAATACATTTAGAATTTGGAGGATATGAAGATGATTACAACAATCGTTAAGCGTGACGGACGTTCTGTTGATTTCGACATGGAAAAAATAACCCAAGCAATATTTAAAGCAGCTCAGGCAATCGGTGGAACAGATTATGATGCCGCTAAAAAGCTTGCAAATAAAGTATGTGAATATCTTGAAGCAGAACAGTCAGAGGGAAAAACTCCTACTGTTGAACATGTTCAGGATACAGTTGAAAAAGTACTTATTAACAGCGGTCACGCAAGAACAGCAAAAGAGTTCATTTTATACAGAGCTGAGCGTACAAGAGCCAGAGAAATGAACACAAAACTTATGAAGATATATGAGGACTTAACTTTTAAGTCTGCAAAAGATAACGATGTTAAGCGTGAAAATGCAAATATCGACGGCGATACTGCTATGGGTACAATGCTTAAATACGGTTCAGAGGGTGCAAAGCAGTTTTACGATATGTACATTTTAAACCCCAAGCATGCAAAGGCTCACAGGGAAGGCGATATTCACATTCACGATTTAGACTTTTTGACACTTACAACGACCTGCTGTCAGATTGACCTTGTAAAGCTGTTTAAAAACGGATTTTCCACAGGACACGGATATTTAAGAGAGCCAAACGATATAGCATCATATTCGGCGCTTGCGTGTATTGCAATTCAGTCTAATCAAAATGACCAGCACGGAGGACAGAGCGTACCGAATTTTGATTACGGAATGGCGCCGGGCGTAAAAAAGACATACAGAAAAAGATACAGACAGAATCTTGAGAGAGCAATTGAGCTTATTTGTGATGATGAAAACGCCAAAGAAACGGCAACTGCTATCTGCGACGAGGCAGAAGAAGTTTCAAAACAATGGCCGTCACTTGAAGATCACAGCCCCGAATACAAAAAGGCTGAAATGGATATTTTAACCGAAAAATACGGTGAAAAAATCGCAGGAAAGCTTCAGCGTTTTGCATTTAAACAAGCAGAAAAAGAAACAGACCGTGCAACATATCAGGCTATGGAAGCACTAATTCATAACCTTAACACAATGCATTCAAGAGCAGGTGCACAAATTCCTTTCAGCTCACTTAACTACGGTACAGATACATCTCCGGAAGGCCGTCTTGTTATGAAGAATATTCTCCTTGCAACAGAGTCAGGTCTTGGCAACGGAGAAACACCTATTTTCCCTATTCAGATTTTTAAAGTTAAAGAAGGCGTAAGCTATAATCCCGAAGATCCAAACTATGACCTTTTCAAACTTTCAATGAGAGTTTCAGCAAAACGACTTTTCCCGAATTATTCATTTCTGGACGCTCCTTTCAACCTTGAGTATTATAAAGAAGGTCATCCTGAAACAGAAATCGCATATATGGGATGTCGAACCCGTGTTATGGCTAACAGTTATGACCCCTCAAAGGAGGTTACATTCGGAAGAGGAAATTTAAGCTTTACATCAGTAAACCTCCCTAGACTTGCTATTCTTTCAAATAAGAATATAGACTTTTTCTTTGAACAGCTTGACAGAGTAGTTGACCTTGTAATAGAGCAGTTGTTAGAACGTTTTGAGATACAGTGCAGCAAGCTTGTAAGGAACTATCCATTTCTTATGGGACAAGGTATTTGGATTGACAGCGATAAATTAAATCCAAACGATTCAGTAAGAGAAGTTTTAAAACACGGTACTCTCACCTGCGGATTTATAGGACTTGCAGAATGCTTAAAGGCACTTATAGGCAAGCATCACGGAGAAAGTGAAGAAGCACAACGTTTAGGACTTGAAATTGTTGGATATATGAGAAAAAAAATGAATGAAGCCACAAATAAATACCATCTTAATTTTTCACTTATTGCAACTCCTGCGGAAGGTCTTTCAGGCAGATTTGTTAAAATAGATAAACAGCGTTTCGGTGTTATTGAAGGAGTTACAGACAGAGCGTATTATACTAACTCATTCCATGTGCCGGTATATTATGAAATCCCTGCGTTCGAAAAAATCAAAATAGAAGCTCCGTATCATAACCTGACAAACGGAGGTCATATTTCTTATATTGAGCTTGACGGCGACCCGTCTGAAAACCTTGACGCATTTGAGCAGGTTATAAGATATATGAAAGACTGCGGTATAGGCTATGGCTCTATTAATCACCCGGTTGACCGAGATCCTGTTTGCGGATACACAGGAATCATTGGTGATTACTGCCCGAAATGCGGAAGAAAAATGACAGAAAGCAGCGTAGGCAAGCAAAGAATTCAAAGACTTACCTGTTGTTAAGGTGCAGTTATGGGAAAAACTCTAAAACTTGCAGGTATTATAAAGGAGTCTATTGTTGACGGTCCGGGTATAAGAATGACTGTTTTTGTACAAGGGTGTCCTCATCATTGTAAAGGATGTCATAATCCTCAGAGCTGGAGCTTTGAGGACGGAGAAGAGGGCGACATAGATGTTATTATGAAAGCTGCAAAAAAGGATCCTTTGCTTCAGGGACTGACCTTTTCAGGCGGAGAGCCTTTTTGTCAGGCAGACGCTCTGTCTGATTTAGGAAAAATGTGCCATGAAAACAACTTTAATGTTGTCACCTTTACAGGTTATACATTTGAAAAACTCCTTGAGGGATTTGATGAACACCCAGAATGGAAAAGACTTTTAGAGCAAACAGATTATTTAATTGACGGTCCGTTTATACTGGAGCAAAAAAGTCTTATGCTTCATTTCAGAGGAAGCTCAAATCAGAGAATTTTAGATGTAAGGAAATCTTTAAAGCAAGGAAAGGCTGTTGAAGCAAATAATATTTAATTAAAATTGAAAAACGGTCGTTTTATCAAATCAAATAACACCATATAAAAACTTTATTTGTGTTTCCAAGCAATTTTCTATAAAGTAAAAAATTAACCCTGTGCAAATACATTTTGCCAGGGTTATTTTTATTAATCCAATAATAGATATTATAAAAATACCATAATTTTTATTAAATGTGTTGAATTTTTATGTAAAATATGTTAAAATAATTACAGAATTTGATAATTTTTTACATAAGTATGTTTTTATGTAAATGTTAAATAATTATAAATTTAAGAAAGGTGGTGTTGTTATGTTAAATAGTTTCTATTTTCAAAAAACTATTTATTATAAAAAAACGAAAAATTCAATATTTTATACTAAAATTATGGACAGAACATTACAAAAGAATTATCTGTGTTCTGTCCTAAATTTGATTATTTGATATTGCGCTATATTTTACTAAGACGAAAGATGGTGAAATATGAATATATGTAATCTTGAACCTAAAAAGGTGTTTGAATTCTTTTCAGCAATTTCTTCTATTCCACACGGTTCCGGAAACACGGAAAAACTTGCAGATTACTGTATCGATTTTGCATCTGAAAGAGGTTTAAAATCATATCGTGACGACAGCGGAAATGTTATGATATTTTCTAAAGGCACAAAAGGCTATGAAGACAGCGAACCTATAATTTTACAGGGACATCTTGATATGGTTTGCGAAAAAGATCCTGATTGCAAAATCAATATGGAAAATGAAGCTATTACTTTATGTAATGATGAAAAATATGTATGGGCAGATAAAACAACCCTCGGCGGAGACGACGGAATAGCCATAGCTTATATATTAGCAATTCTTGATTCCGATGACGTTCCCCACCCTCCTATTGAAGCACTCCTGACTAATGATGAAGAAATCGGAATGCTCGGTGCAAGAGAATTGGACTCTTCAAAACTGAAATCAAAAAGACTCATTAATATTGATTCTGAAGAAGAAGGTATTTTAACCGTAAGCTGTGCAGGCGGAGTAAGAGCATATTGCACTTTACCCCTTGATTTTGAAAACACAAATTCAAAAAATCTTGCGGCATATAATGTTGAAATAAGCGGTCTTGTGGGAGGTCATTCCGGAATTGATATTAATAAAAACAGGAAAAATGCTGTAAAGGTACTTAGCAGATTGCTTGAGTATATAAGCAGTAAATGTAAATTTTCCATTTCCAATCTTAACGGAGGCGGAAAAGAAAATGCAATCCCTCAAAATGCAAAAGCGATTTTGTGTATTTCAGATGAACAAAGTCAGATTCTTGTTAAAACAGTATCAGATTTTTACGAAATATTAAAAACCGAAATTATAACAAGTAACCCAAATGTTTTGATCACTGTAAATAAAACAGAGTTACCAAAGAAATCTTTAACCTTGAACAGTACCCGAAAGGTCATATTTGCTTTAATGCAAATACCTAACGGAGTACAGGCAATGAGTCCTGACATTCCAAATATGGTTCAGACCTCACTAAATTTAGGTACAGCTGTTATTTCTGATAATGAGCTAAAAATAAATTTTTTAATCAGAAGCAACGCTGCAACAGGAAAACAAACTGTTATTCTAACACTTAATTCTTTTGTTGAATACCTTGACGGAAAAGTTATATACAAAAATGATTATCCTGTATGGGAGTATCGTGCTTGTTCACATTTACGTGATATTATGGCGGATGCTTATAAAGAAGTATATGCGGATACTCCTGTTATTAAAGCAATTCATGCCGGATTGGAAGGCGGAATTTTGTCTGCTAAAATAGAAAATGCAGATATGGTTTCCTTTGGTCCTAATCTTTTTAATGTCCATACCTCCAAAGAGAAAATGGATATTGAATCAGTTAAGAGATGCTGGAAATACTTGATTAAAGTATTGGAAAATCTCAAATAAATATATTTATAATTTTTAAAAAGGATGTATATTTATGATTAAAGATGGATTTCTATATATTGCCGCATTAGTTTTTATTGCAGCAATTTTGGTAAGCCTGCCTAAAATTTTAAAAGGTAAGGCAGCAGACACTTTTTTCAAATTTGCTCCTCCGATAGTTTTAATATATTTAGGATTAATGCTTTTATGTACATTTAAACTATGGGATTTGGACGCAACTACTGAAGCATATAACGCACTTAAAAACCCACTTTTGTATGCGATGCTGTTTATTATGCTATTACGCTGCGACTTAAGAAAGATCTTAAAACTCGGACCAAAAATGCTTATAGGATTTTTCTCAGCAACTATATCTATCGGGCTTGGCTTTGTAGTAGCTTATGCTATAATGCATTCAATTTTAGGAGAAGGCTCATGGAAAGCTTTAGGCGCATTATGCGGAAGTTGGATGGGCGGCGGCGGAAATATGCTTGCAATTCAGGCTGCATTAAATGTAGATGAGGCAACAATGGCTTATGCTCTTGTTATGGACTCAATTTGCGCTACTCTTTATGTAATGTTTTTACTTTGGGTTATCGGATTTTCAAAAAAGTTTAACAAGTGGACAAAAGCAGATACCCATATTATTGACGAAGTAGGTCTTGCCCTGGAAGCAGAGGCAAGAGCTAATACAAAGCCAATAACCTGGCAAAATATCGCTTTATTAATGGGTTCCGGCCTTATTGTATCTGCACTTTCACAGGAAGCAGGAACATTAATCAACTCTTATATTCCATTCTTTGATAAAGCAACATGGACAGTATTAATTGTAACCGTTTTGGGTGTAGTTCTCGCAATGACACCATTCGGAAAGATTAAAGGTACAGAAGAAATTTCTAATGTTCTTCTTTATATTGTAATTGCACTTATTGCATCTCGTGCAGACCTTGGAAGTATCGGTAATGCACCGATATGGCTCTTAACAGGACTTATCATTCTTGTTATTCACGTTGCAATAATGATTTTACTTGCAAAACTTTTAAAAATGGATATTTTCACCTGCGCAGTTGCATCTCTTGCAAATATAGGCGGAACTGCAACAGCCCCCGTACTTGCAGGTGCATACAGCAGTGCCCTTGTTCCGGTAGGAATTATTATGGCATTACTGGGTTATGTAGTCGGTACAGGCGGAGGACTCATTGTTGCAAATATTATGAGTGTATTCGGATAGTAAACGCAGAAACATAACATTAAAAATCCGCAGTAGTTAGTCTACTGCGGATTTACTGATTCCTGTGCAAATCTTTACAAACATATAAAATATAATATAAAGTATAAGGGATAGTATTGTAAAAAACAAAACAAAAAATGACGTAAATTTTGTTATGGACGACAATGCTGTTTCAATTAAAAAAGCAGGTCTTACAATATCCCATGAATTAAGTCTGGGAAATCTGCCTATATAAATTCCAAATGAACTTAAAAGCATTACAGCAGTAACCCCTAATGCACACTTGAATCTGCCGAATTTTTCAATAAACATTGTGTGCATTATATAGAGAGATAACATCCCGAATAATACTCCGCAGGTTACTGAAATTATTACATTACCCATAAAGATCCATTGAATAACATTAAAATTCAAAGTATCATAATTATCCCAAATTTCAGTTGAAAAGTTGGAAAGATATTTTAAATCAGTAAGCATATAAATAGTGTTCGGAAAAAACAAAAGCCATATTAAACCACTTATTGTTCCCTTAATTTTTTGATTATTTTCCAAAAAATGTTTTGTAAATAATGAAAAATACAGAGGAATTACAGCTAAAAAACAATTCCAGATAATATAAAACCAAGTGTAGTCTTTGTTTGGAATACTATACAGGCAACATGAAACAGTAACAAATATAAAAGATAAAATAACAAACCTTGTTATTTTACCTGTAAAAATTTCTTTCATAATTAATTCCTTAATAAAATTATTTTATATGAGTATAACATAGTAAGTATAAAAAGTAAATATTTGCATATTTCAGCCTATTATAATATAATTTAATATATTATACTAAAAGGAGTAATTTAAAGTAATATAATGAAAAATATGAAATGGTTATTTTTTGATATAGGTTCAACACTTGTTGATGAAAGCAAAGCATACAAGCACAGAATAAGTGAAACAATTAAAAACACAAATATTACTTATGAAGAATTTTATGAAATTATGCTTACATATTATAAACAAAAGAAAAACGGTTATAATGAAGCAGTAAAACACTTTTGTTTAAATAAAACAAAATGGCATACAGAAGATGAATTTTTATATCCCGAAACAAAAAACACATTAAATAAGCTTTGCAAGAAATACAAAATAGGAATCATCGCTAATCAGGAATACGGCTGTAAAGAAAGGCTTGAAAAATTCGGCATACTTCAATATATAGATTTAGTAATATCATCTTCGGAAGAAGGAATTTGCAAGCCTGATTTACAAATATTCAGATTAGCTTTAGAAAGAGCAAACTGCAAAGCAAAAAACGCAGTAATGATTGGAGACAGACTAGATAACGACATAGAACCGGCAAATAAACTAGGCATGAAAACAATTTGGGTCAGACAAGGTTTCGGTAAATATACAACTCCAAAAAAGAAAAATGAAATTCCAACATTTACAGTTGACAGCATTGAAGAAATAGCGACCGGCAAGATAAATATTTAAACGCTCTTTTTGCCGACCGATTTTCAAATAGTTTCCTATAAAATACAAACAGGCAGTGAAAATTTACACTGCCTGTTTAAATTATTTGGAAAGCTGTACGTCATTTGTAGGTTTAGGCGGATCAATTACATTTACAACCGTTTCCGCAATATGATTTTCTTCGTTTATTTTCTTTGCAGGAAACTCCATAGGATAAGTTGTATTTATCTCTCCTGTTTTGTTCTGCTTTTTTTCTTTATTTTCCATAATTAACTTCCTTTTAATTGTTTTTGCAATAATATTATTAGATTTATTAAACAAAATAAAACTTAAAATATATGGAAAATTAATTTTAAAAATAAAAAACAGGCAGAGAAATTCTCTGCCTGAAAATTATTGACTTTTAAGAAAAATCATTTAAGTAAAATTACTTTAATTCTACTTCTGCACCAGCCTCTTCAAGTTTAGCTTTCATAGCTTCAGCGTCATCCTTACCAACAGCTTCTTTAAGTGTCTTAGGAGCTCCATCAACTAAAGCTTTTGCTTCTTTAAGGCCTAAACCTGTTACTTCACGAACTACTTTAATAACAGCAATCTTGTTGCCGCCAGCAGCCTTAAGAACTACATCAAAGTCTGATTTTTCTTCGGCAGCAGCCTGTGAGCCTTCTGCAGGACCTGCAACTGCAACTGCAGCAGCTGCTGATACCCCAAATTCATCCTCAACAGCGTGTACAAGCTCAGAAAGCTCTAAAACTGTGAGGCCTTTTAATTCTTCAATAATAGCAGTAATCTTTTCAGATGCCATTTTATTTACCTCCAATATAATTATAAAATTATTTTTCTTTTAAATTTTAAATATTTCGGTTTTGCAGCAATTATTAAGCTGCCTCGTCTTTAGACTATTCTGCCGGTGCGGCTTCTTGTGCAGGAGCCTCTTCAACAGGAGCAGTTTCTTCTGCTGCAGGAGCAGTCTCCTCTGCAGGAGTTTCCTCAGCTTTTTCCTCAGGAATTGCACCGCCCTTGTCAACTAATGCCTGAATAACACGGGCAAAAGCTGAAATTGGTGCCTGGAATGCACCAAGAACATTTGCAAGAAGAACATCACGGGTCGGTAATTTAGAAAGACCAACGATTGTTTCGTTATCTACTACTGCACCATCCATAAAACCGGTTTTGATTTTAAAGTTATCATGATCCTTTGCATAAGCACAAAGAATACGAGCGGCAGCAGCATAGTCTTCATCGCTAGTAGCAATAGCTGTTGTACCGTTAAGAGTAGGAATAATGTCGTTAAGACCAACTTCCTCACACGCTCTTGTTAAAAGGGTGTTTTTAACTACTGTATAATTAACGCCGGCTTCACGAAGCTCTTTTCTGAGCTTTGTATCATCTTCAACATTAATACCTTCATAGCTAACGACAACGCCTGTAACAGAGTTTTTAAGTCTTTCTGAGAGTTCAGCAACTATGGCTTTTTTTGCTTCTAAAACGCTTTGACTTGGCAAGTTTAATTCACCTCCGTTAATACTAATCTCTAATAATAACGCAGTTCAAAAAAACATCCCTCCAAAGACATGGAGGGAAGGTTAAATACAATTTAAGCATAGATATATTATGCTTTTAATGCACTTTCCTCGGCAGGCAGAAATTAACTCTTTACGCTTTATGCTAAAATTCAGTTTAATTAAAGTTTAGCATTATGCACCTGCTGTCTTTAGAACAGCGAATATATTGTAACACAAAAGTGTTAGCTTGTCAAATTATACTGTAAATTTAGCAGGGTTAATTCTAACGCTCGGACCCATTGTTGAAGTTACAGCACAAGACTTAATATACTGACCTTTTGCAGCTGCAGGTTTAGCTTTAATGATAGCGCCCATTAAAGTATCAAAGTTTTCAATAAGTTTCTGCTCACCGAAACTTGCCTTGCCGATAGGACAGTGAATAATATTAGTTTTATCAAGACGGTACTCAATTTTACCTGCTTTAGCTTCTTTAACAGCTTTTGCAACGTCAGGAGTAACAGTACCTGCTTTTGGGTTAGGCATTAAGCCGCGAGGTCCTAAAATTTTACCTAAACGACCAACAATACCCATGCAGTCAGGAGTTGTAATAAGAACATCAAAATCCATCCAGTTTTCCGACTGAATTTTTTGTGCCATATCTTCAGCACCGACAAAATCAGCACCTGCGTCTTTTGCAGCCTGTTCGTTTTCGTCACCCTTGCAGATAACTAAGACCTTTACATTTTTACCTGTACCGTTAGGAAGAACGATAGCACCTCTAACCTGCTGGTCAGCATGACGAGAGTCAACACCGAGTTTTACATGAAGTTCGATAGTTTCGTCAAACTTAGCAGTCGCAGTTTTTATAACTGTTGCAAGTGCTTCGTCAGAGTCATATAATTTTGTTTTGTCAATCAGTTTTGCACTGTCAACATATTTTTTACCGTGTTTCATCGTTATCCTCCATAATTAGGTGGTTCAGCGGAATTTTCCTCCCACCCGGAATAATTTAGTCAACTACTTCAATGCCCATGCTTCTTGCAGTACCTGCAATCATGCTCATAGCGCTTTCAACGCTGGAAGCATTTAAGTCAGGCATTTTCTGTTCAGCAATTTTCTGAACCTGTTCACGGGTAATTTTTGCAACTTTGTTTTTGTTAGGAACGCCGGAACCTGACTGAATTCCGCATGCCTTTTTAATAAGTACAGCTGCAGGCGGTGTCTTTGTAATAAAAGTGAAAGAACGGTCTGCATATACTGTGATTACAACAGGAATAATAAGTCCTGCATCATTTTTAGTGCGTTCGTTAAAATCCTTTGTGAACGCAACAATGTTTACACCGTGCTGACCAAGAGCCGGTCCAACCGGTGGTGCCGGAGTAGCCTTTCCGGCAGGTATTTGCAGCTTAATTAAGCCTACTACCTTTTGAGCCATTGTTTTTGCACCTCCAAAATTCGTGGTAAATTGCGGGACGCCACTATGTAGGTTCCCTCCCACAGGAAACAAAGTGTTCCCAAATAAAAAGCAAATTGCTTATTATTTATAAATTAATTAATCTTCTACTGCCTCAGCCTGATTAAGTTCAAGCTCAACAGGAGTTTCTCGTCCGAACATTGAAACTACAACTCGGACATAATTTTTGTCGGCATCAAGTTCTTCAACGGTACCAACAAAGTCCTCAAGAGGACCGTCGATAATGCGAACAGAATCACCCACATTATATGATATATCTATTGTTCTGGATTCAACGCCCATTCTGTAAACTTCTTCCAAAGTAAGCGGAACCGGCTTTGATGAAGGTCCTACAAATCCCGTACATCCACGGATATTGCGGACAACATACCAAGTTTCATCAGTATATACCATCTTAACAAAAACATAACCGGGATAAAGTTTGTGTTCAACTTGCTTTTCCTTGTCATCTTTAATTTCTGTCACAATTTCAGTAGGAACTTTAACTTCTTTAATTAGATCCTGAAGATTTCTGTTTTCAACAGTTGTAATTAAATTAGAAGCCACCTTGTTCTCATATCCTGAATAGGTATGAACTACATACCATTTTGCTTCTTGATCTGCCATTACTTACACCCTTTCTAAAAGTTG
The DNA here is from genome assembly GCA_947627135.1 of uncultured Clostridia bacterium. GTDB lineage: Bacteria > Bacillota > Clostridia > Oscillospirales > Acutalibacteraceae > Ruminococcoides. The sequence continues at coordinate 33,311 of CANQUV010000004.1, forward strand.
GTAAATACTTAACAGATTAAGCAGAATACATAGACATTACCAAACTCAACAAAGCAAACAAACCAGAATCAAGGGCATATACAAATACACCTATTACTGCTATCACCAAAAGTACGATACCAAAGTTTTTGGTTGTTTGAATTGGTGTTGGCCAAGTGATTTTTTTAATTTCACCCTTGCACTCACGGAGATATTTTAAAGCTCTTGAAAAAATGTTTGGCTTTTTATTTTTTTTAGCTGCCTTTTTCACAGTTTTTGTTTCAAGATTTTTTTCAGCCATTTTTTACCTCCATATTATTTTGTTTCCTTGTGAAGAGTATGTTTCTTGCAGAATCTGCAATACTTGTTCATCTCAAGCCTGTCAGGATTATTTTTCTTGTTTTTCATTGTGTTGTAATTTCGTTGTTTGCACTCTGTGCAGGCAAGTGTAATTTTTACTCTCATTAGCGGCACCTCCAGCTTATTTTAGGAATTTTACAGCCTCCCTCAAAAGGGCACAAAAAAAATACCCCTTTTATGAGGTAAAGTCATTATAACACAGGGAGGTCAAATCGTCAAGAGTTTTTTGGAAATTTATGATTATATATTTTTGAATGTTTGTATCTTATTGTAAATAATCTTTTAACTTGAATAAGTAATCATAAACTAAGGCGGGATTTCTCCCGCCTTACTCAGCAATTAATTTTGAGCTTCTGAAAGTCTTTGAACCATAGATTTTTTCTTCTTTTTAATTTTTTCAGGTTTAACTTTTTTTCCTTTGAACTTTCTAGCACCCTTCCATGCTTTTTGTAAATCCTCACTTAAATACTCATCAACAGCATCCCATTTGCTCTCATCAATAGAATTAAGAAGTACAATTGTAATAATTGAGCGGGTATCAACGTCTCCGTTAGAATACTGCGTACTTAAAAGCTGTCCTAACTTTTCAAGCTGTGGCTTTGAAGCTGTCTTTACATAATTACAAATCTTCGGAACAATATGCTCTTTAGAAAATGTAACACCTCTAAACGGATAATAGTATTCATCTTCAAGCTTGATTTCCTCTTTTAATTCCGGAAATAATGAAACAAAACGCTTTGCAAGAAAAATCGGATCTGCATTTCCCTCGTCTTCGTTTTTCTTCTTTTTAGCTTTGGTTGTTTTCAACCTTTTAATAGCAACAGTTCCGGATACAGCTTCAACAAAATCGTTTGCTATACTTTCCGCTTCTTTACTGCCGTCTGTTTCAGGATCAAACATCCATGTTGCAAGAGTTCTCCATTCATTGTCCGGTCCATCGTCTGTCATGGCACAGGAACGCATTAAAATATGCTTTTTATCAAAATAATATATTATTGAATAAGCTATGCTTTCTCCTGTAAATAAAGCAACCTTTTCGTTTTCATTGTCATTTGAAACCTTTTGCTCCTCCACACCCTGCTCTGCAAGAGTTGCTTTAACCTTATCGGTAATAAGTTTAAAATTTTTATCTAATACATTATCCAACAAAAATCATTCCTTTATATATAAACTGACAAGTTTTAATAAATCATATAATGAATTGATTATACAATCATTTTATAACTTTGTCAAAGGTTTTTAAGTTGCAATTGTACTTGCAAGGGTTGCATTTATATGCTATCATTAGTATAAGTGTAAATATGTATATTTTTGGAGATGATTATATGTCTTCTGCTCCGATAGGAGTTTTTGATTCAGGTTTAGGGGGTTTAACTGCCGTAAAAGAATTTTTAAATGTACTGCCATACGAAAGTATAGTGTATTTTGGCGATACAGGCAGAGTGCCTTACGGAAACCGAAGTAATGATACGATAAACAAGTATGCTCTTCAGGACGCTGAATTTCTTTTAAAGTATAATGTTAAAATGATCGTTGCCGCCTGTGGTACTGTAAGCTCTGTTTCAAAAGATTTAGGAGATAAGCTTCCCGTTCCATATACAGGAGTTGTATCTCCAACAGCTTATGCCGCCGCAGAAAAAACAAGAAACGGAAAGATCGGCGTTATTGGTACTACCGCTACAATTAACAGTCATAGCTATAAGATCTCCCTTGAAAAAAAACATCCCAATTTAAAAGTCTATGAACAAAACTGTCCGTTGTTTGTTCCACTGGTTGAAAACGGATTTATAAATAAAGACGACCAAATCGTACGACTTGTAATAAAAAGATACCTTACACCATTAATAGAAGCAGGTATTGATACTCTTATTTTAGGATGCACCCACTACCCTATTTTAAGTAATGCAATTTCGTCTGTTTTAGGAGAAAAGGTAACTCTTGTTGATTCAGGAAAAGAAACTGCAATTTATGCGGCAAAGGTTTTAAAAGAAAACGGACTGCTTAATGAAAGTGATAAAAAAGGAACCTGCAAATTTTTTGTAAGCGATACACCTGATGATTTCAATAATGTTGCAGGTCTGTTTTTAGGTAGGAAAATGGATCATAAGGTAGAGCAAATTAATATTGAAGAATACATAAATAAATAAAAAGGAAATGTTATGGAACATAATTATTTAATTACAGTTTTAGGTATTCAAGAGGTAGACGGAGAAAAGGATTCTGTTGAGGTTATAACAGAGGGCGATTTAGTTACAAAAAATGACCGCACATATATTTCTTATAAAGAATATAATGAAGATGATCCTAAAATTTACTCCACAAATCTTATTAAAATTGAAGATGATAAAAAGGTAACAGTTATAAGAAAAGGCGAAATTGAAAGCCGTCTTATTTTGGAAGAGGGAAAGCGTCATCAATGTTATTACAAAACACCGTTTGGTAATATGATGATTGGAATTTATACGGAAAATATAAATATAAATCTTAATAAAAAAGGCGGAAAACTCAATTTAAAATATTATCTTGATTTTAATAATGATCTTGTAAGCAATAATGAACTGAAAATAAAAGTAAAGGAAAAACTAAAAGATTAAGGCAGGAAAACTATATGGCGAATACAGCACAAACAGCAAAAGAACAGTTAAACAATGTATTAACAAATGCTATTAAAAGAGCAATAGAAAAAAAAGTTCTTCCAAACGCAGAACTCCCCGAATTTATAATAGAAACTCCCGCAGACAGAAAAAACGGAGATTTAGCCACAAATGCTGCTATGGCAGGTGCAAAAACATTTAAAATGCCTCCATTTAAAATTGCACAGGCAATTACGGAAAATATCAATCTTGAAAATACATATTTTGAAAAATGTGAAACCGCAGGACCGGGCTTTATAAATTTTTTCTACTCGCCTGCTTTTTATACATCTGTTTTGCGAGATGTCGAAACAGAAAAAGAAAGTTTCGGCAGAACCGACTACGGCAAAGGCAAAAAGGTTATGGTTGAATTTGTATCTGCAAACCCAACAGGACCTATGCACATGGGAAATGCAAGAGGCGGTGCTTTAGGAGATTGTCTTGCAGCAGTTTTAGACCATGCAGGATACAGCGTATGGCGTGAGTTTTATGTAAACGACGCAGGAAATCAAATAGAGAAATTCGGCTGTTCATTGGAAGCAAGATATTTGCAGATTTTTAAAGGCGATGAAATTGTTTTTCCTGAGGACGGTTATCAAGGTGTCGATATTACAGAGCTCGCACAGGAATATGCAGATGTTCACGGTGATAAGCTATTAAAGGTTACATCAAATGAAAGAAAACAAGCTCTTGTAGATTTTGCACTTCCTAAAAACATTTTGAAAATGCAGTCTGATATGTTAAAATACAGAATCAACTATGATAAATGGTTTTTTGAAAGCGAACTTCATAAAAGCGGTGCAGTTAAGGCTGTTGTAGATTTGCTGACCGAAAAGGGACTTACCTATGAGAAAGAAGGCGCATTGTGGTATAAAAACAAAGAGGTTGTAACAAACATTTTAAAATCGCAGGGCAAAACCGACGACTACATTGAAAAGCTTGAGTTAAAGGACGATGTACTTATACGTCAAAACGGAAACCCCACATATTTTGCCGCAGATATTGCATACCATAAAAACAAATTTGACAGAGGCTTTGACACCTGCATTGATGTTTGGGGTGCAGACCATCACGGTCATGTTATGCGTATGAAAGGCGCTATGGAAGCCATAGGATATGATAAGGACAAATTAGACGTTGTACTTATGCAGCTTGTAAAGCTTGTAAGAAACGGAGAAATTGTAAAAATGAGCAAACGAACAGGCAAGGCAATCCAGCTTGGAGATTTGCTTGAAGAAGTACCCGTTGACAGCGCAAGATTCTTGTTTAACACACGAGAAGCAAATTCACAAATGGATTTTGACCTTGAACTTGCTGTTACTCAGGATAACCAAAACCCTGTTTATTATGTTCAGTATGCACACGCAAGAATTTGCAGTATTTTAAAAGCACTTGAAAGCGAAAACATTATTGCAAGAGCTTGCAGTGATGAAGAGCTTGCACTTTTAACCACCGACGAAGAAAGAGAATTAATTCATCATATTTCGCAATTTGAAAGTGAAATCAATTCATCTGCAAAAGAATACGACCCTACGAAAATCACCCGTTATGTAACGCAGACAGCAACCCTGTTCCATAAATTCTATAATGCCTGCCGTGTAAAGGGTGAAGATGAAAAGCTTATGCAGGCAAGACTTACCCTCTGTCTTGCAGTTAAAACGGTAATCAAAAACATTCTCACAATGTTTAATATTAATTGTCCTGAGCAGATGTAATTAAAATATTTGGTAATAAAATTTTAAGGCTTGACACTTAATTTAAAAGTGCCAAGCCTTTTTATTTTTATTGATTTTCAAATCTGTTGTAACCCCACCAATCAGGCAACAGTTCTTTTAATTTAACGGTTTCCCGATTTTCAAAATCAACTAAAATTTCAATGTTACCGCTGTTTTTATCAAGCTGCATCATATATTCTCTGCAAGCGCCGCAGGGTGAACCTACTTTTCCGTCTTCCATTACTGCAACTACCTTGTCGATTTTGCTTTCACCGTTTGTAATCATATTTGCTATTGCATTTCTCTCTGCACACATTCCTAAGGCAGACGCTGTATCAATACAAACGCCTACATAAATATTACCCTTATCGGTAAGTATCGCTGCGGCAACTCCTCCTGCTTCTATAAACGGTGAGATGACCCTGTCGTTTTGCACCTTTAATGCAGAAGTATAAAGCTTTTCCCATATATCCATAACTAAAAACCTATAATTAAAATATTTTATTAAGTTCAGCTAAAAGTTTCGATTTAAAATCTTTGATTTCTTCTTTTGTAATTCTGTTACTTTCATCATACATAATTTCCATAGGAAGCCACCAGACAGGTCCTTTCCCGTTGTTTCCGTAATTCTCCATATCTTTGCTTTTTCTGGGAAACAAATGCCAATGAAGATGTGTTTCTCCGTTTCCTAAAAGTTCATAATTCATTTTTTCAGCATTAAAAGCTGTTGATACAGCCTGAGCGACTAAAGACATCTCCTCAAGAAACTTTATTTTAAAATTCTTATCTAAATTAAAAAGCTCCGTTTCGTGAAGCTTACATAAAAACAATGTATAACCTTTAAAATACTGATGGTCGCCTAAAACAACATATCCTGTTTCAAGCTCTTTAACAAAATAAGGATTAGATCCCTGTTTTATCATTTCAATTCTTTCGCATATAAAACACATTTTTTGTTCTCCTTTAATCAATAACTTGTTTATCATCATTAAACCTTTTGCTTTTAACTCTTCGTTTTTTTGGTGATTTTTCTTTGCTGACGCAAGTAAAAATAATTCCCAAAAGAGCAAGTGCCGCACTTATAATTGAAAATAAAATAGCTAAAAAGCTGTCGTGGTCTACTGAATTTTCAACTAAACAAATAACCATAGCAGTAATTAAAAAGCCAATTGCAATTATAAAAAGAATAAATCCTATTTTATAAAGAAAATTCATTCTTATTTTATTTCTTCTCTTATTTCTGTTTTTTATGATCCTCATTGTTCTTTCGCTTATGGAAAAATCTTCATTTTCGCTAATTGTTTTATCAACATTTTCATTGGTAATTTCAAAATAATAATTGTTTTTATTCTCTGTTACTGCTATGTTTTCCTGATTTAAAATTACATCATTTTTGTTTTCCATAACACTCAATTTCCTTTTTCTAAAAAATATATTTCATCTGCTAATTTTTTAAATTCTTCCATTTTAAGCTGTTCCGCCCTTGCATTTTGAGGAATTGATAATTTATCTAAAATAGAATTAATCGTTTTTTTATTATATTCTAATGCTGAGCTTAAAGAATTTGACAGAGTTTTTCTCCTTTGATAAAATGCACCTTTAACCACTTTAAAAAACATTTTGCTGCTTTTTACATTGACCGTAGGTTCATTTGTAATATCAAGTCTTATAACGCAGGAATCAACCTTTGGTGCAGGCATAAATGAACCGGCACTTACATTAAATAAAAGTTTAGGTTTGCTGTAATAATTTACAGCAACAGTTAATGCACCGCCCAAGCGTGTTCCCACATTTGCACAAATCCTTTGACCGGCTTCCTTTTGCACCATAACCGTTAACGCAGTTACAGGCAGATTTTCCTCAAGTAATCTCATAATTACCGGAGAAGTTATATAATAGGGCAAATTAGCACAAACCACGACCTTCATATTTGGTAATTCGTTTTCTATAACCTTATGAAGATTTATTTTCATAATATCTCCGTTAATAACTTTAACATTTATATGGTCACTTAATGTTTCATTTAAAACAGGCAATAATCTTTTATCAAGCTCAATTGCAACTACTTTCTTCGCAGTTTTAGCAAGCTCGTTTGTTAAAACTCCTATTCCCGGCCCTATTTCTATTACTCCAGTGTTTTTATCTGCTCCGCACATTTCTGCCATTCTGGGGCATACAGATGGGTTAACAAGAAAATTTTGCCCAAGTGCTTTTGAAAATGTAAATCCGTGTTTTGAGAGTATTTCCTTTATTGTTCCGATATTCGATAAATTTTCCATTATAAAATCCTTAAACCCTTTGGGTATTTGTTTTTAAGCTTTCCTCCTGACGCCTTTCCGAAACCACAGGTAATGCCGTTTACGCAAACAGGTATATAGCCTTTAAAATCATTTGAAACATTAATTTCTTCACCGTGTAAAAATTTATAAATCTCTTTGCTTTTTACATCTAAATGGACAGCTTGTTTAAAATCACTTTTATTTAATGACATAAACAAATGATGTTCAGGTTCAATTCTGTTTTTCTTGATTTTTCCAACTAAAACTCCGCCTCTTAAAATTGGTATATCATTTGTTTTAGGCATTTCCTGAGGAATTGAGTAAATTTTATCTTTAATAACAGTTAAATTGCTTATTTTTTCAGGTTCTATTAAAAAATTGTTTAAAAAATTATAAACGCCATCCTGTATCTCTTTATCTGCATTTGGAACAACAGAATAATGACATACAGCTTGTCCGGAGTTTTTTCTCTTTAATTTTGCAGCAAAATGACCTTCTCCACCGTCCATCGGAAAAATTTTTACTGCATAATCCATCGTTCTTCTGCCAAAAGTAACATCAGGTTCTTCCAGTTCAAAGTCCCGGTTTTGATTTAAAAATTTTTCAATTACATCCTCATTTTCTTCTTTTGAAAAAGTACAGGTTGAATATACCAAAACTCCGTTAGGTTTCAATGCATTTTTTGCACTGTTTAAAATTTGCAACTGTCTTTCAGCACAGGATTTAACATGTTCAACGCTCCACTCCCGTAATGCATTAGGATCCTTTCTGAACATACCCTCTCCGCTGCAGGGAGCGTCAACAAGTATTTTATCAAAAAATCCCTTCAGTTCATTACATAAGAAATCAGGGTGACAAGATGATACAACAGCATTTCCAACACCCATTCTTTCTATATTAGAAAGTAAAATGTTTGCTCTGTTTTTTACAATTTCATTAGACCACAAAAGGCCTGTTCCCATTAAATCATCAGCGATCTGGGTGCTTTTTCCTCCGGGAGCTGCACAAAGATCAAGAACCTTGTCCCCTTTTTGGACATTCAAAATTGTTACAGCAGAGGCCGCAGACGGTTCCTGAATATAGAAAGCTCCGGCGTGATGAAGAGGGTGATTGCCCAAAGACTGAACTTCACTGGGAATATATGCACTGTTTTCGCAAAAAGGAGTTTTTATAAATTCAAAGCCAATAATATTTTTTAATTCTTCATAAGAAGTTTTAAGAGTATTTACTCTTAATCCCCTAAAACTATCATTATTATAACATTTTAAAAAATCGTCAAATTCATCATTTAAAATTTTTTTAATTCTTATAAAAAATTCATTCATTATGCATATACCTTTATTTTAAGAGAATAATATTTTCAAAGGAGGTGTGACTTATGGATAACAATTACAACCAGAACAATCACAACAACCAGAACAATAATCAGAACAACAACCAGAACAAGAACAATAGTAACAACCAGAATAATAACCAAAATAAAAATCAGAACAACAACCAGAACAACAATCAGAATAAAAACAACAACAGCAACAGATAATTTTATTTTGGGTATGGCTGTTCTCCAAGTTAATTGGAGAACAGCCATTTTTATTTATAATTATACTATACTTTTGTTATAATTCAAGAGTTAGGATCTACAAAAGGAACTCCTAAATATTCTGCAACAGACTGCGACAAGCTCCTTGCAATATTGTTAATATTATTTCTTATCCAGTTAGCGTCTTCGGTATTATCGTGGAATGCAGTTTCAATCAAAACGGCAGGAGCGTTTGTATCTCTTACTTCTGCAAGATTTGTTGTAGGCAGAACATCAACACTTCTCGGATAAATGCCCTCATAATTATTTGCAATTATATCAGCAAATCTTTTTCCGTTCTGGCTAGTAGTATAATAATATACATCAGCGCCCTGATTTTGACCTGCAGTACTTTCAGGCGAAGCATTTGAATGAAGTGCCAAATGCAAATCATAATTTCCGGCATTAGATTCATTAATCGCCTGCCTCAATGACATTTCAGGGTCATTTCTAACAAAGTCGATTCCGCTTGCTCTTAAATAAGGTTCCATAGCATCAGCAACAAGATTCATATAGTATTCTTCGTTTCCACCTCCCACATAAGGGTTAAACTCCTGTAATGACGGACTCAAATAAATTCTAGGCATACAAATCCTCCTAAAGATAAAATCAGCAAATATGCTAATCAATAATATTAAAAATTTTATTAAAATATGCTTTACAAAAATGGATTTTTATGGTATTCTGGATTAGAAATCAATAATCATTATCGATTTGGGTGAAAGAGATGAATAAAAGAAAAAATTTCAGTAACAAAAGAAATGCTATTTTAAATACAATTTGCAATACTGACTGTCACCCGAGCGCTAAATGGATTTATAACAAAATAAAAGACAAATACCCTGACATAAGTTTAGGAACAATATACAGAAATATTGCACTGTTTAAAGAAGAGGGTATTGTAAGAACAGTTGCCACAGTAAACGGTGAAGAAAGAATCGACGGAAAAACCGAACCTCATTCTCATTTTATCTGTACTAAATGTGGTAGCATTTATGATATTTTCAATGAGGAATTAACTGCTGTTGACAGTATTTTGTGTGATGAAGGTTTTAAAATTGAAAGCAAATGCATCACTTATTACGGCAAATGCAACAAATGCAGTTGATAAATAAATTTTTATTATAGGAGGACTCAATTATGACAAAATGGGTTTGTAAAGTATGTGGTTATATTTACGAAGGAACTGAAGCACCACAATCATGTCCACAGTGTAAAGCGCCAAAAGAACAATTCAAGAAAATGGACGAAAATGCAGGTTTTGCAACAGTACATGAAGTAGGAGTTGCACAAGGTGTATCAGAAGATATTTTGGAAGATTTAAGAGCAAACTTTAACGGCGAGTGCAGTGAAGTTGGAATGTATCTTGCAATGGCAAGAGTAGCAGACAGAGAAGGATACCCTGAAATTTCTGCAGCATTTACAAAATACGCATTTGAAGAAGCAGAACATGCAGCAAAATTTGCAGAGCTTTTAGGTGAAGTAATCACAGACAGCACAAAAAAGAATCTTCAGATGAGAGCTGATGCTGAAGCGGGCGCATGCGAAGGAAAATTCGATCTTGCAAAAAGAGCTAAAGCACAAAATCTTGATGCTATTCACGATACCGTTCATGAAATGGCAAAAGATGAAGCAAGACACGGCGCAGGATTTGCAGGCTTGCTAAAAAGATATTTCGGTTAAGAAAATAAACATACAATTTCAATAAGGAGTCTTATCAAAGGCTCCTTATTTTTTATTAATGTTAATTATGCATTATTTAAATAATAAGCATATATAAAACTTGTATTTCAAACGTTTTGTAAAGTTTTCTTTTATGTTGACTTATAAATTATGCTATGGTATAATTTTCTAAAATGAATAGTTATGTAATTTTGTAATATTAACATATAATCTTATTGTTTTATACCTATTAAAATTAATAAATATATAAAGCGAGGAAAGATTTAATGACATCTGTAAGAACACTGAAGGACAAGTATTATTCATCAAACATTTACAAATTTGAATGGATATTAGCTGCATTAGTAGGTTTGCTTGTTTTTATAATGGTTAGCTATAAAGATTTGAAAAGCCTTACAATATGGTCAACCAATGTATGGGATGTTACATTGGACAGCAACATCCGCCATTTGTACGAGTACACCTTTCTGAACAAAAGTCCTGAAATTCATGAATATATGGGTAGTGAACTTCTTTCTGTACTTCCTTGGTCAATATGGAACTTGCCTATTTGGATTGCACAAAGATTTTTTGGAATTGCTATTTTAGACTCACCGCTATCCCTTGCATGGTCAAAATTATTTTTAGTTTTCTTAACAATTATAATGTTAAGATACACTTACAAAATATGCATGTTTTTAACAGATGACAAAACAAAAAGTATGTGTGCGGCATTCTTAAGCGGCAGCTCAACATTTACCTTTATGGAAATATGTTATGCAGGTCAGAACGATATTCTGATGGTGCTTCCATCCGTTATGGCGGTATATTATCTGTTAAAAAACAAAACAAAAGCATTTTATCTTTTGTCCGCTTTGGCTCTTGCAATAAAACCCTTTTATCTTCTTCCTTTTCTTGCAATAATTGTTTTAAAAGAAAAAAATGTAATAAAAATAGTCGGAAAAGCTATTATCGGTGTTTCCGGAATAATTATTCAAAAACTTTTATTCTACGGTGCTCCAATGTATGCAGATTCAATGGCATCAGGTCCTGCAACTTCAATGATTCAAGATATGTTCCCCAAAAACATTCATACATCTTTTGGACCGATTTCTTTTTTCGCAATATCACTTGTAATTATTTATTTTTATGCTTATACGAGAAAATTCAGTAAAATCCACAACAGGGAAAATGATGTTTATTACGGTAAATATGTAATTTATATTGTAGGAACAACTTATTTATGTTACCTTATGTTCTCAACATTTTCTTATTATCGGCTTTTCCTTTTAGTTCCGTTTATTTATATTATGATGCTACAAAATGAAAAAATATACAGATATAATGTAATTTTGGATACTGTAATGAGCATTGGTATTCTATTCAGGCTTATTTTAAGAAATTCAAATATTTTTTTAGTAAGGGGAATGAACGGATCAATAGTTGAATGGTTTTTCGGAAAAACGGTCAATCCTGAAGATGCACCATACACAAGTGTTGCAAAATTATTGGTTACAAAAATTGGACTCATTGGAAGTTTACAGACGCTTTTTTCAGGTGTTGCACTAGTATCAGGATTGCTTATAATTCTATTAAACCATCCTGCTGAAAAGATTAAACTTCCTGAGGAAGGAAAAACAATTCCAAGGGTTGTACTTTGGTTAAGGACCCTGATTATTGTACCGTTTACTTTACTTTTACTTGCACTGTTTTTAAAAGCTATTTAATATATAAAACCCGGAGGTCAAATTATGAAAGGAATTATTCTTGCAGGAGGTAAGGGCACTCGCCTGTATCCAATGACAAAAGTCGTTTCTAAACAACTTTTACCGGTATATGACAAACCTTTAATTTACTACCCACTGTCAATATTGATGCTTGCGGAAATAAATGAAATTCTTATTATTTCAACGCCTGACGATACTCCAATTTACAAGGAACTTCTCGGTAACGGTTCAAGATTAGGCATTAAGCTTGAATATGCTGTTCAAAAAGAACCAAAGGGACTTGCACAGGCATTTATCATTGGTGAAGAATTTATCGGTAATGACAGTGTTTGTCTTATTCTTGGTGATAATGTATTTTACGGCCAAAACCTTCCGAATATGCTTTTAAAAGCAAAATGTAAACAGAACGGAGCAACAGTATTCGGATATCCAGTTAAAAACCCGAAAGACTTTGGTATTATTGAGTTTGATAAAAATGGAAAAGTAATATCTATTGAAGAGAAACCTGAAAATCCAAAATCTAATTTTGCAGTACCGGGACTTTATTTTTACGATAATAAAGTATGTGAAATCGCAAAAAGTATTAAACCATCTGCCAGAGGAGAACTTGAAATTTCTTCAGTAAATAGTGTATATCTTGAAAACGGAGAGCTTGATGTTGCACTTTTGGGAAGAGGCATGGCATGGCTTGATACGGGAACACCCGAAGGATTGTTAAAGGCCGCAGAGTATGTTCAGACAATACAATCTATGCAGGGTTTATATATAAGCTGTATTGAAGAAATTGCCTGGAGAAAAGGCTTTATCACTGTTGAAAAACTTAAAGAACTTGGCGAAGAACTTAAAATGACTGATTATGGTCAGTATTTAATAAATTTAGCGTCTAAAAATTAAAGGAGAAATAAAATGAAAAACATTCTTGTAACAGGAGGAGCAGGATTTATCGGCTCAAACTTTGTACACCTTATGCTCAAAAACCACGATTATAACATTATCAATATTGACTCTTTAACATACGCAGGTAATCTTGATAACTTAAAGGATATTGAAAATGACAGCCGTTATACATTTGTCAAAGCAGATATTCGTGACCGTGCGGCAGTAACTGAAATCTTTAAAAAATATGATATAGATACAGTAGTAAACTTTGCTGCAGAATCTCATGTGGACCGTTCTATTACAGAGCCTGAAATTTTTTTAACAACAAATATTATAGGCACACAAAATCTTTTGGATGTTGCAAAATCATTCTGGAAAATCAATCCTGATGATAAGTACTCTTTTGATTATAAAGATGGCGTAAAGTACTTACAGGTTTCAACCGATGAGGTTTACGGTGCTTTAGGCAAAACAGGAATGTTTATGGAAACGACCCCCCTTTCTCCTAACTCACCATACTCGGCGTCAAAAGCCAGTGCAGATATGGTAGTTCGCGCATATCATGAGACATTTAAAATGCCCATTAATATTACAAGATGTTCAAATAACTACGGACCATATCAGTTTCCTGAAAAACTGATACCTCTGATGATCAACAACTGTAAAGCAGGAAAATCTCTTCCTGTTTACGGCGATGGTATGCAGATTCGTGACTGGCTTCATGTTTCAGATCACTGTGCAGCAATTGATACTGTTCTTCATAAAGGTAAAGACGGTGAGATTTACAATGTAGGCGGTAATAATGAAAAGGCAAATATAGAAATTGTAAAACTAATTATTAAAGCTTTAGGTAAATCAGAAGATTTAATTAAATATGTAAAAGATCGTCCCGGTCATGACAGAAGATATGCAATTGATAATACAAAAATTACAACAGAACTTGGCTGGGCTCCAAAATACACATTTGAAGAAGGTATCAAAGAAACAATTGAATGGTATCTTGCAAACGAAGAATGGATGAACAAAATCACTTCAGGCGAATATACAAAATATTACGATAATATGTATAAAAAGGCTGAAAAATAATTTTAATCAAAAATCAAAACCACCCGATGAACGGGTGGTTTGCACATTCCCTAAGGTCTATTACAGATTAATCCCCGCAGCAGGGGTATTGATGGCAACACATTATAATTTCAAACAGTCGCTCTCGTGCGGCTGTTTATTTTTTTGCTTAATTATTTTTGTCACCTGTAAACGGATATATATATTTCTTTAGCGTTAATTAGTCATCTGCACAATCTTCAGCAAGTTATTCTTTGTTTACTCTGCTATTGTCTTTTTGTTTTGACCTACTTTATCTGCATAATATCATATAAGCCAAAATGTCTTGATCCATATTTATACTTTAAGTTTGTGTGACTGCCAAATATTATTAGTCTGCTTTTCCCTTGAGATATCCTATTCAATTGACATAGATTCTCTTGAGCGTTTTTAAGCGGTTGGATTTGACTCCTCATAATCCAGTAACATATCAATTATTTTGTATTGCATTTCTATTTTATTTTGCAAGAATTATTAACATATATACCATTTTTATCGCCAGTTCTACAATCATAAACAAGATAGATATTACTTATATAATCTAACTTATCATTTTTAATAATGTATATTGATAATAGTAATGTTGCTAAAATAGATATTGAAATTTGATTTAATTCTAAAGGCATATATTTTACTATATAGATAATTAAATAAATAGTTATAATATAAATAATTATATATATTTCTTTGCTTACTTGTATAACTATTAATATTTTTAGCAAAATTAATTTTATTATATATGATACACAATATTGCAATAAAGAAAACTATTGATAATACTATTTTAATAAATATTGAATTAGGGATTGAAAAATTAAATGTTAATAATATTCCAACCACTAAAATAATAATATGTAAGATATCAAATACATAATTTAATACATATCTTATTATTTAAAACCATATTTCATTAAACCTCCTGCTAAAATAGTCCATATTGAACTGAAGAGTCACATTACCACCAATAAATAACCCTTAAGAGAAAACAATTCTAGCTTATTTGGAACATTTTCATCATCTGTAAAATAGTTACGATTGCTGTTAATGAATGGTTTGTCCATTGTATGATGTTGCTTACAATGTTCAATTATTATTACATTTGTATCATTTTACTTGCATAATGGAATTATTATTTGTAATAATATTCTTATTTATTTGCCAGAGTTTCAGAAATAGACTTTCTCTTTCACTGTCAAACACAACTTGCGTTATATCACTAATTATAATGTAACTATATCCATCATCATAACCGTATTCATCAACTAATTTAATAGTACATTTATTATCATGTATTTCATCAACAAAACCAACAACATTATCATATCCGCTATTGAGCAATTCAATTGATACTATTTTATTGAATTTCAAAGATAATTCCAATATAGAACTTGTGATTTGTGTGTCATCTATATAGTATTTTTTAATATCTATGTTTTGTGATAAAATTTTCTGCATTTTTTGCTCATATTGCCCATCATATTCAATATGAGTAATATCCTCAATTTTTTTAACAATTATACCATCAAATATTCCATGAGGAGTGTACATAAGAAGCGCAAATTCATAATCATTAACAGATAATAATTTACCATATAAAAACTTATTATTATCTTCACTGCAGTAAATAGATATATTTTTATTTTTTTGTTGTAGTTCTAATAACTTTTCTTTCATTAAATCACTTCCCTTCATCAAGTGAATTTTGTTCCGTTTACCGTTTTGCTTATACGTACGCTGTCACTGTCATAGCTGTAGCTTATGCTGTCACTGCCATTTTTCAAGGTTGACAGTTGTCTTCCGTTTTTCCATGTCATTGTTATTCCGTCTCGATATTTTAACGGATTTCCGATTTCGTCATATGTTATGGTTTGTCCATTGTATGATGTTAGCTTATCTTTCCAGTTTGTATCATTGTATGAGTAACTTATATTTTGAGTTCTGTATGGAGAACCATTGGGACCTATATCACTTATACTTTCATAAACCATATTTCCGCCTGTATCATACTCATATTGATATATCTTTAAATTTTCATAGTCTATTGCATATACAAGCTGATTCATTTCATCATATTCATAATAATATAAGTCTTCATTTGATGTTCCATTTTTCTTCTGAATTTTAGTTATGTTGCCTAATGTATCATAGTCATATTTGTATGTTTCTCCGTCTATGGTTTCGGTTTCAATCTTTGTTGTGGTGTAATCACTGCCACGCTTACTTTCATAATAGGTATATGATGTATCTATGGGTCTTACCGTTGATATGGATGTTTTGGTAAGCCGGTTTAAGCCGTCGCTAAAAATTTATGCCCTGACTAGGCTAATCATAAAAGTTTTACAAAAGATTTAATACGATGCAAAAATAAGTGTTAATATTTTTAAACATGATGTAACAGCCCAAAGAAATTTGCATACCCAAACATAATACATAATATAAACATTACAATTCCGACAAAACGAACAATAAGCGGCCATATTTTATTAATATTAAGATTTCTTTTATATATTTGATGACAACTGTCTATAATTAAAAATCCTAATGTAAAGAAATATGAGCTTAAACAAGTATCAGGAATTTGAAATTTAGTTGCAATCAACTCACCTGTAAAAAAAATAATAAAAATTAGTACGAATACAATAATGGTTATATTATTTGAATTTATATTATAAGTTTTATAGGATACCCTTATTGCCAATAATATTTCTACAAGAATCGCTGTATAAATAATACAATTGGTTAAAATATTAAAATTAAAATTTATTAATATAAAACCCAATGCATTTATAATTATGACTTCAAATATTACAAGTATAAAATTTTTTATATTTAACAATTTCATAATATACTCCTTATCGTATTATAAAATTAAATGAAGGATATAATGAGAAAAAAATTATTATTGCAAGTATTTACATACATACACATATTATATTAATACAATTTTAGTGCAATACTTTATATAAAAAACACTTTTGTTTAAAAGATAATAATCATCGTTTAAAGTTTTTACTGGTGCATTTTCTTATAATTTTAAAGAGAAAAAATGACATATAGTTTAGTTACACCAAAAATCTAACAATAAATTAAACAAATATAAGATTTTTATAAAAATAATTATATTCATAACTAATTACCATATTTCTCCCAAACGCTTATTAAAATAATCTAAGTTCCAACCAAAGTTAAATGAACAACCAACTCCTGAATAATATGAAGCCCCAACTCCTAAAAAATTCGAAACTTCACTTTTAGTTTCAATTATTCCTGTATTGAAAGATTGATATTCTGAATACTCATAACCAGTAAGATCCCAACTACCAATTGAAATACCTGCACTTATACTTGTATAGGCACCTAAATCGTATCCCTCAGATGCTTTTAAATCAATACTAATTGACATCACTTTAGCTAATAATTCAAATCCTACAATATTATTTAAACTTGCTTTAGCACCTATTCCAACTCCAAGGTCAAAATTTACTTCAGCACTATAAATAGCTGCTCCAATAGTATCTACTATTTTATCCAAAGTTGTATATTCGTTTTTCGTAGGATAAACAAAGTTCCCATAGCAATCAACACCAAGTATTTTACTATTAGTTACTTTATTATACCAATCTAAATGTGTATTTATAAAAATTCTACGGCTTTCTCTGCAAACAGTACAAGTCGGATCCCCGCATTTAATACTTCTGGAATGTGTACCAGTAGGATCATAAAAGTTTATAGGATTATTTCTGCAATAAGCATTCATATTGGTATCAAGGATATCAGAGCCTGCTTGGAAGTAACCATAAGAATTTACAAAGCGGTGAGTTACTGGATCGTAATATCTTGACATAAGATAATAAAAACCTGTTTCTGTATCAAGATAGTAACCTCTGTATCGGAACGGATTTAGCTTACCTACATGGTTAGGGTCTGTTATTGCGTTTCCGTTTGCATCTGTTATTGACAGAACATTTCCCCATGCATCATACTCATAATGTGCTCTTAATTCACCGTTTCCGTTATATATTCCTACTATATCTCCTCGTGAATTATGAGTATAGTAGTATGTCATTAATTCGGATGAATCTGTTAATGTGTATTTTACCGAGTAGAGTGTTCCGTTTGTATCGTAGGAATAGTAAAACTTTGCTTCTCCTCTTGTTTCATACAATAACATTCCGTTAAGATATTCATTCATAACCTTAAAAGGAGATGCTTGAAGACATGGCACAGGCTATTCTATGATCTTTACACAAGTGATAGGTAAAACTCTTTCTGCCCCATACATTTGTCAATAGCTCGCCACCGTAGTTTTGAAGCACAAATTATAGTTCCATCATAATTTTCCAAATCTGTTTCCGATAAACCTCCACAATCACACCAATATATGCAATCATTTTTTAAAATTATAGTTGAATCAAGTATTTCACAAGTATATTTGTTATCAATAGGAAATAGTTTTAAGTATCTTAAACCTTCAAATTCCAATTCAATCATAGAAGTATCTTCAAATTGACGTTGTATAATAACCTTCAATATTCTACGGTCATTTATAGGATACATCGACAAATCTTCATCTACATATGCCCCACTTAAATATTTCAACTCTTTTATACAACTATCGTGAAAACAGTAAAAATTATTCATAAATTTTGTGATGTCATTATTATCAATAATTTCATTCCACATAAAAAGTTCCTCTCTTAATTTATTATTTATATTATCCAAATGCTATTACAACACCACTCGCTACTCCAGTACCAAGCGGTCCTAAAAGAAAATCATCTGCAACTCCTATTCCTGACACATCATCTACTGCTATAACCACTATTCCTATAACGCATACAGCAGTAATACCTATTCCAATAAATGGTTCCCAAGAAAATTGATACTCAGGAGAGGGAGGTAAATGTTCTTTTCCTCTTTTTCCATTTATCCACTCATGATCGTGTGGAAACTCAAAATTTCCTGAATGATTATAAATTCTATCTCTAACAGCATTACCATCTGGTCCGTACCACCGTTTTTGTTTTATTGTTCCATCAGGATTATATTTACTTTGACTGGAATTAGATTCTCCCGACGTTGGTAAATTATCTAAATTGGATTCTTTTCGTTTTTTTGCTTTATACTTAGCAGAGGCTAATGCATATCCAGGGTTACGAATTACACATGTGGGAACATAATAATGATCCCCGTGAATAGAACACTTAGTACCCGAAGAATCACAAAAATTTATCGGATTATTTCTGCAATAAGCATTCATATTGGTATCAAGGATATCAGAGCCTGCTTGGAAGTAACCATCAGAATTTACAAAGCGGTGAGTTACTGGATCGTAATATCTTGACATAAGATAATAGAAACCTGTTTCTGTATCAAGATAGTAACCTCTGTATCGGAACGGATTTAGCTTACCTACATGGTTAGGGTCTGTTATTGCGTTTCCGTTTACCGTTTTGCTTATACTTATATTATCAATGCTTTCTTGATTATAATATAACTTCTGCAAAAACTATTTAGCAGGTTTTATAATTATTTAATTGTAAGTCTTTTTATAATTTGTATTAAAAACAAAATATAATACAAGTAGTACTATACCAACACATTCTATTAAAATTCCCATTATATAATATAAAATTGGAAATTTATCATTTGGTTCAAAGAACCTTGTAATCTGGTAAATAATATCTCCAAATAAAATTAATACTTGTGGAACTATACTCCATTTTGTAAAAATCATAGCTATATCTGAAATTAGTAAAATAATTCCTAATATTAAAATTAAAAGTAATATAAATTTTGAATATTCAAATATTAAAAACACGCCATAATGGGTTATGTATTTTATATTAAAAACACTTCTTGGAGAAAAAAAACCTTCTGGTGAAAAAATGAATAAAGATCCTATTGTTGCCAATGTCAATAAATACATATATATAATACTAAATATTTTAATTATTGCATTATAGTTCTTTCCCATATAAACTGAATCCATCCTTTTCCTTCATCTTTATTATCAAAATCAACACTTTTTGCACTATCTATTCCATAACCAATATTATATGAAAAATTATGTATATCCTATTCAACAGACATAGATTTTCTTGAGCGTTTTTAAGCGGTTGGATTTGACTCCTCATAATTCAGTAACATATCAATTATTTTGTATTGCATTTCTATTTTATTTTGCAAGAATTATTAACATATATACCATTTTTATTGCCAGTTCTACAATCATAAACAAGATAGTTATTGCTTACTTTATTATAAGTATAACTCTGTGCATTATCTTTTTCAAGACATATATTGACAAAATACGCATTATTTTCTTGTCTATGTTATCTGATTCATATTGTTATCTTTAACTAAGTTTTATTTGTACGCTGTTATAATTGCTAAATAGAATTTTTGCCCTGATCAATCTAATAGCTTATCAGGGCATAAAAGTTTTTCAAAAGATTTAATTCACAAAGATTAGTCTAAAGCTTTCTTAATTACAATCTTTTCACAAGTAATTTTTATTTCTCCACAGCCATAGCGACATAAAATATTATGCGTCCAAAGACTATTTTCTTTATAAAATTCATCATACATATAGTCTCCAAAGTCAATATATTCTGATAAATTAAAATTAATTTCAAAAGATTTAACATTTTTATAAACAAGAAAATATGTTTTTTCTCTCTTTTTAAGATGTATTATTACATAGAACTTACTTTTATAATTTTTAGTTTCCTTTTCAAATTTTATATTCTCTATAGAATAATCATGAAAACCATGTTCTTTATAATAAATATTTAAAAAGGTTTTGGTAAAAAATTTTTTGATGGTTTGAAAATAATCATAATACTCTTTGTCATTGTTATCCAACATTTTATAAGCTTTTTCCCTCATTTCCAAGCTTACATCAAAATCATTTATTTTATCAAGTAATTCAGGTAAAAAATATTTCAAAAAATCATCTCCTTATGCAAAACTTATCAACCAGAAAAGCCAAAATTCACAGAGCTTGAAAAAATAATACTTGACCTGTAATTCCTATAAACATAACATAGATATTACCATATAACTGAGAATGTATAACAAACATACTATCAACTTTTTTGCTTAAAGGTATTAAGATCATTATTTTTATACTTTGCTTCATTTGCATCCCAACCACAAATGCCCTGTTCCTTTAATGCCCTTTTCAAAAAGCGACGAATTTCAAAGGTAGAGAAACTCTATGTCGCCGTCATCAACAGCAAAATACACTATAAAGTACTTTTTATACTTTTTTCTCCATTAAATAAAATTTTCCCTTTCTGAAATCTGCAAAGCCTGTCTTTTTATACCCCAATTTTTCATAAAGCCTTACAGCATAGGGATTTAAAGTAAACGAGTCTAATCTTATGTATGGTATCTTTTCGTTTTAGACTGTTTCTTCAATATATTTCATAGTTATATACCCTATTCCCTTATTCTGAAAATCAGGATTTACGCATAATCTGTGAACAATTATAAAATCTGCATTTTCATCTTCCCAATTTCCGTCTTTATATTCTTCATCACAATGTGTATTTAAAACATAAGCACAAACAATTTCAGAATTCATAACTCCAATATACATGTGCTTATTTTCAATATCTCTTTTTATAGCAAAATAATCGGGATATATTTCATCCCATTGAAATATACCGTTATTCTCCATTTCTTTGACGGCAGATTTATATATTTCAAAAACCTCCTTCAAATATTTTACCTCTGCAAGTTTAAAAGTTATATCCATTATTTTGTACCTCTAAAATTGAAAAATTATATACCAATAAATTATTAAAAGTCAAATTTTAATAATTCACAATTGGAAATTCCAAACTTTCCGTATTCTTCGTTTGTCATATTGCAAAAATATGATTTTACAACCCTTGAAATACCATTATGTGCAACAAGCAAATATGTTTTATTTTTATCCTCCTTTAGTTCATCAAGAAGATTATAAATTCTTTGAGCTAAGCGGAGCATTGTTTCTCCTCCCCCGAAGTTGTCGACAAAATGAGACTTTGCTTCTTTAAATTCTTTTCCGTCTCTTTCCGTAGATTCATACTTACCGAAGTTTTGTTCCTTTAATCTTATATCTATTTTCATAGGAATACCTGTAACTGTCGATATATGCTTTGCCGTATCAAAAGCACGAACAAGCGGAGAACAAAGTATTTCATCAATCTTAAAATTTTCTGCAATTATTTTTTTACCTAATTCTATTGCCTGCTTATGACCTTTTTCCGTAAGTTCAATATCGGTAACTCCGCAAATTTTGTTTTTAACATTCCATACGGTTTCACCGTGTCTAGTAAAATATAAACTTGCCATAACATTCCTCCGTTTTTAATTATTATAAATATTTCGCCGTCACCGACGGCGACAAAGGGTTTCTCGCCCTTTGAACCCCATCAGCTTTTTTGAAAAAAAGCTGAGCAAAAAACTTTTATGTTTTTCAACTTTGACCTTTCGATTTTATTACAAGCAAATGCCGCTGAATATAATTCAGCGGCATACTTTATTTGATCAAATCTTTTATTTTTTGTTCTGCCAAAGCGGCGTCTGCTCTTCCCCTGCTGTTTTTCATAACAAATCCAACCATAGCCTTAATAGCTTTTTCTTTGCCGTTTTTGTAATCTTCAACAGCTTTTGGATTTGCCTCTACTGCCTGTTTGCAAAGGTCGTTAAGAGCGTTCTCGTCAAGTCCGCCCATGTCGCTTTCGCTTATATAATCTGTTGCGTTTTTACCTTCGTCAAGCATTTTTTCAAGAGTTGATTTTGCAAGATTGTTTCTTATTTTACCCTCGTCAAGAAGCTTTACAAGCTCGTTTAACTGCTTTGGTGTTGTTTTAATATTAAATTCTTCCTTATCGGCTTCAGTTTCAAGTCTGCTGAAAATTTGTCCGATAATAAAGTTTGATACAGTTTTAGGTGATTTAACGCCTTTGATTGCCTCGTCGAAATATTCACTGATATTTCTGTATTTTGTAAGGAGCTGTGCGTCTTTTTCCGGAATTTCAAGCTCATCAATATATCTTCTGCATTTATCGGCAGGAAGTTCGGGAAGAGACTTTTTAATCTCCGCTACATCTTCTCTTGAAACATTGATCGTAACAAGGTCAGGATCTCTGAAATATCGATAATCGTGAGCATCTTCCTTGCTTCTCATTGGATAGGTTGAATTTGTTGCGTCATCGTATCTTAAAGTTTCCTGAGTAACCTTTTCTCCGCTTTCCAAAACATCACACTGGCGTTCAAATTCATACTCCATAGCTTTTGCAATATTTGTAATTGAGTTCATATTTTTAATTTCAGTACGGGTTCCGAGTTCCTCACTGCCTGCCTCTCTTACAGAAATATTTACGTCACATCTCATTGAACCTTCCTGCATTTTGCAGTCTGAAATTCCAATGTAACGCATAACCTGCTGTAATTTTTCTACATATTCCTTAGCCTCGTCGACCGAACGGATATCAGGCTTAGAAACAATTTCAATAAGCGGTACCCCACCTCTGTTATAATCAACATAGGTATCGCCATGGCTGTGGATAAGTTTACCTGCGTCTTCTTCAATATGGATTCTTTCAAGACGTATCTTTCTTCCGTTTGAAAGCTCAACATAACCGTTAAGGCAAAGAGGCATATCGTACTGTGAAATCTGATAAGCTTTAGGCAAATCAGGATAGCAATAATTTTTTCTGTCCATTTTTGCAATCTCAGCGATTTCGCAGTGTGTTGCAAGACCTGCTTTAACGGCATAATTTACAACCTGTCTGTTAAGTTTTGGAAGTGTTCCGGGAAGTCCGATACAAACAGGACAGCAATGAGTATTTGGCTCTCCGCCGAACTCTGTTGTACAGGAACAGAAAATTTTTGTTTTTGTCGCAAGTTCAATGTGGGTTTCAAAACCGGCTACTAATTCATATTTCATAGTTTAACACCCCACTTTGTATCTTTAAAGTTTTGTCCTGCATTTTGCTGATATTTATAAGCGGCATTTAAAATCTGGGCCTCGCCGAATTTTTTACCGATAAACTGCATACCGATAGGCATTCCCTTTGCATTAAACCCACAGGGAACAGAAATGCCCGGAAGCCCTGCAATATTAACGGGAACTGTACAGATATCGGTTAAATAAGTTTCAATAGGGTCAGATGTTGCATGACCCATTTCAAAGGCTGTCATAGGAACTGTTGGAGCTAAAATAACGTCACAGCTTTCAAACGCCTTGTTAAATGCGGTAATAATAGTACCTCTTAATTTTTGAGCTTTTTTATAGTAAGCGTCATAATATCCTGCGGAAAGCACATAAGTTCCAAGCAAAATCCTGCGCTTTACTTCTTCTCCGAAACCTTCACTTCTTGTTCTGCAAATCATATCGTGAGTTCCGTTATAATGAGCAGTTTTATAACCGTAACGAATACCGTCGTATCTGCCAAGATTTGAGGAAGCCTCTGCGCAGGCAATAATATAATAAACGGGAAGTGCATATTTAACGGCGGAAAGCTCAATATGGACAATTTCTGCACCCAAATCTTCAAAAGACTTTAAGGTTGCAAAAATTGCTTCTTTAACATCGTCTCTTATACCCTCGTAATATTCTTTGGGAATACCTATTTTCATTCCCTTGATATCGTTATTTAAGGTATCAAAGGTTTTTACTCCTTTATAACCTTGAGATGTACTGTCCTTAGGGTCATACTGTGAAATTGCGTCATATACAATTGAAGCATCTTCAACAGTTTTAGTAATAGGTCCGATTTGGTCAAGAGAGCTTGCATAAGCTATAAGACCGTAACGAGAAACAGCACCGTAAGTAGGCTTTAAACCTACTATTCCGCAGAAGCTGGCAGGCTGTCTGATAGAACCTCCCGTATCAGAACCTAAACCGTAGGCGGCAATATTTCCTCCGACAGCAGACGCCACACCGCCTGACGAACCGCCTGAACAATGGTTAGTGTTATGAGGATTTGTCGCCCCGCCGAAACAGGAAGTTTCACAGGAGCTTCCCATAGCAAACTCATCCATATTTGTTTTTCCTAAAAGAACTGCATTTTGAGATTTTAGGTTTTTCCAAACTGTTGCGTCATAGATAGGTGTATAACCTTTTAATATTTTAGAGCAGCAAGTTGTTTCGATACCTTTTGTAGAAAGGTTATCCTTTAAGGTCATAGGTACACCCTCGAGAATACCTATTTTTTCTCCTGAGGCTATTTTTTTATCAACTAGTTCAGCAGTATCCAAAGCCTGTTCGGCAGTTATCGTAACATAAGCGTTAAGCTCTTTATTTGCATTATCAATTTCTTTTAGATAGAGATTTGTTAATTCTTTACAAGAAATTTGCTTTGTTTCAAGCATTTCGTGAATTTTTGCAATCGTTCCCATAAAATCGCTCCTTACTCTCTGTTTCTTACAAGGAAATGCTGTTCTGCCTGTTCAGGAGCATTTTTAAGTATTTCCCGGCTTGGAAGTGATTCTACTACTTCATCTTCTCTTAAAACATTTGATAAATTATTAATATTATCAAAATCGTCTCCACTTTCAACAGCGTTGTTAATAGTATCGGCAAAATCAATAATCTCCTGCATATCCTTTGTTAAAGCGTCAAGCTCCTCATCCGGAACAAAAAGCTTTGAAAGTAATGCAATATTTTCTACATCTTCTCTTGTTACCATAATATCAGTCCTTTATGTGCAATTAGGGCAAGTATCTGCTTGCCCTATATAAATTATTTATATTATCTTAATTTAATATGAACTTCACGAAGCTGCTGCTCCGAAACTTCTCCCGGAGAACCTAAAAGTAGATCCTGCGCATTTGAATTCATTGGAAAAGCAATAACTTCTCTAATGTTTTCTTCTTCTGTTAAAAGCATGATCATTCTGTCAACACCCGGTGCCATTCCTGCATGAGGCGGAGCACCGTACTGGAACGCATTATACAGAGCCTTAAATTTTTCTTTAAGTTCATTTTCGCTGTAACCTGCAATATCGAATGCTTTAATCATAATATCAAGGTCGTGATTTCTTACAGCGCCCGATGAAAGTTCTACTCCGTTACAAACGATATCATACTGATAAGCAAGAATATCGTCAGGGTCTTTTGTTGTAAGAGCTTCCATTCCTCCCTGGGGCATTGAAAACGGATTATGTGTAAAAATAACCTTACCATCTTCATCATGCTCAAACATTGGGAAGTCAACAATAAAGCACATTTCAAAACGACTTTTATCAATTAAGTCAAGTCTTTGTGCAACTTCTGTTCGTATTTGACCTGCAAGCTTGGGAGCCATTTCGGCAGAATCGGCAATAAAGTAAATGACATCTCCTGACTTTGACTTATTTCTTGAGATGAGTTCTTCTCTGTCACCCGGCTTTAAGAATTTGTCAATAGGACCGTCGAAGGTCATATCTTCTCTCACCTTAACATAACCCAGACCTTTCATTCCTATGGAAAGAGCAAATTCTTCCATTTTCTTAAACCAGCTTTTTGAGCAGGATGCAGCACCCGGTACATTAATTGAACGAACCGTTTTCTTTCTGAAAGGAGCAAAATCTGTTTCTTCAAACATATCGCTGATTTCTACAATTTCAAGAGGATTTCTTAAATCAGGCTTATCCGTACCGTATTTAAGCATACTCTCTGCAAAAGGAATTCTTTTAAATGGAGGTTTAGAAACCTCTTTTTCAGAGAATTTTTTAAATGTATTATATAAAACCTGCTCGGCAACATCAAAAACATCTTCTTGAGTTGCAAAGCTCATTTCAAAGTCAAGCTGATAAAACTCACCGGGTGAACGGTCCGCCCTTGCGTCTTCATCACGAAAACACGGAGCGATCTGAAAATATTTATCAAAGCCTGAAACCATTAAAAGCTGTTTAAAAATCTGTGGAGCCTGCGGAAGAGCATAGAACTTGCCTTTATGCTTACGAGACGGAATAAGATAATCTCTTGCGCCCTCAGGAGATGAGGTTGAGAGTATAGGGGTTTGAATTTCCATAAATCCCATTTCAGTCATCTGACTTCTTAAATAAGAAATAACCTCTGAACGCAAAACGATATTATTATGAACCTTTGGATTTCTTAAATCAAGAAAACGGTATTTAAGTCTTACTTCTTCATTAGTATTTGTAGAGGTTGTAACCTCAAAAGGAAGATTGTTTTTACATTTTCCTAAAACTTTAATATCTTCAGTATGAACTTCAACATAGCCTGTTGCAATTTTAGGGTTAATAGTATCTTCATCACGCTTTACAACCTTGCCTGTAAGTGTAAGGGAACATTCTTTATTAATATTTTTTAAAAGTTCATCATTATGAACAACTACCTGTAAAACGCCGTAATGGTCACGGATATCAAGAAACATAACGCCGCCGTGATCTCTGATATTTTCTACCCAGCCGGCAACTTTAACTTCCTGTCCAATATTTTCTTCTCTTAATTCACCGCAATTTACAGTACGGTAAATATTCGGCTTAATCATATTTAAAAAATCCTTTCAAAGATAAATTTTTCCAATAATAAAAAATTATATCATAAAAATTAATTTGTTTCAATATTTAAGATTATTTTTATTTGACTAAATGGTAAAATCCTAAATATTTTTTCCAAAATAAGGTTAGTTTATTCTAATTTGGAATTATTTTCAAATAAAAGGCGGTTTAAGTTTGATTCTTAAACCACCTATTTTTTATTTATCTTATTTTACGCCTTTTATTCAATTGACTTTAAGCTTTCTACCATATCAATTTTCTTCATTTTAAAGTACATAAATATATTAACCACACCGCTAAACAATGCTGTTAGTCCTGCGGCATAAATATATGTGGAAAAGAAAATGTCTCTTCCGAACATAACATTATCAACTTCAACAGTTGTAACAACAAATCCGGTAAGAATTATTCCCAATAACAGTCCCGCAAGAATTCCCAAAATAGTTAAAACAATGTTTTCTCTATAAATATATTGGGCGGTTTCTCTGTTAAAAAAGCCAAGAACTTTTATTGTTGCTATTTCTCTTACTCTTTCCTCCATATTTATATTCGTAAGATTATAAAGCACAACAAATGCCAACGCACCTGCACAAATTATTAATACCAAAACAACCATATTCATAGAATTAAGCATACGCTGAAAATCATCAATGCCGGAACTTGTAAAGGATATTGCAGAAACATCATTTCTTGCCAAATAATTTTGTCCGATAATATCATCCGATGCACCCTCTGCAATACTTACAAATATGCTGTTAAATTCAACTGCATAACCAAAATTTCGGATAAAACTCTGTGGCGTAATATAAACATAATTGTAAATATAATTTTCACAAATTCCGCCGACTGTTAAAAATACCTCTTTACCGTCAAGTATAACTGTTATTTCACTGCCAACACTTATATTTAACTCAGATGCCATTTTTTCCGTTACAACAACATTGTCATCATTAAGTTTAAGAGGCGTTTGCCCTATTCTTGTTTGAAGGCTAAACATTTCTTCAAAGCTTTCTAAATTTTCCGGAACAAAAATATTTGTATTCTTATTCTTAGTTGCACTTTCAGTTTTTACAGTAACCGACGACTGATTTGCAAGCAGATAATCTGTTATACTTTTATCAGCAGATATATATTCCGTAAGTTTCTCAAGATCTTTTTCAGTTCCTTCGGTTTTCGGAATAATTGCTGCATCATATTTATAAATATCTGAAAACTGCTTATCTGTTATAACAGAAAAACTGTTAAGCAATCCAAATGCTGCAACAATAAGTGCAGTACAGCCTGCAACTCCCAGAACTGTCATAAATAATTTCGACTTATATCTGAATAGATTTCTTGCTGTAACCTTAGATGTGAAACTAAAATGCTTCCACAGAGGATTAATTCTTTCTAAAATTATTCTCTTACCGGGTTTAGGTGCTTTAGGACGCATTAGACTTGCCGGCTTATGCTTTAATGTCTGTACGCAAATTATTACAGATACTGTTGATGTACAAATCATAGCAGCAATAAATCCTGCAACAACGCTTACCCAATCAATAACAAGCGGTAGATCAGCCATGTGATACATCATTTTATAAGCGTTATAAATAATAAATGGAAGTGTGTTAACTCCAAGTAAAATACCTGTAACACTGCCGATTATACCTGCAATTGTGGAATAAATAAGAAATTTAAAAACTATTGACCTGCCTGAATAACCCAATGCCTTTAATGTACCTATTTCCGTACGCTTTTCTTCAATTAGTCTGGTCATTGTAGTTAAACAAACAAGTACCGCAACAAGTAAAAAGAATGTTGGAAATACTGCGGCAACTGCATCCACACGGTTTGTATTAGAAATAAAATCGGAATAGCCGGGATTATCTTCTCTGGTGAAAACATACCATTGAGCTTCGTTTAATTCTGACAATTCCTTTTGAGCTTTTTCAAGCTCTTCTTTTGCATCGTTTAACTTTTCATTTGCAGTTTTAAGAGCGTTATAATATTCATCATAACCTTCATCAATTTTTTGTTTTCCTGAAATACTTTCAGAATTAAATTCTTTTCTTGCTTTTTCAAGTTCCGCTTTTGCATTACTAAGTTTTTTTTCTGCGGCAGCAAGTTCTTTTCTGCCCTCTTCTTTTAAATTTTTTAAAGTATTCTTACCGTTATTAAGTTGAGATTTTCCCTGCTCTATTTGAAGCAAAGCTTCTGATAATTCCAGTTCACCAAGAGCTTTTTGAGTATTAAGCTGCATTTGTGAATATTCAATTTGAGTTTTTGTATATTCAAGCTGTCCTTCAGAAGAAACAACAGTGTTGTTTAATTCATTTACAGAAGTTTCAATAACCTCTTTTTGAGAATACAATTGTGAAAGCTGTGTTTTAATCAAATCAATTTTTACTGCTTCATCAGAGGTTGATGCCTCTAAATATTTAAGCTGTTCTTCTAAATATGCAATATTCTCATTAATACTTTTGAGCCCTAATTGAGCCTGTGATATTTGATACATTAAATAGGGTTTTACCACATCGTAATAATTATTATATGACTCTGTGTAGCTTTTAAGACCCTCATCAATTTTTTGTTGAGCAGAAGTGATTGTTTCGTTAAATTCTGTTTTTGATTTTTCATATTCCTCTTTTGCCAAATTAATCTGGGTTTCAGAATCTAAAAGCTGTTTTTCACCCTGTGATATTTGTTCATTATATTCTTTTATAGAATTATTTAACTGACTTTCACCATTTTTAATTTCATTCTGTGCATCATTTAATTGATTTTGTGCATTAAAAATACTTTTATTATATTCTTTTTGTGCATCATCAAGCTGTTCTTTTGAATTTGCAAGTTCTTTATCAGCATTTTCTTTTTCTTTGTTATAATCTTTCCAGCCGTTATCAATTTCTTTTTGTGCCTCACCGATCACATCAGTGTTAAATATATTTACACGGTGTTCTGCTGTTTTTTCAAGATCAGTTTTAATTTCTTCAATATAATTTTTATATTCATCAGAAAAGGGAGAAATTTCTCTGTTTGAATATTTTGTTTTTACATAAAGCTCTGTGTATTTTTCAACCTTAAAATCATCAGGTAAAATGTACATAAACGAAGAAAGTTTACCGTTGCCGATAGTGGTAATTCCTCTTTCGTAAGAAATATATAACGGAGACTCTACAATTCCTACAACTGTATATTCAAGTCTATTCAGTATTTCAGTAACATCGGTATCCCCTGCTTCTTTTTCTATATTAATTTTATCACCAATGTTTATTGAAGCGCCGCCGAAATTACCTTTTTCAATTAAAATTTCACCGGTCTTTTCCGGCATTTTTCCATCAAGTAATGTAAGCTCGTTTAATAATTCGTTATCTTTGTATCTTTGGGGAACAGAAATAACTCTTACAGGATTACCGCTGACACCTGTATTTACAATAACATCAGTAAAATAAGAAGGCATTACATCTGTTACACCCTCGGTTTTTTTCACTTCATTGATGTCATCATCATCAAATCCAATAGTTGATACAATCCGATAATCCATAAGATTTGTGTCTGTATAGTAATTTTCAGCCATTTTATTCATTGAAGGGGCAGTTGCTTTTATTCCGGAAAAAAAGCCTACTCCTAAAGCTATAATGGCCATAATTGAAATAAATCGAGCTTTAGTATTTTTTATTTCCCTAAATGTATTTTTAAGCAGAGTTTTAGTCAAAATGCAATTGCCTCCTTTCAAAGATATAATTATTTTAAAGCTTTACCATTCAATTTCTTCTATATTTTTTGGATTCTCATTATAGATATTACTGATAATTTTGCCGCTTTTCATTGTAATAATATGATTAGCCATCGGAGTAATAGCTTGATTATGAGTAATTAAAACTACTGTCATTTTTTCTTTAACACAAGTTTCCTGCAACAATTTTAAAATTGACCTGCCGGTATTATAATCTAAAGCACCGGTAGGTTCATCACACAAAAGCAGCTTTGGTCTTTTTGCCAATGCTCTTGCAATAGATACCCTCTGCTGCTCTCCTCCTGAAAGCTGTGAAGGAAAATTGTTTATTCTATCTATAAGTCCAACGCTTTCAAGTGCCTTTTCAGCGTCCATAGGATCACTGCAAATTTGCGTTGCAAGTTCCACGTTTTCTTTAGCAGTTAAATTGGGTACAAGGTTATAAAACTGAAAAACAAATCCTATATCGTATCTTCTGTATTCGATTAGCTTTTTTTCAGACAATGAACTGATATTTTTTTCATCTACAATAATTTCACCTTTTGTGGGACTATCCATCCCGCCTAAAATATTAAGAACCGTAGTTTTACCTGCGCCGGAAGAACCTACTATCACTGCAAATTCCCCTTGATTAATCTCAAAAGAGATCCCGTCGACAGCTGTAAGCGTAACTTCTCCCATTTTGTATATTTTATAAACATCTTTAAATTCAACAAGACTCATTTAATACAGTCCTTTCGAAAAATTATTATAATTTTATCATAAATATTACTTTTTCTCAATAGATAGAACAATAATTTTATGCATTACAAATAAACTTATGTTCATACGCTGTTTAAACTCTTTATAACTTCTAAACTATGATTTAATAATAATTACAATATTTTCAAGTCATAAAATCAATAGTTCCATTATACTTTTTAAAAAACGTCAAACTTAAAAAATAAAAAATTTTTATACCTGAAAATGTGGTCACAACTAATGAAAAATGATATCAAATACATAAAATATCGCTTAAATATATTTTAACAAAGACATCAACTAGCGTAAGCAACCAAGTAAAGCACTTAAACTTAAAAGTACTTATATTTAAAATCAGTGCAAATAAAATAAGTGAGGAACACAAAAGTGTTCCTCACCAATGAAATTGTGTATTTATTATGGATTAGTTAAGATATGTTAAGTCGGTTTTTCCGATTGCACCGTCAATACCTTTAAATCCTGAAGCACAGCATACATATACTCTCATATTTGCTTTTGAAATAGAAGGTACTGTAAGTGTGTTATTAGTTACCGTTACGGTATCACCTGTAACAGCATCTATATATTTTCCGTTAGGAATGCCTTTAAATGTTGCATTTCCTGAAATTGTTACAAGAGCAAGGCTGTCTACATTTTCGCTGTCATTTGTATAACGTCTAATATATGCCATATTTCCTGAAACATAAGAACTTGAAACTGTGTACTGTCCTTTCTGTAAAGCAGGAACAGCTCTTCTAATAGCATTAAGTTTCATAAGGTGCTGCGATAATGTTGAATTCAAAGTTTCTGCAACTTTTCCTGATGCGCTATATTTGCTGAAGTCTGTTGCAGTAACAGTACCTTCAAGATTATCACCATAATAAGCACGTCCGGTTGTTGAAAGAGGTCCATTAGTACCTTTATCAATCTTAACACCTTTTTGGAACTCAATTTCAGAACCATAAAACAGGCAAGGAATACCACGGAATGTAAACATTAGGTCAAGATTTTCTGCCCATGCCTGAGTTCCGCCATTATATCTGTCTTCAGTACCCGGGCCGTAGTCGTGGGAATCAACATATACTACATTCCATGTAGCATCGTTATACCACTTATCGCCGGATTTTACATTATTGAATGCAGTAGATGCATTTTTAAAGTTCCAGTGCATTGGGAAGTCAATTACGCTCATACCTGAAGCTTGACTGTAATCAGGCTCATGGTAATCAATACCCTTTAAGAATGCATTTTCGCTTGTTGGCTGTTCATTAGGATCAAAGTTATTAATCCAATGGTCAAGGGTTAAATTCATGTTCTCGCCAACTGCATCTGGTGTATTAGTCCAGTTCCATTGTTTAATATATGAATCATCAGGTTCATCCC
Source organism: uncultured Clostridia bacterium (assembly GCA_947627135.1). Lineage (GTDB taxonomy): Bacteria > Bacillota > Clostridia > Oscillospirales > Acutalibacteraceae > Ruminococcoides. Next base: position 66,575 of record CANQUV010000004.1, read on the forward strand.
AAGTATAGAAACAAGCTGACTCACTTGCCATACCACGATACCAAATTTCATTGGCTCTGGTACAGGCCTCACCAAACATAAAGAAATCATCTCCGCCAACTTCATGAAGTTGGTCATTAAACATAGTATTTAACGATAAGCGGGACATGTGCCTTAAAGTATCTACACGGAAAGCATCAACGCCTCTTTCAATATAACTGCTGTAAATATCAACAAGCTTTTCGCCTACCTCCGGATTTTCCGTGTTAAGGTCAACGCAGTCACCGGCAATTTGAGAATATTGTGTAGCATAGTCATCCCAGTTATAACTTCTCCAATAATTATTATGATAATAGTTTTTACTGTTGTATTTATCCGAATGAGAAATTCTGTCATACTGCTGCTTATCATATTCAATGCCTGCTACAAATTCTTCATATTTACTGGCAGGGTAATTATTGGCTGTAATATCCATGTCTTTCATGATTCTCAACCTCTCGTCATACTGCTTACCACCGGGTTGAGCATAATATTCTTCTGCAGATTTGAGACCATATTCACTTAACAGTCTTTCATTAGGAATCATACATTTCTCAATATCTGCCAAATCCTGCACTGTGTCATATACTTTGTCGAAAAGAGGTTCAAATGTAGCTTCACCAAAGTTACCTGTATGCTGCCATACAACGTCCTGAATGATCTTCATACCTTTTTCATGAACTGCGTCAATCAGATCATCAAAAGTAAAATCTGAACTTTCATAACGAACATCTACGGTAGAAAAATCAAATGCATGATAACCGTGATAATCATAACCGGATCCGTTTGTTACAACAGGGGTTATCCAAATTGCTGAAAATCCCAGTGCTTTGATATAGTCAAGCTTATCTGCAAGTCCTTTAAAGTCTCCTCTCCAAGCAGGGTCAGTATCAGGATTATTCGCTGTTGAATCATCCCAACAGTGAACATTGTTTCCCGTGTCGCCATCATAAAAACGAGTAGTTATTACAAAGTAAATAGATTCTTCACGCATATCAACGCTGTCCGCAGGGTCAGCCTCATCAGGATTTGTCTTATACCATCTTCCACTATACCACCATTCGTTTTGTTCAGCGGAAGTGCGGGTAAGCTCCTTTGAAAGTTGATTACCGTCTTTATCAGTAAAAAGCATATTAATTTTTGTTACATTATCAAATGTAAAGGAATACCAATTTTCTCCTGTTTGTGAAATATCCTTTGTCATTACCTCACCGGGATACTTGGTTTCAATATTTCTAGGCAAGCTGTTCCAATAATAAATATAAGGAATTGTTTTTCCGTCACCTTTATAGTGAATTGTTAAGTTACTGTTTGCCTGTGTATCAGTTTCATTTACATCCTGTGCATTTACCGTTAGCATACCAGCCGCAATTATCATCAGGCATGAAAGGATAACAGCACAAAACTTTTTAAGTCTTGTCATAAATATTCCTCCTTATCAGTTGCCCGAGTAATTAAGACCTGCTAAAACAAACTGAATTTTTGTAGCATCTTTTATATTTACATAACCGTCACAGTCATAATCTGCAACAACTTTCTGTTCGTCATTGAATGGTTGAAGGCTTGCAAGGTGTAACTGAATTAATGTTACATCTCTAACATTAACTTGACCGTCAAAATCAACATCGCCTAAAATTCCTACCGGATTAGTTGGATTAGTAGATGTTGTAGGTGCAGTTGATGGTGAAGTAGACGGTGAAGTTGAAGGTGAAGTAGAAGGATCAGTTAATGTACCCGATGTTGGAGCAGTTGTAACAACATGACCAACACTTGTATAGGAATATGTTTTATTTACAGTATCATTATTTGAATTCTGTACATAAACCTGAACCTTATATACACCCAGTTTATTAGGAGTAAACTGATATGTTTTGCTTAATGAATAGTAAGGAGTATTTTGAACACCATCGGGATCAGTAACTACATATTTATAGAACAAGAGGTTTGTTCCTGTTTTACCGCCGCCTGCATTTACATTTACAGTAACCTGTGTATTAACCTGAATTTCATTATTATTGTATGGTGTAACACCTTTAATGATAGGTTTAACAATATTACTATCATCAGCAATAGAATAGTTCATAGTTCTCTTGTTGGCGTTGCCTGCTGTATCAATTACATCAACAGTAATTATATATTCGCCTACAACGGTAGGAGTCCAAACAACAGTATTAGCTGTACCGAAGTTGCTTAATAAAATTGTCTGGTTTGTAGTGGTATTAGTAACAGAATATTTATAACTTACCGCACCGGCTGAACTGGTAGCATTAGAAGTAATGGTGATATTCATACCTTTATATTGAGGACTTGCTACATCAGTTTTAAAACCTGTAATTCTGATAGGGCTTGTATCAAAAACATCCCACTCATTAGTTCCATTGTTATAAATATGACCTGTTCCGGGATATGTCATATCGCCAGTTTTGTTTGCATCGCTTCCGCCGTTAAAAATAATATTTGCATAATTTTTAGGAAGTGAATAACACCAAACACCGTCGCCAAGATCTTCCATAGCTACACCCGGCCAAGCATGGTTATTATCAGTACTGCTGTTCCACATATAGCAATATACAGTTGACCAGCCTGCATCATTTTGACAGTAAACAACATTTTCACCTGACGGAGATGTTGGCTGTGTTGAATTAGGCTGTGTTGAATTAGGCTGAGTTGAATTAGGCTGAGTTGAAGGATCAGTACCAATAGCCGGACCTGTGTAAGTTGACCACTGGTTTGTACTTGGGTCAAAAATTTTTCCGCTTCCTTCAGATACACTTAAATCTCCTGTTTGTAAGTCGCCGTTTCCGCCTCCGTTAAAAAGAATACCGACATAACCTGCAGGAACTTCATAATAATAAGTATCTGATGTTCCCGGAACAAGGGTCATTAATTCACCAGGCCATTCTGTATGGGTATTATCATCAATCCAGTAGTGAATATAAACCTTGCTCCAATTTTTTGTGTTTTTCAGATAAACAAGGGTTCCTCCTGCAGAGACTGAGTTTTCTTCAGTTGACACTGCAAATACAGAAAATCCGCTTGCGCAGAATGCTGAAATTGCAAGAATTACAACTAAAATCAAACTTACTGCTCTGTGTTTTGATTTAATCATTTCTTTTCCTCCTAAACTTTTAAATGATTAATAATATTGGAATAAAGGGTACACTTATCCCATAAACCAATTCATTATAATTATAATTGTTGCTTGTTTTTTTATATTTTTTTATAAGAATTTTAACAAAAACATATCCACCAAACTTTTTAACGATTTTTTAGTAATAAGTACCAAGTCAATAATGCCTTTAAGATCAATAAAGTATTGTTGATGTAAAATAAACAAAAACGGTGTAATTTATACACCGTTTTCAAATTTATCACTTATTCTTTATTTTATCCCAATAATTTTTAAAGCTTTGTTCGTTTTTGTTATCTCCGTATTTATAATATTTTGTATCCTTCAATTCATCGGGCAAGTACTGCTGTACAATATAGTGATTTTCATAATCGTGAGGATAAAGATAAAACTGTCCTTTATTTTGATTGTCTTCACCGTCAAAATGCTTGTTTTGCAGCTGTCTGGGAATTGCTCCTGATTTACCTGATGAAATATCTGCCATAGCATTATTTATTGCATTGTATGCTGAATTCGATTTTGGAGCATTACATACCATTATAACCGCATCAGCAAGCGGTATTCTTGCTTCCGGAAGACCAACCTGCATAGCAATATCTACACAGGATTTTACAATAGGTAAAAGCTGTGGATATGCAAGTCCCACATCTTCACAGGCACAAACCATAAGTCTTCTGCATGCACCTATTAAGTCTCCGGCAGTTAAAAGCCTTGCCAGATAATGAACTGCCGCATCAGGATCTGAACCTCGCATACTTTTTTGATAAGCTGATAAAATATCGTAATGTTCGTCTCCGTCTTTATCATATTTAAAGGCAGTTTTCTCAGTAAGCTGAAGAACTGTATCAAGGGTAATCTTCTTTTTGCCTTTGTTGTCATCTGAAGAAAGAAATGCAAGTTCTAACGTATTTAAAGATTTTCTTACATCCCCTGAACAGGAAAGTGCAATTCTCTCAACACATTCATCACTTATCTCAATTTCACAATTTTGTTCCTCAGATAAAAACTTAACTCCTCTTATTACCGCACGCATAATTTCTGAAACGGAAACAGGCTTAAATTCAAAAACTGTACTGCGGCTTAAAATTGCGTTGTAAACGTAAAAGTAGGGATTTTCCGTTGTGGACGCAATCAGGGTTATCATTCCGTTTTCAATATATTCAAGCAGAGTCTGCTGCTGCTTTTTATTAAAGTACTGAATTTCATCAAGATAAAGGAGAATTCCGTTTAGCCCCGAAAAAGTATTTACTTCTGCAAACACTTCTTTTAAATCTGCCGTTGATGCAATGGTACCGTTAAGCTTTTTCAAAGTCTTGTTGGTTTTTTGTGCAATATAGGAGGCAAGAGTGGTTTTTCCAACTCCTGAAGGACCGTAAAAAATAAGGTTTGGGATTTCTCCGCCTTCAATAATTTTTCTCAATGCCTTACCCTGACCTATAAGATGTTCCTGTCCTACAATATCGTCAAGACTTTTAGGTCTTATTCTGTCTGCTAACGGGGATTTCATAATTTCACCTCTTTCAAACAAAATTAAGGCAGGAAAGTTTTCCCGCCCTAATTGACCTTATTTTATTATTCATATAAAGGATATTTTGCGCAAAGTTCCTCTACCCCTGCTCTTACCTTATCGGCAGAGTTTTCGTAATCGTTGAGAACAAGAGTAATAAACTCAGCAATTTTATCCATATCTTCTGTATTAAGACCTCTTGTTGTAACAGCAGGAGTACCGATACGGATACCGCTTGTAACAAAAGGACTTCTGGGTTCGTTTGGAATCGTATTTTTATTAACTGTAATATAACATTCGTCAAGTCTTGTTTCAAGCTCTTTACCTGTAACTTCTGTATCACGCAGATCCATAAGCATTACATGGTTGTCAGTACCGCCTGAAACAAGCTTATTTCCTCTTTTTAAAAGTCCGTTTGCAAGAGCCTTTGCATTTGCAACCACATTTTTACCGTATTCTTTAAACTCAGGCTTCAAAGCCTCTCCCAAACAAACTGCTTTAGCTGCAATTGTATGCATAAGGGGACCGCCCTGTGTTCCCGGAAAGATAGCCTTGTCTATCTGCTTTGCAAATTCTTCTCTGCAAAGAATCATACCGCCTCTGGGTCCTCTTAAAGTTTTATGAGTTGTAGTTGTAACAAACTCTGCATAAGGTACCGGACTAGGATGAACGCCTGCCGCAACAAGTCCTGCAATATGAGCCATATCTACCATTAAGTATGCACCGCAGGCATCTGCAATTTCTCTGAATTTGGCAAAGTCAATTATTCTCGGATAAGCGCTTGCACCGCAAACTATTAATTTAGGTTTATATTCAAGAGCCTGTTCCATAACTTTATCGTAATCAATAACGTGAGTTTCAGGGTCAACTCCGTAAGAAATAAAATTAAAATATTTACCTGAAATATTAACAGGAGATCCGTGTGTAAGGTGACCGCCTTCAGATAAATTCATACCCATAACCGTATCACCCGGTTCCAACATAGCGAAATATACTGCAGTATTAGCCTGTGCGCCTGAATGAGGCTGTACATTTGCATGTTCTGTGCCAAAAAGCTGGCAGGCACGCTGTCTTGCAATTTCTTCAACAACATCAACACACTGACAGCCTCCGTAATATCTTTTTCCCGGATAACCCTCTGCATATTTATTTGTAAGAAGACTTCCCACTGCTGCCATAACACCGGGAGTTACAATATTTTCACTGGCAATAAGTTCAAGATTTCTTCTCTGTCTTTTTAGCTCCTGCTCCATAGCATCACCCACGGCAGGGTCATAGCCTTTTAAAAAATCAATACTTGGTAATTTGTTACTCATAATTTTACTCCTTATTTCCTTTATTTTAATTTTTTATTGCTTAATTTATTAAATTCAGCTGATGATTTTTTACTTCTTCTGAAAGATCGTAAACATCCTCCAAGGTCTTAACTTCACCTGATTTTTTCCTGAATGCCGCTGCATTTTTCATACCTTTCAAATAGTATGCAATATGTTTTCTTGACTGTAAAATCCCCATATATTCGCCTTTATACTCACATATTTTTTCTATATGTTCAATCATTACATTAAGTCTTTCATCAAGACTCGGCAAAGGCATTAAAACTCCCTTATCCAAAAACGCATTTATTCTTTTAAAAATCCACGGATTACCCAAAGAAGCCCTGCCAACCATTACTAAATCACATTCAGTATATTCTAGTATTCTCTTGGCATCTTCCGGAGATTTAACATCTCCGTTTGCAATAACCGGAATACTCAATGATTTTTTTACTTTTTTAATTAAATCATAATCAACCGGCGGTGAATAATACTGTTTTCTTGTTCTTCCGTGAACAGTTACTGCACTTGCGCCGTTTTGTTCACAAATTTTAGCGATCTCAACTGCATTTACGCTGTTTTCATCCCAACCTTTTCTTATTTTAACAGTTACGGGAATGTCTACCGTTCTAGTAACTTCTTTAACAATCTCACCGCACAGATTTGGATTTTTCATCAAAGCCGCTCCGTTTCCGTTATTGCAAATTTTAGGAGCGGGACAGCCCATATTTATATCAATAATATCGGGAGAAAACTGAATTGCAAACTCTGCTGCTTCCGCCAGAACTTTTGGGCTGTCACCGAATATTTGAACTCCACACGGGCGTTCCTCTTTTGAAAGCACCATAAGCTGTGCACTTTTTTTGCTTTTGTAGGAAATCCCTTTGGCGCTTACCATTTCACTTAAAGCTAAAGACGCTCCGAAAGATGTACAAAGTTCCCTGAATGCTCTATCTGAAATACCTGCCATAGGAGCTAAAATTGCCTTGCCTTTTATTTGAACATTTCCTATTTTCATTTACAATTTATATCCTTATCTTCTTTTTCTTTTTGATTGCTTTATTCCTGACGATTTAATGGAAATAAAAACAATCAGCAAAACAAGTATTCCTGCTGCAACGCATGCCCATGAAACATATCCGTAAGTTAAATCATCTTTGTTTACAACTTTCTTTTCCGTTTCTGTGGCAACAGTAGGTAAAGTTTTTGTCTGAATTGTGTCATTAACTTCCTGTTTATTTTCTTTAGTTTCCGTTTGTGTTTCTTTAACTTCACTTTGCGGATCATCAGTTATATTTTCTTCATAGTTATCCGTATTCGGTTCATTTTGTTGTGATTCTTGGGTAGGAGTTTGAGCTTGTTCTTCTGTGGTGGGTTGTGTTTCTTCAGTTACAACTTCTGTTTCAGATTCAGAAGTTGTTTCCTCCTGAACATCCCCTTGAGTTTCAACCTGTGAATTAATATTTTCGGAAGTATCATCAACGGCACTTGCACTAAATAAAGATACAAGCATAATACAAACAACAAGCATAAATAATGTTAGGTTTTTTAAAACTGTTTTATACTTCATCTTAAACCCCAAAATTCTTTAACAATAATAATCTATAATATTATAGCAAAATCAATTCAGCTTTGCAATACCTTGGAAAGCGACTGCCCAAACAATTTTCCGGAATAAACCGCTTCGTCTAAAGTATTGGCATCTGTACCGAATTCTACTAAAAGCGAACCTGTATTTACATTCATATTATAATTAAAATATCCAAAGTTAAGAGGTCTTGTCATACCGGGAAACATTGTTTCCGTTTTCTGCTGAAGCCTTAATGCAAATCTTAAATTGTAATTCCAATCGGGCAATTCAAGTGTTCCGTCATCATAACCGGACATTATCATAATTTGTGCACCTTTTTTTCCGTTATATGTAAATGTAGGTTTAGTTTTGTCAGTCTCGGTTCCCAGTGAATCTCTGTGGATGTCAAGGACCACCTTTATTTTTGGATATTTTTTTATGTATGAATAAATAGTCTCAAGGCTTCTGTCGTAACTTCCGTTATAACTTGGATAATCGTGAATTGTTTTATCGTGTATTACTCCTATTCCGTTTTCTTTCAAAGATTGTTCTATTGCATCTCCTACCTGTGTTACATTAAAAAGATTGTTGGTAGTTCTGGGATAAAAACTTTCATAAAAAATGCCTTCGTCAGCGTCAAGATAGCTTTCGCAGGTATGTGTGTGCATTATAAGAACCTGTATTTCATCAGTATCTTCCATTTCAAAGCCAAGAGGTGCTTTGAGCATTTCCCCTATATCCAAATCATAATCGGTTTTATTCTGAACATAAAAGTTTTCATACTTTGTACCGTATCCTGTTAGATTTTTTTCAGTTACAACATACTGTTCCTCTCCTTCGTGAGAAGAATATGTATTGTAATAATCATCCCAATTACGTTCAACAGTTTCTTCTTGATAATCTGTATCTGCTTTATTAACTTTTTCTTCTGTGGGAGTTGTATCATCCGACTCGGTTTCCCGGGTTTCTTCCGTTTCATCATCTGGAATACCAACCGTTCCGTCAGAAAGCGTAAAAGAAGCAGCAGTTAAAACGGCAGTTTCAGCATTGGAAAAACATTTAGGAAATCTTGCAGATATACATAACACTGCAACAAATATTATTATAAAACCGCAACCGCCTCTTACTACCCAAAGAAAATTTCCTTTTCTTTTCACTTTATCACCTGTTTCATTATGGATATAAATTATTAATTCTTTTTACCATACACTTCTATTATTACTTCTTCTGAATTAAAGATATTAAAACTTCTTCTAAAAGTATATGTAAAAATATCAGCATTTAGAATTTAGTGATAAATATAAAAATACACCCGCAAAAATTACAGGTGTATTGTTTTAATTTATTAAATTTTTAACAAATTTATAATAGTCCGGCAAGATAAAGCTGAAGATATGTTGCGTCTCTGACCGTTGTCTGTCCGTCTTGGTCAAAATCGGAATTCAAATCTCTTATTACTGAGGTTTTTCTTAAACCTGCCTCATAAAACTGAATATGCGTTACATCTCTCACATTTACAGAATTATCCAAATCCGCATCGCCTAAAAGGGTAGCCTTTGGTTCTGTTTTAGAAGAATTTTCAGCCTCAGCCTTAATAACAAGAGTTGCTCCTATTTCATCATTTAATTCTTCTTTATAAAATTTTTTTAAGTCATACAATTTATTATCAAACATTACATAGCTTTCATTTTCATTACTTTCATTTATAAAAATATAATTTTGCGAATCAGCATCTCTTAACCACTCGTTAGTACCGAATGTATTGTAGACATACTCCTTATCTTCTTTTACAAGATTTTCATTAGCTGTTGATGTATCTATTGTAATACCTATTGCACCGTATCCCAAAGGTAAATTAAACTTGTTTGTTTCTGCTGAAATATATCCGGTATAATCAACTGTACCCTCTGCAAGTAAGGTCCATTTTAATTTATCAGATTCAATTTTTCCGTAATTTGCAGGAATATAATATACTCTGTAATCAGCTCCGACAGAATCTGAATCGAATATAACCTTGTTTAATTTATCATAACCGTCTGAAAAATCATAAAAGTTAATATATGTTACTTCATCATAAACAGTAAAATAGTCTATTGTATATGTTGCTCCGTCTGTTTCATTCTGATAAAGCTTTTCATAATCGTTTGCTTTTTCAATACTTGTCAATGCAAAACTGGGAGAAAACATATTTGAAAATAAGAATAAGTCTTCATAAGAAATCCAGTTATAACCTTTTAATGTTCCGAAATCTTTTCCCCAGCTGTTTTTAATCAGCCACGCTCCGTCTGAAGTCGGTGTTTTTCCGCAAGTAGCAAAATTTTCTTTAGGATAATTATCATCCCAACCTACTATGCTGACCGCATGTCCTTCAAGTGAGGCATTTTTATCATAGCAGTAAAAATTTGTTAAATCATTACTCAAATACATTAAGTTGGAATTATAATTTGCAGTAACTGAACCGTAATCATATATAAGCTCTTTTATTCTTTCCGGATCTGATTTATCAAAATATTCAATTGAATTTATATTATATCCGGAAAAAATTTCTGTTTTGTCATCCAAAACAGAAAAAGGTCCTTGCCTTGAAATCAAATATCCCATAGAAAGTTGAGTAAATGCTCCTTCACCTGCATTTCTCTGCCAGCCTAGTCCGTTTGGTCTGAAAGTCCCCCATTTATCAAGATGAAGCGGTGATAAATCACTAAATGAAAAGTCATTTTTTAAGAATAAGCTTTCGCATGATGCTATGGTGGCGAATGCCCAGCAATTATTGGCATTCTGTCTTTTAACTGATGTTACATATCCCATATCAACGGAGCTGTATCTTTCCGGCAGACTGTTTACTTCCTTAAGTTCTTTTACATCAATTAATTGTGCCTTAAGTCCTGATAGTTCAACCTCTGCGGCATTAGTATTCAATTGGCAGAAAGTAGACATAAATGAAACAATACATAAGACTGTAATGATTATTTTATAAAATTTAAAATTAATAAAATTTTTCATATTCAATACTCCTTTTAATCACAATATAATTATATCAATTTAGTTTTACATTGTAAAGAATACTTTTAAGAAAAAAAACAATAATAATTCATATAAATCAAAATGTTTTTCTTCTAAAAATAACGAAAAACATTTTATCAGTCAATATTAAGATTAATACTCTTTATTTAAAAACCGTGTGGCTGTCGCTGCACCTTTCTGCATTTAAAACGCAGCAAATCCTTTATTTAGAAACACTTTGAGGTGAAAGTTTTGGAATTAAGAACAGATCTTGCCATAGAGGCAAGAGAAATTGCAGGAGAAGAAGTAGGCGGAGTTGATTTTAAAGAATACAGAGAAAACGGACTTGAAATATCCCGCCTAACAGTAAAAACTCAAAGAGCCGGTCAGCTTTTGCACAAAGAAAAAGGAACATATATAACAATTGAACTGCCTCCTTTAACAGATAATTTTACAAACACGGATAAAAGACTGCAAACAATCGGATGTGAAATAAGACGGCTGTTGCCGGTAAACGGTCTTGTACTTGTCTGCGGACTAGGAAATGTAGAAATCACACCCGACGCATTGGGTCCTAAAACAAGTGCGCAAGTACTTGCAACACGCCATATAACAGGAGAACTTGCACGAGCAACCGGACTTGATAAATTAAGACCAGTTGCAGTTTTAACAACAGGTGTTACGGGTCAAACCGGTATTGAAACAGGGGAATACCTGTTAAGTATAGTAAAAAAAATCAAGCCAACTGCAATAATTGCAGTAGATGCTTTGGCATCACGCAGACTGGAGAGACTGGGATGTACACTGCAAATTTGCGACACGGGAATTTCCCCCGGAGCAGGAGTAGGAAATCACCGCACCAAAATTAACAGCGATACTATGGGAATACCGGTAATTGCAGTAGGAGTGCCGACAGTTGTAGACGCTGCAACAATGGCAAGTGACCTTTTAAATATTCAAAATGAGAATGACGCCAATAATTTAAAAGAACAGTTATCCCCCAACGGCAGAAAAATGGTAGTAACGCCAAAGGAAATAGATTTGCTGATAGACAGGGCTTCAAGGCTGATTTCAATGTCAGTAAATTTTGCACTTCACAAGGGACTTGAACTGGAAGATATTGCAATGCTTGTGTAAAGGAAAGGAAATTATGCTTACAAACAATTATGACAGAAATATAAAAATAATAAAAGAAACACTTCAGCCAGAAGAAAGCTTTGATTTAATAGAGAGAAAAATAGTAATTAAAAATCATAAGGCTACAATGTATTTTTCAGACGGACTGACAAAAGACGAAATTGTAGAAAAGCTTATGGAGTTTTTTTACAAAAATGCAGAGGAAAGTTTTTTTGAAAATGCAGAAAAATTTGCCGACTGCTGTGTTCCTTATATAGAAGTAGAAACAACAGATGACGAACAAAAAATAACAACAGATGTACTCTCTGGAATGTGTGCTTTAATGATAGAAGGATTTAACAAAGCTATACTTCTTGATACCAGAACATATCCCCAAAGAGAAACAAGCGAGCCGGAAAACGACAAGGTTTTGCGTGGAAGTAAGGACGGATTTGTAGAGACTATTGTTTTTAATACAGCCCTTGTCAGAAGAAGAATAAGGGACCCAAAATTAAGAATTAAGGCCCTGCGTGCAGGTTCAAAGTCAAAAACGGATATTGCTGTATGTTATATGGAAGACAAGGTCGATAAAAAGCTGTTAAAAGAGCTGATTAAAAGAATTGAAAATATAAGAGCCGAATCCCTTACAATGAACCAGCAAAGTCTTATTGAAAACCTGTACCCAAATTTGTGGCTAAACCCTTTTCCAAAAATAAAGCATACAGAACGCCCTGATACTGCCGCATCTGCAATTATTAAAGGCAATATAGTTGTTTTTGTTGATAACTCTCCATCTGCCATATTACTTCCCACATCAATTTTTGATTTACTTGAAGAAGCAGACGATTTTTATTTTTCACCGGTTACAGGAACTTATCTGCGGCTTGCAAGATATTTTATAACAATGCTATCAGTAGTTATTACACCACTGTGGCTTTTGTGCCTGCAAAATCCCGACTATGTACCGGAAGCATTCAAGTTTATATTAATTGACGAGGCTCAAAATATACCCATTCTTTTTCAGCTTTTAATAATTGAAGTTGGCATAGACGGACTTCGACTTGCATCATTAAATACTCCCTCAAGTCTAACTACTCCTTTAAGTATTATAGGAGCAATTGCATTATCAGATTTTGCAGTAAAATCAGGATGGTTCAGCGGAGAAGCAATTTTATATATGGCGTTTGTAACTATTGCAAACTATACCCAGCCAAGTTACGAACTTGGATACAGCTTAAAGTTTTGCAGAATATTACTTTTAGTATTAACTGCAATTTTCAATCTTTGGGGATTTATTGCAGGAAATATTATAAACATTATTATTCTTTGTACAAATAAAACCATATCGGGAAAAAGCTATCTGTATCCTCTTATTCCATTCAATGGAAAAGAGCTTTTAAGAAAGCTAATAAGAGTAAGAACAAAAGAATAAATGAATATACAATTAAATAAACCCGACCGCTGATTTTTATATTTATCAGCGGTCAATTCATTTTAAATATTTTAATATTATATTGTCTTATTTTTTATATATGATATAATTTTAGTAATTTTAATGTTATAAAAACGGGTGATAAAATGCCGTTCAGTCTAGATAAAATTTTTAAGCCGATTACTGCTAATCCTATAATTAAAGGTAACTTTATTGAAATTGAGCCTTGCAGTCAACTAAAGCCTTATATAAGGTGCTTTTGGGGAAGTAAATATAACAAAAACGAAAATAATTTTATTAAAACTTCGGTAATTCCCGATATATGTATGGATATAATTATAACTGCTGATAATAATAATCTTCATTGTAACTTTTGCGGAATCAATAATACTCCCTATGTTTCCAAAAATGATAAAACAAATAACTTCTGTTTCGGTATAAGATTTTATGCATGGAGCGTTGTTCTTTTTTCAAGTAAAAGTATGAACACAGCTTTGAATACTTTTACAGATATTGAAGAATACTTTTCAGGATTTTCAAAGGAGTGGAAAGAAGAAATATTGTATTCACAAAATATTTATGAGCGAAAAAGAATTGCAGAAAAATATTTGATGAAAAAGCTTAATTTAAACAAACAAAATAACGATATAATGAATTCTGTATATTACATAATAAAGCATTACGGAAATACAAGCGTTAATGAATTATCCGATTATTGTTTTTTAAGCAAACGACAGCTTGAAAGAAAGTTTAATGAAAACACAGGTGTTTCACCTAAACAACTGATAAATCTTATAAGATATCAGCTTTTGTGGCAGGAATGTTTAAAGTTTGATTTTAATATACTTAATTCGGTTGAAAAGTTAGGTTATTATGACCAATCACACCTTTTAAAAGAATTTAAAAAATATCACGGTATATCTCTGACAAAAGCCCGTGAATTATCACTCAAATAATGTCGCATTTTTACAATACAATCCTTATAAAATTTGGTATAAGTTAAATATTAAATTAAAAGGAGATAATTATATGCTAAAATTTGATATTTTTGAAAAAGCAAGAAATTTTATTTACAGAAATGCCCGTCCGCTTGACTTTGCAAGGTGGAATTTTCACTTTGAAAACGGGAGTGCAGATGATGTACTGAAAATACTTTCTGCGTATCAAAATAAAGACGGCGGATTTGCAAATGCGATAGAACCTGACAATTGGAATATAAATTCTACGCCGGTCAGCACATGGGCGGCAACAATGATATTGCGTGAAATCGGGTTTACAGATCCATCACATTCTGTAATTAAGGGTATCTTAAAATATCTTGACAGCGGTAAGGATTTTGTAAACGGAAAATGGTTTAATACTGTAAAAAGCAATAATGACTATCCTCATGCCGTATGGTGGGAATGCAAAGATGATATAGGTACTCCCGATGATAATCCTACCGTAAGCCTTGCAGGTTTTGCATTAAGATTTTCCAATAAGGAAAGCAAACTGTATAATAAGGCAAGTGAAATTGCAATAAAAGCATATAATGATTTTATAACTGACCCTACTGATGAATTTCATACTTTAAGATGTTTTACAGACTTGCTTAAATATTGTGAAGAAATTGAAAATTTCGATTTGTTTGACATAAATCTTTTCAGAGATAAATTAATTTTAAAAATAAACGAAATTATATGTAAAGAACCTGAAAAATGGTTTACCGAATATGTATGTAAACCGTCTGTGTTTTATAAAAAGAATAATAAAAAATGGAGCTATGTTGACTGTAATCTTGCAGAAAAAGAAGCAAATATACTTCTTACACAACAACTGCCTGACGGTTCTTATCCTGTAACATGGCAGTGGTATAACGATTATAAAGAATTTGAAATCAGTGCAAACTGGTGGAAATCGGATCTAATAATAAAAAATATGCTTTATTTAAAAGAATTTGGAAAAATATAAAAAACAAATCAAATAACAGAAATAAGGGCGGAAATTTCCGCCCTTTTTGTTACGCTTTAAGCAAATCTTTTAACACTTTGCCTATATCTCCGTTAATACAAACGGCCTGATTTTTAATTCTTTCAGGGCAATATGCTTCTCTTAAATTTATGCTCGCAAAAACTGCGTTTTTATTATCCATTGTCATTTGCCAGAAGGGAAATTTTATAATTCCGGGAGTATTATATCCTACTCCTAATTCAAAAAATAAAACATTAAGACCTTTGCTCCGTCTTAAAAAATCTTCATAACGCATACTTGCTTTATACCAGCCATCATCCTGAACAAAAGTATCATCACTTCTCAAATTAACAGTCATCGGTGCTTTGCAGACAGGACAATACGGAATAAGTTCTTTTGGTATTTTCATATCACTCTGTTCTTTAATCATTCTCTTAACCGTTTGTTCATTATCGTATGTTTTATTATGACAAGCTTTTGAACATTGAAAAAGTCCGTAATCTCCCTGTGTGTAAAATAAACGGTGTTTGTTAAATCCTGCCTTTTGAAAACAATGGTCAACATTTGTTGTTAAAACAAAGTAGTCTTTATTTTTAATAAGATCAAATAAATCAGAATAAACTGTATTTTCAGCTTCAACATACCTGTTTATTAAAATATGCCTGCTCCACCAAGCCCAGTATTCCTCTAATGTATCGAAAGGATAAAAACCTCCCGAATATATATCGGTTATTCCGTAACGCTCCTTAAAATCAGAAAAATATTTATCAAATCTTTCACCGCTGTAAGTAAAACCTGCGGATGCGGAAAGTCCTGCACCGGCACCTATAATTACAAAATCAGTTTCACTTATTTTTTCTTTCAGCTTTTTAATTTTCCAAAAGTAATTTTCGGTAGATGTCATAGTCTGTTTCTTTAAATACATTAAATATCACCTTGATTTTACTTCCTGTTTGACTGATATGATCTTTAACTGTTTTTACTGCAATTTCTGCCGCCTTCTTATTAGGAAAATGGAATTCTCCCGTTGAAATACAACAAAATGCAATAGATTTTATGCTATATTTATCTGCAAGCTCCAAACAGGATTTGTAACAGCTTTTCAGTTGTTCACAATGTTTTTTCGTCAGAAAAGTATTTACAACAGGTCCTACTGTATGAATAATATATTCGCTGGGCAGGTTGTAAGCACCTGTTATTTTTGCTGAACCCACAGGTTCATCATAGCACTGTTCCGACATAATTTTATAACATTCAAGTCTAAGCTGTACTCCGGCATAAGTATGAATTGCATTATCGATACAGCCGTGGCAGGGATAAAAACACCCAAGCATTTTACTGTTTGCCGCATTAACAATTGCCTGTGAGTTTAGTGTTGTAATATCACCTTTAAAAATATATAAATTATTCTGTACAGGCTTGAGAGTTTTAATATCGGTTACGCCTTTTAAAGCAATTTCTTCCTTTAAAAATTCGTCTTGTACTTTAAGAAACTCCTCACCTATGGGATCAGGCTCACGAATATTCACAAGACTTCTGAATAAACGCCACTTATCATTATAATCAGTTGGTATGTCTGATTTTTTTGAAAGATACTGTATTAAAAAATCAAGTTTTTCTGCTCTTGTCATAATCACATATCGTCCTTTTTAATATACTTTCATTTTACCATAATAAAAGTTAAGAATACAGTCCTTTAAATTTAATTTATCTTTTTTACAGCAGATACAGGACAAACATTTAAACAATTTCCGCAATGCAGACAATGCTCCTGTTGAATTTTAAAAGGTTTTTCTTTTTCAATACAATGTTGCGGACAGTTTTCGACACATTTTCCGCATCCAATACATTTATCTGTTATACTATATCCTTTCTTTGTTATGTGAACATCACCAATAGAATAACTTTCTCTGAAAATAGGATTTACACCTAAATTAAAATATTCAATTTCTGCATTCCTAATTTTAAATACTATTCCGATATTTCGTGTGTCGCCCGGATATAGATTATCAAGATACGGCTGTTCTCTAAATATTGTATCAATCCACTTTTTTTGTTCTTCATCAGCAACCGGTTCTGCCTTTGATGATAAGCGTATCATTTCTTTATATTTAGTATATCCCAGTACCTGAACACGACCGTTTTCAAGCAACTCTTTACAAAAATTTTTGCCTCTGGCGGTAAAAAAATACATAGAATCAGGTTCATAATGTATTGCACTGATATTGCGAATTTGAGGATTACCGTATTCATCAACGGTTGCAAATGCCAAAACACCCACATATTGAAGTTTTTTTAAACATAATTCAGCATTCATAATTTATTACCTCATTCTATAATTTTATATCTGTAATTTTTTCTCGGTTTAGGCTTTGGATAAATTCCGTCACAGTAACCAAGCAATACAAAACATCGTGCAATATAATTTTCAGGAATACCCCACTCTTTTAAAAGGGAGGCACCCGTTTCATTATCAAAGGTTTCCTCACCTCTTGCAACAATACAGGAAGAAAGTCCAAGTTCTGTTGCTTCCAGCACCATATTTTCTGCACAGCAAAAGGCATCAGGTATGCTGTAAAGAAAATTCCTTGGAGAAAAAATAACGCAAACCGCAGGTGCTCCGTAAAATCCGCTTTTAATTGACGGATCATCAATATTACTGGGCTGTTCTTTAGATACATAAAAACCTGCAAGTTTTGTTCTGTCAAACTGATCGATATTCATTCGTCCGATTTTCCCGCATAACTCTTTGTTGCAAATTCCACAGATAATCGTTCGCTGACCTCCTCCTGCATTAGGTGCATAAATTCCTGCTTCAATAATCTTTTGTAAATCCTTGCGGTCAATCTGCCTATCTTGATATTTTCGAATTGACCTGCGGTATTTCATCAGATCAAGAAGTTCCATTATATTACCTCCTTCCAGCATTGGGGGTCAGAATCATAGAAATCACCGTTTTTACCGCTTGCCACCGCAGGACAACCCCTACACCAAGAAAGCAGTTCACACTTAGCACATTTTTTAAATTTAGTATAATTTCGATAGCTTTCCATTTCACATATCCATATATCGGCAATCCTATCTTTAAACACATTACCAACTTTACTATTTTGCACACGACGGCAGGCAAAAATATCGCCTGTGGGTAAAATCGTAAGATGACAGTTACCGCAATTACAGCCACCGTATATCATTCCGTCTTCTACTGCTTCAGGTATTTTAAAGGTTCCTGTTTCATATTCGTACAAAGTCCACAGGTGGTCTTTTTTGTTAAAATATGTATCACAGCCGGATTTTTCATACTCCTTAAATTTTTTATCACAAACTTCCAACAGTTTGCGGTATCTAAAAGGTTCAATGTCTGTATTCTTTTCTTCACTTGTGGGACAATAACGGGCAAAAGCAAATACATCTGCTTTATATGATACAACCGTATCTATAATATCAGGAATTTCATCTATATTTGTTCCGGAAACTGTTGTCATAATCACACTTTTAATACCTGCATTTTTAATACAGGAAATCTTCCTTAAAGTACAGTCAAAAGAACCCGTTTTTCTGAACCAGTCGTGGGTTTCACGCATACCGTCAAGAGACAGCTGGTATTTTTCACAACCGTATTCCTTTAATTTTCGGCATACATTATCATTTAAGTGAAACGGATTGCCGAGTATAGTAAAAGGAATGTTATTCTTTTTCATTAATTCAAGAATCTTCCAAAAATCAGGGTGTAAAATAGGATCTCCTCCCGTAATATAAAAATACGGCAGACGGTTATAAATATTACAAAAATCAAGGCAATTGTAAAAAGTATCCTGAATCTGTTTCCAGCTCATAGAATCAATTTTCTTACAGTTGTTTTCAGAAAAAATATAACAATGCTTACAGCGCTGATCACACTCGTCTGTAATGTGCCATTGAAAAGAAAAATACTGTTTCATATTATTTTCCCCGTTTCAATAAAAGACATAAATTATAATTATATAAAATCGGTTTAACCGAATAACATTTCAACTGTTCCCGAAAGAAAGTCACATTCGGGAACAACTTTTGTGAGGAAAATCACTTATCAGAAGCTCCGCAAGCCGAACCGCAGGCCGCAGGTGTTTCAGCAGGCTTGTCGGATGCTCCGCAGGCCGAACCGCAGGCTGTGGGTGTTTCAGCAGGCTTGTCGGATGCTCCGCAAGCCGAACCGCAGGCCGTAGGTGTTTCAGCAGGCTTGTCGGATGCTCCGCAGGCCGAACCGCAGGCCGTGGGTGTTTCAATAGGCTTGTCGGATGCTCCGCAGGCCGAACCGCAGGCCGTGGGTGTTTCAGCAGGCTTGTCGGATGCTCCACAAGCCGAACCGCAGGCCGAACCGCAGTCTAAAACTGCTTTGCTATCATTCCATTGAGACAAATTTGATAATGCCATTATAATAACCTCCGTAAATGTATTCAGCGGGTCGTTTTCCCTCTGTACTTATAATTGTACAAATATTTTTTTCCATAACAAGTACGCACTTTTTTATTGGGATACGAACCTTTTTGTAACTATTAAGATATTTTGCAGGCTTTGTCGTAAAAATATTTTTATAATTAAACAGCCGTTTTCTATTGAAATTATTATTATATTGCACTATAATTTGAATGTAACATTCCTTTTTAAAGTATTGGAGGTATTTTATGAAAACTAAAGCGGAATTACTGCCCGAATGTCCGGTAGCAACAACAGTACAGCTGATAGGCAACAAATGGAAGCTGTTGATTATACGAAATCTGCTTATTCGCCCATGGCGTTTTAATGAACTGCAAAAATCTCTTGATGGTATCAGTCAAAAGGTACTGACAGACAGTCTGCGTTCTATGGAAAAGGACGGTCTAATCAACCGAAAGGTGTATGCTGAAGTACCTCCAAGAGTAGAATATTCCCTATCCGAAACAGGAATGAGTTTAAAGCCGATACTTGACGCAATGAAAATTTGGGGAGAAGACTATAAAGCAAAGCAGCAATAATATTATTTATAATCTAAGTTTAGTATTGATACATAACAAAAGAGGTGTCGTTTTTTCGGCACCTCTTTTAAAATAATGTATATTAATTTACGCCTTTTTAATAGCCTTTAACAAAGAACTGATTTTGGGGGTTGTTCCGTAGAGCAAAACACCTACACGGTAGATTTTTGCAGAAATCACACCTATTCCAATTACAGACGCAATAAGAATTACAATAGAAATTATAATTTCATAAATCGGTACGGTACTCATTGCAATACGGGTAAACATTGCCATAGGAGAAGTAAATGGAATGTAAGAGCAAATGAACATTAAAATATTGTCTACGGAACCACTTGTCATAGAGAAAACAACAACAACAAAAGCAATTACAAATAAAAATGTAAGCGGCATTACGGAAGTATTAATATCTTCAAGTTTTGAAACGGTAGAACCGATAGCACCATAAAGGAAAGCATAAACAAAGAAACCTAAAATAAAGAAAACAATCATATAAACAAGAAGTTCTAAAGGCATATTAAAAATGGATTCAATAATTTGATTGCCTTCCCAATAAGTTTTATTCAAGTTATAGAAAAGATAAGCCGAACCGAAAACAGCTACCAACTGAATTAAACCTGCAAGACATGAAGCTATAACCTTACCGAACATCATACTGACCGGCTTTGCACTGGTAATAAGAAGTTCCATAGCTCTTGAGCTTTTCTCACTTGCAACATTGGTAGCCACCATCTGACCGTAAAGAAGAATAACCATATACAAAGCAAAAATCATAATGTATGTATAGAAGAAATTCTGCATCTGATTTTTGCCTAAGCTTGTAGTATTGTGCTCAATACCGGTATCAAATATTTGCTGAACACTCTCAACGGGAATACCGTTTTTCATCATTTCATCCATACGATAAATATTTTGCAATACTTCATCTGCAATTTGTGTATTAGTATCATAAAGAGAAAGGTTATTTACATAATAGTCATAAGAGGTTAAACTGTTTAATACAAATGCACATTCCACTTTTTGAGATGTAATTTGATTTTTTACTTCATCAAGACTTTCTTTTGAAATATGCACATCATAATTCGTAAATGCCTCTGAAAAGGATTGTTTTATAATTTCCGTATTTTCCGAAACACTTGCAACAACAACCATAACAGGTTTACTCTCGTTGCTTTCAGTATCATTTTCTGAAAACATTTGGAAAATTTGAGGTGAAAACATCACAACTGCAATAAGCAATACAAGGAATATTGTTACCCCTATAAATACTTTTTTCTGAAAATAACTTTTTAATTCAAATTTTAATATAGTTGAAAACTGTTTCATCCTTAATTACCTCCTTACCCCTGATTTCCTGCGTACTCAACAAAAATATCATTTAACGATGGTTCAAAAACCTTAATTTCATCAATATCATATTTCTCAGTAAGAATTTTCATCATATTTTGTTTTTCTTCTTCAGAACTAAGTTGAATTTTAACTTCTCCTGTGTCAGTCAAAGAACAACATTTTCCAAGTTCTTTAACTATTCTGTCAGCATTTTCAGAGCGTACAATAAGTTTATCACGCACATAGTTTCTTTTTATATCGTAAAGCTCACCCTGTAAAACAACCTTACCTCCGTTTAGTATTGCAATTTTATCACAAAATTCTTCTATGTAATTCATTTGATGGCTTGAAAATAATACTATTTTTCCTTTTGATATTTGTTCCTTAACAACATCTTTTAATACCATTGCATTAACAGGGTCAAGACCTGAAAACGGCTCATCTAAAATAATAATTTGGGGGTCGTGGGCAAGGGTCGTTATAAGCTGAATTTTTTGCTGATTACCCTTTGAAAGCGTATCAAGCCTTTTGTTTCTGTATTCACTCATTCCAAGTCTATTAAGCCAATAATCAACAGATTTTACTGCACTTTTATAATCCATATTTTTAAGCAGGGCAAAGTAAACTAATTGGTCAATAATTTTCTTTTTGGGATATAATCCTCTTTCTTCAGGCAAATATCCGATTTGTATTTTATTATAATCAATAGGTTTTCCGTCAATTAAAACTTCACCGCTGTCCGCAGGAAATACTCCCATTATAATTCTTATAGAAGTTGTTTTTCCGGCTCCGTTTCTTCCCAGCAAACCAAATGCTTTTCCACCCTCTGTGCTAAAAGAAATTCCTTTTAAAACTTCCTTTTGTCCAAAGTTTTTTTGTAAATTTCTCAACTCCAGTTCCATATTAACCTCCTGTAAATTGTAATTTTTGCACTTTTTTATTATAACATATTAATTTAGAAAGTAAACATATAAAAACAAAGACAGCACAATAATTTACTGTCTTTGTTTACTGAAATATATTTTGAAGTAATTATAAATTGATAAGAAATACTTTGCTTTTAATTTTGCAAATTTTTACTTTTCTTCGTTAAGCTTTTTATTATGTATCTGAACCGCTAAACTTTCTCACCCTTAAAGGAATGTTTATACTGTCTGCAATTTGTTTGCACTTTTCAATTTCCTTATCGCCAATTATATCAACTACCGAAAGTGCAACATTATCTGTATATTTTCTGCACTCCTTTGCAAAGTCCAGCATAGCATTAAAGGATTCAATTCCAAATTTCGGACGAACAGTTTTTAAATATTCTTCTTTATTAGAACAGTTAAGACTGATTGAAACAGCGTCAACATTATCGCAAAGCTCTTTTGCAATATTTTTTTCATTTATTAAGTTTCCAAGACCGTTTGTATTTACCCTTGTTTTAATTTTAAGGCTTTCTCTTATATACTTTGCAGTTTCAATAAGAACATCAAAAGAATTAGTAGGCTCTCCGTAACCGCAGAAAATTATTTCATCGCAGGTTTTAACATCATCATAATTATCTATTGCTTCTTTTACTTCTTCAAAAGAAGGATTACGATTAAGCCATAAACTGTCTGCACTTCCGATTGCATTCTTCTGACTTCTTATGCAAAAAGTACAAGCACAGGGACATTTGTTTGTAATATTAAGATAAACCTTATTTTTATAAGTATAAATAATTTCTTCACTCATTTTATCACCTCATAAGCCTTGGTAAAACATTTGATTTAAATTTTAAAGCGTCTAACCCTAATCCAATTGCTATAAATAATACAGCTCCTATTCCCGGCTGAATATACCAGGTTGCAAGCTCTGCAACAGCACCGCCCCAGTCATAAAGAACCCAGTTGCCTATAAAATATCCGAACACAGTAACAAAAGTTGTGGGAATAAGCATTAAAATTGAACCTATATTTATAATTTTCTTGTCTTTATTTTTTCTACTCAAAAAATATCTTAATATAGCAAAGGGTAATGCGTTTAGAGCTTTAATAATAAATGTAGGAATAATCCATTGTGGATAACCTGATATAAGGTCTGCCAATGAACCTCCAATTGCAGATGCAATAATACCGTAAGGACCCGGCAAAGTACACGCCGCCAAATAAACCATTGAATCTCCGGCATGACAGTATCCCAAAGCTGTGGGAACTTTAATAAAGGCTGTTGAAACTGTAACCAATGCAGCGAACATAGCAGTAAATGTTATGGTTTTTACATTAGAATATGAGGTTGTTTTTGTTGTTAAATTAGTTGAATTCATAATATCACTCCCTGTTTTCCCTGTTTACGGCAAGTTTATAAAGATACTTTTCAAAATCAATGCCATGATTTTTTTCATAAGGCTCCTTAATTGTTTCTTTAATTACTCCTTCAATAAATTTTGTTGCATTTTCTACTGCTTTTGAAAGCTCAATATTATTTAAAACACTTCCGCAAATAATAGACGAAAAAATATCTCCTGTTCCCGAAAAACTGCTGCCGTATTCCTTTGATTTAAAAAAATTTGAACTTCCTGTTTCAAATACTCCGTTATAAATAAATCCCCCCTTTTTAATTCCGGTAACCGTTATTTTAAAATTATTATCAATAATAGCCTTCTTTGCAATTTCTTCTATATATTCAAAAAAGAATTTACTGTCTGCTTTTCCCATCACAGAGTTATAATCATCACCTGTAAGAATACAAAGCTCTGTTAAATTCGGCGTTATTATATCTGCTTTTTTTGTAAGTTCTCTTATCTTATTGCAAGTATTTTTATTATAGGCAGAGTAAAGTTTTCCGTTGTCGCCCATTACAGGATCAATAATAATTTTTGTATATGATTTTTTGAAAACCTTAATAAAATCTTCAATAAAATCAACCTGTTGTTCTCCTGCAATATAACCTGAACAGATACCGTCAAAACAAGCATTATTTTTAAGCCACATTTTAGTATAAAAAGGCATTTGCCGGCTAAAATCAAAGCAATAATGATTCTTATATCCGGTTTGATTGGTAAGTATTGCAGTAGGTAAAGGGCAGGGTTGAATACCCATAACAGATAAAATAGCAATCGCAGCAGTAAGAGAGCATTTACCAAAACCTGAAAGGTCATTTATAACAGCAGCTGATTTTGTCATTGATTTCACTCCGTAAATGAATTTACAATATAATACAATAAAATTGTCATAATCAAAATAGACAATTTTATTATTTTTATTCAGGACAGTTTTTATTTTTATATTGACTTATTAATAGCGTGAAACTATAATATTTATAAATTCAGTTGTAAGGAGGAAGAAATATGATAGCAGAAAATTTAATTGATGCACTTTGCAGAATTGAAGGTGCAGACGCAGTTTGTTTAGGAGGCAGCAGAGCCTCGGAACATAATGACGATAAATCAGATTATGATATATATATTTATTATAAAAACATACCCAGTGAAAAAAAGCGAGAAGAGATTTATAAAAAGTACTGCAAAAAGTACGAGGTAGCAAATCATTACTGGGAATATGAAGACAACTGTATTTTAACAGATAACATTCCTATTGATGTTATTTTCAGACCTATTGATACTTTTAAAAATGAAGATGAAATAACAAAGTTTCTATTATCTGCAAAAAACGGATATTCTACCTGCTTTTTACACAACATTATTACCTGTAAAATAATTAATGATAGATCAGGTTCATTTACTTCACTTCAAAACAAACTAAAAACGGAATATCCTGAAAGATTAAGAAGAGAAATAATTGAAAGGAATATGAAACTTTTACACGGTGTATTGCCAAGCTATGATTTACAAATAAAAAAGGCTGTAAAGAGAAACGACCTTGTAAGCATAAACCACCGCACCGCAGGATTTATTGAAAGCTACTTTGACATTATTTTTGCACTTAACAGAATGACTCACCCTGGAGAGAAAAAGCTGATAAATATATGCAAAGAAAAATGCACTATACTTCCAGATAATTTTGAAGAGAACTTAACTAAACTTTTTTCATCAATGTATTCGGGTTATGATTTTAAAACACTTGAAAGTATAATTAGTGAAATTGAGAAAACTGTTAAGGAAAATTTATAGAAAATACTGAATATTAAAAAACAGACAGATTCATAAAATGAAACTGTCTGTTTTGTTTTAAATTAGTATTTGGTATTAAAGAAGATTTGCTAAATACATCTGAATAATTGTTGCATCTTTCACAGTGATAGTTCCGTCATTATCAACATCGGCATTGAATTTCTGCAAGTCGTTGAAATCCTCGTTCGATAAACTTGCAAGGTACAGTTGAATATAGTCAGCATTCTCAACAGAAACATTGTTGTTATTTGTTTTAGCATTTCCTTTGCAAATTGGCATTGTCTGATATGTAATACCTCCGGGACTGTATGAGTGTAAATTTGTGGATATGCTGTCAAAATTTGTGCTAAAATATACATACTCGTCGATTTTTGTACTTACATAAAATTATTTAGTCAAAAGAATTTTTAAAAATCTATATTTTATGCATCTTAAATAATTACAAGCTAATGATTTTATGCAATATTATCAATTGATCCCAGCTTTAATTATTATATTTTTGATTTTGTAGAAATGTACATTTTTTTGTGATAAAATTCAAGTAATATAAAAGGTGGTATAATTATGAAATTTACAAATGAAGCCAAAATTAAGCATAGAGATATGAACGCAGGAGAAGTTGCCGCATTTACAGGGAAGGTTTTACTTTATAAAATATACAGATATTCAATACTTGCGTTATCTGCAATATTTTTCATTTGGTTTTTATTACCCGTTTTGGTTTACGGTATATTAATTCCTTACAACTTTTTCGGAATGGTTGCCTGTTTGCTTATATTTCTATTTTATTATAAAAGAGGTTTGGCTCTGTTTTTGAAACACGCCTTCTATTCAAATAAAATAACAAAAGCAATTTGGAAAGCAGGAAAAGGATTTATTTGGATATTTGCATTTTATGCTTTAATTATAAGTATTATTATGGGAATTTTTGCAAGTATTCCTCCTGCAGAAAATGCATCGGAAATAATTTTGGGAGCAAAGGTAATAGGGACACAGCCCGGCTTAACACTTAATGCAAGAGTAAAAGCAGGCGAGAAATATTTAAACGAAAATAGAGATTCAATATGTATTGTGACAGGCGGGTTAGGAGATGACGACCAAATTACCGAAGCACAATGTATGTATAATATTTTAACGGAAGACGGAATTGACAAGAGCAGGATTTATCTTGAAGAAAACGCCAGAAACACAAAAGAGAACATTGAATATTCATATAAAATCATAAAAGAGAAAAATGCAAATAAAAACATAGCCATAGTAACCGACGGATTTCATCAGGCAAGAGCAAGACTGATCGCTAAAAAACAAGGTATAGAAGGAAGTATAGGCGCTGTAAGTTCTGAAACACCAATAATACTACTGCCAACCTATTGGGTAAGAGAATGGTTCGGTCTTCCATTTGAATTTATTTTCAGATGAATAAACTCATAAATTATTATTAAAGCCGTAAATCATTAAAAAATTTACGGCTTTAACTTATTTATTACAGCTTAATTCCAAATGATTCGATTTTTGGCAAAAGACCAATTCTGGGCTTGTCAGGGTCAGGAAGCTGCGGAAAATCATAGGCAGGATAATCATTACCTTCAATAATTGCCGGACCGGTCGGAGTCAGACAAACATCCCAGCCTACATATCTGAATTCAGGCAGAACCATAGCTGCTTTTTTAACCATTTCTTTAACTTCGTCCATAAACGGAAGTTTATACCCAACAAATTTAATTCCTGTTGCAGGATGTGCGTCATAATTTACAAGTGCAGAGGTATGACCCTGACCGATAATTTCTCCCTTATCAAGGTCAAAATGACAGGCAAGACCTCCATTTTCAAGGTTGTCAACAAAACCGCCGTTGTTACCCATTTTAAATACAGCATATAAAATATTTGGCTTACCGTTATGCACAAGCGTTACAACTCTTAAGCAGTTAAGAGAATTGGGATAAATTTTGGCAGCGTCAGGGTGCTGAACAACAACCTCTTCAATAACTCCGAAGTTTTTGTCCTCACGCTTAATATATTTCCAAAGTTCTTTAGTATCTTTAAAATCACAAACTTTTATCTTTTCAATACCTTTACCGCTTTCACCAATATAAGGTTTTGCAAAAAATTCCTCTTTGCCTTCAACGAACTTTTCAAATTCTTCGTAACCTATATCTGCTAAATCTATTACCTCTCTTCCCATAAACTGGGAAAATTTTTTATCAAAAAGGTTTTTTTCATCAAAAATTCTGGCGTACTTTTCATCATTGAGCATAGTAACCAGTTTTTTATTTTTAAGCCTTGTGAGATATGTTTTTCTCTCTTTTGCAGTCATATTATAAAATTCAAAAATAATATAATCATTATAACCTGCACCATATTTTATACTGCAAACTAACATATCCAAAAACAGCTTCAGTTTATTCTTGCCTGTTTTTTCGTGAATTGCATCAACTTTTTCAGACATTTTCTTAAAACTTGCTCCGCCTAAAACTCTCTTAATATAACCTAAATTCATAGCAACCTCTTATTCTTAGTACTTTTTTCAAAAAAAGCGAAGATAACTCTCCGCTTTTTCATTTTTAATTATTAAGTGTTTTTAATGCTTCTTCTATTGCCTTTTTCAAAATCTTTAACCCGTCAATTAATGTCTTTTCTGAAATTGTTAAAGGAGGCATTGTTTTAATAACCGCATTTTTTCTGCCGGCAGCTTCTATAATCAGCTTGTTTTCAAAACAGATTTCCTGAACCTTATCACAGAATTTTTCATCAGGAATTTTCTCAAAATCTATACCCCAAACAAGACCTATACCTCTGTAACTTAATCTGCTGTCAAGAGGTATGATCTCTTCCCTGATATATTTTTCTTCAATAATTGCTTTATTTGCAACCTGCTCTTCAACTTTTTCATTAAGCATATACTCAAGGCCTGCTTTAGCCGCAACAATTGCAATCTGATTTCCTCTGAATGTACCGTTATGCTCACCGGGAGACCAAATATCCAGTTCAGGCTTAAACAAAGTTAATGCAAAAGGAAAACCAAATCCGCCTATTGATTTTGAAAGCGCTACCATATCGGGAACAATTCCTGCTCTTTCAAATGAAAAATATGTGCCTGTTCTCGCACAGCCGACCTGAACATCATCAACAATAAGTAAAATATCATTATCGTCACAGAATTTTCTCAAATCCTGCAAAAATTCAACGGAAAACACCTGAATACCGCCTTCGGCCTGTACTGTTTCAACTACAAGAGCAGCAGGCTTTTCTGTTGCTGAATGGTCATCATCAAGTAATGTCTGCATATATTTAATTACATCTAACTCCGGAAACATATACGGAGCAGGAATATGAACAACATTTTCAAGGGGAACACCGGCACCGCCTCTGGATGCAACATCAGTTGTCAAAGCAAGAGCACCTAACGTCATACCGTGAAAAGCTCCCATAAATGCCCAAACTGTTCTTCTCTGCTTTACTTTTCTTGCAAGCTTTAAAGCAGACTCCACAGCGTTTGTTCCTGTCGGACCGGGAAATTGGATTTTATAATTTAATCCTCTTGGCTGTAAAACCTTAGTTTCAAAAAATTCAATAAACTCTCTTTTTGCTTCTGTATATAAATCAAGTGAGTGGATAATACCATCTTGACTTAAATAATCAATAATTCTTTCTTTAATAAAGTCATTGTTATGCCCGTAATTTTCTGCACCTGCTCCGCAGAAAAAATCTATATACTTTTCACCGTTTTCATCAATAAAAAAGGCGTCTTTTGCTTTTTTAAATACAACTGGAAAATGTCTGCAATAAGAACGAACCTCCGATTCATATTTAGTAAACGCTTCAGTATTCATTAAAATACTTCCTTTCAAACCGATTACAAACCGATTACAATCATCTGTTTTATAACACTACAATTTTACATTTTTACCCTGTTTAAGTCAATAAAAATCCATAAATTGTTTTGAAATAAAGATAAATTAGTCATATAATTATTAAATTAATTAATTAAGCAAAGGATTTTTGTAAAATATTTTACAATTTATATCCGTGCTGTAATTGAAATATTGAAATAATTATGATATTATTATAATGTTTACAAAACTTTTATATTGCTTTTTTAGAAATTTTTTTGGAGGTCTATCAGTATGTTTAAATTGTGCATTAAACAGCTTACAAAAAATAACAGATATATTATTTGCTTTGCATGTTTAATTTTAACTTCGGTAATTGCAATTTCTTCATTTGGATCATTTAAGGCAAATGCCGCAACAAGTATTAAACCAAGATTTCAGCCTGCCTTTAAATCAGAAAATGCATACGCTTATTATACCTCCAAAAACATTTATTATAACTGTGGTTACGGCATGCCCAACTGCACTTGTTATGCTTTTGGCAGAATCTACGAAATACTTGGGAAAGAACCGAATTTATGTCATTTTGACGCTTCGGAATGGTATGATTACAATAAACAGCACGGCTACTACGATTACGGCAAAACTCCAAAAATAGGTGCAGTTGCCTGTTGGAGCTATGGATCAAGCGGACATGTTGCAATAGTTGAGGCAATAGTAGGCGATAAAATAATTATGTCACAGTCAGGATACGGATACCTTAACTTTTACTTATCTTTAGAAGATTATGATAACCCCGGTCAGGAAGGCTGGAATTTTCAGGGATATATATATCCCGGCGAATTTACTTCAACAGGATTTGAGGGTGAATTATACAGAACGGTAGATTATACAGGAAGTCTTAATTTCCGATCAGGACCGGGACTTAGTTACAATGTACTTGATACATTGGATTATCACATGGGATTTATAGTTACAGAAAAGGTAAGTAACGACGGTTACACTTGGGGAAAAACAACTTATAACGGAAAGACGGGATATGTTGCTTTAACAAGCAACACCCAGTTTTTATATGCACCGGGGACAAGCTCTTCAACAACACCAGGAAAAGAAGAAACAAATGAATTTTACATAATCACCTCTACAAGCGGAGTAAATATGCGAAGTGATGCGTCAACATCATGCTCAGTAATTACGGGAATTCCGTACAATGCCTACATAAGGGTTACGCAGGTAAAGAAAAACGAGGGTTACACATGGGGTTATACAACCTATAACAACAAGAACGGATGGTGTGTACTTGATTATGCTGAAAGAATTTACGGCATAGAAAAATCAAAAGAACTTGCAAACTATGTTCATTCAACCACCGGTATTATAGGCGATGTAAACGGTGACGGAGAAATAACAGTAATTGATGCAACCTACATTCAATTGTATCTGGCAAATTTTTATAGGATGTCAGAAAGTTCAAGGAAATGTGCTGATGTAAATCTGGATCATAGTATAACAATATCTGATGCAACTTTAATACAACTTGCAATAGCAGGACTAATATAACACTAAAGCTACTGCAAAAATATATAATTATATATTAATAAAAAGATGAATTAAAAGCAGCATAATATAATGCTGCTTTTCCCATTTGTTGTCAAATATATAATAAAACTACGCCTAATTTTTGACAAATATGACAATCTGTAAAATAATAAGAGCAAAATTCATGTATAATGTCAATAGATTTTTAAAATTATTTAAGTATAATATAGTTAAATAAACAAAAACAAGTTTTTTATTATAAATTCATTTCATCCTTTTATTTTACTTCTATGAAAGAAAACAGCGGAAAATCCCGCTGTTTTCTTTATTTTTAATTTTAAATTTTACTGAATATTTTATTTCCGATTACCTTTTCCCCAATTTCTTATAACGATATATTATAAATTTTCACATATTATTCATTGACATTTTATACAGGTACCTGTATAATAAACCATTGAAGTAATTTCTGCCACTTATTTATGGAGATGAAATAATGTCTGATTTAGAAACCCCTCTTTTACAACAATGGATTAAACTTGATATGGCAATTCACCGTTTTCATTACATTAACTTTAAGCGTAATGGTCCAATGGGCGCACCACAGTTAGGTCAGGGCAGACTTTTGCGAATTATAAAAGAAAACCCCGACATTACACAAAAAGAGCTGTGTGTAAAAAGCGGATTACGCCAGCAATCTGTATCTGAATTTTTAAAAAAGCTTGAAAACAGCAACTATATTTCACGCACATCATCACCTTATGATAAGAGAGTTTCCATTTTTAATCTTACAAAAGAAGGCGAAAAACTTACTCGGCCGCCTGCCGAAGTTATTTCACAGTTAAATTCTTTTTTATCTTGTCTAAATGATGAAGAACAACAAAATATGTGTGATTATTTACAGCGGATAAGATATAATATTGAAAAAATTATAAATCAAAGCGAAAACGAGTAAATATATTTATAAATTAATTAAAAGGAGTAGTAATTTTGCTAAAGATATTAAAGTATTTAAAAAAGTCAGCAGCGGCAATCATATTTGTTGTGCTGTTGCTGTTAATACAGGCATATTGCGATTTGGCGCTCCCTCAATATATGAGCAACATCGTAAATATAGGTATTCAGCAGGGAGGTATAACATCGATTGTTCCCGAAAAAATTACAGTTGAAGATATGGAAAACCTTCAGCTTTTTATGAATGAAGACGATATAAAACTTGTAAATGACAACTATGATAAAGAGGAAAATATTTTATCTATAAATTCAGAAATTGATAAAAATACCGCTGACAATCTTGAAGAAGCCTTTACAAATCCTGAACTTATAAATTCCATAATAAATATGGTGCAAAGCGGAGAAATAAATGCTGATAACGACGCTTACAGGTCAAGTAATAAACTTGGTGAAATGATGAATACTCTGCCGAAGGGTAAAAGCTTTTATGATATTTTAAAAATACTGCCCGCAGAACAAAGGGATTATATTGTTGATGAAATGATAAAAGCTGTGGACGAATATAAATCTCTTGGAAAAGACAATGTAAAGCAGCTGGTAATAAATGATGTACAGAAAATCCTTGAACACGCAGGTGTAGATACAGGTTCACTTCAGATGTCTTATTTGTACAGCGCCGGTTTGCTTATGTTGCTATATGCGTTAATAATTGCATTCTGCACAATTTTAACAACGCTTCTTGGCGCAAGAATAGGTTCCGGACTTGCAAGAGACTTAAGAAGCACGGTATATGAAAAAGTTTTAAGATTTTCAAGCAAAGAAATCAATCAATTTTCAAACGCTTCACTTATTACAAGATGTACCAATGATATACAGCAAATTCAAATGGTAATAATCATGATTTTAAGAATGGTACTTTATGCTCCAATTTTAGGAATAGGCGCACTGTTTAAGGTATTGGGAACAAATCAGAGCATGGCATGGATAATAGGTCTTGCAGTCGGGGTAATACTGCTTTTAATTTTTGTTCTTATGGGTATTGCGATGCCAAAATTCACAAAACTTCAAAAGCTTATTGACAGAATCAATCTGGTGTCCCGTGAAATTTTAACTGGTCTGCCTGTAATCAGAGCATTTTCAAGAGAAAAGCATGAAGAAGAAAGATTTGATACAGCAAATAAAAATCAGATGAAAACAAATTTGTTTGTAACAAGATTAATGGCTATGATGATGCCTGTTATGATGCTTGTAATGAACGGTGTAAGCGTTTTAATTATATGGGTGGGAGCTGCTCATATAGACGCCGGCGATATGCAAGTTGGTGACATTATGGCATATATTCAGTACACAATGCAAATAATTATGTCGTTCTTAATGCTCTCTATGATGAGCATAATGCTGCCCAGAGCAATTGTATCTGCAAATCGTGTATCGGAAGTATTGGATACTGAAATATCAATTACAAATCCTTCAAAAAAAGAGATTAAATCATTTGATAAAAACAAAACGGGCATTGTTGAATTTAAAAATGTAAGTTTTAAATATCCTGGAGCTTCCGAAAATGTAATAAGTAACATTACATTTACTGCAAAGCCGGGAGAAACAACTGCAATTATAGGCAGTACAGGTTCCGGAAAATCGACCCTTGTTAATCTAATACCAAGATTTTATGATGTAACCGAAGGAGAAGTCATCGTAAACGGAGTAAATGTTAAAAATGTAAATTTAGGCGAATTAAGAGATAAAATCGGTTATGTTCCGCAAAAGGGATTTTTGTTCAGCGGAACAATAGGAAGTAATATTGCTTATTCAAATAAAAATATGAGTCAGGAGCAAATAGAAAAAGCCGCCGAAATTGCACAGGCACAGGAATTTATTGAAAGTAAATACGATACATACGACAATGAAATTTCTCAAGGCGGAACTAATGTATCCGGCGGACAGAGACAGCGACTTTCCATAGCCCGTGCAATTGCAAAAAATCCGGACATTTATATTTTTGACGACAGTTTTTCTGCTCTGGACTATAAAACAGACGCAGCTTTGCGAAAAGCGCTTAACAGCTATACAGAGAACAGTACCGTAATTATTGTTGCACAGAGAATATCAACTGTACTACGCGCAGAACAGATCATTGTGCTTGACAATGGTGAAATTGCAGGAACAGGAACTCATAAAGAACTGCTTGAAAACTGCGAAGTTTACAAACAAATTGCATCATCACAGCTTTCAAAGGAGGAGTTGGAATAATGGCTGGAAATTTTCAAAGAAGAAGAGGCCCGGGCGGTAAAATGGCTCCGGTAGAAAAAGCAAAAGACTTTAAAGGCTCAATAATTAAGCTTTTAAAGTATATCGGCAAATACAAAATAGGACTTGTTTTTGTAGTAATTTTTGCTATTGCAAGTACAATTTTTAATATTGTAGGTCCTAAAATTTTAGGAAACGCAACCACTGAGCTTTTCAACGGAATAATAAGTAAATTTTCCGGCGGTTCAGGAATTAACTTTGAGGCAATTGCAAATATTTTATTATGGCTTATGGCCTTATATGCAGCATCATCATTGTTTGCTTTTATACAGGGATTTATTATGGCAAATATATCGCAAAAAATAGGTTATAGATTAAGAAACGATATAAACCATAAAATTAACCTTATGCCAATGAGCTATTTTGATAAAAAACAGCATGGTGAGGTTTTATCTATTGTAACAAACGATGTTGACACTTTAACTATGGGACTTAATCAAAGTGCCACCCAGCTTATAACATCAATCACAACGATAATTGGTGTTTTATATATGATGTTTTCAATTAACTGGATAATGACAATTATAGCTTTGCTTATCCTTCCCATATCAATTGTAATTGTATCGTTTATTGCGTCAAAATCGCAAAAACACTTTAAAAATCAACAAGATTATCTAGGCCATGTAAACGGTCAAATTGAAGAAACATTCAGCGGAATAAATGTAGTCCAGGCATTTAACGGCGAAAAAGAAAACTTAAAAGATTTTGAAGAAGCAAACACTACCCTTTACCATTCTGCATGGAAGTCACAGTTTTTATCCGGACTAATGATGCCTATAATGCAGTTCATAGGAAATTTAGGCTATGTTGCAATTGCAGTATTGGGCGGATATCTTGCGATAAACGGAACAATTACCGTTGGTAACATACAATCGTTTGTTCAGTATGTAAGACAGTTTACCCAACCCATTCAGCAGCTTGCGCAGGTATCCAATATGATTCAGTCAATGGCGGCAGCTTCCGAAAGAGTTTTCAAGTTTTTAAGTGAAGAGGAAGAAGAACAAACTGCGCAAAACCACGCTTATATAATTGATGAAAATACAAAAGAAAAAAGAAATGTTAAAATAAACGATATAAACGGAAATGTTAAATTTGAAAATGTTAAATTCGGATATAATGAAGATAAGATAATAATAAACGATTTTAGTGCAGATATTAAACAAGGTCAAAAAATTGCCATAGTAGGCCCCACAGGAGCGGGCAAAACCACAATGGTAAAGCTTTTAATGCGTTTTTACGATGTAAACAGCGGAGCAATAAAGGTTGACGACTATAATATAAAGGATTTTAACAGAAGCGAATTAAGAGAGCTTTTCGGCATGGTACTTCAGGATACATGGCTGTTTTCCGGAACAATTATGGAAAACCTTAAATACGGCAAGCTGGACGCAAACGAAGACGAAGTAATAAAAGCTGCAAAGGCGGCACATGTGCATAACTTTGTAAAAACACTTCCCGACGGTTACAATATGGTATTAAATGAAGACACATCAAATATATCTCAAGGACAAAAACAACTTTTAACAATTGCAAGAACTATTTTGGCAGATCCAAAAATACTTATACTGGACGAAGCTACCTCATCAGTAGATACAAGAACAGAAGTAAGAATACAAAAAGCGATGGATAATCTTATGAAAGGAAGAACAAGTTTTATAATTGCGCACAGACTCTCAACAATACGGGATGCAGATTTAATACTTGTAATGAAAGACGGAGATATCATAGAGCAGGGAAATCACGAAGAACTGCTGTCACGAAAGGGATTTTATTACGACCTTTATAACTCACAATTTGACAAAGTATCATAATGTTGATAAAATTAAATATAGGGTGGGATTGCCTTCCGCCCTTTTTATTTTTCTGCAAAATTCAATTTTAAGTGTTTCAAAAGTATTACAAGTACAATATATTGTGTTTAATATTATTTAATATACTATTTGTAACAAAAGTAGCTTAAACACTAACATTTCGAGTATTTCTGACATTTTGAGGAAATTTTTTTGTATAATACATACAAAAAGTATGTAAAAACTTTGTTATTAAAATTATTAAACTGTTACTTGCAAACGTCAATATATTGTGATATTATAATACTACACCACAATATTATGTGATGATGATTTATGAAAACATAGAAAAATTAAGAAGATTTTTAAAAGGAAGGTATATATTATGCAGATTACAGTATTAGGAGGCAAATTGCCTCAGGCAGAAATTGATGCTTATGTAGATCAAATCAAAAGCGAAAATCCTGATAAATACATCAAAAGCTGTGAGTTCACAGTTGACGGCGATTATGTTGATGTAACCTATGATTATGACGTAGTTCCCTTTGAACGCATCAGAAGAATTACAGGTTATCTTGTTGGTACAGTAGACAGATTCAACAACGCTAAAAGAGCCGAGGTTGAAGACAGAGTTAAACACTCAATAGGTTCTTCAGCAACTTGTTCAATTGAAGATATCGCTTAATTTAAAAGGTCGGTAAATCCGACCTTTTATTTTTTACATTTTATAAAAGTGTTGACATATCTTTCATTTCGTGATAGAATTTTTCTTGCAATAATTAACAATTAAATAAAACTTATCAAGAGCGACTGAGGGACAGGCCCTGTGAAGTCCGGCAACCTGCTGTTAGCAAGGTGCTAAATCCTGCGGATTATCCGAAAGATGAGTGTATGTAAACACCGTTCTTTTGGAACGGTTATTTTTTTTGTATTTTAAGGAGGAAGTTAAATATGAAACATTTTTTCACATCAGAATCGGTAACCGAGGGGCATCCGGATAAGGTTTGCGACCAAATTTCCGACGCTATTTTAGATGCTATTTTAGAAAAAGATAAAAACGCTCATGTTGCCTGCGAGGTAACAGCAACAACCGGCATGATTCATGTAATGGGAGAAATATCAACAGAATCTTATGTAGATATTCCGTCAATTGCAAGAAATGTTATTAACAGAATCGGATACGATAATCCTGAATGTGGTTTTGACGGAAACACCTGTGCTGTATTAACTTCAATTGACGCACAATCTCCCGATATTGCTATGGGTGTAAATGAGTCCTACGAATTAAAAGACGGTAAAACAGATGAAGAAAATCAGATAGGAGCAGGAGATCAGGGAATGATGTTTGGATATGCCTGCAACGAAACAAAAGAGTTAATGCCACTTCCTATTTCACTTGCACACAAGCTGTCAAAACAGCTTGCAAAGGTCAGAAAAGACGGCACTCTCAAATACTTAAGACCTGACGGAAAAACCCAGGTAACAGTTGAATACGACGAGAATGACGATCCCGTAAGAATTGACGCTGTTGTTATATCAACACAGCACGATGAAAATGTAACATTACAGCAAATCAGAAAAGATTTGGCAGAATATGTAATTAAGCCTATAATTCCCGAAAACTATATTGATGAAAACACAAAAATCTTTATAAATCCAACAGGAAGATTTGTAATAGGCGGACCTGTTGGGGATTCAGGATTAACAGGAAGAAAAATTATTGTTGATACTTACGGTGGATATGCCTGTCACGGAGGCGGTGCATTTTCAGGAAAAGACCCTACAAAGGTTGACAGAAGTGCAGCATATTATTCAAGATATATTGCTAAAAATATCGTTGCTGCGGGCCTTGCAGACAAATGCCAGGTTCAGCTTGCTTATGCAATAGGTGTTGCAAATCCCGTGTCAATTATGGTTAAAGCAGAAAATTCAAAATATACTGATGAAGAACTTTCGGCAGCAGTAAAAAAGGTATTCGACTGTCGTCCCCAAGCAATTATTAAAAATTTAAAATTAACTGAAATCAAATATTTACCCCTTGCTTCGTACGGACATATAGGCAGAGAAGATTTAGGAGTTCCATGGGAAAAAACAGATAAAACAGAGGCTCTTATAAATGTGCTTAAATAAATTATAAAATATAAAACATCTAATTATATTTTATTTGCCAAACACATAAATATTGAAATAAAATGTAATTGATTTTTCATCTTAATAAATGTATAATATTGATACCAAAATTTTCATAACGGGTGGGTATCTTATGATAAATTATTTATGGGATTTTGTATTTTTTTCATTTATCGGTTGGTGTACTGATGAAATATATTACCTTATTACTGAAAAAAAAATTGCTAATAGAGGTTTTTTAACGAGTCCGTTTTCTCCAATGTACGGATTCGGCGCAGTTATAATTGACCTTGTATTCTATTCTGTCAGAGATTTGTATTGGGCGGTATTAATAGGTTCAATTTTACTGCTTGGCATACTTAAGTTTTTAACCGCTCTATTCCTTGATAAAGTACTGCATTTTAAAATGTGGGATTATACAAACCTTCCTTTGAATATAAAAGGATATATATGTGTACCTATTGTTGTTTTATGGGGATTTGTAGCTTTAGTGCTTGTATCATTCGTAATGCCTATTATGAAAATTTTTATTATTTTAATCCCAACATGGCTTTCCCTTGTAATAACACTGGGAATAATATTTATAATGCTTATCGACACAATAGGAACATTTATAACTATATTTAAACTTCAAAAACATTTAAAGGAAATGGACGATGTTTCCAAACTGATAGAAGAAGACGCCCCCGAAACACCCACTGAAGAACTGAAAGAAAAGTATAACAAGCTTATGCTTACCAATAATATTTTTAGAAGAAGACTTGTAAATGCATTTCCTGATATGCAGTCAGTCAGTTATGCGGAGCATTTAGCAAATATCAGAGTAAGGCTTAATGAAATAAAAGAAAGCAATTTAAAGGAATATGAAAATATTTATACAAATGAAGATGAAAAACCTTTTGCTTACGGGTTAAACTTCAATAAATTATTTTGGCTTTTCATTATAGGCAGTTTCTGCGGAACTGTGCTTGAAACGATCTGGGCTGTTGCAACATTAGGACATTTTGAATTTCGTGTTGGTCTTGTTTACGGTCCGTTTATTCCCGTATATGGCGGAGGCGCAGTTTTAATTACACTTTGCCTTTATAAGCTGTATAAAGCTAAAGATGTAATTATTTATATAGCAAGTGCAATTATAGGTGCGGCATTTGAATTTTTCTGCAGTTATTTTCAGGAAATGTTCTTCGGTACGGTTTCGTGGGATTACAGCGATACTCCATTTAATATTCAGGGCAGAACAAACCTGATGTTTGCGCTTATATGGGGATTTTTAGGACTTGTATGGGTAAGATATTTATATCCATGGTGTTCAAAGCTGATTGAAAAAATTCCTAAAAAAATCGGAAATCGTGTAACAATTGCATTAGTTATTTTTATGATATTTGATGTAATTATGACTTGTGCTGGGCTTCAAAGAGCAGATGAAAGATCCGAAGGAATTCCTGCAACAAATGTTTTTGCTGAATATCTTGACGAACATTTAGATGACGATTACCTGCAAATGATATTCCCGCACATGACAAATGTTGATACAGGAGTAAATGTAGGCGATACAGACGCTAATAAAAAATAAATTATAATATAATAAGAAAAATATAAGCAAAGGCGAGCCTAACGGCTCGCCTAGATTTTTACTAAAGTATTTTTTGTGTTGTTAAAAACAAATAAACTTTAAGCAATTTTGCTCAATATATTTTGCTCGAAACAACCATTCTCACCACGATTATTTTTATTACTATAAATAATATAAAAACGGTTTTGCAGACAAAGTCGGCATTAAAATGAATCATGACCAAAAGTTTCGCCGACACAGTCGGCGACAAAGGGCTGCTCGCCCTTTGAACCTCGTCGCTTTTTGAAAAAAGCAACGCAAAAACTTTTACTTTTTTACCTTAATTCACTGATTTTTATTCTTTTTAAAAAAAGCGGCAGTTCTCACTAAACTGCCGCACAATTATTAAAAATTACTTATTAAAAATAGACATAATATCGTAGAATGTATCGTCTTCATCTTCTTCGGTTTTTTCAACATTGTTGCTTTTTGAATCTACAAGAACATTGTTCCCTTCATTCTTTTTCTCTATTGAATTACCCTCTGCATCAAATCCTGTTGCTATAACTGTTACGCTGATGGCGTCCTCCATTTTTTCATCGATAACAGCACCCCAAATAATATTTGCATCTTCAGATACTTTATCTTTAATCATTGTGGATGCTGCGTCAATATCATCAAGACTGATATCAGGAGAAGCCGTAATGTTAATAATAACACCCATGGCACCGTCTATTGATGTTTCAAGAAGAGGACTGGAAATAGCCATATCTGCGGCAACAGTAGCCTTATCTCTGCCTGTTGCATTACCCATGCCCATGTGAGCATAGCCGGCGTCTTTCATAACTGAAGTAACATCAGCAAAGTCAAGATTTACCATACCGGGAACAAGGATAAGGTCTGAAATACTCTGAACACCCTGACGCAGTACATCATCAGCAATTGCAAATGCGTTCTGTAATGTAATACTTTGCTCTGAAAAATATTTTAATCTTTCGTTTGGAACTATGATAAGTGAATCAACACATGTTGAAAGTTCGGCAATACCCTGCTCTGCTTGTGCCATACGCTTTTTGCCCTCAAAGGCAAAAGGCTTTGTAACAACAGCAACAGTAAGGATACCTAAATCTTTAGCAAGCTTTGCTACAACAGGAGCAGCTCCTGTACCTGTTCCGCCGCCCATACCGGCTGTAACGAATACCATATCTGTATCTTTAAGTAAAGCAGAAATTTCATCTTTGCTTTCTTCAGCGGCTTTTTTACCAACCTCAGGCATAGATCCTGCGCCCTTACCTCTGGTCATTTTTTCGCCTATCTGAACCTTTGTTGTTGCTTTAGAAAGTCTAAGTACATGTTCGTCTGTATTTACTGCAATAAATTCAACATTTTTAACAGCCATTTTAATCATTCGGTTAATAGCGTTACCGCCGCCGCCGCCAACACCTATAACTTTAATAACAGGCATAAATTCATTTTCCAATTCTAAATCGAATGCCATTTATACTTCCTCCTTAATGTTCAATCCAAATATCTTTTAACTTCGCAAAAGAACTAATTATATATAGATATACTACTTTAATAAATTAACATATTTTTAAATAAATATCAATATATTTTTTTATAAATACATATAAAATCTATATTTATGACATATTTTTTATGTTTTTTAAGTTAAATTTATAATATATAGTCTTATTATATAGCATATAATGATATTTTTGTTTCTTTTTTATATTATTCATCACTATACCCATCATTCGCATTGTTACTGATGTTATCTGATAAATAATCGCCGGAATAATCACTGCCGTTGTTATCATTAGCTGAATAATCACTGCCGCTGTTATCATCACCTGAGTAACCACTGCCGCTGTTATCACCCGAATAGTCGCCGCCACTGTTATCCTCCGAGTAATTTCCTGAATAGTCAACGCTGTTATCATTAGAAGAATATCCTCCGTCATCGGAGGGCTGCCATGTATAGCTGTCATCAATAGTATCTTCGGTATTTGCTTCTGTTGCAGGCTGTGTAGTTGTCTGCTCTGTTGCATTATTATTTGAATTGGTCGGAACAGTTACATCTAGTTTAATTTTTTCATCTTTAAAATATGATTTTTTAGTTGAGTTACATTCTGATACATTCAGCGTACCTTCTGATTTTACCGCCCCGTTTTGGTCTAATTTTTCCAGAATAATTGTCATAGCAGTTTTTAGCTTATATTCGATATCTTCCGGCAAACCTATGCGAATTTTTATTCTGTTATCATAAATCATATTTATATTTGCAGTATCTCTTACATCTATATAGCTTATGCCCTCATAATTATTTTTTGTAATACAATTATTTATGTCGTTAAGAATTTTATTAACATTTTCATCGGAGTATTCTATATATTTACCTATCTGGGCATTTTTTATCTCCGAACATAAAGTAATAGGAAGATTTTCAATATTCTGTTCTGAAGCCTCAAGAATTCTTCCTTTTGCACTTACCTTGAAAAACTGATTATTACTTACAACAACATAAGCAGGTTCTGCGTTTTTTACTGTTATTGTAATTGTATCGGGAATTTTAAAATCTACTTTTGCATCTTCAATATAAGGCAGTGCCTCAATTATTTTTTCGGGTGTTGAGTAAAACTTTGCAAGAAATATATTCTGCTCCATTTGAACTGAACTTAACTGTATAATTTTTTCCTCATCATATAAAGTATTATCCTGAACACTTATTTTTTCAGTTTTAAAAAGAACGGTCATAGATAAAATTATACCTATAATTATAATAACAGAAAAAATAACAACATAAGTAACTATATGTTTAACTCTTCTTTTTTTGGGGGATAGAGGGGTCTTTTGATTTTTATTTTTTTCCTTTTTAATTTTTTCGGCTTTTTGTTTTCTGATTTTTGTTTCATCAACAAAAAAATCATCATTATATACATCAGAAGACAAATTTTCAGAAACGCTGCGGATATTGTTTCTGTTAGCCTTATAATAATTTTTTACTGCTTTATCTTTATCATAAGACCTGCTTTTCTTACCTTTTTCCTCTTCAATTTTTCTTACTCTCTGATAATTCTTTGCCTCTCTTATCATTTTCTTTCTGTCATTTTTTCCACTCAAGAGGTACCCCTCCTTTCTTTAAACTTCCCTTTATAATTTATACTTTTTTTACCGTTGCACCTAAACCTGAAAGTACAACTTCAAAGTTCTCATATCCTCTTTCAAGGTATTTAATACCTCCAACTTCTGTTATTCCATCTGCTGCAAGTCCTGCGGTAACAAGAGCGGCAGCTCCCCTTAAATCCTGTGCTTCAACAAATGCACCTGATAAAGTATCTACCCCTTCTACTACCGCAACCTTTCCCTCAACTTTAATATTTGCACCAAGCCTTGCAAGCTCTCCAACATGTTTATATCTGCTTTCAAATATATTTTCAACAAAACAGGTTGTTCCCTCTGCAACAGTTAAAGCAGACATAACAGGTGCTTGAGCGTCTGTTGGAAAACCGGGATACGGCATTGTTCTGATACTTTTTACAGCTTTTAATTTTGTCGGCGCCTGAAAATACATACTGCCCTTTGAACAGAGTATTTTACAGCCTGCTTCTTCAAATGTAGATATTACAGATCCTAAATGCTCTGCAACAATACCTCTTATAATAATATCCGAACCGGTAATAGCAGCACAGGACATTAATGTTGATGTAACGATTCTGTCTGAAATAATAGTATGTTGGGTGCTTTCCAATTTGCTGACTCCGTCAATAACGATTGTACCCTCGCCTGCTCCGTAAATTTTCGCACCGCATTTATTTAAAAAATCTGCCAAATCACAAATTTCCGGCTCGCGGGCAGCATTTGTGATCGTTGTTGTGCCGTTTGCATTAACTGCGGCAAGCATAATGTTTTCCGTTGCACCTACACTTGGAAATGAAAGTGCAATTCTTGTTCCTTTAAGACCTTTCGGTGCAGAGCAGTCAAGAATACCGTGATATTCCTTAATAGTTGCACCCATCTGTCTTAAAGCCTTTAAATGTAAATCAATAGGTCTTGGACCTAATTCACAGCCTCCGGGAAAAGAAAGTATAGCTTTTTTATGTCTAGATAAAACTGCTCCTAAAAAAACAATAGAACTTCTCATTTCCCTCATTAAGCCGTGAGGTATATCATACCGATGAATATCATCAGTGTTTACTAACATAGTTTTATCATGACGGCTTACCTTACCGCCTAAATATCTTAATATTTTAACAGCTGCATCAACATCGCTTAAATTCGAGCAATTATGCAGTATGTTTTCACCTCTGCACAAAATAGTTGCCGCAAGTATGGGCAACGCACTGTTTTTAGCTCCTTGAACTTCAACTTCTCCCGAAAGCTTTTTAGCCCCTTCAATAAGCAGTCTTGACACAGCAAACACCCTTTCAAAGAAGAA